>JAKFDB010000175.1:0-86089 GCA_036676315.1 Bradyrhizobiaceae bacterium
CGCAGCGAGATCGCTCCTTTCGGCAGCGAGAGATAGCGTTCCGGCGTGAACGAGATCGGGATGATGACCAGCACCGGCAGCAGCAGGAAGGCCGCGGCGAGCCAGGCGACGATCCGCTTGAGCGACAGGCCTTGTCCTTTCGTCGGGGAGGCGGGAGGGGCCATGGCTATTTCCTCAGCGCCTGCTCGACGTCCATGAAGCGGCTGAGCCACATCACCAGCAGCAGCACGGTGCCGAGCAGCACGGTCGCCAGCATCGCGGCGAGCCCCCAGCGCAAGGTCTCGGAGATCTGCACGCTGATGAACTCGGCGACCATGATCGTGCGGCCGCCGCCGAGGATCGCCGGGGTGATGTAGAACCCGAGCGAGAAGATCATCACGATCACCCCCGCGCCGATCAGGCCCGGCAGGCTGAGGGGCAGGAACACCCAGCGAAACGCCTGCGACGGCGTGGCGCCCAGCGCGCGGGCCGCCGGAACCAGTCGGTCGTCGATGCCGCGCAGGCTCGTATAGAGCGGCAGGATCGCATAGGGCAGCATGTAGTGGACCATGCCGACGATCACGCCGAACTCGTTGCGGACGAGGCTCAGCGGGCTGTCGATGATCCCGGCCGAGATCAGGAGCGAGTTGACCACTCCGCGCGACTGCAGCAGCGCGACCCAGGCGAAGGCCCGGATGAGCGCACTGATCCAGAAGCTCGCCACCACGATCCCGAGCAGGATCTGGCGTTCGCGTGGCCCGCAATGCAGCAGGGCATAGGCGACGACGTAGCCGATGAGCAGCGCCAGGACGGTGGTGATCGCCCCGATCCGCAGCGTCGTCCAGAGCACGCGCTGCACGGCGCCGTTGTTGACGAGCTCGGCGTAGTTCGCGACGCCGGGCCGCGGCACGGTGAAGCTGAGCACCAGCACGTTGAGGACCGGCGCGAGGTAGAACAGCGCCAGGAAGACGCAAGGGCCGAGCAGCATCAGCCAGTAAAGCCGCTCGGTCCCGCTGGAGCTTGCGGCGGGGGCGCTCACGGCGAAGCCTCGCTCGGGCGCACGAGGATGGCCGCGTCAGGTTCCCAGGATGCGACCATCTCCTCGCCCTCGACGAAGAACCGCTGCCCGGCCGGAACTGCCGCAAGCAGCAACTGGCCGTCCTCGAGCGTGAGCTCGACCTCGACGGAGGCGCCGAGATAGGTGACGTCGCTGACCCTGCCCCGGACCTGGCAGGGCGCTGCGCCGGTACCGTTCGCCGGCGCTGCGAGGCGGATCTTCTCCGGCCTGAGCGCGGCGACAGCCGATCCACCCAGTTGCGGGGCGGCGCCGTTTTCGGCGGCGGTCGAGGCGAAGCCCGGCATGCTCAGCTCGGCCTGCCCCTGGCCGATCGACGCCACCCGGCCGCGCAAAAAATTGCTCTTGCCGAGGAAGCCCGCGACGAATTCGGTGGCCGGCCGCTCATAGAGCTCCGATGGCGGAGCGATCTGGAGGATGCGACCGCGATCGAGGATGACGATGCGGTCCGACATCGTCAGCGCCTCCTCCTGATCATGCGTGACGTAGATGAAGGTCGTGCCGACCTCGCGGTGGATCGACTTGAACTCGGTCTGGAATTCCTTGCGGAGCGCCCGGTCGAGCGCGCTCAGCGGCTCGTCCAGGAGCAGAAGCTCGGGCGAGAACACGAGGGAGCGTGCCAGCGCGACGCGCTGCTGCTGCCCGCCCGAGAGCTGGCGCGGATAGCGATGGGCGAAGGTCTGCAGCTTCGCCATCTCGAGCGCCGCGAGAATCTTCGACCGGGCCGCCTCTCCGGTGATGCCGCGCGCCCGCAGCGGGAAGGCGACGTTGTCGAAGACGGTAAGATGCGGGAACAGGGCATAGCCCTGGAAGACGACGCCAAAATTCCGCCGCTCCGGCGGCAGCGCGGTCACGTCGCGATCGTCGAGCAGGATGCGCCCCCGGCTCGGGCTGACGAAGCCGGCGATGCTCATCAGGATCGTCGTCTTGCCGGAGCCGGAAGGGCCCAGCAGCGTGACGAACTCCCCGGCGCCGATCGTCAGATCGGTCGGTTCGAGTGCGACGAAATCGCCATAGCGCTTCTCGACCTTGTCGAGGACGAGAGTGTCTTTCACCGCTGCGGTCCCATTCCCCACGCCATTCAGGCTTGGCGCAATGGTCGCGGTTTCGCGGGCTACGTCAAAAACGAAATGGCCTAAAAGGTATAATTCTGCATTATAACTTTGGCGAAGGAGGCTGGCCTTGGACACGCGACATCTGGAGGCCTTCCGCGCGGTGATCGAGACCGGTTCGATGAGCGCGGCGGCGGTGCTGCTGGCGAAATCGCAGCCGGCGATCAGCAATCTGATCACGCGGCTGGAGGATGAGCTCGGGGTCGCGCTGTTCGAGCGGAAGAAGGGAAAGCTCCAGGTCACGCCCGAGGCGATGCTGTTCTACGAGGAGGCGCGGCGCACGCTCGGCGTGCTCGAACGCACGCGCCAGGTCGCAAGGGATTTGAAGAGCCTGCGCTCGGGAACGCTGTCGCTGGCGAGCCAGCCAGGCCTCGCGACCTATGTCCTGCCGCCGATCATCGCGCGGTTGCTGGAGCGCTGGCCTGACGGCACGGTGCGCTTCATCACCAGGTCCTCGCCGACCGTTCGCGATCTCGGCCGCATCGAGGCGTTCGACATCGGCTTTGCCGAACTGCCGATCGAAAGCCCGGCCTCGGTCATCGACACGATCGAGGTGCCCTGCGTCTGCATGCTGCCGGCGAGCCACCCCCTTGCGGCGGAGGCCGTCATCACGCCGCGCCATCTCGACGACGTTCCCTTCATCTCGCTCTATGCCGATCATTTCCTGCATGAAGCGATCGAGCGCGCCTTCGCCGAGCAGTCGGCGCGGCTGCGCATGGCCGTCCATGTCGAATTCTTCGGCACGGCCTGCGCCCTCGCCATGGAGAATGTCGGCGTGACGATCGTCGACGTGATCACCAGCCTGCATTTCCGCAAGTTCGGCCTGGTCGCCCGGCCCTTCGAGCCGAGGCTCGACTACCGCTACGCGATGTTCCAGCCCGCCCCGCGCCCGCTGTCGCGAATGGCCCGCGAGTTCGTCGACGCTTTCCGAGACCAGAATGCTCGGCTCATCCAGGCCAACAGCCCGATGGTCGCCGAGTCGGGCGCGCGTGGCGCAGAGGCTGCGCGCGGACCAGAAGGCTGACAGCGCTGCGACGGCACGCTGTCGGCAGGAAGCGCTGAGGGCCTCAGGCGACCGCTTCTGCCTGAGGCTGGAGTTCCTCGACCGATGGAATGCGGCCTTCGAACCAATAGGCCGCGGCGGCGCGTGACATCGCCGCGCCGTCATGGCCGATGCCGGGCACGGTGATCAGCGACCAGTTGCACGCCAGGCCGCGGCGCGCCGCCTCCGCCTTGGCGAAGTCGAGCATGAAATGGGCGCGGGCATAGCGCATCGGCCCCTGCGCCAGCGCCTCGGCCTGCGCCGGCAGGTTGGGATCGCTGGTGACGATGTCCTGGTCGCCGGCGAAGATCACCATCGGCCAGGCCAGCCAGTGGGCCAGTTCCGCCTCGCCGAGGCCGAGCCCACCGAGTCCTTCGGGAAAACGGCGCTCCAGCGTCGGCAGCGTGTACCAGCCGGAATTGGCGGCGAAGGCGATCTCGAACGGCGTCTCAGCCTGCGTTGCCAGCAAGCGGTGGACGAACTGGCCGCCGGCCGAATGGCCGAACAGCCTGACCTTGTCTCTCCGCGTGACGCCGGCCTTGCGCAGGGCCGCCAGCACGCGGGCCGGCACTGCATAAAGCCAGTCGTCGGATTGCGCGATGGCGCCGTCCTCGCCGACGATCAGGCCGTTATTGTAGCCCTCGGCCTTGGGATAGTGCTCATTGCCGAAGGTCGGGGCGATGATCAGCAGATTGTGCTGCTCGGCCGCCTCGATCCAGAAATCGCGGTAGTCGTCGCCATTGCGCAGCATGCCGTGCTGCACGAAGACGACCTCGTCGTCGGGGCCATGCGCCGCCGGGCGATAGCAGTTGATTGCCAGAGGCCGCTCCGGAAAGCGGGCATCAATGAAGGGCAGGGTGCTGCGGCCGAGCGGCGGATCGAGGACAAGCGTGGTCATGCGGCTTTCGGAGCGTTGTGCAGGTGGCAGGCGGCGCTGCGGCCGGGCGTGATCTCGGCGAGCTCCGGGCGGATCTCGCTGCAGACCGGCATGGCGTGCTCGCAGCGCGGATGGAACGGACAGCCGGATGGCGGCGCCAGCGGCGAGGGCAGTTCGCCCTTGAGCGGCTGGAAGCTGCTCTTGCGCCGTGCCGCCGAGGGGATCGCCTTGATCAGGGCGGCGCTGTAGGGATGCGCCGGCTTCTCGAAGATCGCCGCGGCGCTGCCGATCTCGACGATGCGGCCGAGATACATGATCGCGACCCGGTCGCTGATATGGCGCACCAGCCCGAGATCGTGGCTGACGAAGAGATAGGTCAGCCCGTGCCGCTCGCGCACGTCCATGAACAGGTTGATCACCTGCGCCTGGATCGAGACGTCGAGCGCCGAGACCGGCTCGTCGCAGACCAGGAAGTCGGGCTTGACCGCGAGAGCGCGGGCGATGCCGATGCGCTGGCGCTGGCCGCCGGAGAACTGGTGCGGATAGCGCTCGCGATAGGCGAGGTCGAGCCCGACCTCGGTCAGGGCCTGGTCTACCGCGCCGTCGAGTTCGGCCTTGGGGACGAGCTTGTGAACTGCCAGCGCCTCGCCGACGATGCGGCTGACCCGCATGCGCGGGTCGAGCGAGGCGTAAGGATCCTGGAAGATCATCTGCACCTTGAGCAGATAGTCGAGCCGGTCCTTGCCCTTGAGGGCGGCCGCGGAGCGGCCCTTGTAGAGGACCTCGCCTGCGGTCGGCGGCAGGATACCGGTGGCGATCCGCGCCAGTGTCGACTTCCCGCAGCCGGATTCGCCGACGAGGCCGAGCACCTCGCCCTTCGCCACGCTGAGGTCGACACCATCCACGGCGCGCAAGGTCGGCGGCGGGGCGTGCTGGCCGACCGCGGTCAGGATGCGTTCGGCGAGGTTGGCCTTGCCGCGAAAGTACTTGCGCACGCCGCGCAGCTCGAACAGAGGCGCGCTCATGCGGCCACCAGATCTGAATCTGAGGTTGTCGGCACGGGGTTGTGGCAGCGCAGCGTCCGCCCGTCATGCTCCTGCGGTGCCGGGTCGGCCTCGGCGCAAATGGGGAGCACGCGCTCGCAGCGCGGCCGGAACGGACAGCCGGAGGGGCGGGAATCGATGCGCGGGGCGACGCCGTCGATCTGGTGCAGGCGCTGGCCGGTCTCGACCATGGCGGCGGAGGAGCTGAGCAGGCCGAGCGTATAGGGATGGCGCGGGCGGTCGAGCACGGTCGTGGTCGGACCGGTCTCGACGATCCGGCCGGCATACATCACCGCCACCCGGTCGGCGAGCTCGGCGACCACGGCGAGGTCGTGGGTGATCCAGATCACCGCGGCGCCAGTCTCGCGTGAGAGCTTCTGCACCTCGTAGAGGATCTGCGCCTGGATGGTGACGTCGAGCGCGGTGGTCGGCTCGTCGGCGATGATCAGGTCCGGCTCGTTCAGGAGCGCGGTCGCGATCGCGACGCGCTGGCGCATGCCGCCGGAGAATTCGTGCGGGTACTGCTTCAGCCGCGTCTCCGGTGAGGAGATGCCGACCCGCGCCAGCGCCTTTGCAGCCTTGGAAAGGGCCTCGTCGCGGCTGCAGGCGCGGTGCTCGAGGATCGCTTCCGCCATCTGCTCGCCGATGCTGAGCACCGGGTTCAGCGTCATCAGCGGGTCCTGGAAGATCATCGCGATCCGGTCGCCGCGCAGGCTTCGCAGCTGCTCCTCGGAGGCCGCGCGTAGGTCGGTGCCGTCGAACAGGATCTCGCCGGCGACGACTTCGCCGGGCGGGTCGATCAACTGCACCAGCGAGAACCCGGTCACCGACTTGCCCGAGCCGGATTCGCCGACCAGGCCGAGCACTTCGCCCTTGGAGACGCTGAAGTCGACGCCGTCGACCGCCGGCCAGGCGCCGTCCTGCGCATGGAACACGGTCCTGAGACCGCGCACGGAAAGGAGGAGAGCGTCGCTCATGCGCGCACGTTGAAGCTGCGGCGCAGGCGATCGCCGACGAGGTTGAGCGACATGATCAGCGCGACCAGGGCAAGGCCCGGAAAGACGGCGATCCAGTACTCGCCCGAGAGTAGGAACTCGAAGCCATTGGCGATCAGGAGGCCGAGCGAAGGCTGGGTCACGGGCACGCCGACGCCGAGGAAGGAGAGCGTCGCCTCGAGCGTGATTGCCGAAGCGATGCTGATCGTCGCCACGACGAGCACGGAGCCGACCGAGTTCGGCAGCAGATGGGCCAGCATGATGTGGCGGGTCGGCAGGCCGAAATTGACCGCCGCCTCGATATATTCCTTGCGCCGTTCGACCATGGCGGCGGCCCGCATCAACCGGGCATATTGCGCCCATTGCACCAGCACGATGGCGAGGACGACCTTGTCGACGCCGCGCCCGATCGAGGCGAGCAGCACGAGCGCCACCAGGATCGAGGGGAAGCCGAGCATGAAGTCGACGATCCGCATCAGGATCGCGTCGACCGCGCCGCCGAACTGCGCCGCCGTCAGGCCAGCCGTGATGCCGATGGCGAGCGCGCCGATCGTCGAGGCGAGGCCGACGAGCAGGCTGGTGCGCAGCCCGTAGAGGATGGCGCTCAGCATGTCGCGCCCCTGCGCGTCGCTGCCGAGCCAGAAGGTGAAGCCGCTCATGCCCTGCTCGCCCGGCGCCAGCCGGTTGTCCATGACGCTGAGCGAGCCGAGATCATGCGGGTTCTGCGGCGCGATCACCGGTGCGAGCAAGGCGAGCGCAACCATGATGCCGAGCAGGATCGCCGCACCGCGCGTCGTCGGCCGGTTGCGCAGCCGCCGCAGCACCTTTTCGCGCAAGGGGGTGTCGGCCTGGGCCGGCCCGGCGAGGCGGGGCACATCGAGGCTCATGCCTGTTCTCCGGCGAGCTTCACCCGCGGATCGAGCGCCGCATAGAGCACGTCGACCAGGAAGTTGACGCCGACGAAGAGCAGTGTCGCCAAGAGGACGTAGGCGACGACCACCGGCCGGTCGAGCTGGTAGACCGAGTCGATCAGGAGCTTGCCCATGCCCGGCCAGGCAAAGACCGTCTCGGTGATGGTCGAGAACGCGACGAGGCTGCCGAACTCGATTCCGACCACCGTGACGATCGGGATCAGGATGTTGCGCAGCACATGCCGGTTGACGATGCGCTTGCGGCGCACGCCCTTGGCGCGGGCGTATTTGACGTAGTCCTGGGTCATCGTCTCAGCTGTCCCCGCCGCGACGAGGCGGATGATCAAAGCGAGGTTGGGAACCGCCAGATTGAGCGCCGGCAGGGCGATGTGCTTCAGTCCGTCGAGGGTGAGCAGGCTGGTTTCGATGCCCAGCACCGACACGGTCTCGCCGCGCCCGGCCGTCGGCAGCCAGCCGAGCAGCACGGCAAAGAGCAGGATCAGCATCATGCCCTTCCAGAAGCTCGGCAGCGAATAGCCGAGCACGGTGCCGGCCATGACGATGCGGGCGCTCCGGCTGTCCGGATCGAGCCCGGCCATCAGCCCGAGCGGGATGCCGGCGGCGAGCGCGAGTGTCATCGCCAGCAGCACGAGCTCGAAAGTCGCCGGCAACCGCGCCAGGATGAGCTGAACTGCCGGGACGCCATGCACGAAGGAGCGGCCGAGATCGCCCTTCAGCGCATTGCCCATGAAGGTCAGGTATTGCTGCCAGACCGGCAGGTCGAGCCCGAGCCGGCGGATCAGCGCCTGCCGGTCGGCCTCGCTCGCTTGCGGCGAGACCAGGAGCTCGATCGGGTCGCCGATGCCGTAGACGGCAAAGAAGACCACGATCGAGACCGCGAGCAGCACGAAGACGCTCTGGAGCAGCCGCTGCAGGACATAGGCGGTCATCGGGGATGTCCGAACAGTTGTGCCGTCATTCCGGGGCGCTGCGCAGCAGCGAACCCGGAATCCATGAACTCAGGCCGTGCCTGGAAGAATGCGCGGCTGACGGTGTCCCGGCTTCGAAGCACGGTGTTCATGGGTTCCGGGCTCAGGCCTTCAGCCTGCCCCGGAATGACGGTGCGGTTTCCTGTCGTCACGGGGGAGCCCGGCTTACTTCGCCGGTTTCACCGACATGGCAAGGGTGAACTGGTCGGCGCGGCCGGTGACCTTGAGCTCGGCCTTGCTGGCCCAGATGCCGCTTTCGAAATGCAGCGGGATGAAGGCGCCGTCGGCAAGGGCGATGGTCATGGCCTGCTGCAGCAGCTCGTCGCGCTTCTTGTCGTCGAGCGTCGAGATCGCGGCACGGATCACCTTGTCGTACTCGTCGTTCTTATAGCCGCCATAGTTCGAGCCGCCGATCGTCTTGTCGTCGTTCGGGGTCGGCGGCCATTGCCGCAGGAAGGAGGAGGCCTCGCCGGTGTTCGAGCCCCAGCCGCCGAGCGCGACGCTGAATTCCTTCTTGGCACGGCGCGGGAAGTAGATCGCCCGCGTCATCGCGTCGACCTCGGCCTTGATGCCGATCTGGGTCAGGTATTGCGCAACCGCCTGGGTGATCTGGCTGTCGTTGATGTAGCGGTCATTGGTCGCCGAGAGCGTCAGCTGGAAGCCGTTGGGGTAGCCGGCCTCGGCCAGCAGCCTCTTGGCTGCGGCGGGGTCGTAAGCGAGCTTGGGCGGGTTCGCCAGCGTGCCGAACATGCCGGTCGGCAGGAACTGGTAGGCCGGCTCGGCGGCACCGTCCATGATGCGCTTGGCGATCGCGTCGCGGTCGATGGCGAGCGACATCGCCTTGCGCACGCGGGCGTCCTTCAGCGGGTTCTTGCCGTCGGGCGCCTTGACGAAGGGGCTGTCGTCGCGGGCGACGTCGAGCTGGAAATAGATGATGCGGGTCGAGGGCGTGACGACATGGCCGAAGCGCTTGTCGCCCTTGATCCGGTTGAGGTCGCGCGCCGCCGGGCTTTCGATCACGTCATAATCGCCGGCGAGCAGGCCGGCGAGGCGCGGGCCGGCATTGGTCACCGGCAGGAAGCGGACGCTCGCCCAGGGTTCGGCCTCGCCCCAGTAATTGGGGTTGCGCTCGAGCTCGATCGCCGAGCCGCGCACATAGGACTTCAGCTTGTACGGCCCGGTGCCGATCGCCATCGAGCCGTCGTTGAAGTTGTTGACGGTCGGCCAGGGGCCGGTGACGCCGCAGTTCTTCTCGACGTCGTAGCTGATCTTGTCGTGCTGGACGATCGAGGCGGAGAGGATCGGCAGCCCCGAGAGCAGCGTCGGCAGCAGCGGTTCGGGTGTCTTGGTCTCGATCACCAGGGTGCCGTCGTCCGGCGTCTCGACCTTGGCGAAATTGCCGGTGATGTCGGCGAAGGAGCCGGAGACCTTGGTCTCGTTCTTCAGCGTGCGACAGAAGCTGAAGACGACGTCCTGCGCGCCGAAGGGCTGGCCGTTCGAGAACTTGACGCCCTGGCGCAGCTTGAAGGTCCAGCGGTTCTTGCCGTCATTCTCCCAGGAGGTGGCGAGACCGGGCTTCAGCGCCTGCTTCTCGTCCTGGAGCACGAGATGGTCGAAGATGTGCAGGGCGAGTGCATTGTTGGGGGTGAGGTCGTGATAATGCGGATCGACGGCGGTGGGCTCGGAGGCGAGCGCGATGCGCAGGGTTTGCGCCATGGCAGGGGCGCTGAACACACTGGCGCTCAGCATGCTGGCGCCGAGCAGGATGGTGGTGAGCGCACGCTGACGCATCGGTCCGTCTCCGTTCCCGTAGCTGGTCGTTTTGACAGCTTTATTTTCACGCGCTAGCAAACATGAAAATTATCCGACGTCAATCAGCGGGAAAGCCATGTCACGCGCCCTGAAGCCGACGACGGACCTCGCCAACCGCATTGCCGGGGTCTACCCGTCGCTCAGCGAAGGGCACCGCAAGGCGGCCGATTTCGTGCTGCACAGTCCGCTCGACACCGTGACGATGACGATCGAGGGACTGGCCGAGCGGAGCGGCACCTCGACCGCAACCGTGACCCGCTTCGTCCGTGCGCTCGGCTATGGCAGCTATGCCGACTTCCGCGCGGCGTTGTCGACTGCGCTCAAGGTCGCGCTCGGCCCGGTCGAGGGATTGGCCGATGCCCGCGCCGCAGCCGGCTCGGTCTTCGCGACGATGACGGCGACCCTGAAGGGCGAGGCCGCCAATCTCGACGAGGCCATCGCGGCGCTGGAGGAAGATGCGGTCAACCGCGCCATTGCGATGCTGCTCAAGGCACGCCGCATCTTCATCGTCGGCTCGGGTGCGAGCCATCATGTCGGCTCCTTCCTGGAAGACGGCCTCGCGCTCTATCTGCAGGCCGATGTCGTCTTCGCCGCCTCGCGCGGCGGGCCGGAGCGCGCCGTCCGCCACATGCTGTCGGCCGGGCCGGAGGATCTTGTCATCGCGATCGCGTTGCCGCGCTACTCGCGCGCGACCCTGGAGCTCGCGAGCTTCGGCAAGAAGCGAGGCGCCATGCTGCTGGCGCTGACCGACGGACCGTCATCGCCGCTTGTGCCGTTGGCCGACATGACGCTGTTCGCTCCCGCCCGCAACAGCTTCCTGCCGAACTCGCCGACGGCTGCTTTCGCGATGGCGGACGCCCTGATCACGACGCTGGCGCGGGAGCGGCCGGATGCCGTCGAGGCATTGAAGGGGTTGAGCGAAAGCCTGCTCTGGACATTCCACTATTAGTTCATGGCTCTGCCCATTCGAGGACGCCCTGCCGGCTCACGCGACGGATTGGATGTCGGCATGGCGCCCGGAGCGATGAGCGGGGAGCGTCTGTTTCGGGATGTCGCGCCAAGGTCCTTTTCTGGCGCGCCAAGGAAGAATTCAACCGATCGCAGCAAGGCCAGAAGACGGTTGAAATTGGCATGCGCGTTTCCCACCTGCGTTGGCCGATGATCGACCAGTCCAATCTTGCAAGTTCGTCCTACCGAAAACGCGCCCTGCTGCTGCGCAATGCGAAGGCGCGGCGCGGCCAGGAATCAATGACCCCCGTTCTCCAGCGCCTCGAGACCGGCGGACTCGACGTGACTGAGGAAACCTTCGAGGCTCTGCCAGAGATTGCTCGCGATATCGTACGCCTGCGCCACATGGCCGACCTGGTGATCGTTTGCGGCGGCGATGGCTCAGTTTCGTCCGCAGCGCTCGCAGCGATGGAAAGCGGCCTCCCGCTCGGCATCATTCCAATGGGGACAGCCAACGATCTGGCTCGAACGCTCGGCATACCCATGGACTTGGCGGGGGCTGCCGATGTTATCGCGCGTGGAGAGACGCGTCGGGTCGATGTAGGCACGGTCAATGGGCACGCGTTCTTCAACGTCGCGAGCATTGGTCTGAGCAGCGATCTCGCTCAGAGCCTCGACCCTATGTTGAAGAAGCGGTTCGGTCGCCTGGGCTACGCTGTTGCCGCCTTGAAGGTCCTCACACGTGCGTCGCGATTCGGGGCGAGGATTACCGAGAAGGGGCGAACAATCGATGTCGAGACGTATCAGATCGCCGTCGGCAACGGGCGGCACTATGGCGGCGGCAATGTCGTCGAGGAGAACGCGGAGATCGATGACGGGCATCTCGACCTTTACAGTCTCGAGATGCCAAACCTTTGGAAATTGGCGCTGATGTTGCGCTCATTCCGGTCCGGAACTCACGGTGCATGGCGCGAGGTTCGCACGGCAAAATGCATCGAGTTCGACATCGAGACGAGCAAGCCTAGGCCTATCAATACCGATGGTGAGATCGTCACGGCGACCCCCGCCCATTTCAAGGTCCATCCCAAGGCGATCGCAATCTTTGCGCCAGCCACCGCTGCGCCCGCCGGATCGAGTTCCCCACCGCTGTATCACCGGTGATGCCGGGGTCCTCGTGACTGAGGGAGATCCTGCCGACCTCTCCAGCACTCTTTTCAATACTCTGCATGCTGGCGTCGCCGCCATCCAGGAAGTCTTGCGGGACAGAAAGGTTGCGCCGTCGACCTTCAGGGATCGCCGCCCGCACAATCGCTAAGGCTCGGAAGAACGGGCCTGTTCTTTGCGTTGCCCGCGCGGGCGGCGCCTGGAGCGGGGACTGACGCCGTTGCCTTATGCGGGCAAGACAACCACCTTCGTCTTGACTGGCGTTTGTGAGTACAGGTGCATCATGTCCTGCGTGAGCAGGCCGACACAGCCGCTGGTGATGCCCGAGCCGATCGATTCCGCGTCGAGGGACGCATAGATCGTGTAGAGCGTGTAAGCGCCGTTCTGATAGAGATGGAGCGTGCGCGCGCCGAGCGGGTTGTCGAGACCGCCGGGCATGCCGCGGGCGTATTTGGCCGCCTCGGGCTGGCGCTTGATCATCTCCTTGGGTGGCGTCCAGGTCGGCCATTCGGACTTGCGCCCGACATAGGCGTCACCGCTCCACCGGAATCCGTCGCGGCCGACATTGACGCCGTAGCGGGTCGCGGTTCCGTCGCCCGCGACGCGATAGACATAATAGTTGCCGGGATCGACGATGATCGTGCCGGGCGCTTCCTTGGTGTCGTAGGCCACCGTCCGGCGGAAATATTTCGGATCGACCTTGCTGACGTCGATCGCTGGGATCGGGAACTTCTCTTCCGGCACTGGCCCGTAGAGCTTCTGCGCCTCGGCGAGGCTCATGCCGTCGGATGTCGCGCAACCGCCTAGCCCGAGCGCGCCGAGACCGGCGGCCGAGCCGACTAGGAACGACCGGCGGTTGAGAAGCCCCGCCCGACGCCCGAGCAGAGCGATCTCGTCCATCTTGCCGGCATCGGCATTGCCACCGTCAATGATCATGATCTTGGACTTCCCATGTCCTGCTGCCCGACGAGATAATACTCCGGCATCCACCCGCTGCGCGTCTTTGCTGGGCTGAGACTGCCGACACGCGGCTCGATTGGCAAGCTCGGGCTTTCGCTGCGCGGTGCTTGCCGTGCCCCAAAGCCGGCAACGTCCAGTTGACTGGCGCGCTTGGTCGGTTCGTCACCGCCTCAGCCGCCGAGCCGGCGCAGGGGCTGCCCCGCCAGCACGGCCGCCTCGATATCTTCCAGCCGGACACCGCGCGTCTCCGGCGTGAAGGCCAGGCAGAAGCCGAGCGAGAGCAGGCAGACTACGAGGAACAGCGCGATCGCGCCCGAGAGGCTGATCGCGGTCACGAGGGACAGGAAGGTGAAGGCGATCAAGGCGTTGAAGAGCCAGCTCGTCGCCGAGGCCATGGCGATGCCGGATTCGCGGATCGCCGTCGGAAACAGCTCCGACATCAGCACATAGGGCAGCGGGCCGAGGCTGAGCGCGAAGGCCGCGATGAACACGGCGAGCCCCGCCAGGCCGATCCAGGGCCAGTCGAGCCGGGAGGCGACGATGACCGCGGCGAGCCCGATCGCCATCGCGGCCGAACCGAAGATCAGCAGCGGCCGGCGGCCCAGGCGATCGACCATGGCAATGGCGGCGATCGTGGCGAGCACATTGACCAGGCCGAGGCCGAAGGTCGCGGCAAGGGCGGCGGTCCCGGCCGAGAAGCCGAGTTCCTGGAAGATGCGGGGAGCGTAGTAGAGGATGCCGTCGATGCCGCTCAGATTCTGCAGGATGAAGAGCGTGCTGCACAGCAGAAGCACGGCACTGGTGCTACCGCGCCGGAGCAAGGCGCCGGCGCCGGCAGCGGCGAGCGGCGGTCGGGTTTCCTGCCATTCATCGGCGAGGCCGAGAGCTCGCGCCGCCGTCAGCACCGCAGCGTGATCGCCCTGCACGGCGAGCCAGCGCGGGCTTTCGGGCAGCAGCAGAATCGCCGTCAGGCAAAGGAAAACCGGGAGAACGCCGGCGCCGAGCAGGAGCGGCCAGGATACGCTTGCGGCAAAGGCGAGCGTCACGCCATAGGCGGCGAGAATGCCCAATGTGATCGCGAGCTGGAACATCGAGACCACCGCGCCGCGACGCCGCGCTGGTGTCGTCTCGGCCGCATACATCGGCACCACCATCGAGAGCAGGCCGATGCACAGCCCGGCAAGACTGCGCCCGGCCAGCAGTCCGCCGAGCCCGAACCGGGCCAGGATCAGCGCATAGCCGAGCCCGCCGAGCGCGGCCGCTAGCATGATCGTGCATCGCCTGCCCCAACGGGCCGAGACCGGGCCGGCGATGGCGGCGCCGATGAAGCAGCCGAGCACCAGGATCCCGACAACAAATTGTTCTCCAAGCTCGGAGAGCTCAAATTCAATCTTTATGACGTCCAGCACGCCTGAAATGGATGCTATTCCAAATCCGAATGTCGCTCCACCGGTCAAGACAAGGGTTAAAATCAAAATAGATGGATCGAAGCATTTTGAAATCCAAATATTTCTAATCATTTCTAATCTTTTCTATAATTAGATGTCGAATTTATATTTCGATTTCATGCTACATGCGATGTCTGTGCTGGATCAACTTCTTCTCGCATTTGATGTTTCGGCCCTAGTCAGCGAGCTGCTTTCAGGAGATTCATATGACGGATCTGGTCGTGACAGGGTCGCGGGTTGGCCAGGAGCGAGCCAATCGGCTCGCCATCGATGGAGGTGTCCCGGTCCGGCGCGAGCCGCTGCCCTGGGAGCTGCCGGGGGTGCACTGGATCGGCGAGGAAGAGCGCGAACTTGTCGACCGCGTCGTGCGTGCCCGCAGCCCTTTCCGGTTCTATGGGCCCGACCCGCAGCACATGGTCGAGACCCTGGAGCGTGAATGGTGCGAGGCCTTCGGACATCGCCACGCGCTCGGCGTGTCGTCGGGGACGGCTGCCCTGACGATCGCGCTGTCGGCGCTCGGCGTCGGCCCGGGGGACGAGGTCTTCGTGCCGGGCTATCTCTGGGTCAGCTGCCTCTCGGCCGTGGTGCGCGTCGGCGCCATTCCCCGCCTGGTCGACATCGACGAGACCTTCTGCATCGATCCGGAGGATCTCAAGCGCAAGATCGGGCCCCATAGCCGCGCCGTGCTCTGCGTGCATATGAGCGGAGCGCCGGGCCGCATCGCCGAGATCGCCGAGATCTGCCGCGCCCATGGTCTTGGCCTGGTCGAGGATTGTGCCCAGGCGGCCGGCGCGTCTGTCGGCGGGCGGGCGGTCGGGCGCTTCGGCGATATCGGCATCTTCAGCTTCCAGCTGAACAAGAACATGACCTCGGGCGATGGCGGGATGATCGTCGCCGAGGATGACGGCCTGTTCCGGCGTATCGCGGCGCTGCACGATCTCGGCTATCCCCGCAACGAGAAGGGGCGGCTCGACGCATCCGACGAGGCTTGCCAGCTCTGGGGCATGGGCGCGCGCATGTCGGAGCTCGCCGGCGCGATGGCGCTGGCGCAGATGCGCAAGCTGTCGCGCATCACCGGCGCGATGCGGGGCTCGAAATGGCGCATTCGCCAGCAATTGGCTGATCTGCGCGGCATCAGCTTCCGCCATATCCCGGACCCCGCCGGAGACACCGGGCCGTTCCTGCTGATGCTGCTGCCGGATGCCGTCCTGGCGCGGCGCTTCGTCGATGCGCTACGTGCCGAGGGGATCGCCGGTCCGCCCGGCAGCCTTGCCTGCATCACCATGCAGGAATGGGGAATGCACTGGTATTTCAACGTTCCGAGCCTGGTCCAGCGCCGGTCCAACAGCCGGGACGGCTTCCCCTGGAGCCACCCCGCCAATGCCTTCGCCGAGGCCTATGACTACGGCGTTGGCGCGCTGCCGCGATGCGACGATTTCCATGCCCGCGGCGCCTTGCTCGCCATTGGCTCGACCCTGACCGAAGCCGACGAAAGCGACATCGTCACGGCCTTCCGCAAGGTGGCGAACAGCCTGCTGCCCTGATGCTTGCCAACCCACGCCAACCAGGGCGGAGACGATGATCTATTTCATAGCTGCCATCGCAGGCATCGCCGGCTTCCTCTTCGGCTTCGACGAGGGCGTCATTGCCGGTGCGCTGCATCTCCTGCGCGGGCAATTCGCCATCAGCCCGTTCGACGAGGGGCTGATGACGGCCGCCGTCCCGCTCGGTGCACTGGGCGGGGCGCTGCTGGCGGGGCGCACCACCGAAACCTATGGCCGCCGCGCTTTGCTGCTGGCGGCCGCCGTGCTGTTTGCGGCGGGGGCGCTGCTTTCGGCCGCGGCCGGCGCGGTCTGGGTGCTGACGGCGTCGCGACTGCTGCTCGGTCTGGCGGTCGGCATCGCAGCCATGGTCGCGCCGCTCTATATCTCCGAGAGCGCGCCGGCCGAGAAGCGCGGCATGCTCGTTTCGATCTATCAGCTGGCGATTACGCTCGGCATTCTGGGCGCCTATGTCGTCGACTTCGTCTTTGCCGAGTCCTGGCGGCTGATGTTCCTGATGGGGGTTTTGCCTGCGCTGGCCCTCCTCATCGGCATGTATCGCATGGGCGACACGCCGCGCTGGCTCGCCCTCAAGGGCCGTACCGAGGAGGCGCGTCTTGCGATCGCGCGGATTCGCGAGCTTGCGCCCCATGATCCGGCGGTCGATGCCGAGCTCGCGAGCATCCAGCAGGCGGCGCAGCAGCGGACCCGGCCCGGCACCTGGGCGGACCTGCTCAGCCCGACGGTCCGGCCGGCGCTGGTGGTCGGCATGGGGCTGTTCTTCCTGCAGCAGCTCAGCGGCATCAATGCCGTGATCTACTACGCGCCGACGGTCTTCAAGGAGTCGGGCTTCAACTCGACCTCGACCCAGATCCTGGCGACGGTCGGGATCGGCATCGTCAATGTCGCGATGACCTTCGTCGGCATGTATCTGATCGACCGGATCGGCCGGCGGCGTCTGCTCTTCATCGGCTTTGCCGGAACGGCCCTCAGCCTCGGCATGATCGCGCTGGCTGCGGCCACCGGCTCAGAATCGCTCGATATCCTCGCGACCGTCGGCCTCGTCCTCTACGTCGCCGCCTTCGCTGCCAGCATCGGGCCGCTGCCCTGGGTGATGATGTCCGAGATCTTTCCGCTCAAGGTGCGCAGCCTCGGCATGAGCGTGACCTCACTCGCCAATTGGGGCTTCAATTTCCTGGTGGTGTTCTCCTTCCCGATGCTGGTCAGCAGCTTCGGGCTCGGCGGGGTTTTCGCAGTCTATGCGCTGGTCTGCGCAGCCGGGTTGGTCTTCACCCATCTGCTGGTCCCGGAGACCAACGGCGTCTCGCTCGAAGAGATCGAGCGGCATCTGGAATCGGGACGGCCATTCCGGCGGCTCGATGCCGCACCGGCGCGGGTCGTGACGGTATGACCCAGCTGCCGCCGGTTCTCGAAAGGCAGCCGCCGGAGCAGGTCGATCCTGCCGGGGCGGCCGTCTCGCAGGATTGGGAACGACTGGTCGCCGCCTTGATCGGGCTCAGCCCGTATCGCGCAGTCCTGCTTCCGCTCCTGCCCGACATCACCCGGATTGCAAGGGCCAACCGGCAGATCGGCACGGCGCTTGCGGCGGTCGAGCGCCGCGCCGATTTCGCGCGTACCGGGCGGTTGCGCCGCGCCGATCTCGGCCCTGACCGGACGGCGCTGCTCGGCTTCCTCGAATACATCCGCTTCGCCTGCCCGGATTTCCTGCGCTCGGTCGGGGAATGGCCCGTGGGAGGCATGCGTGACCGAGGCTGAGTTCTGCGATGTCGTGGTCGTCGGTACCGGAGCCGGCGGTGGCATCCTCGCCCACAGGCTTGCCAGATCCGGCTTGCGCACGGTCTCGCTCGAGCATGGCGCAATGCTGCCGGAGGACCATTTCAAGACGACCCTGCCGCCCGGCGTGACCAGGGATTTCGGCATCGGCCCGAGCACGACCTGGCCCAGCGATCCGCATGACAGCCTCTTCGTCCACCCGCTCTTCGCCGATGGCAGCGTCGGCTCGACGGCACGGCCGAAGGACGGGTTCCGGCATTTCCAGGTCCTGGCTGTCAACGGATTGCAGAACCTCTGGAACGGCGTCAGCGTCCGGTTCTCGGCGGAAGACTTCAAGTCCTGGCCGCTGTCCTATGCCGATCTGGCCCCGCATTATGGCGCGGTCGAGCGCCTGATCGCGGTCTGCGGCACCAAGGAGGGGCTGCCGGATCTGCCGGATGGCGACTATCTGCCGCCGAAGCCGCTGCGCCCGGCCGACCGGCTGGTCGTCGATGCCGTGAAGTCGCTGAACGACGGGCATTCCCACGCCATCCCGAACCGCAAGGCGATCAACACAAGGGCTGGAACCCCGACATCCTGCATCTCGACGGGGATGTGCACCTCCGGCTGCCCTGTCGGCGCGGTCTACAAGTTCTCGACGCGGCTGCTGCCGCAGATCGCCGACCTGCCGAACTACGAGTTGCGGACCCAGGCGAAAGTGGTTCGCCTGCTCCGCGACGGCAGCGGCCGCCGGATCGAGGGGGTCGAGTATATCGACCTTGCGACCGGCAATCGGCGGCACTTACGTGCCGGCATGGTCGTGCTCGCCGCCGGAGCGCTGGAAACGCCGCGCATCCTGTTCAACTCAGCCGATGATGTGGACCCCTCCGGTCTCGGCAACCGGCATGGGCGGGTTGGCGCCGGGCTGCAGGACAACCCCAAGGTCGTGCTCTCCACCTCGCTGCTGAAACTCTGGGGCAAGCGACGCGACTACGACCTCGGCTATGGCGACCTGCTGATCCTGCTGTCGCAAGGCAGGCTTCCCGATGGCGCGCCCTTCCCCTTCATCGGCCACGCCATCCACAGCGCACCCGACGTGCCGCACTACCTGACGGGCATGCGTCACTTTCCGCCCTTCCTGAAGGAACGGCTCGCGCGGACGATGTTCCACAGCTACGTCACCCTCGGCCTGTTCTGCCAGGGCGAGGCGACGCCCGGGAACCGGGTGCGACCGGGCCGGAGCGTCGATGCCTATGGGGTCCCGCAGGTCGAGGTCGATTTCACGATCCCTGCCGCGAGCCATCAGATGATGGACGCGATGACGGTCTGGGGCAGGCGCGTGCTCCGGCGGGCCTCAGCCACGATGATCTACGCCAGCCGCGACAACAGCGGCACCGGCATCCACTATGCCGGCACCACGGCGATTGCGCAGGATCCGCGCCACGGCGTCGTCGATGCCGACCTGAAGAGCCATGACTTCGACAACCTCTATATCTGCGATGGCGGGGTCATCCCCGAACTCCCCGACAAGCATCTGACGCTGACGATCATGGCCCTGGCCGACCGGCTGGCTGGCCACCTCATCGAGACGGCAAAGCAGCAGTCGGTCGCGGCGTGACGCGCGGGAGCGTCGCCGCAGCACCGGCGCTGACGCCTTTGGACGCCGCGCGTGCGGAAAAGCACGTATCGGGCCCTGAAGGGCCCGTCAGGCTACCGGCCCGCTCGGTTTAAGGAAGCCGGTCCGTCAATAGCCCTGCTGGATCGCGACGACGACGGCCGCCACATCGGCCCGGGCGGCGGAGTAGTCCTTCAGCGACAGGAAGGGGTTGTTGTTGACCATCAGGCTATAGACAAGCCGGCGTCCGCTCTTGGCATCGATGTAGCCGGTCTGGGTGGTGGCAAGGGCGACAAGTTGCCCGGCGGCGCTTCCGGCGACCATATCGCCGTCCTTGATCCGAACATGTCCGGCCGCCGGCGTCCCCGCGCCGTTCAGCGCCTGCGAGCCGTCGACACCGAGGACGGCCATGCCATCATGAATGGCCGCCCCCCAGGGCGTGGTCGTTATTTTCGTGAGGAAGGTTGCGAGGTCCGACGGCGTCGTGCGGTTGTTGTTGCTGCTTCCTGCTCCGTCGAAGACATAGGTTCCGGTTGACGAAACGCCATGCTTGGCGAGTAGCTTCAGCACTTCGGCCAGCCCTTCGCCGCAATCACGGCTTCCGGCCTTCACCGCTGCGAGGCAGACCATGAGGTCGGTGCCGCGGTTGTAGCTCACCTTCAAGATCACCTTGGCGAATTCGGAGAGCGGTGGCGAGACGTATTCCGCCACCCGGTTGGCATCGCCATAGGCGCCTGCGCCGGGCAGCGGCCCGGCGGGGCCGAGCGGGGGCGCGGCGACCTTGATTCCTGCCCGGACCAGTGCCTCGATGAAGGCGGTGCGCGCGAAGGCCGCGGGATCGGCGATCTGGGAAATCGTCAGGGTCGGAGGTCCGCCCGAAGCGATATTTCCACTGACTCGGATCACCCCGGCGCCTTGTGTCGTCACCTCGAGCGGTCCGGCCGTGTCGGCAACCGTGGTGACGTCGTTCTCGACGGTGATGGCAGCGCTCTTCGGACGCCAGTCGACCTTGGATTTCTCGCCGGGCTTCGTCGGCGTCACCATAATGTCGATGACGTTCTCGTTGACCCAGATCGGAGCGGTCGGCCCGGCGGGGAACCCCCGATAGGTCTCGAAGAGACGATCGTCGATCATGACGTTGCCGGTGATTTCGCGGATGCCCGCAGCCTTCACCTGTTTGGCCAGCGCATCGAGCGCCGCGAGCGGATCGCTGTTCTCGACATAGGCACCGCCCGGAAAGCCGGTAGAGGTGGTGTTGTGGTCGACTTCCGGCAGGCTGTTGAAGCCAAGCTTGCCATTGGGCTGCTCGCGGAGCCCGAAGCTGAAATCGCCGGAAGCGACGAGGACGAGGTCGCCGTCGAGCACATTACCCTTCACGGCGCCGAGCCGGTACACCGGCGTCCGGAAACGGTACTCGGCGCCATAGCCGTCAAGCGCGGTCGCAACGCTGTAGATCTTCATGGCCGAGGCTGGCAGCAGCGACTTGTGCCCGGCCTGATCGATCAACACTTCGCCCGTAGCGAGGTCGACCAGGTGGATGCCCCAACTCATATGGGCAAAGATCGGCTTGGTTTCGAAATTCCTGATGGCATCGGCAACGGAAGCCGGAATCTTTCCGGATATCGCCGCGGCGGGATCAGCGGTCGCTCCGCCCCCCGACGACAGCACCGCCAGGAGAGCGATCGCGACACTTCTGATCACGGTCATTGCCTATCCCTGCCTTACCAGCCACGCTGCTGCTTGATCATCCGCTTCTGCGCGTCCTTCTGGTGGCGCCAGTAGTCCATCTGGGCGCCCTGCTGCATTTGATAGAAATCGCGGACGCGCTCCTTCCGGGACGTCGTGTCCCGGTAGCGCTGCCAGTCATAGTGATCGTCGTGCACGTAATTGTCGTCGTCGCCCAGGAAGTCGATGATGCCCTGAAGCACGTTGCCGACTGGCAGGATATGCCGCTGCTCGCTCATCGCCTGAGAGGGAGCGGCGGCCGGAGCCGCGTGAGCCGCGGCAGCAGCCGTGCTCAAGGCAAGGGCCAGGGAAATCCGGGCTAGGTTGCTGGAGAAAATGCTCATTGGGCTCGTCCTCGGAATGGCTCAGGTCTACTGGCCGGGCTGGCGTGCGAAGGTGTGCGGCAGTTCCGGGCTCAGCCAGCGGAGCTGGGCGATGTTGCCGGCACCGTCGCGCTCGAACCGGATCTGCGTGAAGGGCACATCGCCGGCCATGGCCACGAGCGGCTCGTAGCCGGCCGTCGCGATGAGCCGCGCCGAGAACAGGTTCGGATCATCTCTGTTGGCCTCGAGCAGAGCGACGGCGTCGGTCTTTTCGAGAGTCATCCGCAGCTTTCCATCGGCGGCCGCGACTGTTGCCATGCCGAGAACCGGAGAGATGTAGCTGCCGGCGAATGCGCTTGCAGAGGCCGGCAGCGGGCCTGCGATGAAGCCCGCCGCCTCCTTGCGCTGCGACTCCCGGCTCGCCCGGATGGCGGCGGCGGCGAGCGCAATGTTGTCGACCTCGGGATTGCCGAGCGCCCGGTCATAGAACCATTGGGCGAGCGCATCGGCCATGGCCGCATTGCCGAGGTTGCTCAGGATCACGATGCCGGTCCTGCCATCCGGCAGGAAGCCGGCATGGGCGCCGAAGCCCGGGGTCCCGCCATTGTGCCAGATCACGCGACCGTTCGGCGTGGCGTTGACGACCCAGCCGACGGCATAACTGACGCGCTCGCTCATCGCGACGCGCGGGGTCCAGGTTGCATCCAGGTTCTCCTCCGAGACCAGGACCTTGCCGCCAAAATGCCCACGCCCGAGCTGCAGGCGCAGCCATTGCGCCATATCCTTGACATTGGAGTTGAAGGCGCCGGCGGGGCCGTGCGCATAGGGAGTGGCCGCGTGGAACGGGATTGCGACCGGGCGCTCGTCGAACCTGTGGCCGGTGGCGTGATCCGCGGCCTGGGTGATGGCTGCCAGGGTGGCGGTCGTGGATGACATGCCGAGAGGGTCGAGCAGGGTCTTCTTGATCGACTCGTACCAGCTTGCCGAGCCGGTCACCTTCGCCAGAACCTCGCCGCCGACGATGTGCGGAATGTTGAGATAGCCGAACTGCGAGCGGAAAATGCCGGTCTGCGGCGCGACGCGCAGGGACCGGATCATCGTCTGCGTGTCGAAGCCCAGGAAGGTCAGGTCGTCATTGACGTAAGGCGTCAGGCCGGAGCGCTGCGCGGCGAGGTCGAGGATACGGAAATCGCGCGAGACCCACGGATCGGCCAGCTGGAAGGAAGGCATGTGATCCACGACATGGTCGGACCATTTCAGCCGGCCGGCATCCACGGCCTGGGCGAGCGATGTCGCCAGGAACGCCTTGGTCGTCGAACCGATCTGGAAAATGGTGTCGGGCGTGACCTTGTCGGCCTTGTCGATCGTCCTGACGCCGAAGCCCTTGCTGTAGACCAGCTTGTCATCGAAGACGATGCCGATGGCCATGCCGGGAACCGAGAACTCCTTCATCCCGGCGGCGACCTGCTTCTCGAGGCCGGGCAGGAGCGCCTGAAGCTTTTCGCCTGTGATCTCTGCTTTGGACGGATGAACGGCAGCGAGCGTGACAATCGCCGCAGCGACAAGGCTACCGCAGTACTTCATGATGATCCGCTTCCGATCAAGGTATGATGAGGCAGTGTGTGGCATAAAAACGGCCTTAATTTTTACGTATATCGAGGGTGTGGAAGATTATTGTATGAAATCTAATGCCAAGACGACGGTTTCTGTAGTATTTCGTGCGGTGAAGGCCGCGCGATCATCGACTCAAGAGGCGCAAGGTCTTTAGCTGCGGCCTCGCAAAGGCTGGAAGGCGAAGACGCGCCGAGGAAATCGACGATGCCAGCGCTCAGTGCCCGCCTGGCGGCATCGTCGTGGTAGCCGAGCGCGGCCAGTTCATTCTCGACCAGCGCCCCGTCCGCATCGAGATGGCCGGTACGCGCGACCAGATCCTCGGCCCGGCCGCCAAGCGCCCGCAGAAGCAGGATGCGGCTGGCCGTGGCCCGGGCGTCGGGATCATGCACCGCCGCGCCGCTGAGAATGCCGCCGATGAGATTGGCCGGTGGGGTCGGCGCATTCAGTGCCAGAAAGAACAGCCGGTGCGTATGGGAGCAGGTCAGGGCGCTTTGTGCGGTGCGGCCATCGCTCAGCAATGACCCGCTCATGAGGATTGGACGGTTGAACAGGTTTTCGCTGTAGCTGATCTGCAGACGCTGCATCGCGTCGGCGTGAATGCTGACTGCCCCGATGCTCAGCCGCCCCGCCTCGGCGCGAGACCAGGCCGGCGAGAGCGCAAGATAGGCGCCTGCCAGCCAATGCCCGCCGGACTGCCGCCCGTTCTCCCTGGTCAGCG
This sequence comes from Bradyrhizobiaceae bacterium, assembly GCA_036676315.1. Taxonomy (GTDB): domain Bacteria; phylum Pseudomonadota; class Alphaproteobacteria; order Rhizobiales; family Beijerinckiaceae; genus Allobosea. The sequence continues at coordinate 23,665 of JAKFDB010000175.1, forward strand.
ACGATGCGACAACGGCCGCGGCGGGGCCCGGCGGCAGGCCTGCCTCGGCCCTCAGTGCGGAAAGCGCGGTTTCCGGCACGGCGAAACGAGTGCGGACCGCGTCCTGAAACTCTTCGAAGGAGGAGGAGGCGAGGAACGGCGCGGTCAGTGCGCCGCCGAGCACCCGTGCCCAATCCTCATAGACGCTGGATGCGCGCGGCGTGGCCTTGCCGCTGAGCCATTTATAGGCGTTCTGCGGCACGAACAGCGTCGTGCGATTGCTGGCAGCAAAGCGCGCGCAGAGTTCCTTATAGGTCGAGCAGCACAGCGCCAGCGAAGTCAGCCTCAGCTTCAGCGCGAGATGGCGCGACGCTTCGGCAATCGGTGGCTGGCGATCTATGTCAGCCGGTCGCGGCGTGCCGCCATCCAGTCCGAATTGCTTCACCGCGCTCCCCAACGGTTGCTCTGAGAATTGGTCGACAGGTCGAAACTGGCTTCCAAGCCAAAAAAGCGCGCCCATGCGCCGCCCGCTAGGAACGCAGGTCGCGCGGCGATGGGTGGTAAGCTGGAACGACAGCGATACGGCTCGGGAGAGCCTGGCATCGCCAAAATCAGACAGGCATCCCCTTCCTCGGAGCCCGCTGAGCCCTCGGATTTGTGATGACCGCAGGCACGGCTTTCATCGGCCTGGATCAGCCCCGCCCACGCCTTCGCCATAGGCCCCCGCAGCCGCTGCGCCCCTTGAAGACCGTGGTTTGCTGATTGAAGCTAAAAGGAAATCGCCGTCGGGTGCCATGACTGCACATCCCAACTTGATGACCGCCCGTCCAGGGTCGCCGGCCTTCCGCGCAGGTAAGAACTTGCCTCCGACGGCGATCGGAGCCCGGCTGATCGACTGGAGATGCCGACAGCCGACATGGCTTCCAAGAGCAAGATGCCGACATCGGATCGGCCTCCTGAAAAGTCCTTGGACCGCGCTGATCAAGCCTGCCGGCCGGCGTGGTCGGCGCTGTCGTCACAGGACCGTCTTCTACAGCCAGTGCCCTGCAGCTGCGCCACTTCCAAGTAATTTACTCAGCCATGATAATTCAGCTGGACCGGTAAGGTGCAGCGGGCGGATCTATGAGCAGGCACTGGATTCTCGATGCTTGAAGCCGACACCACTCTGCAAACACGCGCGTCGCGCGGCATTATCTGGCCGTTTCCTCCAGGTGCCGAGAATTATGCTGCCTGGAAGGTCGCGCTTTCTCGCCTCGTCGACTGCTGGATACCAGCCGATTTCGACCCGGCTCTGTTCGAATTTTACGGCTGCACCTGGCAGCTTCCCGAGGCCTTTGTGCAGATCAATGGCGGGTCGGCAATGACGATGTCGCGGACGCGGCGCGTCATCGACGACAGGCCAAACTCTCAAATGTCGCTTTATCTGGTGACGCGCGGAAAAATTACGACCGACTATGACGGGATAAAGCAAGATCATGCTCCCGGAGACATTGTTGCTGTCGATTATTCCTTGCCATACATGTGCGACACCACCGGCTATGAGGGGATAACACTTACCTTCGACCGGGCCAGCGCACCGCCCACGCTGCAAGGCGATGTCCACGGCATGGTGCTGACGGCGGATAGTAGTGCAGGCATCTTTCTTGGAGCACAGATCAGGTCGCTCCTGGATCACATTGACGGCCTCAGCGTCGACCAGGCGCAATCGGCCGTCGATGGTATCTTGCGGTTCGCCGGGGCTGCCCTTCCTGCCACCGTGCCGAGAAAGAAGCGCGACGACGTCTCTGTCCTCGATCGCGCCTATCGGCTGGCTCGAGGAAAAATGTCTGATCCAGACTTCGGTCCCGAGGATCTGGTGATCGCACTGAGCATCTCTCGATCGAAACTGTTTCGTTCGTTCGAGGAGCATGGTGGCGTTCAGCGTTGGCTTCTCGGGGAGCGGTTGAAGGCCAGCTTGCAGACAATTGTGCATTCCAAGGGAAAGCTGAAGATCTCTGCCATCGCGCACCAGCATGGCTTTCGCAGCGAGGCGCATTTCAGCCGCGCCTTCAAGAAAAGATACGAGATTAGCCCGAGCCATGCGTTGGCTTTGGCGTCGCACTCCAATGGCTCATCGATTTATCTAAGTTGGTCGAAGAGGAATCCAAAGGAAGAGAGAGCGACAATTGAGGCGTGGCTGGCCTCCGCTCGTGCCGAAGGCCAATAGGCAGCAGAAATAAGGTGTGCGCCCTCGTGGTCATTCACCTCGGCAGCCAGCCGCGACGTCGTCGACGCCGTGCGCGAAGGGAAGACCAGATTGGCGCCGTCAGCTGCGGTGGCGGTCAACTCCGAAAACCGGTAGCGGCTCCCGGTGCAGGACGGGCCGGCATGCCTATGTCAGAAGCTCTCCAGAGGCCTGTCGATGTCGAGGCCGGTCTGCTCGAAGCCACGCTTGAAATCGGCGATGTGGCGATGCATCCAGGCCGCCGCCTCGTCGGCATCGCGCTCCTTCAGGGCCTTCAGCAAAGCGTGATGGGCGTCGATGATGCGCTTCTGCGTCTTGAGGCGCGGCAGGATCGCCTTCCCCGCAGGCATGAACAACTGGCTGATCGGCTCGCGCGCGAGGCCCAGGGCGCGGTTGCGCGCCGCCTGGGCGATCAAGTCATGGAAGACGATGTCGAGCCTGACGACCTCGACATGGTCGTTGATCGCCTTTTCCATCTCCGCGACATTCTGCTGAAGCAGGGTGAGTTCCGGCGCCGTGATGCGTTCGGCCGCATAGCGGGCGACCACCGGCTCGATCGCGATCGAGGCTTCCCAGAGTTCCCTGAAGGTGACCTCGTGCAGGCGCAGCAGGCGGCTCGTGCGTGCCGCAGTCGCGTTGATATGGGGCAGGGTGACCTGGAGCCGCTGGCCCGATTTGCGCTGTACGAGGCCGCTCTCCTCCAGCATGCGAATGCCTTCGCGCACTGTCGAGCGGTTGACGCCGAACTGCTCCGCAAGATGCGTCTCGGTCGGCAGCAGCACGCCCGGCTTCAGCTCTCCCCTGACGATCTGCTGTTCGATCGTGTCGAAGACCAGCCGGTAGACGGGAGCGGTGTCGAGCTTCTTGAAGGTCTGGTTTGTCACGGCGTTACCATTGCTGGGCATGGTTCGATGAAGATCGGCAGGATAGTCCAAAAATCGCCATAGCACGTCTTGCGTTCTCGGATCGCTACCGACCGAAGGCGGGGCCGTCCGTCAATTGGAATGCCCTTCGTGGCCCTGGCGATGATCCGCATCGGCTAGATTGGCACGGGCTTGGCAACCCGGCTCAGCGCTTCGTGCGGCATGACCGCAATCGTCGCCGTCGCCTCGACGAACGTCACGTCCCGCCGGTCGGAGAGACGGCCCTTCAAGGTCATGATCACGCCGCCAAGCGCTGGCTTGGGCGCGATGCTCTGGACGGTCCAGCGCGCTGTCATGACGGCATTCGCCGGCACGGCCCTCTTGAGTCGAAAGGAGCAATCGAGGCCGAGCGACGCATTATCGGGGAAGATGTGATTGGCGAGGCTGCCCAGCAGCAGTCCGGTCGTCTGCGTGCCGCTGGCGATCAGCCCGCCGAAGCGCGTTGCTGCGGCCACCGCCTCGTCATGATGGAGCGGGTTGGTATCGTTGGTCATCGCCGCGAAGGCCCGAACGGATTCAGGCGTGAACGTGATTTCGGCGGTCAGTTCCTGTCCGATGACGAAGGGCGGGCGCCAGCAATCGGCTTTGCGCGCGGTGTCCTCGTCAAACTCTGATTCCCGCTGCGTCATCGTCCTTCCGAAGCCCATGCTTCGGGCTTGCTTTCGTCATTTGTCGGGTTATTGACTTGTCCAACAGAAATGAGCGGTGGTCAACACGCGGGCAGCGCTGGCCGCCGATCGATGCCGAAAGCCTTGCCATGTCATCCAACCCTCTTCACGCCTTGCTCGATCTGACCGGGCGGGTCGCCGTCGTCACCGGTGGTTCCCGCGGGCTCGGCCTGCAAATCGCGGAGGCGATTGGGGAATTCGGAGCCCGGGTGGTGCTGGTGGCGCGCAAGGGCGCCGAGCTGGAGACGGCAGTCGCTGCGCTCAAGGCGCAAGGCATCGACGCCGCCGGCTTCCCCTGCGACCTCTCGCAGGCCGATGGCGTGGCAAAGCTCTGCGACTGGATCGCCGAGCGCTATCCGCAGGTCGATATCCTCGTCAACAATGCCGGAACCTCCTGGGGGGCGCCGACTGTCGACCACCCGCTGGAGGGCTGGCAGAAGGTCATGGCGATCAACCTGACCGGCATCTTCCTGCTGACGCAGGCGGTGGCGAAGCGCTGGATGGTGCCGGCGAAGCGCGGACGGGTCATCAACATCGCCTCGATCGAAGGCTTGCGTGGCCATCACCACGAACTCGTCGGCACGATCGGCTACAACACGGCCAAGGGCGGCCTCATCAACTTCACCCGGGCGCTCGCCGCCGAATGGGGGCCGCTCGGCATCACCGTCAACGCGCTGGCGCCGGGCTATTTCCCCTCGAAGCTGACGGCCGCGACGCTCGACCAGCATGAGGCGCAGCTGGTGGCGCGCACGCCGCGCGGCCAGCTCGGCGGGCCGCAGGATCTGAAGGGCGCGGCGCTGCTCTTCGCCTCCGACGCCAGCGCCCATATCAACGGGCAGATCCTGGCGATCGACGGCGGCTTCACGGCAATCTGAAGCCGATGCCCCGCGCGCGGGCCTATGCGCTCTCCGCGAAGGCAGCTGCCTTCGTCAGGCAGAGCTCGGCAACCTTGCCGCGGGTCAGCGCCTGGGGCGAGGCGGCATTGCCGTCGAGTGCCCGCTTGAAGACGCCCTGCAGGATCGCGGCGAGCCGGTAGAAGGCGAAGGCCAGGAAATAGCGGTGCGTCGCCACGGCATCGAGGCCGGATGCTTCGGCGTAGATTTCGAGGAAGCGGGCCTCTTCGGGGATGCCGAGGCGCGGCAGGTCGAGATCGGCAAGGCCGCTCAGCACATCATGCGGCAGATGGTGCCAGATGCAGCAATAGGCGAGGTCGGCCAGGGGCTCGCCGACCGTGCACAATTCCCAGTCGAGCACCGCAGCGACCTTGCTGCCCTGGAAGATCAGGTTCTCGATGCGGTAGTCGCCATGCACGATCCGGATATTCTCGGCCGCGGGCTTGTTGTCGAGCAGCCACTGACCGACAGCTTCGATCCGCGGCTCCGGCTCGGTCTGCGCCGCCAGATAGGCGCCGCGCCAGACGCCGATCTGGCGGCCGATGAAATCGCCGCGCGACTTGACGCCCGCCGGTGCGAGAACCTCCGGATCGAGACGATGCAGCCCTGCCATGGTTTCGGCCATGGCCCGGTAGATCGCCGCCCTCTCGGCCGTCGAATGCCCGGGCAGCGCCGGGTCCGAGTGCACGGCGCCGGCGACATAGTCCATCACGAAGAAGCTCGTGCCGATGGCCGCCTTGTCCTCGCTGGCATGGAGCGGACGCGGCGTCGCGAAGCCGGCGTCGTGCAGCGCCCTGATGATGTTGTGCTCGCGCACGACGTCATGGGCGCGTGGCAGCAGATGGCCATAGGGCTGCTTGCGCAGGACGAGGCGCCGTTCGCCCGCGCGCAGCAGATAGGTCGGGTTCGACTGGCCGGCCTCGAATTGTCGCTCGATCGCGAGCGCCTCCGACGCCGCGAGCACGCCGGCATCGCGCAACGCATCGCGCAGCTGCGGCAGCGCCGCCTCGAATGTCGCGCGATCGGCCGTGGCGGCCTTCATCGTTTCGCTCATGACGTCAGGAGGCCTTGTCGGCGAGCTGATATCCGCTCGGGCGCTCATCCTTCCAGCGCCTTGCCTTGTTCTCGAAGTAGGGCAGCTCGGCGCGCGGCACCTCGACCGTCTTCATCAGCACGTTGGTGCGTTCCTTGATCGCGGCCTGGATGCGCCGGAGGGTCGCGGCACGCTCCTCGTCGGTCCCGGCTGCATGTTCGGGCTTCAGCCCGATCTTCACCAGGACCTCGGTGCGCCCCCTCTCGTCGACGAAGACGCTGCCGACATATTCGGCGACCTCGTGATGGGCGAAAACGGCAAGGTCGACGGCGGACGGCCAGACATTGTTGCCGCGGATCTTCATCATGTCGTCATAGCGGCCGATCGTGCCGCTCTCGATGCAGGTCCAGGCGCGGCCATTGTCGGCCGAGGCCAGCGGCAGCAGCCGCACCCGGTCGCGCGTGCGAAAGCGCACGACCGCCGAGCCCTCGATGTCGAGATTGGTCAGGACCACCTCGCCGAACTCGCCTTCCCTGACCGGTTCGTCCGTTTCGGGATCGAGCACCTCGACGATGACGTGCCAGTCGAAGCACTGCATCGGCGCGCGGCTGCCATCGGCAGCGACGACGCCCTGTTCGCCGGTCGAACAGATGAAGCCCGCGCCTTGCGTGCTGCCATAGCCTTCATGCAGCGTAGCGCCCCAAAATTCCTGGACCTGCAGCGCCCATTCGACCGGATATCCCTCGGCCGCGATGAAGAGCGCCTTCATCGTCGGGAATTGCTTGCGCGGATCGATGCCGCGGCGACGCAGCGCCTCGGTCAGCGTGTGGAGATAATTGGTCGAGGCATAGATGAAATGGACCTCGCCGAAGCGGCACATCAGGTCGATCTTGGCGTCGGTGCTCATCGTGCCGCCGACGGTCAGCGGCAGCGCGCCCGCGGCACGAAAGCCCTCGGTCGGCCCCCAGCCGCCGGTGGTGAGCCCGCCGGAGGGCACGCAGTTGAGGCCGATATCGCCTTGCCGCAGGCCGACGATGTGCCAGGGCAGCTGGTGGAAGTAGCCTTGCATGACAAGGTCGCGCTGCGAGCGGCCATAGACCTCCTGCCCCTGGCCCGAGGTTCCGCCGGTCATGCAGACCAGGGCGACATCCTCGCGCGCGACACCAAGACGCCGGCCGAAGGGCGGGTGGTCGTTCTGGTCGGCAAGGCAGTCCGCCTTGGTGATCGTCGGAATGCGGCGCAGATCCGCCAGCGAGCGGATGTCCTGCGGGCGCAGCCCGGCCTGCTCCCACCGCTCCCGATAGAAGCCGCTGGCGCCATGAAGCCGCTCGAGCTGCCGCCGAAGCTTGGCGAGCTGCAGCGCCTGCATCTCGTCGCGGCTAAGCGCGCCCATGCGCGCGATGATGGCGGAGGAGGAGTTCATCGCCTTGGTCCCGTGACGTTTGCGTGTCCCGTAACACTCAAGGGCGCGCGCTTGTCCCGCGTCGCCCGCATATCCGGTCGGCCAGCCGCTCAGGCGGGCTCGAACAGCGGCAGGACGACCTCGTCCGTGACCTGCTTGAAGGTGACCCTGACCGGCATGTCGGCGACCACGGCCTCGGGCGAGCAGCCGAGGATGTTGGAGGGCATGCGCGGTCCTTCCGCCAGTTCCACCAGCGCGACGACGTAAGGCACGTCCTGCGCATAGACCGGCTTCGGCACCGGATGCCGGACCACGATCCAGCTGAAGACCTTGCCGGCGCCCGAGGCCTGCTTCCACGACAGTCCGCCCGAGCCGCAATGGGCGCAGACATTGCTCGGCGGGAACTGGTTGTGGCCGCAGGCTTCGCAATGCTGGAGCAAAAGCCGCTGCTCGCGGCAGCCAGCCCAGAACGGCGCCGAATCCGGATCCGGGACCGGAACTGGCTTTTCGTAGGCTTCGACGGACGACATCACCCTACCTCCTCAGGATCATCGCACTGCCGCAGGTCATGGCGCCCGCGGTCGTAAGAGCGATCTCCGCATCCGCGATCTGCCGCGGACCGGACTGGCCGCGCAGCTGCTCCACCGCTTCGATCACATGGTTGAAGCCATGGATGTAGCCTTCCGAGAGAAGGCCGCCATGGGTGTTGACCGGCAGCTTGCCGTCGCGCCGGATATGACCATCGGCGATGAAGCTACCCGCCTCGCCGAGGCCGCAGAAGCCAAGGCCCTCGAGCTGCATCAGGATGCTGTAGGTGAAGCAGTCATAGATCTCGGCGACGTCGACATCCTTCGGGGTGATGCCGGCGCTGCGCCAGAGGTCATCCGCGATGTAGTGGCTGTAGTTCTTGGAGTGGTCGGGCCAGCGGATGCAGTCGAACAGGTCGTCGCCCTGCTGCGGCCCGCCGCCATAGGCGCCGCCCATGATGTAGACCGGCTTCTGCTTCATGTCGCGGGCGCGCTCGGCCGAGGTCACGACGACGGCGCACGCACCATCGGTTTCCAGGCAGATGTCGAAGAGCCGGAACGGATCGACGATCATCCGCGAGGCGAGATAGTCCTCCATGCTCATTGGCTTGCGCTGCATGGCGCGCGGATTGAGCACGGCATTCTCGCGCAGCGTCACCGCGACATTGCCGAGCTGCTCGGGCGTCAGGCCGTATTCGATCTGATAGCGGCGGCACCACATCGCCATGGCCTGCGGATAGGTGATCCAGCCGAAAGGAGCGGTGTACTGCGTCGGCCCCAGGGCCCGAAACTCGCGCCCGCCGCCCAGCCGGAAACCCGAGCGGCCGTTCATGGCGCGATAGCAGACGACGGTGTCGGCAAGCCCGGCCTCGATGGCTGCGACCGCCGACAGCACGATCAGATTGGCGGCGTTGCCGCCGGCCAGGAAATCGACCGCATAGCCGGCATTGGGAATATCGAGTCCGGTCGCCACTGCGATCGCCGGCGCCGAGTCGTTGAAGTTGTAGCTGACGATCCCGTCGATATCGGCCGGCTTCAGCCCTGCATCGGCGATCGCGTTCGCGGAGGCCTCGATGGCGAGTGCGCGCACGGTCCGGCCGGAATTGGCCGAGTAGTCCGTCGTGCCGATGCCGACGATCGCATACTTGTCCTTCAGCGCATAAGCCGATTTGCGAGCAGATCCCATGACTTGCCTTCGCCTGAAAGGGCGCGGAACGCCTCGCGCCTCGCCGCCGTGGCAGAGCGCGATCGGCGCCCCGTCAACATTCTTTGCCCGACAACCGGACAAATGACAAGGGCCAAAGCAATCCGGAAATCGCGGCTCAAGCGGCCTTAGGTTCGCAGAAAAAACAAGAAACGTCCTAATAAATCAATATTTTATGTAGTTTCATGAGTCGGCAGAGAGCAGGGCTGCACCCGCTTTCTTTGTTGTATTGTCCGACAAGGCAGCATCGGCTAGGAATGAAAGCGAGCACGGTTTTCGACCAGCGGAGCGCAGGAAGATGGATTTCGATCATTCCCCGAAAGTGAAGGACCTCCTCGCGCGACTGGGCGCCTTCATGAGCGAGACGGTCTATCCGAGCGAGCGCCGCTATTTCGATCAGGTGGCCGCCAGCCAGGATCGCTGGACCTCGCCGCCGATCATGGAAGAGCTGAAGGCGAAGGCGAAGGCCGCCGGGCTCTGGAACCTGTTCCTGCCCGACCATGACGGCGGTGCCGGCCTGAGCAATCTGGAATATGCCCCGCTCTGCGAGGTCATGGGGCGCTCGCCGATCGCGGCCGAGGTGTTCAACTGCAGCGCGCCCGACACCGGCAACATGGAGGTGCTGGTGCGCTACGGCTCCCCCGAACAGAAGAAGCAATGGCTGGAGCCGCTGCTTGCCGGCGAGATCCGCTCCGGCTTCGCGATGACCGAGCCGCAGGTCGCCTCTTCCGATGCCCGCAACATCACCTCGCGGATCGTTCGCGATGGTGACCACTATGTCATCAATGGTCGCAAATGGTGGACCTCCGGGGCCGGCGACCGGCGCTGCAAGGTCCTGATCTTCATGGGGCTGACCGATCCGGACGCCGAGCCGTTCAGGCGCCAGTCGATGATTCTGGTGCCGCTGGACACGCCCGGCGTCGAGCTCGTGCGCCCGCTCACCGTGTTCGGCTACGACCACGCGCCGCACGGCCATTTCGAGGTCACCTTCACCGATGTCCGGGTGCCGGCGTCCAACATGCTGCTCGGTGAGGGGCGTGGCTTCGAGATCGCGCAGGGCCGGCTCGGGCCGGGGCGCATCCACCACTGCATGCGCGCCATCGGGCTGGCGGAGCGGGCGCTGGAGTCGATGGTCGCGCGCGCCCGCAGCCGCGTCGCCTTCGGCAAACCGCTCGCCGAGCAGGGCATGCTGCGCGGGGCTGTCGCGGAAAGCCGGATGGAGATCGAGCAGGCGCGACTTCTAACGCTCAAGGCGGCCCATATGATGGACACGGTCGGCAACAAGGCGGCCCGCGCGGAGATCGCGATGATCAAGGTGATCGCGCCGCGCATGGCCCAGGCCGTGCTCGACCGGGCGATCCAGATCCATGGCGGCGGCGGCGTAAGCGGCGATTTCGGATTGGCCGAAAGCTGGGCGCTGGCCCGCACATTGCGGCTCGTCGACGGGCCGGACGAGGTTCATATCGACCAGATCGCCCGCCTCGAACTGGCCAGGCAGACCGACATCTGGGCCTGGTGAGAGGCGAGCCGGCATGACCACTTCCACCCTTGTACGCACCGATCTGGCCGGCACCGTCGCCGTGCTGACGATCGCAAACCCGCCGGTGAACAGCCTGAGCGCCAACGTCCGTCGCGACCTCGTCGCGGCGCTCTCGCGCGCCGTCATCAACGGTGTCACCGGCGTGGTGATTACCGGTGAAGGCGCCAATTTCTCGGCCGGCGCCGACATCCAGGAGTTCGATGGCGGGCTCGATCCGACGGCGCCGGATCCGAACGATGTCCACGCCGCCATCGAGGCGTCGCCGGTTCCGGTCGTCGCCGCGTTGCGCGGGGCGGTGCTCGGCGGCGGGCTCGAACTGGCGCTGGCCTGCCATGGCCGCGTTGCGGACCAGACCGCGCGCATCGGCCTGCCGGAGGTCAAGCTCGGGCTTCTGCCGGGCGGCGGCGGCACCCAGCGCCTGCCGCGCATCGCGACGCCGGAAGTGGCGGCAAGCATGATCGCCGGCGGCCGGCCGCTCGGCGCGGCAGAGGCTCACGCAGCCGGGATCGTCGACCGCACCGGACCGGATCTCCTGGCGGAGACGACCGCGCTGATCGAGGGCATGACCACATCCCCGCTGACGGCGACGGCCAGGCGCCCGGTCCCGTCCGGGCTGGCGGAGGCCATTGCGGTCGCGCGCTCACGGATTTCTGCGAGAAGCCCGCATGCGGAAGCCTCGCATGCCGCGCTCGACAGCATGGCCGGGGCGATCGACCTGCCCTTCGCCGAGGCCCTTGCCCGGGAACGCAAGCTCTTCCTCGGGTTGATGTCTTCTTGCGCCTCGCGCGCCTTGCGCCATCTCTTCTTCGCGGAGCGCGCTGCCGCGAATGCGCCCGGCGTGGGCAAGGAAACCGAGGTGCGGGCGATCAAGGCCGTCGGCGTCATCGGTGCCGGTACGATGGGCTCGGGCATCGCGATGGTCTTCGCCAATGCCGGTTTCCCGGTCACGCTGATCGAGCGCGACGCGGCGGCGCTCGAGCGCGGCCTGAAGCGCATCCGCGACGTCTATGACCGCGCCGTCGCGAAGGGCGAGCTTGCATCGGCCGAGTCCGAGGCGAGGCTGGGCCGCATCGCCGGGCACATGGAGATGGCGGCGTTGGCCGGCGCCGACCTCGTCATCGAGGCCGCCTTCGAGGAGATGGCGGTCAAGCTCGCGATCTTCGCCGAGCTCGACAAGGTGGCGAAACGAGGCGCGATCCTCGCCAGCAACACCTCGGCGCTCGACGTCAATGTCATCGCGCGTTCGACCTCGCGACCGGCGGATGTCGTGGGGCTGCACTTCTTCAGCCCTGCGCATGTCATGAGGCTGCTCGAGATCGTCCGCGCCGATGCGACCGATGTCGGAATTCTGGCGACGGTGATCCGGCTGGCCCGAAAGGTCGGCAAGACGCCGGTCGTCGTCGGCGTCTGTGACGGCTTCCTCGCCAACCGGCTGCTCTATCCCTATCTGCGCCAGGTCGACCTGATGCTCGAGGAAGGCGCGCTGCCCGAGCAGGTCGACAAGGCCCTGACCGGCTTTGGCCTCGCGATGGGGCCCTGTGCCATGCTCGACATGGCCGGGCAGGACGTTGCCTGGCATGTCCGCCAGCGCCAGTTGCAGGACTGGAACCCGGCGATGCGCTATTCCCGGCTTGCCGACATCCTTGTCGAGAAGGGGCGCCTCGGCTCCAAGACCGGGTCCGGCTGGTATCGCTATGCTGCAGGCGGGCGGCAGAAGGAAAGCGATCCTGCCGTCGAGGAGATGATCCTGACGGAGGCCGCCCGGCTCGGCATCGCCCGGCGTGCCATCTCGGACGAGGAGATCGTCAGGCGCGCACTCTACGCGATCGTCAACGAAGGCGCCCTGGCGCTGGCCGACGGCACGGTGCAGCGCGCCGGCGACATCGATGTCGCCTACACGCAGGGCATAGGCTTCCCGGCGGCGCGAGGCGGGCCAATGTTCTGGGCCGATTCGGTCGGGCTCAACTCGATCTATCAGGAGATCGTGGCCCTCCACGCCGGCGGCGACGCCAATTGGGCTCCGGCTCCGCTGCTGAGGGAGCTGGCGGTGTCAGGCAGGAGCTTCAGCGATCTCGATCGCGAGCGCCGGGGCGCGTGAGGGCGGCATGAGCTATCTCGACGAACGCGACGTCGCCTTCCTGCTCTATGACTGGCTGGACGCCGAGCGGCTGACCGGGCACCCGCACTTCGCCGAACACTCGCGCGAGACTTTCGACGCGGTGCTCGACGTCAGCGCGAAGCTTGCGGCCTCGCATTTCGCCACGCATTACAAGAAGGCCGACCAGAACGAGCCGGTGCTGGACGGGGAGGCGGTCCGCGTCATCCCCGAGATCAGGCAGGCGCTGACGGCTGCCGCCGAGATCGGGCTGTTCGCCGCCGATTTCGCCAGCGAGGTCGGCGGGTTGCAGCTGCCCAAGCTCGTGCAGACGGCTTCGATGGCGCATTTCATGGCGGCCAACATCGCGACCGCCGCCTATGTCATGCTGACCACGGCCAATGCGCGCCTGCTTTGCGCCTTCGGCACGCCGGCGCAGATCGAGACCTTCGCCCTGCCGCAGATCGAAGGCCGCTGGCTCGGCACCATGTGCCTGTCCGAGCCGCAGGCCGGCTCGTCGCTCGCCGACATCACCACCCGCGCGACCCCCGACGGCGAGGATAGGCTCGGTCCACGCTATCGGCTCGCCGGTTCGAAGATGTGGATCTCGGGCGGCGACCAGGACATCTCCGACAACATCGTCCACCTCGTCCTCGCCAAGATCCCCGACGCTACCGGCGCGCTGCTGCCGGGTGTCGGCGGCATCTCGCTCTTCGCCGTGCCGAAGATCCTGCCGGACGGAACGCGCAACGACATCGCCGTCGCCGGCCTCAATCACAAAATGGGCTATCGCGGCACGACGAACTGCCTGCTGAACTTCGGCGAAGGCACGCGGCACCGGCCCGCGGGGGCGGCAGGCGCGGTCGGCTATCGCATCGGCGCGGCGGGCAGCGGCCTTGCCCTGATGTTCCAGATGATGAACGAGGCCCGCATCTCGGTCGGCCTCGGCGCCGCGGCCCTCGCAGCGCGCGGCTATCGCCAGTCGCTCGCCTATGCGCGGGAGCGCCCGCAAGGGCGCCCAATGATCGGCGGGGCCAAGGATCCCGGGGCCAGGCAAGCCCCGATCATCGAGCATGCCGATGTGCGCCGCATGCTGCTCGCCCAGAAGGCCTATGCCGAAGGCGCGATCGCGCTGATCTTCTACTGTGCCGATCTGATCGACCGCGAGGCCACCGCTGCGACACCGGAGGAGAAGGCGCGCGCGACGGCGCTGCTCGGACTGCTCACCCCGGTCGCCAAGAGCTGGCCTTCGGAGTTCGGCCTCGCGGCCAACGACATGGCGATCCAGATCCATGGCGGCTATGGCTACACCCGCGATTTCGACGTCGAGCAGATCTATCGGGACAACCGGCTCAACCCGATCCATGAGGGCACGCACGGGATCCAGGCCATCGACCTTCTCGGCCGCAAGATCCTGCGCGACCGCGAGCAGGCGCTCGCCCTGCTCGGCGACGAGATCGAACGGACGGCCGGCAAGGCCGAAGCGGATGCTGAGCTCGCCGAACTTGCCGCTGGTTTGCGTCAATCCTGGGTCGATCTGCGGGACACGATTGCCGCGCTCGCCTCATTGACCGATCCGGCGATGGCGCTGATCAACGCGTCGGCCTTTCTCTCGGCCTTCGGGCATGTCGTGGTCGGCTGGCTCTGGCTTGACCAGGCATGTGCGATCGCCGGCAGGAGCGACGAGCCGGATGCCTTCGCGCGCGGCAAGCTCAGGGCCTGCCGCTATTTCTTCGAGGCCGAGCTGCCCAAGGCACGACAGCAACTCGCCTTCGTCGCCACCCTCAATGCGACGGCGGGGCTTACGCCCTTGGACGAGTTCTAGCGGCTCGTCCGATCGGGGCTCTGGAGCGGAAAGCTCTCGCGCGACCACTTCCGGGCCGGCACCGCATCGTCCTCAGCCGAACATCGGAAACGAAAAGGCCGGGACGATGCCCGGCCTTTCCCTTGCCTGAGATGTGAGACCAGCTCAGTTCACCTTGCAGACCACCGCCGGCGCGACATCCGCCGCGCTCACGGTGGTCTTGATCACCGGCCGCAATTCGCCATCGACCGCTTCGACGACGCCGAAATAGTTCGGCTTCAGGAGCTGCCGATCCTCGGCGCGCATGACGAGCTTGCCCATGATCGTGTCATAGGTCTTGCCGGGCAGCGCCTTGGCGATGTCGTCCGTCTTGACGCTCTTGGCATCCTTCACCGCCTGGAAGAGGACCTGGTAGCCGAGATAGGCCTCGCCCTCGAAATTGGTTGGCGGCACCTTGTACTTGTCGGTCCAGGCCTTCACGAAAGCCTTGTTCTCCGGCGTGTCGAGCGTCGACGAGTAGTTGATGATGCCGAAGACGCCCTTGGCGGCGTCACCCAGGGTCTTGACCGTTCCGTCCGTGGTGAAGCTGACGCCGGCGACGGTGATCGCGTCGGTCAGGCCGAACTGCTTCGCCTGCTGGGCAAAGTTGATGGCGTCGCGCCCGGCGAGCACGACCCAGACGCCCTCGGCGCCGGCCTTCTTGATCTGCTCGATATAGGGCGCGAAATCGTTGGTGTTGGCCGGGGGGAAGAGTTCCGCCACCATCTCCCTGCCAGTCTCCTTGACCGCTTCGGCGAAGAGCTTGGCCGAGCCGCGCCCCCAGGCGATATCGATCGCGACGACCGCCCATTTCTTCTCCTTGCGGCCCTTCATCCACGGCTTCACCGTCGCCGCATCCATCGCCGACTGCGTGTTGACGCGGAAGACGCGCTTGGCGCAGTTCGCGCCGGTCAGCTCGTCGGCCTTGTTGACGACGGAGATGTAGATCGAGCCCCAGCGCTCCATCAGCGGCGCGATGGCCAGGCCTTCGCCGGATGCGATCATGCCGGTCACGACCGGGTAGCCTTCCATGACCAGCTTCTCGACCTGCCGGCGCGCCAGATCGGGCTTGGCCTCGGTGTCGTAGGACTTGTACTCGACCTTGCGACCATCGACGCCGCCGGCGGCATTGGCCTGGTCCACGGCAAAGCGGGTCGCGCGCATCACCTCCTCGCCGAGCGAGGCATAGGTGCCCGAAAGATCGGTCGCGACGCCGATCTTCAACGGATCGGCGGCGCTGACGGGGGCCGCCACCGAAAGGGCGGCGGCAAGGGCAAGGCTCGTCATCATCACTGTCTTGGACATGTCTTCGTTCCTCCCTGAGATTTGCCGCGATTGCGGCGGTGTTTGCCCCGTCTCTCCGGCGGGTTGGCTAGATCGCGATGTGCTGCTGGAATTCCTCCGCCCCGATATCGGCAAGCGGCCCGGAGGCCGCGACGGCACCTTTGGAGAGTACGTAGAAGCGCTCGGCAACGCGGCGGATCAGTCCGACACTCTGCTCGATCAGCAGGATGCCCATGCCGTCATTGCCGAGCCTGACCAGGAGTTCGGCGAGCTCGTCGACGATCACCGGCGCCAGCCCCTCGCTCGGTTCGTCGAGGATGAGCAGATCGGGGTTCGCCATCAGCGCGCGGCCGATGGCGAGCATCTGCTGCTGGCCGCCGCTGAGTGCCAGCCCGAGGCTGGCCTTGCGCTCCTCGAGGATCGGGAAGAGCGCCTTGACGCTCGCCAGTGACCACGGGCCGCGCCGGCCGGTCGCCGCGCCGAGCAGGAGGTTTTCCTCGACGGTCAGGTTGGTGATGATGCCGCGCCCTTGCAGCACGACCGAGATGCCGTTCTGCGCGGCGGTGTAACGGCGCAGATCGCGCATCGCCTTGCCGCGGATCGAGACATGTCCGCGCTCGATGCGCGTGACGCCGCACAGCGTGTTGACGACCGTGGTCTTGCCGACGCCGTTGCGTCCGACAAGCGCGACCCGCTCGCCGGCATCGATGTCGAACGACACGCCATTGAGGATGCGGGCCTGGCCGTAGAGCGCATGGACATCATGGAAAGAGAGCAGCGACATCACGCCTCCGTCCCGAGATAGGCCGTGACGACGCGCTGGTCGGCGCGGATGTCGGCAACGCCGCCCTCGGCGAGCTTCTGGCCGAGATGCAGCACGGTGATGCCGTCGCAGATACTGAAGACGACCTGCATGTCGTGCTCGACGAGCAGCACGGTGACGTTCCAGCGATTGGCGAGATCGCGCAGGATCGTCGCCAGCCCATGCGATTCCTCGACCGTCAGGCCGGCGGCCGGCTCGTCCAGCAGCAGTACGCGCGGGCGCCCGACCAGCGCCAGGGCAAGATCGAGGCGACGCTGGTCGCCGTAGCTGATCTCGGCGGCTGGCATCCCGGCCAGGGCCGTGAGGTTGAGCTCCGCCATGACTTCCTCGACGCCGGCATCCGCGACGGCCCATGAGGCGATGCGCAACTGCTGCTCGACGCTGAGTGCCGGGAAGATGTTGGTGCGCTGGAAGGAGCGGGCGAGGCCGAGCCGGCGCCGCTCCTGCGGCTTCAGGCCGGAGACATCCTTGCCGTCGAGCAGCACCCGGCCGGGCTGTCCGCGCACGCGGCCGGACAGCACATCGATCAGCGTCGACTTGCCGGCGCCGTTCGGCCCGATCAGCCCGCGGATCTCGCCGCGCTTCACGGCGATATCCACGCCCTTCAGGGCGCTGAAGCCGCCATAGCGCCGCTCGACGCCGATGCCCTGGATCGCGAAGCCCTCGCTCATGGCTTGCTCCGCCGCCCGGTCCAGGCGCGCGACGCCAATCCGACCATGCCCTGCGGCATCAGGAGCGTCACGGCGACGAGGACGGTCCCGACGATGGCCGGCCAGTATTCGGCGAAGCGACCGGCGAAATCCTTGAGGAAGAAGAAGCAGACGGCGCCGATAGCCGGGCCGACGATGAACTGCGCTCCGCCGACGACCGCCATGATGAGGGCGCTGCCCGAGAGGCTCCAATGGAACATCTGCGGCGCGATGTAGCCGTTATAGGTCGCCTGCAGCAGGCCGGCGATGGCGGCAAGGAAAGCCGAGATGGCATAGACGATCGCCGGCGGGATCGTAGTGTCATGGCCGATGAAGCGCGCCCGCTCCTCATTGTCGCGCACGGCCGCCGCGATCTGCCCGACACGGCTGTTGACGAAGAGCGCAAGGCCCGCGAGCGCCAGCACCAGGATGGACCAGGCGACGACGACCATCACGGCCGGGTCCTGGAAATGGCGCGAGGCGAAGCCGAAGAAGCGCTCCGGCAACTCGAAGGACATGCCGTCATCGCCCTTGGCGAGCTCGCGCCAGCGGAAGGCGACCTCGTAGAATGCCTGCCCGACCGCCAGCGTCAGCATGGCATGGGCGACGCCGGTGATCCGCGCGAAGACGATGCCGAGCAGGAAGGCGATCAGCGTCGGCAGCGCGAGCGCCAGGATGAAGGCGAATTCCGGCGCCATGAGCTGGCGTGCCACGAGCACCCCGAAGGCATAGCCGCCCAGCCCGAAGAAGGCCGCCTGGCCGAAGCTGACGCGGCCGTTCTGCAGGACGAGGAAACCGACGCTGGTTGCGAGCAGTGCATCGAAGATCGCTTGCGTCGTCAGCGACAATGTCAGCTTGGAGGCGACGAGCCAGGGCGCGGCGATGCCGATGGCAAGCGCCAGCGCCGCGACAGCGAGAATCCGGGCGGTTTTCGAGGCCGGCCGCGCTTCGGCGGAAGCGCCCTTGTCGACGATCGAGGTCATGTCCGCGACCCCGCAAAGCCCGTCGGCCGCCAGATCAGGATGCCGATCATCAAAAGGAAGGGCAGCATGGTTGCGGCCCATGGCAGATGGATCGCGCCGAGATTATGGATCTGGCCGATCAGCAGCGCCGCGATGAAGGCGCCGCCGAAGCTGCCGAGCCCGCCGATGACCACGACGATGAAGGAATCGATCAGGATGTAGTTGCCCATCGTCGGCGACAGCGTCAGGAGCGGCCCCGCCACCACGCCGGAAAGCCCTGCCAGCGCCGTACCGAGCCCGACGACGACGAGGCTCAGCCGGTCGACATCGATGCCCTGGATCGAGGTGACATGGGCATTGGTGCTGGCGGCACGGACATAAAGGCCCATTCGCGTGAAGCGCAGCCAGGCCGCGAGCCCAGCGGCGACGAGCAGGCTGACGGCGATGATGAAGAGCCGGTAGATCGGGAAGGGCGAGCCGGCGATCTCGACCGTGCCGGCCAGCAGCTTCGGTACGGGATAGCTCAGATAGGCCTTGCCCCAGGTGACGGTGACGACGGTCTCGAGGATCAGCAGCAGGCCGAAGGTGATCAGCACCGTGACGATATGGTCGTGCTTGCGCAGGCTGCGGAAGACGAGGGCATCGAGGATGCAGCCGACCGCCGCCATGACGACGACCGAGACGAGCAGGCCGAGCCACCAATGGCCCGCCGCGGCGAGCGTGTAGCCGATATAGGAGCCGAGCATGAACAGCGCGCCATGGGCGAAGTTCACCACTTCGCGCAGGCCGAAGATCAGCACCAGGCCGACGGCCAGCAGATAGAGCAGGCCGCCATAGACGACGCCGTTGAGGAGCTGGATCGCCATGCGCCTATCCCGCTGTGTAGCCGCCATCGACATAGATGGTCTGGCCGGTGATGTAGGAGGCGGCCGGGGAGGCCAGGAAGACGATCAGGCCGGTGACGTCCTCGACCTCGCCGAGCCTGCCGATGGCGGAGCGCGACAGCACCTTGTCATAGAGCTGCGGCTGGCTGCGGATCAGCTCGCGATTGAGGTCGGTGACGATGACGGTCGCGCCGACGGTGTTGACCGTGACGCCCTGGCGGCCGAGCTCGAAGGCCATGGCCGCACCGAAATTGGCGAGCCCGGCCTTGGCCGCGCAGTAGGCCGTGCGGTTGGCCATGCCCCGTCCCGACAGGATCGAGCCCATGTTGATGATGCGGCCATAGGCATTGTCCGCCATCACCGGGGCGAAGGCGCGCGAGCAGAGGAAGGCGCCGGTCAGGCTGACATCGACGACATCGCGCCATTCCGACAGCGAGGTCTCGGCCAGCAGCTTCGGCGAGGTGACCCCGGCATTATTGAACAGGATGTCGACCCGGCCAAAGGCGGCGACGACCGCGTTCCGGGCGGCCTCGACCGCGGCCTCGTCGGTGACGTCGGCCTCGACGATCAGGCATTTGCGGCCGGCCGCTTCCACGGTCCTCGCGGTGCGTTCGAGCTTGGCCCGGTTGCGGCCGATGACGGCGACATCGGCGCCGGCCTCGGCCAGTGCCTGCGCCGCAGCGGAGCCAATTCCGCCGCTGCCGCCGGTAATCACCGCGGCGAGGCCTTCCAGACGAAACGGATCGGGTTTCATGACCATGCTCCGCTCACATCGCCATCTGGCCGCCATCGACCGGCAGGGCGACACCGGTGATGACGCGGGCCTCGTCGGAGGCCAGGAAAAGGGCCGCTGCCGCGATATCCTGCGGCTCCGGCATGCGTGCCAGCGGAATGG
This sequence comes from Bradyrhizobiaceae bacterium, assembly GCA_036676315.1. GTDB lineage: Bacteria > Pseudomonadota > Alphaproteobacteria > Rhizobiales > Beijerinckiaceae > Allobosea. Next base: position 43,533 of record JAKFDB010000175.1, read on the forward strand.
TGGCGCGGAAGCGCTTCATCGCCTCGTCCCGGTCATTGGCCATGCCCGGCAGGAAGGCCGAGAGCATCGGCGTCTCTGTCACGGTCGGGCAGATGGCGTTGACGCGGATGTTCTGCGGCGCGAGCTCGAGCGCAAGACTGCGCACCAGCCCGACGATGCCGTGCTTGGCGACCGTGTAGAGGCTGAAATTCGGCTTCGCCTTGAGCCCCTGCAGCGAGGAGGTGAAGAGCAGCGAGGCGCCGGCTGCATTACCCGAAGCGCTCTGGCGCAGCGCCGGCAGCGCGGCGCGTGTCATTTTGAGGACGCCGACGAGATTGACCTGCAGCACCCGCTCCATCAACGCGTCGTCGATCGTCTCAAAGCTGCCGGTGAAGGGGCCGCCGGCATTGTTGTGCAGAATGTCGAGCGCCCCAAAACGCTCCAGCGCGAAGGCGACGGCACGCGTGCATTCCTCGCTCGACGTGTGGTCGCAGTGAACGAAGGCCGCGGCGTCGCCGATCTCGGCCGCGACGGCGCGACCTGCCTCGTCGGCGATATCCGTGACGACCACCCGCGCTCCCTCGGCGGCGAAACGCTGCGCGACGGCCTTGCCGAGACCCGAGCCGGCGCCGGTGATGAGCGCGACCCTGCCTTGAAGCCGACCGTTCATGAACGGGCCTCCGCGAGCAGGGCGGCCGGCGGCAGCGTGATCTCGACCATGGCGGCGATGCGGCCGCGCAACTGCGCCGCCTGTCCGCACAAAAGCGGGTCCGTGGTGCTGCACAGCCGCTCGGCATCGGCGAGCATGCGGATCAGTATCGCATGCTCGTCTTCAGGACAGCTCTCATGGCGGCGATCCTCGCCCATCGACATCTTCCTTCCCAATCGCCGGCCTCTTGTCGCGTGGCATTGCCGCGTCGGGGCCTGTTCGAGTCACTTGATCTTCGAGGTCGCCGAGCCTGCGGGCGCGGCGACCGGACAATCAGCTCCGATACGACGGCTTGCGCTTTTCCTTGAAGGCAAGCAGCCCCTCGGTGGCATCCGGCACCGTCGTTGCGTAGTTCAAAACGAAATCGATCTCGTAGCGCAGGCCCGTCTCCAGGTCGGTCGTCAGCGTCTTGTTGGCGAGATGCTTGGCCGAGGCGAGGCCGACGCGGCTCTTATCCGCCAGCTTGCCGATGAGCCGTTCAAGGGCCTGCTCCAGCTCGGCATGCGGCACGACCTCGTTGACCAGGCCGATCTCCCGCGCCTCGGCGGCGCTCAGCAACTGCCCGGTGAGCATGAGGTGCTTGGCGCGCAGCAGGCCGATCGCGCGCGGCAGACGTTGCGAGCCGCCAGCGCCGGGAAGCTGTCCGAAGTTGAGATGACCGTCGCCGATGCGCGCCGTATCCGCCGCCAGCACGACGTCGCAGGCCAGCAGCAGCTCGAGCCCGCCAGCGACGCACACGCCATTGATCAGCGCGACATAGATTTTCCGGGAGTTCTCGATGCCCTCGAGCATCGCGAAAAAATCCTCCAGGAACCCGGCGAACTGCTTCGGCTCACGATAGAGCTTGAGATAGCCGTCAAGATCGCCGCCGGCCGAGAAGCTGCGGCCGCTGCCGATGATGCTGACGATGAAAACGTCCGGCATGGCCTCGATCGCCTCGACGGCCTGCTTCAGCTCACGAACCGTCGCCCAGTCGAGCGGGTTCAGCTTCTCCGCGCGCTGGAGCGACAGACGGACATGGCCGCCGGATCGCTCCAGCCTGACGTTCTCGCCTTCGTTCAACAGGGCATCGTCTTGAGCCAGCATTCGCCTCGAACCAACTGTCCACTTGTCCGACAAAGAAGACGCTAACATCAGCCCGTGCTCCGATCAAGGGAGCGGATGAGCGCCTTGCGGGATTCTTGCTCCTCGACGGAGGGGCCTGCCTCAGAGCCGCTCGAAGATGGCCGAGATGCCCTGGCCGCCGCCGATGCACATCGTAACCAGCGCGTAGCGACCGCCTGTGCGCTGCAGCTCGTACACCGCCTTGACGACGTTGATCGCGCCCGTCGCGCCGACAGGGTGGCCAAGCGAGATGCCGCTGCCATTGGGATTGACGATGGCCGGATCGAAATCGAGTTCACGGGCGACCGCGCAGGCCTGGGCCGCGAAGGCCTCGTTCGACTCGATCACGTCGAGATCCCGCACCGTCAGCCCTGCCTTGGCCAGAGCCTTGCGCGTGGCCGGGACGGGGCCGATGCCCATATAGTCCGGTTCGACACCGGCGTGAGCATAGGCGACAAGCCGCGCCAATGGCTTGGCTCCGTTGCGCCGAACCGCCTCCGCGCCGGCCAGAACGATCGCTGCCGCACCGTCATTGATGCCCGATGCATTGCCGGCCGTGACGGAGCCGCCATCCTTTCTGAAGATGGTGCGCAGCCCGGCGAGATCAGTCTGCTTGACGTCATGCCGGACATGCTCGTCCTCGACGAAGCTTACCGGGCCGGAACGCGTCTTGATCTCGATGCCGACGATCTGGTCCTTGAAGCGGCCTTCCCGGATCGCTTGCGAGGCGCGGCGATGGCTTTCGATCGCCAGCGCATCCTGCGCCTCGCGATCGATATTGTAGCGTGCGGCGACATTCTCCGCCGTCACGCCCATCAGGATGCGACCGAAGGGGTCGCGGAGCGCCCCGTCGAGCATGTCGACCATGGGCGTATCGCCCATCTTCACGCCCCAGCGCATGGCAGGCGACAGGAAAGGGGCACGGCTCATGCTCTCCGAGCCGCCGGATAGCGCGACATCGGCATCGCCCAGCAGGATCGTCTGCGCTGCCGAAACCACGGCCTGTAGGCCTGAGCCACAAAGCCGGTTGACGGTGAATGCCGGGGTTTCGACTGGAATGCCGCCATTCACCGCAGCGACGCGGGCGATGTAGGCGTCCCGAGGCTCGGTCTGGATGACCTGCCCCCAGGCGACGTGCTGGACCTGCTCGGCTGCGATCCCGCTGCGCTCCATCGCAGCCTTCACCACGCTGCTCGCCAGTTCCGCCGGCGCGACATCCTTCAAGGCGCCACCGAAGGTGCCTATCGCGGTGCGCTGGGCAGCCAGAATGAAGACCTCGGTCATCGATCACTCCGTAGGATTGCGAAGGGGTATGCGTTGTCGATTTCGATGTGAGTGATCTTAGTGTCGGGTTGTCGGACAATCAACAGATTTGCTGCAGCGCCTAGGCAGCGCGAGATGCATCGGCGTCGCGCCAGCCTAGCTGCGCGCGGCCGGGACCGAGGAGACCCTGAAGCTCTGTCGCATGGGCCGCGGCGCCAGGCCGGACCGGGCTCCAATGGCGCGTCTCTCGGCCATTGTCGCCGAACTGGCCCGGAAGGGCTCTATCCGGACCAAGGGAGATCAGGAGATTCGAGGGAGCTGGCGCTCCTGAAAACCACGAAGCCTCAGCCTGCGAGGCCGCATCTGTTGCGTGAAGGCGGCAAGTCGTCGACCCGCTGACGGTCGAACCCACCGCTTCAGAGCCTGATGCATTGCTGCCGATCGATTCGACCGATCTCTGCATGGCCTCGCCGGCGCACCGGCCGGCGAAGTTTGCGGCTGTCCCGGCCTCCGATCCGGTCGAGGGCTCCAAGCAAGCCTGCGCGGCCTTCTACCCCTCGTGGAACCGGTCCGCTCAAGGGCGCTCGCTTATGCTGTGCGAGCGCTTCGATCGGCATCCTGCGGCGCGGTCGGGATCAGGCTAGCGAAGACGATGTGGCGGCCGCGCCGCGCCGGGCTGGAGTTAGAGCATCGGACCGAAAAGTAGAATCCGTTTTTCGGACGAATTCGATGCTTTTACAAAGAGCTAGATCGCCAATTTGCGTCCGCTAGGACGCGCGGCGATCTAGCCCCGCGCGGCGCGCTCTGCGGCCATCGCGGTGACGAGCCGGGGGTAGGCCTCCAGCATCGCTGCGCGGAAGGCGTCGAACGGCATCTCGTCATGGGCGCCGCGGTCGAGCACGTATTCCATGTGCTGGCGGCCCGAAGGATCGAAGGGGTGGAAGACGGAATCCGCGCTGCCGTCGAAGTCGAGTGGGGAGACGTCGAAGCGCGCGCAGAAGCTGCTGTCGAAAGCCGGCGTCGCCTTGACCCATCGTCCATCGACGAAGAGCAGGGTGTAGGCGTGCCAGCGGAAGACGTCGCCGCCCATCAGCTCGAGGATGCGTGGCGAGGCCAGATGATTGCGCACATCTGCGAAGCCGATCCGGGCCGGAATTCCCGTCGCGCGGGCGGCGGCGGCGAGCGTGATGGCCTTGGGAACGCAGAAGGTGCCTTCTGCCGCAAGGCAGCGCGATGCGATGAAGATCTCCCGCTCGACGCCGAAATAGCGCAGGTCGTAAGGCACGGCGTCGCGGACGGCGTAATAGAGCCGCACCGCCTTCTCGCGCTCCGTGCCCGGGCCGGCATTCCTTGCGGCGAAAGCGCGGATCGCCTCGGAATCGGAGTCGATGAAGCCGCTCGGGCTCAGCGCCCCCGCGAGGTCGGTGGTGCTCATGGCGTCCTGCTCCCGTCTGCGGGGTCGGCTGAACTCGATGCGGCCGCGAGGTCGGGCGAGCCCGCCAGCCGCCAGGCGATCTGGGGCAGCCGGTCGGCTCCGAAGAAGCCTTCGCCGTCGAGCATCACGAAGGGCATTCCGACGACGCCGGCGGCGCAGGCCTCCTCCACCGCCTCGTTGAGGCGGCGGCGGCCTTCGGGGCCGTCGATCATTTCCGCGATCGCCTCAGGCGGCCGGCCCGCCAGGCTGGGCAGGGCGATCAAGGTCTCGGGCCTGGCGATGTCCTCGCCGCGGATGAAGAAGGACTCGAAGATCTCCTGCGCCAGGCGCGCGGCGTCCTGCGGCCGCTCGGCCGTCCAGGCGTGGAACAGCCGGGCGGCGAGGTGCGCCGAGATCTGCAGGGGCTCGGGGAGCCGGAGCGGAACGCCGTGGAAGGCGGCGGAGCGGACGACGTCCTGCAGGAAATAGCTGCGCCGCGCCGGCTTCTCCAGCGGGTTGACGACGCCCTGCTGCTTGAACACCGCCCAGAGCAGGATCGGCCGCAGCTCGAGCTGGCGGCCGTGCTCGTCCGCCAGGCGCTGCAGCGGCGCGAGCGCCAGGTAGGCATAGGGCGAGGCGAAATCGAGATAGAGGCGGATCGGTTCCGGCATGGTTTTAGAACCTGAAGACGCCGTAGCCGGGCGGGCCGAGGGGAGCGTTGAGCGAGGCCGAGATCGCCATGCCGAGCGCGTTGCGGGTGTCGAGCGGGTCGATGATGCCGTCGTCCCAGAGTTCCGAGGTGGAGTGGTAGGCAGAGAGCTGTTCCTGATAGGCCTTGCGCGTGTCTTCCCAGAGCCGGCCGATCTCGGCCTGGTCGACCGAGCCGCCATTGCGCTTCATCTGGTTGGCCTTGACCTCGGCCAGCGTGTTCGCCGCCTGGTCGCCGCCCATCACGCCGATCTGGTGGTTCGGCCAGGAGAACAGGAAGCGCCCGTCGAAGGCGCGCCCGCACATGCCGTAATTGCCGGCGCCGAAGGAGCCGTTGCACATCACCGTGAACTTCGGCACCCGCGAGCAGCTCTGCGCCATGATCATCTTGGCGCCGTCCTTGGTGATGCCGCGCCGCTCATATTCGCGCCCGACCATGTAGCCGGTGATGTTCTGCAGGAAGACCAGCGGCGTGTTGTTCTGGTTGCAGAGCTCGATGAAGTGCGCGCCCTTTATCGACGAGTCGTTGAAGAGCACGCCGTTATTGGCGAGGATTCCGACCTTGAAGCCCCAGATATTGGCGAAACCGCAGACCAGCGTCGTGCCATAGGCCGGCTTGTATTCATGGAAGCGGCTGCCGTCGACGATGCGGGCGATGATCTCGCGCATGTCGAAGGCCTTCTTGATGTCGTCCGGAACGATCCCGTAGATCTCCGCGGGGTCGTAGAACGGCTCCTCCGGCGCCTCGCGCTGTGCCTCCCAGCGCGGCAGCCGGTCCCATTGCGCGACGATGTCGCGACCGATCTCGATGGCGTGCTCCTCGCTGTCGGCGGGGTAGTCGCAGGTGCCGGAGACGCTGGTATGCATCTCGGCGCCGCCCAGTTCTTCGACCGAGACGTCCTCGCCGGTTGCAGCCTTCACCAGGGGCGGACCGCCGAGGAAGACCGCGCCGGTGCCGCGCACGATGACATTGTAGTCGGAGAGGCCGGGGATATAGGCGCCGCCCGCCGTGCAATGGCCGAAAACCAAAGCGAGCTGCTTCACGCCCATCTTCGACAGCATGGATTGGTTGCGGAAGATGCGCCCGCCCATATAGCGGTCCGGGAACAGCTCCGACTGAAGCTGGAGGAAGCCGCCGGCGGAATCGCAGAGATGCACGACCGGCAGCCGGTTCTCCATGGCGATATCGAGGGCGCGTACGATCTTCTTGACCGTCAGCGGATACCAGGCGCCGCCCTTCACCGTCGGATCGTCGGCGCGGATCATGACCTCGCGGCCCGACACGATGCCGATGCCGACGATCGAGCTCGCCGAAGGGGCTTCCCCGCCATAGGCCATGTTCCCCGCCAGCGAGGAGAGTTCGAGGAAGGGCGTGCCCGGGTCGAGCAGCAATTCGATGCGCTTGCGCGGCGGCATTTTCTGCTGCCGCTCCAGCCGCTCGAGATCGCGCTGCGGGCGACGATGGCGCGCGGCCTCCTGCCTGTCGCGGAACTCCGCGACGACGCGCAGGTTGTGCGCCTCGTTGCGGCGGAAGTCGGCCGAGGCGGTGTTGAGCGAGGATTGCAGTCTGGACATCGGGTCAGCCTTCCGCCGGAGCCGCGAGACGGGCGAGGACGGCGTCCTTGTCGAAGCCTTCGCCCTCGCGCGCCGCGATCTCGGCGATCTCGCCGTCGCGCGGCGCATCGAGTTTCATCTGCAGCTTCATGCTTTCGATGGTGACGATGGTCTCGCCGCGCTGGACGCTGTCGCCGACGCGCTTGTGGACCACGATGACCGTGCCCGGCATCGGTGCACGCACCACGTTCGCGCCGCCACCGCCGGCGGACGCATCGGCGGCCGCGCCGGCGCGGCGCACCGCGAGGGTTCTGCCGTTCAGGCGCAGCAGGGCGCCGTCCGCGGTCTGCGCCCGGACGAAATCGATCTCCTCGCCGTCGATGGTCAGCGTCCGCCGGCCGTCTCCGGCCTCGTCGATGGCTTCGACGACATGTCGCCGGCCATCGACCGAAACCACGAGATGAGGCCGGCGCGCCAGGATCGTGATGCTATGGCGCTTGCAGTCGAGTTCGAGCTTGAACGCCATGGCTCAGTTCCTCCAGAGCCCGATCGAGGCATGCGGCTCGGGAACGCCGAAGGCGAGGTCCCGGAATTCGCGGATGCCCAGCGCGGCCGCGATCAGCGCCTGGTCGGCCGTGCCGGCATCCGGTTCGGGCGCCGCGAGCTCGGCGCTGTGCTGGACGACGAAGCCGGTGTGCAGGTCGCCGGCCGAGAAGGCGGGATGGCCGAGGACCCGCCCGAGATAGTCGATATTCGTCTTGACGCCGAGCAGCGCGAGCTCGTGCAGCGCCGCGATCGAGGCACGTGTCGCGCCCGCCCGGTCGGGGCCATGGGCGACGAGCTTGGCCAGCATCGGGTCGAAGTCGGCGGTGACGCGCTGGCCGCGATCGAGCGCATTTTCGAAGCGCAGATGCGGCGCCTGGGGAATGTCCAGATGGAGGATCGTGCCGGTCTCCGGCAGGAAATCGCGCTCGGGATCCTCGGCGCAGATCCGGCACTCGATGGCGTGGCCATTGGTGGTGACCTCGTCCTGGCGCATCGGCAAGCCGTGCCCCGCCGCGATCTCGATCTGCAGGCGCACGAGGTCGAGCCCGGTGATCATCTCGGTGACGGGATGTTCGACCTGCAGCCGCGTGTTCATCTCCAGGAAGAAGAAGCGCCCATCGGCGCCGAGGATGTACTCGACCGTGCCGGCGTTGCGATAGTTCGAGGCGGCTGCGAGCCTGACCGCCGAGGCGCAGATCTCGTCGCGCAGCGCGGCCGGCAGGTTCGCGGCCGGCGCCTCCTCGATGATCTTCTGGAAGCGGCGCTGCACCGAGCATTCGCGCTCGAAGAGGTGGATGGCGCCGCCCTTGCCGTCGCCGAAGACCTGAACCTCGATATGGCGCGGCCGCTCGACGAAGACCTCGGCATAGACGCGCCCGTCGCCGAAATAGCGCTGGGCCTCGCTCGCGGCGAGGCGGGCCGCGCCTTCGAGCTCGTTGGCCGAGCGCACGATGCTCATGCCCTTGCCGCCGCCGCCTGCCGCGGCCTTGATCAGCAGGGGAAAGCCGATCTCGGTCGCCCGGCGGGTGAACTCGGCGAGATCCTGCGTCGGCATCACCGAAGGCGCGACCGGCACGCCGTGCTCGGCGGCGAACTGGCGCGCCGAGATCTTGTCGCCCATCAGCGCGATCGAGTCGGCATCCGGCCCGATGAAAACGAGGCCGGCTTCCGCCACCGCGCGGGCGAAGCGGGCATTTTCGGAGAGGAAACCATAGCCGGGATGGATCGCGTCCGCCCTGGTCGCGCGGGCGGCGGCGATGATCTGGGCGATGTCGAGATGGGCGGCGACCGGCGTCTCGCCCGTGATCTCGACCGCCTCGTCCGCCTCGCGCACATGCCTGGCCCGGGCCTCGACGGGGTGATGGATCGCGACGGAGGCGATTCCCATTTGCCGGAGCGTACGGATGACGCGGCAGGCGATCTCGCCGCGATTGGCGATCAGGACCTTGCGAAACGGAACGGGGCGCGTCGGCCCGGTTGTGGAGAGCGTCATCTTGTTCCGACCGTTCCTGTGAAAGCCACGAGACGGCCGCCGGGGGCCAGCCACTCCGCCGGCACCGCGACCGGCAGGCTCATCAGGACCTGCGCCATCGCCTTGCCCTGCGGATCGTGGCGCAGCGAGGCGATGCCGCCGCCGCCGAGCGCGCGGTGCATCAGAAGATTGAAGCCGCCGAGGCCTGGCCATTCGAAACGCTCGACCTCGCCCGCGACATGGTGGGCGAAGTGGCGGCGCACCGCCTCCGGGGCGAGCGCGCGGCGCAGCCAGGGCAGATAGTCCCGGTCGCGCGCGATCACGCCGATATTGGCGATGTCGCCCTTGTCGCCACTGCGGCCATAGGCGAGAGCGACGAGCGGGACGGCGACCGTCTCGCCGGCCGGCGCCTCCGGCACATCTGCGCTGGTGACAGCAGGAGAGGCGGCCGCCGCGGCAGCGGAAACATGCGCGGGCACCGGAAAGCTCGTCTCGCCAAGACTGACGGTTGGGCGAAGCTCGGCCTTGTCGATCAGGAAGGAGAACAGCCTGACCACCGGCTGCGGCTCGGGCCGGCCGCCGGCGAAGCCGGTCAGGCTCTGCGCCATCGCGGTCGCGGCCGGGTAGATCTCGCGGGCGAAGATCTGCAGCGCCTCCCGGGCCGGGTGGCGCACGCTGATCTTCAGCACGAGCTCGCGTGTATCCAGCGTCCTGCTGCCCGCGCCATAGCTCGTTTCGGCGCCGAGCAGCTCGACGGAAGTTTCCGAGAAGCCGCCATGTCCGGCCTCCTGCATGAGGCGTCCGGACCGGGCGAGGATCGCGTCGGCGACCGCCCGGGCACGGGCGGGGGCCTCGTCGCCGACGATCATCATCGTCGCCGTGCAGCGATAGCCGTCGGCGAAGGTCGCGCTGACCTTGTAGCTGGAGGAGGGCGCGCGCCCCCGCGCTCCGGAGATCCGGACGCGGTCGGGCCCTGCGCTCTCAAGCCGGACGTCAGACCAGTCGCAGCAGACATCGGGCAGCATGTAGGCCGCGGGATCGCCGACCTCGTAGACGATCTGCTCGGCGATCGTCGCCGGGCTGATGCGCCCGCCGGTGCTGTCCGGCTTGCAGATCTCGAAGCTGCCATCGGCGCGGCAATCGGCGATGGGAAAGCCCATATCGGACCAGTCGGCGGAGACGGCGCGCCAGTCGGTGACGATGCCGCCTGTCGCCTGGGCGCCGCATTCGAGGATGTGGCCGGCGAGGCTGCCGGCCGAGAGCCGGTCGTAATCCTCAGCCATCCAGCCGAATTCATGGATCAGCGGGCCGAGCACCACGGCGGAATCGACGCAGCGTCCGGTCACCACCACATCCGCCCCCGCAGCGAGCGCTGCGGCGATCGGGAAGGCGCCGAGATAGGCGTTGATGCTGGCGGTGCGCTCGGGAAAAGGCGCGCCGGAGAACATCTCGGTGACGCCGGCAGCGCGCAGCCGCTCGGCCTCGCCGGAGAGATCGTCGCCGGTGACGACCGCCACTTTGAGGTCGACGCCGACCTCCGCGAAGGCGGCGAGCAGCGCGTCCCGGCAGGCCTGCGGATTAACGCCGCCGGCATTGGTGACGACCCGGATGCGCTTCTCGGCGATCTCCCTGGCGAGGGGTTTCATCACCAGCGAGACGAAGTCCGTCGCATAGCCGAGCGCCGGGTTCTTCGCCTTCATCCGGGCGAGGATCGACATGGTGATCTCGGCCAGATAGTCGAGCACGAGATAGTCGATCTCGCCATGGCGGACGAGCTGGCGCGGCCCTTCCGGGCTGTCGCCCCAGAAACCGGCGCCGCAGCCGATACGGACGACGTCGCGCATGGCGGACCTCACCGTCCGGTCCAGACCGGCGGGCGCTTCTCGGCGAAGGCGGCAAAGCCTTCGCGCGCGTCCTCGGTCCGGGCCATGTTGGCCAGCATGAACTGTGCGTATTCGAGCGCGGCGTCGGTCGACATCTCGCGGATCTTGGCGAGGCTCTGCTTGCCGAGCCGGATGCCGGTCGGCGACTTGTCGACGAGGCGCGCGAGCAGCCAGTCGGTCCTGGCGTCGAGCTCGGCCGCCGGCACCGCGTAGTTGACGATGGCGGTCGCCTCGCCGCTGCCCGCAACGATGGTCTCGCCTGTCAGGCAGAGCTCCATCAGGCGCCGATAGGGCAGGACGCGCATCAGATAGGGCAGGATCATCATCGGAAACAGGCCGACCTTGACCTCGGTGACGCCGAGCAGGGCGTCGTCACGCGCGACCACGAGATCGCAGGCGCAGACGAGGCCGAAGCCGCCGGCCAGGGCATGGCCGTTGACGCGCGCGACGACAGGCAGGCGGCAGGCGTCCATGCGACGCAGCAGGCGCGCGACATAGTGGCGAGGGTCCGCGGCCTCGATGGTGAAAGGCGTGCCGTCTGCGTTCGGCTTCAGGTCCCCGCCGGCGCAGAAGGCCTTCTCGCCGGCGCCGGTGAGGACGATGGCCCGTATATCGGCCGCGGCCTCGGCGACGTCGAGAGCGGAGACGATTGCGCCGGCGACGGCTTCGTTGAGCGCGTTGCGGCGGGACTCGCGATTGATTGTGATGACCAGCGCCGCGCCGCGACGGGTGGTGATGACCTCTTCGCTCACATTTCCATCCCTGCGACGGCCCGTTCGCGGGGCCCTTCGTCAATAAATGATTTCAATTCATTTGAACTGTCAATACGCCTTCCGTGGCCGCGTTTCTGAAAAGCCCGTTGTGAAAAAGATCAAGGATTGTCGATCTTAAATTTGATTGACAGCCCAAAGGACCGTTGATGAAATGTGCTCACTAAAAAAGATGGGGCAATCGCCTCGATGCGCCCCGGTCTGTGGTGGCGGGCGCGAAGGGAGGATGAGGACGTGAATGTCGCGATCGGTCTCAACCGTGTTCAGTCGTTCGGCCTCGACGAGGATCAGTCCGCCATTCTCGATCAGGCGGACCGGTATGCCCGCGCCGAGCTCTACCCGCTGTCGCAGCGCATGGACGACGACGAATGGTGGCCCGACGAGGCGTTCCGCCAGATCGGCGCCAACGGCTATTTCGGCGCGACGATCCCCGAGCAATACGGCGGGGCGGGGATGGATCTGCTCGGCGCCGGGCTGGTGCTGCAGGGCTTCGCCCGCTGGAACCACGCGCTCGCGCTTTCGGTCGTGGCGCATGACAATCTCTGTGCCAACAACATCTATCGCAACGGCAACGAGGATCAGCGTCGCCGCTACCTGCCCGATCTCTGCGCGGGGCGGAAGGTTGGCGCGCTCGGCCTGACCGAGCCGGGAGCCGGCTCCGACGCGTTGGGCTCGATGCGCACCACGGCGCGGCGCGACGGCGACCATTACGTGCTCAATGGCAGCAAGATCTACATCACCAACGGCCCGGTGGCGGACGTGCTCCTGGTCTACGCCAAGACCGACAAGGAGCGCGGGGCGCACGGCATCTCCGCCTTCATCGTCGAGAAGGACTTTCCGGGCTTCAAGGTGGCGCAGAAGCTCACCAAGATGGGTTATCGCGGCAGCCCGACCGGCGAGCTGCTATTCGAGGACTGCCGGGTGCCTGCGGCCAATCTGATCGGCGGCGAGAACCAGGGCGTCTCGGTCGTGATGAGCGGCCTCGACCTCGAGCGCGCGATGATCTCGCCCCTTTGCCTCGGCATCGGCGAAAGGGCGCTGGAGCTCTCGATCGAATACGCCAAGACGCGCCAGCAATTCGGCAAGCCGATCGGCTCCTTCCAGATGGTGCAGTCGATGCTGGCGGAGATGTATGTCCTCGTCGAGACGATGCGGACCTTCTCCTATCGCACGCTTGCCGAGGCGGCCCCGCTGGAGATTGGCGGGGGCGGGCGCGGCAATATCCATATGCTGACGGCCGCCTCGGTCATGTATGCGGCGGAAGCCTGCCATCAGGTGCTGGACAAGGCCGTGCAGGTCCATGGCGGCGCAGGCTATATCTGGGAATCGGAGATCAACCGGCTCTATCGCAGCATCAAGCTGCTCGAGATCGGCGCCGGCACGACCGAGGTGCGCAAGATGATCATCGCCGGCGAACTGCTGAAAGGGATGAAGCGCGATGGCTGACCAGGCGGGGGAGGCGCGCAGGCTCGGCCTCGAGGATGCCGATCTCGCGGCGCTGCCGACGGTCTATGCGGCAAATGCCTTTGCTGGTCGCACGGTTCTGATCTCGGGCGGGGCCGGCGGCATCGGCCGGGCGAGCGCCTGGCTGCTGGGGCGGACCGGCGCCAGGGTCGTCATCGCCGGACGCGACCAGGAGAAGCTCGACGGCGCCGTGGCGGCGATGCGGGCAGCCGGGCTCGATGTCCGGGGGCGGGCGGCGAATGTGCGCGAGCCGGCCTCGATCACGGCGCTGCACGACTGGATCTCGGGCGAGCTCGGCGGGATCGATATCCTGATCAACAGCGCCGGGGGCCAGTTTCCGCAGGCGGCGATCGATTTCTCCGTGAAGGGCTGGAACGCGGTCGTCGACACCAACCTCAACGGCACCTGGTACATGATGCAGGAGGCTGCGCGCCGCTGGCGTGACGCCGAAAGGCCCGGCAGCATGGTCTCGATCGTGGTCGTCACCCGTCAGGGCCTGCACGGTGTTGCCCATACGGTGGCGGCGCGCGCCGGCGTGATCGGCCTGACGCAGGCGCTCGCGGTCGAGTGGGCGCCGCTCAACATCCGGGTGAACTGCATCGCACCCGGCGCCATCGAGACGCCCGGCTGGCGCGTCTACGATCCGCGCGTGGTCGAGGCCTATCCGCGCTCCAATCCGACGATGCGCACCGCGACGACCTGGGAGGTGGCGGAGGCCTGCGCCTATCTCGCCGGGCCGGCGGCGGCCTATGTCACCGGCGAGGTCCTGCATGTCGCCGGTGGCGGCCAGCTCTGGGGCGAGACCTGGACGATCCCCCGGCCGGCCTTCTTCGACGGGCCGGGATCCTCCGCGACCGGGCAGCCCGGGACGGAGACGCCATGATGCAGCAGCCCGCTCTCGCCGTTGGCGATGTCTTCCTGACGCCCGGCCGGACGATCGGAGAGGGCGACATCAATCTCTTCGCCGGGTTGGTCGGCGACTTCACGCCGATCCATGTCGACGAGCAGCACGCCCGGCAGACACCCCATGGCCGGCGCATCGCGCACGGCCCGCATGGCCTGGCGACGGCGATCGGCCTGTTCACCCAGACGGGGGTGCTGGGGCCGCGCGTCATCGGCCTGCTGAACCTGAACTGGGATTTCTCGGTGCCGATCTTTCTCGGCGACACCATCCGTGCGCGCGTCGTCGTCGAGGAGCTGCGGCCGACCTCGAAACACGGACGGCATGTCGGCACCTTCGCCTTCGAGGTGTCCAATCAGGCGCAGGAGGCGGTGCAGGCCGGCCGGATGAAGGTGCTGCTACAGGGGCTTTGACGGTGTCGCGGGCGCGGCGATCGTTTCGAGCCTGCTCGTTGCCGCCTCGAGCCGGGTGACGAGATCGCCGATCGGAGAGGCCGGTTGCTCCGAGGCCAGCCCGCTATAGACCAGGTTGGTGATCGCGTCCGCGGTCTCGACGGGGTCGAAGTCACCCTCCTGGCGCAGAAAGGCCCAGGTGCGGTGCTCGATGCAGCCGAAGATCACGTCGCGCACCAGCGCCGGAGACGAATCGCGCTTGAGCTCGCCGGAGGCGACGCCGGTCTTGATGACCTCGACGAGGCGATTGGTGTAGGCGCGGTTGAGCTCGAAGAGGCGGGAATTCCGATAGTCCGGCGAGGGCCGGATCTCCTGGAACATCAGCCGGGACAATGCCGGATCGCGGCGGATCGACATCAGGTGGTGGTAGACGACGAAGCGGATCTGGTTCCAGACGCCGCGCATCGCGGCGAACTGTTCCGCTTCCTCGAGCAGCAGGTCCTCGAACCAGAGCTCGACGACCTTGACGAGCAGCTCCCGCTTGTTGGCGAAGAACCGGTAGATGCTGCCTTCCACCACGCCCGCCCGCTGGGCGATGTCGGTGATCAGGGCGTCGCTATAGCCCTTCTCGGCGAAGACCTCCTTGGCCGCGGCCATGATGTCGGAGATGCGGCGCTCGGGCGGGAGGCGGTTGACCTGTCGTTTCGGTGCGCTGCGTGCCATCGACGTTCCTTGCCGGCCTGCCCGGCGGAATGACAAACCAAGAGCGGGCGATGCCTCAGGCGAGGTGATCCCTGTAGAGCGTTTCCATTTCGTGGCGCAATATCTTGCCGGTCGTGCTGCGGGGAAAGTCCTCGAAGCGGATGAAGTGGATCGCCTTGGGCCGCTTGTAACCGGCGAGGGATTTGCGGCACAGCTGCTCGACATCCGCTTCCGTGAGGCCGTCCCCGACCGGCGCGATGAAGGCGACAGGGACCTCGCCCCAGGTCGGGTCGGCGCGGCGCAGCACGATGGCGTCGCCGATCCGCGGATCGGCGAGCAGGACCCGCTCGATCTCCGCCGGGTAGATGTTCTCGCCGCCCGACTTGATCATGTACTTGGCGCGGTCGACGAAGTCGTAGCTGCCATCGGGGTTCCGGCGGAACAGGTCGCCCATGCGGAACCAGCCGTCGGCAAAGTCGCGCGAATTGGTCGCCTCGGCGTTCCAGTAGCCGCTGAAGACGGTCGGCCCTCGCACCGCGACCTCGCCGGGCTCGCCATCGGGCACCTCGGTGCCGTCAGGGGCGAGCAGCCGCATGTCGCAGAGCGAGCTCTTGCGCTTGGACAGGGTGTCCGGGGTCGTGCCGGGGGGAATGAGCCTGGCCGAGGCGGGAGGCAGCCCGGTCTCCGTCGAGCCGAAGCTGTTGAGATAGGGCGCGCCGGTCAGCGCGGTCAGCTCCGCGATCAGCTTCAGCGGCACGAGATCCGCCATGGCGCCGATGGCCCGGATACCGCGCGGGCGGGTGCTGCGCTGCTTGAGCAGTTCCACGACGGGCTCGATCGAGCCCGGCATCAGCAGCATCCAGCCCAATAGGTGGTGCTCCATGATGTCGACGATGCGCCCGGCATCGAAGCCGTCGACGATATGGACGGTCGCGCCGGACATCAGCGCGCCGAGCACCTGATCGGTCGAGCCCATATGGAACATCGGCGCCCAGGCGACGAAGCCGTCATCCTCCGTCGCCCGCATGTCGAGCCTGAGCGCGGTCATGCGGGCGATCTCGGCGCGGTGGCTGATCGTCGCTCCCTTGGGCAGGCCGGTCGTGCCGCTCGTATAGAGCACGATGAGCGGATCTTCCGCCTCGGCGGCCGATGCTGGCGCTCCGCTCGGGGCGGCCTCGGCGAGGAGTGCCGGAAAGTCTCGATCGATCTCCAGCGCGGGCAAGGCGAGGTCGGCTTCGGCGGCCTTGCCGGCGTGGCGCGCGGAGATGATCAGCAGCGCCGGCGCGACCAGCGAAACGCAATGCTCGAGCTCCGGCGGCGCCAGCCGCCAGTTCTGGCAGGCGACGATGGCGCCGAGGCGCGCCGCCGCCAGCTGGATCTCCACATATTCGTGCCGGTTCTCGGAGAGCAGCGCGATCACCGAGCCGCGCTCGATCCCCCGCCGGGCCAGCGCCGCGGCCAGCCGGCAGACGCGCTCGTGGAGCGCCCCATAGCTGAAGACGGTCTCGCCCTGGATCAAGGCGATGGCTTCGGGACGGCTGCGCACATTGGCGGCGAACAGGTCGTAGACCGTCGAAAGCCCGGCGCGCCGGATATTATTGGCCGTCCGGCCGGCAGCGATGCTGCTCATCATCTCCTCCCTTGTCGCCTTTCCGGCCCCGCTCTGGCGGCGAGATTCGAAGTCATGGAAGCCGATCTGCGCGACGCTCAGGGCGGGGCGGCGAGCACGAAGCCGGCAGCGCGCTTCTCGCGAAAGGCGCGCATGCCTTCCGCCCAGTCGTCACCATTCGTCATCTCGTCCAGCGCGGCGAGCGCGATCCGGTCGCAGCCCTCGGCCGGCTCGCTCTCGCTGGCATAGATCGCCTGCTTGGCGGCCGCCAGGGCGGCGGGACTCGCGGCAAGCAGACGCATGGCGAGCGACAGGCTGGCAAGGGGTAGCTCGGCAGCCGAATGGACCGACCGGACGAGGCCGATCGCTGCCGCCGTCGAGGCGTCGGCCGGCTCGCCGAGCAGCACCATTTCGAGCGCCCTGGCGCGGCCGATGATACGCGCGAGCTGCTGCAGGCCCGCGGCCGCCGGGACGGCGCCGAGCCTCACCTCCGGCAGGGCGAAACGGGCTTCCTCCGAGGCGATCCGCAGGTCGCAGGCGATGGCAAGCTCGCAGCCGCCGCCGAGGGCATAGCCGTTCACGGCCGCCAGGGTCAGGAAGGGCGCGGCCTGCAGGCGGCGGAAGATCCGGATGATCTCGCGGACATAGCGGTCCCGGATGGCGGCGGGATCGTCGGCGAGGCCGGCTTGAGGCTCGGTGAAGTAGCTGATCTCCGCGCCGCCGCAGAAGGCCCGGTCCTGACCGGTGAGAATGACGGCGCGGGCGCCGGCGCTGGTCGCCAGATCGAGCGCGGCGTCGAGGCCGGCGAGCATCTCGAAGGTCAGGGTATTGCGCTGGCGGCCGCGGGCGAGCGTCACGCGCAGCACGGCGGGAGCAGCCCATTCGCTGAGGACGGCGGGGCCCGCCGCTCCCTTCGCATCAGCGTCGCCGTTCGTTTTGGCCGATCCCATTCTTGGCCTTTCCGCAACGTTGACAAACCAGTTTTGGTTGTCACTAATAAATATCATTCACTATCGAGCGATCGCTTGCAAGCGCCCTGAACAGCAGAAGGCGCGATGGCGGGAGGAGGCAGAATGCAGCAGCAATGGGCTTACCTGCCTGTGTGCCCGGCCGCATCGACGGCAGGGGGCGAGGTGCTGCCTCGCCAGGCCGGGCAGGGGCATGTGGTGGCGGCTTTGATAAACTCAACTCATTACACTGGCCGCCCTGTCGGCCGGGGATGCTGCCCGTGCTTGCGCTGAACAATCTTCAGGTGCTGTACGACCGTTCGATCCAGGCCGTCCGCGACGTTTCGCTCGCGGTGCCCGAGGGGCGGATCGTGGCGCTGCTCGGTTCGAACGGGGCGGGGAAGTCGACCATCCTGAAAGCGATCTCCGGCGTGCTGACGCAGGAGGAGGGCGAGATCATCGCCGGCGATATCCGCCTGCATGGCGAGAGCATCGCGAGCGCCACGCCGCGTACGGTCATCGCCCGCGGCATCGTCCAGGTTCCGGAGGGGCGAGGGCTGTTCGCCACGATGACGGTGGAGGAGAACCTGCTGATGGGCGGCTTCACCCGCTCGCTCGCGGAAGTGCAGGAGGGGCTGGAGCAGATCTTCTCGCTCTTCCCGCGCGTCAAGGAACGGCGCCGCCAGATCGCGGGCTATCTCTCCGGCGGCGAGCAGCAGATGGTCGCGATCGGCCGCGCGCTGATGGGGCGGCCGCGCCTTCTGATGCTGGACGAGCCTTCGCTCGGTCTCGCGCCGCAGATCGTCGACACCATCTTCGACACGCTGATCACGCTCAACCGCGAAACCGGGCTCACCGTTCTCCTGGTCGAGCAGAACGCCCAGATCGCCCTCCAGGTCTCGTCCTACGGCTACATCATCGAGAACGGCAGGGTCGTGCTCGATGGCGCGGCGGAGGCGCTGCGTTCCAATAGCGACGTGCAGGAATTCTATCTCGGCTTCTCCTCCGGCGAGCGAAAGAGCATGCGCGACGTCAAGCACTACAAGCGCCGCAAGCGGTGGCTGTCGTGACGGCGCTGCTCAAGGTCGAGGGACTCTCCAAGCGCTTCGGCGGGCTGACCGCCGTCAGCGACGTCAGCCTGAACGTGCAGCCCGGCCAGATCTTCAGCCTGATCGGCCCCAACGGCGCGGGCAAGACGACGCTCTTCAACCTGATCAGCGCGATCTTCCCGCCCAGCGCCGGGCGCGTGTTTCTCGACGGGCGCGACATCACCGGCCTGCCGACCCATCGGCTGGCGGCGCTGGGCATGGCGCGCACCTTCCAGAACCTCGCCGTCTTCAAGCACGAGACGGTGGTGAACAACCTGCTGGTCGGCATGCATACGCGGCTGAGGGCCGACCCGCTCTCGGCCGCGATCTTCTGGGGCAAGGCGCGCCGGGAGGAGCTGGCGGCGCGCGAGCGCGTCGAGGAGATCATCGAGTTTCTCGAGATCGAGGACCTGCGCGACCAGCCGGTCGGAACGCTGTCCTACGGCCAGCAGAAGCGGGTGGAGCTCGGCCGGGCGCTGGCGGTGTCGCCGCGCCTGCTGCTGCTCGACGAGATGGTGTCGGGCATGAACCAGGAGGAGCGCGAGGACATCGCCCGCTTCGTCCTCGATCTCAAGGAGGAGCTGGGCATGACCGTGCTCATGGTCGAGCACGACATGGGGATCGTGATGGACATCTCCGACCATGTCTGCGTCATCAATCAGGGTCGCAAGATCGCCGAAGGCACGCCGGCGGAGGTCTCCGCCGATCCCGCCGTGATCGAGGCCTATCTCGGGACGAGGCGCGCGGCATGATCGAGCATGACGCGCTCATGGCGATGACCATGCCGCAGATCCTGGCGCGGCGCGCGCGGGAGACGCCGGGCGAGATCGCCCTGCGCGCCAAGACGCGAGGGCTATGGCGCTCGCAGAGCTGGCGCGAGGTCTTCGAGCGGACACGCCTGTTTGCGATCGGATTGAAGGCGCTCGGCTTCGATGCCGGCGAGCGGCTCGCCGTCGCCGCGGACGACTGCCCGGAATGGTTCCACGCCGATCTCGCTGCCCAGATGCTCGGCGGCGCCTGCCTCGGCATCTATCCGACGAATCCGTGGCCGGAACTGCAATACATCCTGCGCCATTCGCGGGTGCGTTTCGTGGTCTGCGGCGACCAGGAGCAGGCCGACAAGGTGCTCGATGCGCGCCGGCATGAAGGTGGGTTGCCGGAGCTTGCCTCGGTGATCGGCGTCGACATGAAAGGGCTTCGGCACTACCGCGACGACGGCTTCCGGTCGTTCGAGGCGGTGGTCGAGCTCGGCCGCGCGCGGGAGGCGGAGCTGGGCGGCGCGGTCGATGCGGCGCTCGCCGCCGGCAGGCCGGACGACACCGCGATCATCGTCTACACCTCCGGCACGACCGGCATGCCCAAGGGCGCGCTGCTCAGCCATCGCAACATGCTGTTCTCGGCGGGCGGCATCGCGCAACTGCACGCGCTCGACGCGCGCTCCTATTCGGTGCTCTGCTATCTACCGCTATGCCATGTGGCGGAGCGCAGCTTCTCCGCGGTGATGCAGCTCGTCACCGGCTGCGTCGTGAACTTCGCCGAATCCATCGACACCGTCGTCCTCAACCTGCGCGAGGTCGCCCCGAGGGGCTTTCTCGGCGTGCCGCGCATCTGGGAGAAGATGCAGCAGAGCATCTTCCATCGGCAGAAGGACGCGACGCGCCTGCAGCGCCGGGTGCTGGAGACCTGCCTGCGGCTCGGGCGGCCCCTCGCCGAGCGGCGCATGGCCAATGGCGGCGACTTCGCGTCGCCGAAGGACCGGCTGCTGTTCGCGCTGCTGTGGCTTGCCTGCTTTCGCGGCCTCCAGCAGTTCCTCGGCCTCGACCGGGTCCGGGCCGGCTTCTGCGGCGGTGCCACGGTCTCGCCGGAGGTGCTGCTCTTCTTCTGGACGCTCGGCGTGCGGGTCTACCAGATCTACGGCATGACCGAGACCGCCGGTGTCTGCCACACGCAGCAGGCCGGCGCGACGACGCTCGGCTCGTCGGGCAAGCTGATCCCGGGGCTGGAGCAGCGCATCGCCGCCGATGGCGAGCTGCTGGTGCGCGGCCCCGGCGTGTTCAAGGGCTACCTCTTCGACGACGAAGCGACCGCGCGCACGATGGCCGATGGCTGGCTCCATACCGGCGATATCGCGGAGCTGACGGCGTCCGGCGAGCTCATGGTGCTCGACCGCAAGAAGGACATCCTGATCACCTCGGGCGGCAAGAACATCACGCCCTCACTGATCGAGAACGCCCTCAAGGATTCGCCCTTCATCCGGGAGGCGGTGCTGCTCGGCGACGGGCGCAACTTCCTCGGCGCGCTGATCCAGATCGACCTCGAGACGACGGGCCAATGGGCGCAGGAAAAGAGCATCCAGTACACGACCTACACCACGCTGGCGCAGAACGAGCAGGTCTACGAGCTGATCCGGACGGAGGTGAGCCGGGTCAACGAGCGCTTCGCGCGGGTCGAGAACATCCGCAAGTTCGCCATCCTCCGCAAGGAGCTCGACCATGACGACGGCGAGCTGACCGCGACGATGAAAGTGCGGCGCAAGGCGATCGAGAAGAAATTCGAGGCCGAGATCGAGCAGATCTA
Source organism: Bradyrhizobiaceae bacterium (assembly GCA_036676315.1). Taxonomy (GTDB): domain Bacteria; phylum Pseudomonadota; class Alphaproteobacteria; order Rhizobiales; family Beijerinckiaceae; genus Allobosea. Next base: position 64,614 of record JAKFDB010000175.1, read on the forward strand.
CGGGAGGGCCGGCTGATGGAGTTCTTCCTGCTGCTCGTCTCCAGCGGTCTCGTCGCCGGAGCGACCTACGGGCTGATCGCGATCGGCTTCGCGCTGATCTACAAGTCCACCGGCGTGGTGAACTTCGCCCAGGGCGAGCTCGTCATGCTGACGGCCTATATCGGTTTCTCGCTCTCGAACAGCTTCGGCCTGAGCTTCCTGCCGCTGCTGCTGCTGACCATTCCGGTGTCGATGGCGGTCGGGCTCCTGCTCGAGCGGATCTTCATCCGGCCGATGCTCGGCGAGCCAGTCTTCGCCATCGTCATGGTCACGGTCGGGCTGGCGGTGATCCTGCGCGGCCTCACCATCATCATCTGGGGCTCGCAGCCGGCCAATTTCGACGCCGGCATTCCCGTGACCGTCGTGCGGCTCGGCTCGGTGCCGTTCTACCCGGCGCAGCTGATCCTGATCGCGGCGCTCGCGGTCGTCGTGCTGGCGGCCTGGCTCTTCCTGCGCTTCACCCGCTACGGCATGGCGATGCGGGCGGTCGCGATCAACGAGACGGCGGCGCTGCTCGCAGGCATCAGCGTCAGCCGGATTCATGCGCTGGCCTGGGTCCTGTCATCGGGCATCGCGGCGGTGGCCGGCGTGCTCTTCGCCGCCAATTTCAAGCTCGCGCCAGATCTCTGGTTCCAGGGGCTGAAATCCTTCCCGGCCGTCATCCTTGGCGGGATGGACTCGATCGTCGGCGCGGCGCTCGGCGGCATCGTGATCGGGCTCATCGAGAGCCTGGCGCAAGGCTATATCGGCGAGGGCATGCGCGAGATCGCCGGCTTCGTCGTCATCGTCCTGGTGCTGATGGTGCGGCCCTATGGGCTGTTCGGCAGCCGCAACATCGAGCGGGTGTGAGCATGCGCACGGGTCACATGAAGCTCAGCCCCGGCCAGCTCATCGCGCTGAGCGACAGCCGCGTCGTCTGGGGTTGGGCGCTCGCAGGAGGCGTGGCGCTGTTGCTGCTGCCCTTCGCCGTATCGAATTACGGCCTCACGCTGGTCGTCTCGGCCTTCGTGGCGGTGATGGGCGCGGTCGCACTCAACATGCTCACCGGCCAGACCGGTCTGATCTCGCTCGGCCAGTCGGGCTTCCTGGCGGTCGGCGCCTACGCGAACGCGATCCTGCTGTCCGATTACGGCCTGCCGGTCTGGCTGACATTGCCCGCGGCCGGCCTCGCGACAGCGCTGGTCAGCCTCGTCGTCGGCGTGCCGTCGCTGCGGCTGAAGGGGCTCTATCTGGCGATCACCACGCTCGCCTTCTCCTTCATCATCAACCACGCCATCCTCTATGCCGAGCCGCTGACGCACGGGCCGAACGGCATCTTCGTCAAGGGCGCGACGCTGTTCGGGCTCGACCTGCAGCGCGGCATGCCGCTCTACTATCTCGCCCTCGGGCTGACGCTGGTGACGATCCTGGCGGCGCTCAACATGACGCGCACCCGCATCGGCCGGGCCTGGATCGCGATCCGGGACCATGACATCGCGGCGCGGGCGATGGGCATCGATCTCGTCCGCTTCAAGCTGCTCGCCTTCGCGGTCAGCTCGTTCTTCGTCGGCTTGGCCGGCGCGCTGCTGTCGCTGCAGCTGCGCTTCATCAATGTCGACGTGTTCGGCCTGATCCTGTCGATCGAGGCGCTGGCGATGATCATCCTTGGCGGGCTGGGGTCGATCGCCGGCGCGGTGCTCGGCGCGGTCTTCCTGTCGTTGCTGCCGGAGGCGCTGCGGCTGTTCTTCGGGCTCGTCAGCGATCCGAACTCGACCTTCTACACCAACTACGTCTTCGAGATCCGCGGGATCGCCTACGGCGTGGTGATCGTCGCCTTCCTGCGCTTCAAGCCCGACGGGCTGATCGGCATGTGGCGCGACATCAGGAAGTACTGGAGCAACTGGCCGCTCGCCTATTGAGGCGCGACGAGCCGCATGGGGAGGGAACGATGAAACGCGCAGCCTTCTACGCCTGCCTCGGACTTGCCCTCGCAAGCCAGGTCCACGCCGCCGACCCCGGTGTCAGCGACACCGAGATCAAGATCGGCGACGTCAGCATCATGACCGGCCCGGCCGCCTTCGTCGGACGCGGCTTCGCCATCGGCTCCAAGGTCGCGATGGAGGAGATCAACGCTGCCGGCGGCATCAACGGTCGCAAGATCGTGGTGGTGACGGAGGATGACGGCTACATCCCCTCGCGCTCCTTCCAGGCGCTGACCAAGCTGTTGGAGGTCGACAAGATCTTCGCGCTCAACGGCACCTCCGGCACCGCCAACGTGCTCGCGATGATGCCGCTGATCACCGAGCATAAGCTGCCGACCCTGGTCAGCCAGGCGCCGGCGCCGCTCGTCTACCAGCCGGTGCGCCCGACGGTCTTCACCTTCGGCGCGACCTATGACAACGCCTTCTACGCGCAGCTGAAATACATTCACGAGAAGGTCGCCAAGCCCGATGCCGTCTACGGCCTGATCCGGCAGGACGACGATTTCGGCAAGGATGTCGAGCTCGGCTTCGAGCGGGCGGTGAAGGCGTTCAAGCTCAACGCCCCCCTGCGCATCCGCTTCAAGAAGGGCACCAGCAACTTCGCCGCCGAGGTTGCGCAGCTCAGGAAGGCCGGCGTCTCGGTGCTCGCAAACGGCGCGATCTTCGCCGGCGCCGCCAACATCCTGGCCGAAGCGCGCAAGCTCGACATGCCGCTGACTGCCGCGCAGGTCTGGAGCGAGGGCATTCCGGCCTCGGCGGCGCTGCTGGCGCCGGCGGGCTACGATTTCCTCGTCGGTGACTATGTCTCGCTGGTCGGACCGGCCAATGACCGCTTCCGGGAGCTCGCCAAGCGCTTTGTGCCGGAGGGGGAGCTCAAGAACATCAGCCGCTACACCTATGTGTCCTATATCGGCATGAAGGCGCTGGCGCATGCGATGCAGCAATGCGGCCGCGAGCTCACCCGCGCCTGCACGGTCGAGAAGCTGCGGCAGATCAAGGGGCTCGAGACGGGTGGGCTGAGCGCGCCGGTCGATTTCGGCAACGAGCAGCAGCTCTCCGGCACGGCGGTCGCCGTCTATCAGTACGACGCGAAGGCCGCGACCTTCAAAGCCCTGACCGGCTTCGAGCAGTACTGAGACCTCCGTCCGATGGCGCTGCCTCCATCCTTCGCGGGACGGCTCTCCGTCCCGGTCGTCGCTGCTCCGATGTTCCTGATTTCGGGGCCCGATCTCGTCGTCGCCTGTTGCGAGAGCGGCGTCGTCGGAACCTTTCCGGCGCTCAACCAGCGCAGCACGGAGGGGTTCGCCGGCTGGCTCGACGAGATCGAGCAGCGCCTTGGCGGGGCGGGCGGCGCGCGCCAGGCGCCCTATGGCGTCAATCTCGTCGTCCACCGCAGCAATCCGCGGCTCGACCGCGACCTCGCGGTCGTGGTCGAGCACAAGGTGCCGCTGGTGATCACCTCGCTCGGCCTCAACCGCGACCTGATCAAGGCGGTGCAGGGCTATGGCGGGCTCGTCTTCCACGACGTCACCACTCTCGCCTTCGCCGCCAAGGCAGCGGAAGCGGGGGTCGACGGGCTGATTGCCGTCTCGGCAGGGGCGGGCGGCCATGCCGGGCCGCTGAACCCGCTCGCGGCGATCGCCGACATCCGGCGCATCTTCAGCGGCACGCTGCTGCTGGGCGGAGCGATGAGCGACGGGCGGCAGGTAGCGGCCGCGATCGTGGCCGGCGCCGACATGGCCTATCTCGGCACCCGGTTCATGGCGACGCGGGAAAGCCTGGCGCCACCGCCCCTGCACCGCATGCTCGTCGAGGCCAGTGCGGCCGACATCGTCTACACGCCGGCGATCAGCGGCGTACCCGGCAATTTCCTGCGCTCCAGCATCGTCGCGGCGGGGCGCGATCCCGACGATCTGAGCAGGCCGGCGAGCTATGATTTCGGCACCGCGGAGGCCAAGGCCTGGCGCGATATCTGGGCGGCCGGCCACGGCGTCGGCGCGATCGACGAGGTGCCGTGTGCAGCCGAGCTCTGCCGCCGCCTGTCCGACGATTACGAGGCCACGCTCGCGCGCGCACCTGGGTTGTCGCTGCGCTAGAGCTGGATCGAGCAGATTGGCTTAGCCTGATCGGTGAACCCGTCTCGCGGGTCTGCGTGGAGAATGTCTTGCCGATCGGCATGCTGCGCTGGTCGGCACGCGCCTCGCCGGCGGCGCCTTCTGCTGTCGGCATGGTGCCCGGCCGGAAGCGCTATAACAAAACTGAACTCATCAGTGGATCATGCGCCGGCAAGACCGTCATTGTGCGGATAACTTCATCACAGGTAGTGCGTTAAGACACGCGTATTTCTCGCAAAGGCTGATTGACAAAATGAGATGAATTCTGTTCATTAACGAAATCAAGCTGACGCTCTTCCGATAAGAAACTAGCGCAGCTCGGGGAGGAAAACGTGCGGAAAGACCGGGTTCATCCGGCGGCGTTTGCGTCGCCCGGGACGGCTGTCCTCATTGGAGTCTCGCGCCTTGCAGGCGCCGAAGGCGCAGCAGCGGCTTCGTGCTCTGCATTCGCTCCGGGGAAGTGCGGATGAGCGCCCAGCTTCCGGGCGGTCTAGCCGCGGCCGATGGGCCGATCGTCTTGTCCTGCGAGGGAATCGAGCGGTCTTTCGGTGGCCTGCGCGCACTGAAGGGCGTCTCGCTCGACCTTCGCCAGGGGGAGATTCTCGGCCTCGTCGGTCCCAATGGCTCCGGCAAGACCACGATGGTGAACGTCGTGACCGGCTTCTATCCGCCGAGCGCCGGCCGCGTCACCCTGTTCGGGGACGACATCACCGCCATGAAGCCGCACCGCGTCGCGGCGCGCGGCGTCGCCCGGACCTTCCAGAATCTCGCGCTGTTCAAGGGCATGAGCGTTCTCGACAACATCCTGATCGGCCGCCACACCCATATGCACCCGAGCGCGCTCGGCGCCCTTTTCTACTGGTGGTGGGCGGAGCGCGAGGAGCTCGCCCATCGCCGCGTGGTCGAGGACGTCATCGAGTTCATGCAGCTGCAGGATATTCGCGACGAGCCGGTCGAGGTCATCCCGCTCGGCCTGCAGAAGCGCGTCGAGCTCGCGCGTGCCCTCGTGGCCGAGCCGCGCCTGCTGATCCTGGACGAGCCCATGGCCGGCATGAACCAGGAGGAGAAGGAATATATCGCCCGCTTCATCCTCGATGCGCGCGAGGCCCGCGGCGTCTCCATCCTGATCATCGAGCACCACATGGACGTCGTGACCTCGATCTGCGACCGGGTGGTCGTGCTGAGCTATGGCGAGGTCATTTCGCAAGGAGCGCCGCAGCAGGCGATCTCCCATCCCAGCGTCGTCAGCGCCTATCTCGGCGAGCGCGCCGCCAAGCGGCACCAGGCCGGGAGCGTGGCATGACGGCCGAGCGCCACCCCGCGGGGGCCCGCGACTGGCCCGTCGCCGAGGACGGCAACCCGGCGACGCTGATCGCCGCGCTCGCCCGCAACGCCGCCGAGTTCGGCGACCGCGTCGCCTTTCGCGAGCGCCGCTACGGCATCTGGCAGGAGCAGAACTGGCGCGAGGTCCTCGACGAGGTCGCGGCGATGGCGGCCGGGCTCGAAGCGGCGGGGCTCGCAGCCGGCACCGCGATGACTGTGATCGGCGACAATCGCCCGCGCCTGTACTACGCGATGCTCGCCGCCAACATGCTGCGGGCCTTTCCCTCGCCGGTCTTTCCGGACGTGCCGCTCGAGGAGCTGATCGCGGCGACCCGGCACGGCGCGCCGAAGGTCGGTGTCGCCGAGGACCAGGAGCAGGTCGACAAGCTGCTGGAGCTCAGGGCGGCGACCGGGCGCGTCGCGACCATCCTCTATGACGACGAGCGCGGTCTCGACGGTTATGACCTGCCCGGGTTGATGTCGCTCGATAAGCTGGTGACGAAGGGGCGCGAACGGCTGGCGCGCGAGCCGGAACTCCTCGCTCGCTTCGTCCAGGCGCCGCAGGCCGACGACATCTCGGTGCTGCTGCACTCTTCGGGCACGACCGGCCTGCCCAAGGGCATCCCGCTGCGCCATCGCAACGTCACCGGCGGCCTGCTCAATGCCAGGGCCAGCGGCTATTTCCACAAGCACGAGGAACTCTACGCCTATCTCCCGACGGCCTGGGTCGGCGACTTCGTCTTCACGCTCGGCGCCGGCATGATGATGGCGGCGACGATCAACGTGCCCGAGCGCCAGGAGACGGTGATGCGCGACCTGCGCGAGGTCTCGCCGACCTTCTATCTCGCCGCGCCGCGCGCCTGGGACCAGATGCTGACCCGCATCCAGGTCGGCATGAAGAGCTCGACGCCGTTCAAGCGCTGGCTGTTCGAACGGACGATGGAGCGTGCCGTGGCGCTGGAGCGCAAGCGCCTTTCCGGCGGCACGCCGACGCTGAAGGAGCGCATCTTCGACGCCGTCGGCAATGTGCTGGTCTACGCACCGCTGCGTGACCAGCTCGGCCTCGGCCGGGCCGAGCGGGCCTTCACCGGCGGTGAGGCGCTGGGCGAGGACACCTTCCTGTTCTTCCGCGCGCTCGGCATCAAGCTCAAGCAGTTCTACGGCCAGACCGAGACCTGCGCGCTGACGGCGGCGCAGACCGAAGGGCAGGTCAAGCTGCACACGGTCGGCCGTCCGATGGAAGGCAGCGAGATCAGGATCGACGAGAGCGGCGAGATCCTGGTGCGCTCCTCCTCGGTCGTCGACGACTACTATGACGACCCCGACAGCAGCGCCAAGGCGCTGGTCGATGGCTGGCTGCACACCGGCGATGCCGGGCGCATCGACGAGGATGGCCAACTCGTCGTGCTCGGCCGCGTCAGCGAAGTGGTGCGCACCGCGGCCGGCGAACGCTACATTCCGAACTTCATCGAGAACCGGCTGAAGTTCAGCCCCTATATCCGCAACGTCGCGGTGCTGGGCTCGGGACGCGAGAAGCTGGCCGCGATCGTCTGCATCGACTTCGACGCGGTCGGTCACTGGGCCGAGGAACGCGGGGTCTCCTACACTTCCTATGCCGAGCTGTCGCAGAAGCCGGAGGTGCAGGTCCTGGTCGGCGAGGTGGTCCGGCACGTCAACGGCACGCAGCCGGAAGGGCTGCGGGTGCGGCGCTTCGTCAACCTGCACAAGGATTTCGACGCGGACGACGGCGAGATCACGCGCACACGCAAGCTGCGCCGCAATACGATCGAGACGACCTACGCCTCGCTGATCGCGGCGCTCTATGGCGGGCTCGACGAGACCATGTTCGAGGCCGTCATCACCTATGAGAACGGGGAGCGCGGCGTGATCCGGCGGACGCTCAGGATTAGTGAGGTCGTCGCCTGATGATTTCTCCGCGCAACGCTGATCGCACGGGCTCCTCCCTTCCCCCTTGTGGGGAAGGGTCTGGGGATGGGGGGCGAACGACTGGGTGCAAGACGACTCGTAGAAGCGGATCAGCCCAGTTTCCCGCGAATTCGCTTCGACTTTTCGCCCCCCACCCCTGCCCCTCCCCACAAGGGGGAGGGGTTCCAGCCGCGCGCCTTTCGCGGAGGAAGCCCTGATGGACTGGATCCTGCTCGCTGAGCTGTCGGTGAACGGCGTCTTCGTCGGCCTGATGTACGCGCTGGTCTCGCTCGGCATCGTGCTGATCTACAAGACCTCTGGCACTGCCAATCTCGCCCAGGGCGCGGTGGCGATGACGGGCGGCTACGTCACCTGGGCGCTGTCGGCGCGACTGGGGCTGCCGATCTGGGCGGCGATCCCGATGGCCTTGCTCGTGATGTTCGCCTTCGGCCTGTTGATGGAACGGCTCGCGCTCAGGCGCATGATCGGCCAGCCGGTGATCATGACCATTATGCTGACGCTCGGCGTCGAGATCATGCTGCGCGGCCTGTTGCCGGGCATCTTCGGCGCGGCCGTGAAGCGCCTCGACATCGGCATTCCGCAGACGCCGCTTTTCCTCGGCGAACTCCTGCTCAACCGCGCGACGCTGATCGGCGGCGCGATCTCGTTCGGGTTGATCCTGGTCTCGCTCGTCTTCTTCAACTCCCGCTACGGCGTGGTGATGCGCGCGGTGGCCGACGATCAGACGGCCTCGTGGTCGGTCGGCATCCGGGTCGAGCGGGCGGTCGGCGTCGCCTGGGGCCTCTCGGCGGTCTCGGCGACTGCCGCCGGCGTGCTCTGGGGCAGCAATCAGGGCATCGACTGGTCGCTGTCTCTGCTGCTGATCAAGGCGCTCGCCATCGCGATCCTCGGCGGTCTCGACTCGATCGCGGGCGTACTCGTGGCGGGCGTGATCGTCGGCGTGGCCGAAAGCCTCGCGACCGGCGTGCTCGATCCGCTGGTCGGCGGCGGCTCGCGCGACGTCGTCGCCGCCGTGATCATCCTGGTCACGCTCCTGCTGAAGCCGCATGGCCTGTTCGGCCGCCATCACATCGAGAGGGTCTGACGCCGTGTTCTATCGTCGCGCCGGCATCCGCCATACGCGCTATCAGGACGAGCGCCAGCTTTTCCCGCTCGCCTTCGACCGCGGCCTGATCCTGGCGGTGCTCGCGCTCCTGCTGGCGGCGCCGTTCCTGTTCGATCGGCTTTATGTCTCGGGTTACCTGCTGCCCTGGCTGATCTGGACCTCGGCCGCGCTCGGCCTGAACCTGCTCATGGGCTGGTCGGGCCAGATCCATCTCGGTTACGGCGCGGTGATGGGCATCGGCGCCTATGGCTCGGTCCATCTCGTCCGCTTCGGCGTGCCGCTCGAGTTCGCGATGATCGCCGGCGGCCTGCTCAGCGCCACCATCGGCACGATGTTCGGTGGCGCGGCCCTGCGCATGAAGGGCATCTATCTCGCCATGGCGACGCTCGCGATGCAGTACGTCGTCGACTTCGTCATCTCGCACTCGTCCGTGATCAGTGGCGGCTCGCTGGCGACGCTGCAGGTGCCGCCGGTCAGTTTCCTAGGCATTCCCATGCAAGGCGAGGTGCCGACCTATTATCTCGCGCTCGGCGTCTGCTTCGTCATCACCCTGTTCATGCTGAACGTAAGGCGGACCAGTTTCGGCAGGGCGCTGGCGGCTCTGCGCGAGAAGGATTACGCCGCGCAGATCCTCGGCATCTCGACCTTCCGCTACAAGCTGCTCGCCTTCTGGGTCTCGTCCTTCATCGGCGGCGTCGTCGGCTCGGTGCTGGCCGTGACCTATCTGCGCGCGATCTCGCCCGATCAGTTCCATATCGAGCTCTCGATCCAGATCCTGGCGATGATCATCGTCGGCGGGCTGGGCAGCGTGCTCGGGCCCTTCTTCGGGACGGCGCTGATCCTGTTCGCGCCGATCCTGCTGAACAATCTGCTCGGGGTGACCGCGACATCGTTCGGACTCGAGCTGCCGATCGACCTGCGCGCGCATCTGCCGCTCGTCGCCTATGGCGCGCTGGTGATCGGCTTCCTGCTCTACGAGCCGCTCGGCCTCGCCAAGATCTACGCGAACTTCCGCAATTATCTGCTCGTCTGGCCGTTCCGCCATGCCCAGCGGTGACGGTGCCTTGAAGCAAAATGGGGCTGGAGGAAACAGGATGCCGATGCATCGCCGTTCGTTTATCGCAGCCGGCTCGGCAGCGCTGGCCGCGCCCTTCGTCGGGCCCGCCCGCGTCTTCGCGCAGGAAAAGACCGTGCGCTTCACGCTGGCGCAGGATTTCACCCGCATCTACACCTTCGTCACTTCGGAATATAATCAGGGCCAGCGCGATTACTTCACCCTGATCAACGACCGTGGCGGCGTCGGCGGCTACAAGATCGTCGCTGACGTTACCGACCACGCCAACGACCTGCCGCGCGCGATCGAGGCCTATGAGCGTGGCAAGCGCGAGGGCGCGGTGCTGATCGACCCGCTCTCGACGCCGGTGGCGCGTGCGCTCGTGCCCCGCGCGCTCGAGGACAAGATCAACATGATCACGGCCTATTCCGGCCGCAGCGACGCTGCCGACGGCACCGCCTTCCCCTATGTCCTGCCGCTCTCGATCAACTACTGGACCCAGGCCGGTCTGATCATCGAGAACTTCAAGAAGACCGAGAAGGGCAGCCTCAAGGGCAAGAAGATCGTCTTCGTCCACATCGACACGCCGTTCGGCAAGGAGCCGCTGCCGATCCTGAACGTGCTGGCGAAGCGGGAAGGCTTCGAACTTGCCATCTTCCCCTACACGCCGCCGGGAAACGACCAATCGGCGATCTGGCCGCAGGTCCGCCGCGCCCGGCCCGACTTCGTGATCTTCTGGGGAGCGGGCGTCGGGCAGACGGTCGCACTCACGGAGGCGATGCGCAACGGACTGCCGATGGACCGCGTCTCGTCCTGCGTCTGGCTGTCGGAATCCGACATGGACGTCGTCGGGCGCGAGGCGGCCAAGGGCGTGATGAAGGTCGAGCCCTGCGTCGGCGGGCGCGAGCCCAAGGTCATCAAGGACATCCTCGCCGATGTCGTCGGCAAGGGTAAGGGCGCCGGGCCGGAGAACAAGGTCGGCACCGCCTACTACAATTACGGTGTCCAGATGGCGACGCTGATGGTCGAGGGCGTCCGCAAGGCGGCCGAGAAGGCGCCGAACGGCCCGGTCAGCGGCCCCTGGTTGAACGAGGGCCTGCGCTCGATCACGAACTTCACCGCCGAGGGCCTGCTGCCTCCGACCACGATCACCAAGGAGGACCACCAGGGCGGCGGCATGGGCCGGATCGCGCGCTGGGACGGCGCCAAGTTCGTGCCGATCACCGACTGGTTCTCCGCCAACCAGGACGTGGTCTGGGAGGAGATCCGCAAGAACTCGGAGGAGTTCAAGAAGTCCGGGAAGTGAGGAAACCCAGGCGGCGCCGGCCGGCGCCGCCTCATTTCGCGGAAGCGGGTCCATGACGCTGTTGGCGCTGAACAATATCGAGATCGTCTACGATCAGGTCTTCCTCGCCGTACGCGGCGTCTCGATCGAGGTGCCGGAGCACGGCCTCGTAGCCGTGCTGGGAGCGAACGGCGCCGGCAAGAGCACCGTGCTGAAGGCGATCTCCGGCCTGCTCAAGCCCGAGCGCGGCGCAGTCACGCGCGGCGAGATCAGCTTCGAGGGCCGCTCGATCCTGAGCGTGGACCCGCCCGAGCGGGTGCGCCTCGGCATCGTCCATGTCCTCGAGGGGCGCAGGGTCTTCGGCCATCTGACGCCGAAGGAGAACCTGATCGCCGCGGCGACGATGCATCGCGACCGCGGGCATGTCGACGCCCTGATCGACCGGATGTTCGAGACCTTTCCGCGTCTCGCCCAGCGCGCCAAGGCGGAGTCCGGCTATCTCTCGGGCGGCGAGCAGCAGATGCTGGCGATCGCGCGTGCCCTGATGACGGAGCCGCGCCTGCTGATGCTGGACGAGCCGAGCCTGGGCCTCGCGCCCTTCCTCGTCGACGAGATCTTCGACATTATCCGGCAGGTCAACGAGCGCGACGGCGTCGCCGTGCTGCTGGTCGAGCAGAACGCGACGGCTGCGCTGGAGATCGCGCAATACGGCTACCTCATCGAGAACGGCCGCATCCTGATGAGCGGAGCGGCCGAGGTGCTGAGCGCCAATCCCGACGTCGCCGACGCCTATCTCGGCGGTCACCAGAAGGTCGACTACCACGCCGTGAAACACTACCGGCGCCGCAAGCGCTGGCTGGCGTGAGCCAGGCGATGCGCAAGCACCACGACCGCCTCGAAACGCGCGCGCCTCGGCGCCGCGAGGCCGAACTGTTCGCCCGGCTGCCGGAGGTGATCCGCGCCGCCGGCAAGCTTCCGGCCTGGCGCCGGCATCTGCGTGGCGTCGAGCCGGAGAGTGTCCACGACCGCGAGGCGCTGGCGCGTCTGCCGGTGCTGCGGAAATCCGATCTGCCGGCCCTGCAGAAGGGCCGAGCGCCGTTCGGTGGTCTGGTTCCTGGGACTGCGGCCGGCTACAGGCGGCTGATGATGTCGCCGGGGCCGATCTTCGAGCCCGAGAGCCATGGCAGCGATCCGTGGCGCGTGGCGCGCGCGCTGACTGCTGCAGGCGTCGGGCGCGGCGACATCGTGCTCAATACCTTCTCCTACCACCTGACCCCGGGCGCGTGGTGCTTCGATGCCGGCGCCGGTGCGCTCGGCTGCGCCGTGATTCCGGCGGGGCCGGGCAACACCGATGCCCAGTTCGATCTCATCGAAGCCTATCGGCCGACTATCTATGCCGGCGTGCCCGATTTCCTGAAGATCCTGCTCGACCTGGCGCGGGAGAAGGGGCGGGACCTCTCCTCGCTGCGGCGGGCGGCGGTCTCGGGCGCGGCCTTCCCGGCCTCCCTGCAGGCCGAGTTCGGCGGGCGCGGCATCGAGGCCTATCAATCCTACGCCACCGCCGAATGCGGCGTGATCGCCTATGAGACGCCGGCGCGCGACGGGCTGGTGGTGAACGAGGACCTCGTCCTCGAGGTCCTGCGCCCGGGCACCGGCACGCCCGTGGCGGCAGGGGAGATCGGCGAGATCGTCGTCACGATCCTCGATCCGCGCAAGCCGTTGATCCGCTTCGCCACCGGCGACCTGACGGCGATCATGCCGGGGGTCTCGCCCTGTGGCCGCACCAATCTGAGGATACGCGGCTGGCTCGGCCGCGCCGACCAGTCGGCCAAGGTCAAGGGCATGTTCGTGCGCCCCGAGCAGCTGGCCGCCCTAGCGTCGCGCCATGCCGAACTGGGACGTTGCCGCCTCGTCGTGACGCGGGTCGGCGAGGCCGACGCGATGTGCCTGAAGGCGGAGGCGGCATCACCGGCGCCAGGGCTGGCGGATGCGGTGGCGCTATCGCTGCGCGCGGTCTTGAAGCTGTCCGGCGCGGTCGAGATCGTCGCGCCGGGAACGTTGCCGAACGATGGCAAGGTCATCGACGACCTGCGTGCACCGGCCTGAGCGGCGGGCAGGGGAAGTTCCAAACAGTTGGTGCGAGGGCGAGACGATGAGCGAAGCGGATGATGCGGTGGTGCGCACCGAGCGGCATGGCGCGGTGCTGACCGTGACCATGAACCGCCCAAAGGTCCTCAACGTGCTCGACGAGGCTCTTGCCGACGCCCTGCTGGCGGCATTCACGGGCCTTGGAGAGGACCGGTCGATCCGTGCGGTCATTCTCGCGGGGGCGGGGCGCTCGTTCATGGCGGGCGGCGATCTCAGCCGCTTTCATGCCGATCTCGCTGCGGCGCCCGGCACCGCGTCTTTCCTGATCGATCGCTTCCATGGCTTGATGCGTCTGATCAAGGCCATGCCGCAGCCCGTCATCGCGGCCGTGCAGGGACCGGTTGCAGGCGGTGGCGTCGGGCTCGCCCTGGCGTGCGATCTGGTCATCGCCGCGCAGGATGCGACCTTCCTGTCGGCCTATACGAAGCTCGGAACCAATCCGGACGGTGGCACGACCTGGACCTTGACGCAGTTGCTCGGACCACGCCGGGCTCTCGAATTCGTTCTGCTCAACGACGTCATCAATGCCGAAGACGCCTTGCGGCTGGGATTGGTCAACAGCGTGGTGCCCGGCTCCGGGCTCGGCAATGCCGCCAGGGCTTTGGCCGAGCGGCTGTCGGCCGCTAGCTTCGGAGCGACGAAGGCGACAAAGGAACTCGTCCGCGCCGCCACGACCGGTTCTTTCGACGAGCAACTGAACCTCGAAAAGCAGGCTTTCGTGACGAATGCCGGCTCCGACGACTTCCGGGAAGGGATTGCCGCCTTCTTCGAGAAAAGGGCAGCGCGGTTCTGAAAGCCGCCGGGAGCAAGCTCAACGCTGGATATCGGCTGGGGCAACGTCAGTTCGTCAGCGCACGGGCGATGCCAAGAAAGGCCTTGATGGTCTTGCTCTCCCGGCGCTCGCTCAGGCAGATCAGGGCTTCCTCCATCAGGATCGGAGGACCACTGAGCGGGATGCGCGTCAGGCCCTCTCCGGCGACGAATTCCGCCTCGGAGACAAAGCCGACGCCGGCCCCCGTCGCGACGATGTCGCGCACGGCTTCGCGCCCCTCCACCTCGATCGCATAGCGGAGGGCGACACCATGCTCGCCGGCGCGCTGCTCGACCAGCCGCCGCGTCCGTGAGCCAAGCTCACGCATGACCAAAGGAAGCTCCGCCAGTTCGGCGAATGTCAGGGAGGGTCGGGTGGCGACCGGGTGCCCTGCCGCCACGAAGGCGATGATCGGCGTCGCGTTGAGTGCGATCATCTCGAAGTCGCGGCTCGGCGCAACGTCGCCCAGCACGGCGATGTCGGCGTCATAGCTCGAGAGTTGTGCCAGGCCAGTTTCGGTGTTGCCGGACCAGACCGTCATCTGGACGCCCGGATAGCGCTCGCGGTAGGTGCTCAGCACGTGCAGCACATGGTGGATGGAATCGGCCACCAGCCGGAGCTGCCCTGCCCGCAGCGCGCGCGACTCGGACAAGAGATCAAGCGCCTGCCCCTCGGCATCGAACAGCCGGTGCGTCACGGCGAGCAGCTTCTCGCCCATCGGCGTCAGGGCAACCTGCTTGCGCCGCCGATCGAACAGCTGGACATCATACTCCGCTTCCAGCTTGCCGACCTGGTCTGAGATCGCCGGCTGGGTCAGGCGCAGTTCCTCCGCTGCCCGCGAAAAACCGCCGGCGATCGCGACGTGATGAAAGGCGCGAAGCTGGACATAGCGCATCTGGACGTCCGATCGGTGCGATGGGCCAGGACGGGCTCATCATGGAATCTTGGCCCAGAGTATCAGTAGAATCGATACATCGATAATGATTAGCGATTTCTCAAATGGACCTGTCCGGGCGATGCTGAGGCAGGTTTCGGGACTGGTGCGCCAGCTTCGGCTTCACGCAATGCAGGAGAACCGGATGTCCGGGACGCTGGTCCACACCGAAGGCGAGTCGAACACCTCGGCGGCGCGCAGCGCATGGTCCGCGCGCCTCGACGACGAGGCGACGCGCCGCCTGCTGCAGCGCGACGCCGATGCCTTCCTGCATCAGAGCCTGTCCAGCCCCTGTGTCACGGCGATCGCCAAGGCCGAGGGGATCTGGATCGAGGACACGGCCGGGCGGCGCTACATGGATTTCCATGGCAACAGCGTGCACCACATCGGCTACGGCCATCCGCGGCTGAAGGCGGCGATCAAGGCGCAGATCGACGAACTCTGCTTTGCGCCGCGCCGCTTTACCTGCGAGCCGGCGGTGGAACTGGCCGAGACGCTCGGGCAGCTGGCGCCGGGCGATCTCAGCAAGGTGCTGTTCACGACCGGTGGCTCGGATGCGGTCGAGGTCGCGATGAAACTGGCGCGCGCCGCGACCGGCCGCTTCAAGACCCTGTCGTTCTGGGACGCTTTCCACGGCGCCGGCTTCGGCGCCGCGAGCGTCGGCGGCGAGGCGACATTCCGCTCCGGCATCGCCGGGCCGCTGCTGCCGGGCGCCGAGCATGTCGCGCCCTGGGCGAACCATCATTGCGCCTATGGCTGCAACAGCCTTGAGGATTCGGCGCGCGCCTGCGCCAGCATGATCTCCTATGTGCTGGCGCGCGAAGGTGATTTCGCCGCCCTCATCGCCGAGCCGATGCGCGCCACGCCGAACCCGCCCGCGCCCGGCTTCTGGAAAGCGGTGCGCGAGGCCTGCGACCGTCACGGCACGCTGCTGATCTTCGACGAGATCCCGACCGGTCTCGGCAAGACAGGCAAGTTCTTCACCTGCGAGCATGACGGCGTCACGCCCGACATCCTTGTGATGGGCAAGGCGCTCGGCGGCGGCATCTTACCGATCGCGGCAGTGATCGCGCGGCGCGATCTCGATGTCGCGGGCGATTACGCGATCGGCCACTACACGCATGAGAAGAACCCGGTGACGACGCGCGCGGCGCTGACCACGATCGCCATCATCCGCGAGGAGGGGTTGGCGGAGCGGGCCGCCGAACTTGGCGCCTATGCGATGGACCGCCTGCGCTCGTTCGGCGCCGGCTCGGCCCATGTCGGCGACGTCCGGGGGCGCGGCCTGATGTTCGGAGTCGAGATCGTCGCCGACAAGGCCGAGATGCGGCCCGACAACGCGCTGGCCGAGCGGGTCTATTATCGCTGCCTGGAAGGCGGGCTGAGCTTCAAGATCAGCCAGGGCAATGTGCTGACCCTGTCGCCGCCTCTGGTCATTTCCCGGACCGAGCTCGATCAGGCGCTGTCGACCGTCGAGGCGGCGATCGCCGCAGGCTGATCGCGAGCCGAACCATTGGCCGGGTGAGGGGACAATCATGAAGGCGGTTCGCACGGATCGGGAACTGGAATGCCCGGAGATCGATGCCGGGCTGCGGGCGCGCGGCGTCGAGCTCGTGACGCTGCCGGACGGCATTTCGGAGGCTGAGCTCATCAAAGCGGTCGCCGACGCCGACCTGCTGCTGATGTGCTACACGCCGGTGACCGCCGCGGTCATTGCGGGCGCACCGAAGCTCAAGGGCATCGTCAAATACGGCGTCGGGATCGACGCCATCGACATTCCCGCCGCGAGCGAACGCGGCATTCCCGTCGTCAACGTGCCGGAATATGCCGAGGAGACGGTGGCCGAGGGCGCCTTCGCGCTGATGATCGCGCTGGCCAGGCGCATGCCGCAGATCGGCCGAGCCATGGCGGCGGAAGGCTGGATCTGGCCGGAGCAGCGCTGGCTTGGACGCGACATCGCCGGCGCGACGCTGGGGCTGGTCGGAGCGGGCAAGATCGGCAGGAGCATGGCCCGGATGGCCGGGCAGGGGTTCCGGGCCCGGGTGCTCGGCTTCGACCCACATGTCGATGCGCAGACGATGGCGGGCGCCGGCATCGAGAAGGTCGACGATCTCCACGCCATGCTGCGGGAATGCGATTTCGTCTCGCTCCATTGCGTCCTGAACGCCGCGACGCGCGGCCTGATCGGACGCGCCGAGCTGGCCTGTCTCAAGCCCTCCGCCGTGCTGGTCAACGTTTCGCGCGGGGCGCTGATCGACGAGCCGTCGCTGGTCGAAGCCGTTCTCGCCGGGCGGCTCGGCGGGGTCGGTCTCGATGTCTATGCGATTGAGCCTTTGGCGAAGACCGGTCACAGGTTGAGCCCGCTTTTCGGTCGTGACGACGTCATCCTCTTCCCGCACCTGACATTCTTCACGCGCGAGGCGATGCAGCGGCTCTCCGATGACACGCTCGCGCGCTGCTTCGAGATCCTCGATGGCCGCCCCGTCGAGGTGCGCTCGCAAGATCCCCGCCTTCGCGCGCAACGCCAGAACGTCGTCTTCGCGTGATGGCGGGTTCCAGTCTCGGGGCCGACCTGCCCTATCGCATTCTGGCTCCGAGGAGCTCGGCACGATGACGAATGACGCCTTAAACCCCAATCTGCAGTAGCGCTGATGCGAAGTTGCACGCAGATGGGGCGTTGCTTTAACTGTGCCTCAATATCCGCCGCCGTCGAACTTTACGTCTCCGATTGCCTGAAGAAGAGCCACTATGCGCCTTGGTGTCATTGCCGACGTTCATGGGAATCTGCCGGCGCTCGAGGCCGTCATGGTCCGCCTCGCCGAGCTGTCGCCCGATCTGCTGGTCAATCTCGGCGATTGCGCCTCGGGTCCGCTCTGGCCACGCGAAACGACCCGGCTGCTGCGCGAGAGCGCCTTCCACCATGTTCGCGGCAATCACGACCGGGCCCTCGGCGCTGCCAGTGCCGCGGGCCTCGGCCGCTCCGACAGCTTCGCCTGGCAGGCGCTTACCGCGGAGGATCGCGCCTGGCTCGCGCATCTGCCCTTCAGCTCGACATTGGCGGGCGCGCTCTGCATCCATGCATCCCCCGCCAGCGACGAGGCCTATCTGATCGACAGCGTGTCATCGACGCAGCTGATCGCGGCAAGCCATGCCGAGATCACGGCACGGCTTGGGGCCGCGGCAGCACGGCTCGTTCTGTGCGGCCACAGCCATCAGCCCCGTGTGGTGCGGCTCGACAACGGCACCGTCATCGTCAATCCCGGCAGTGTCGGCTGTCCCGCCTACGAGGACCCGGATGCGCCGGCCCATGTCTCGGAGAGCGGCTCGCCGCATGCGCGCTTCGCCGTGGTGACGATCGCGGACGATGCGATTGCAGTCGAGCATCACGCGATCGTCTATGATTGGGAGCATGCAGCCCGCCGGGCGAGAGACAATGACCGCCCCGATTGGGCGCATGCCCTGCTGACCGGAACGGCGCTGAACCGACCTGCCGCGGACGAGCGCATCTGATGGATGGCTGGACCTTCCTGATGGTGCTCGCCGCTGCGGCGATGCATGCCGGCTGGAACGCCTTCGTCAAGCTCAAGCTCGAGCCGCTGCTGGCGATGACCCTGATCACCACGGCCAGCGGCGTGATCGCAGCCCCGTTCCTGCTGGTCACGGGACTGCCGCGGGCCGAGGCCTGGCCATGGCTTCTGGGATCGGCGGTGCTGCATATCGCCTACTATGTTGCGCTGACCGAGGCTTATCGCCGGGCCGAAATGAGCCAGATCTATCCGCTGGCGCGCGGCGGAGCGCCGCTGCTCACGACCCTGCTCGGCGTCGCCTTCATGGGCGAGCGGCTGACCGGATCGCAGGTGCTCGCCGTCGGCGTGCTCGGCATCGGGATCATGCTGATCTCGCTGCTCGGCCGCAGCAAGGACAGCCGGCTCGACCCCGTGGCGCTCGGCTTTGCGGGGCTGACGGCGGTGATGATCAGCGGCTACACCCTGGTCGACGGCATCGGCGCCCGCACCGCCGGCGATCCGCATGCCTATTCGGTGGCGCTGTTCGTGATCGACGGCTTGCCATTGCTGCTGTTCATCCTGCTGCGCCGCGGCCGCCCGGCCTTGGAGCTGATGCGGCCCTACTGGGTTCAGGGCGTCGCTGGCGGCGCGCTGTCGCTCGGCGCCTATTGGATCGCGATCTGGGCGATGACGGTGGCCCCGATCCCGCTGGTCGCGGCCGTACGCGAGAGCAGCGTGCTGTTTGCGGCGCTCATCGCCGTGCTCTGGCTGAAGGAACCGCTACAGCTGCCGCGTTTGCTCGCCTGCATCCTGATCGTCGGCGCGCTGGTGCTGATGCGGACGGCCTGACCGCGCCGTTCAGCCGGATCGCGCCAGATCCTGCACCGTTTCGAAGAAGCTGCGTACCAGTGGGATTCGCCGGCGCTCGGCGCGGCAGGCCGCATATTCCCCGACGGAGAGGTCGGCGCCGGTGATCTCCAGCCGCTTGAGCTGAGGGTCTTCCCGAAACTCGGCATCGAACGTGACACCGATGCCGAAACCAGCGGCCACAGCCTCGCGCACCGCTTCGCGGGTCTGCACCTCGAGGAGGTTGGCCGGCTTGACGCCGGCTTCGGAGAGGCGGCTTTCGAAGACCTCGCGGGTGATCGAGCCGCGCTCGCGCAGGACGATGTCCTCGCCGGTGAACGCCTCGATCGGGATGTGTCCGTGGTGGGCGAAATGATGCTCGACCGAGACGAAGGCGACCAGCCTGTCGGAACGCAGCTTGACGACGTGCAGGTGCGGGTCCGAATTCTGCCGCGCCGTGATGGCGACATCGGCGGCGAAGTCCATGATCTGGTCGATGACCTCGGAGGAGTTGCCGATGGTCAGCGAGAAGGTCAGGCCCGGATATTTTGTGCGAATGCGGGCCAGCGCGGGCATGACGTGGGTCGCGCTGTCGGCCGCGATGCGCAGATGCCCGCGCTGCAGGGTGCGGGTGCCGGCCAGCAGTGCCTGAGCCTCATCCTCGGCGGCGAACAGCCGCGAGGTGATGACGAAGAGGCTCTGGCCGAGCGGCGTCAGCCGGACCTGGCGGCCGGCGCGGTCGAACAACCGTACGCCATAGGCGTCTTCCAATCCGCGGACCTGGGATGACAGGGTCGGCTGGCTGACATTCCGGGCCCGCGCGGCCCGGGTAAAACTCTCCGCCTCGGCAACCGCGTGGAACGCGCCAAGGCCCGAATAGCTGATCGCCATGTGATATAGATCCTATCTATAGTTTGCATGGAAACGATGTATTGGAGCTATGTCAATCGGCCTCCTAGCGTTCGGCATCTGCTCCAGCGCAAAGCGAGATCGCCATGGCACAAGCCCGCCGCCCCGCCGCTTCCGAGACCGGTGACCCGCTGCTCCTGACTCCCGGTCCGCTGACGACCAGCAAGGCTATCAAGCAGGCGATGGTGCATGACTGGGGCTCGCGCGATGCCACCTTCGTCGGCATCAACAAGGCCGTGATGGAGGAATTGCCGAAGATCATCTACGGCGAGGGCGTCTTCGTGACCGTGCCGATGCAGGGCTCCGGCACTTTTGCAGTCGAAGCGATGCTGACCAGCTTCGTGCCGCGCGGCGGCAAGGTGCTGGTACTGATCAATGGTGCCTATGGCCAGCGCGCCAAGCGCATCCTCGACATCGCCGGCCGCGCCACCGTCGTTCACGAGACGGCCGAGGACACGCCGCCGGATCTCGCTGAGGTCGATCGCCTGCTCGAGGCCGACGCCGCCATAAGCCATGTCTTCGCCGTGCATTGCGAGACCACCAGCGGCATCCGCAATCCGATCGAGGCGATTGCGGCGCTGGTCAAGCGTCATGGCCGGCGCCTTCTGGTCGACTCGATGAGCGCCTTCGGGGCGCTGCCGCTCGACAGCCGGGACAGCTATTTCGACGCGGTCGCCGCCTCCTCGAACAAATGCATCCAGGGGGTTCCCGGCCTCGGCTTCGTCATCGCCCGCAAGACCGCCCTCGCGGAGACCAAGGGCAACGCCACCACGCTGGTTCTCGATCTGCACGACCAGAATGCCGCCTTCGAGCGCACCGGCCAGTACCGCTTCACGCCGCCGATTCACGTCATCGTCGCCTTCCATGCCGCCCTGCAGGAGTTCTGGGCGGAGGGCGGTGTGGCCGGTCGCGGCGAACGCTACGCGGAGAATGCCCGCGTCCTGATCGAAGGCATGCAGGAGCTCGGCTTCCGGACGCTATTGCCAGCAGCCCGTCAGGCGCCGATCATCGTCACCTTCCACATGCCGGAGGACAAGAATTTCGACTTCCAGCGCTTCTACGACGCGCTCAAGGATGCCGGCTACGTGATCTATCCCGGCAAGCTGACGGTCGCTGACAGTTTCCGTATCGGCTGCATCGGCGCCCTGCAGGCTCAGGACATGAAGAGCTTCGTGGCGACGGTCAGCGAGGTGCTTGCCGAAATGGGCGTCGGCCTGAAGTCGGCGGCCTGAGGAGGACAGGATGAACATTCACGCGAAGCTTGGCGCTGAGGTTGTCGCCAATGGCCGGAGCTACCGTCGGCCTGAGGTGCCGGTTGTGGTGATCTGCGTCGACGGCTCGGAGCCGGGCTATATCGAGGACGCGATCGCGGCCGGGCTGGCGCCGAACCTCGAGCGGCTGATGCGGACCGGCGCCAGCACGACGGCGCTCTCGGCGATGCCGAGCTTCACCAACCCCAACAACCTCTCGATCATCACCGGCCGGCCGCCGGCC
>JAKFDB010000176.1:0-53953 GCA_036676315.1 Bradyrhizobiaceae bacterium
TCGCCAGCACTTCCGGCGGCTGGTCGAAGCGCTCCAGTTGCGTGCCAACCCCGACCATCACCAGCGTCTCCAACCCCGCGAAGAGCGCGCCCAACACGATCCCGTGCCGTAAATATTCGCCCGCCTCCAACGGATTTCCCGCCCCACGGGCGCGCGAAACAAAGACCGCCACCGGGATCATGAGGCCGATTCCCACCACGTAAAAAACCGAAAACACACCACCGCCAAACGACGAAGCCGCCAGGGGCACCGTGCCGGCATGCCCGATCATCAGGCTGTCGGTCAGTCCCATCAGCATCTGGCTCAAATGCCCCACGACGATCGGCAACGCCAGGGCCAGCGTGGGCCGAATCTCGCGAAGATAAGTCTGAATCCTGAACATGCGTTCTGGCGATCCTCACGCACCCGCACCGCAAATCACACGAAAAACCGTCCGCGGCACCGTCACAGCGCACCGCTCGATTTTCGAAGACCCGCATTGGGCCAGGATCCCGGCAGCGCCGCCGTCGGCCCCGCCCGTCTATGCGATCAACCCCGCGAGCGGTTTGCTGATCCGAAACGCGTCGCGCACCGCGAGGAACGCGTCGACTAGCTCCGCCGGCCCCCCGTTGCGCGGAAACACCATTTCCAGCGACGCCCCCGTGCAGCGCACGACAGCATCAACGCCTTCCACGCTGATCGTGCAATCGGAGTAATCCGACGGATACCGCACGCCCAGCCCGCCTTCGCCATCGAGCGCCTCGATGGCGTCGATCACCGCTTCGACCCGCGCTCCTTTCTTCAACGCGAAGGAAATCTCCGCGAACTTTCCCCCGAAGATTCCCGCGAACGCCTCCCCCCGCGATACCTCCAGATCACGCAGCTCGCGCATCGTCGTCGTCACCGCATAACGCGCCGGATCCGCCTCCTCCAGCGCGTAGAGAATCTCCACCTGGAAGTCCCGCGCCGCGAGCGTCGCGACCGGTGCCGTCACGCTCAGCGAGATATCCTTCCGTTTGTAGCCGAGCCCCGCGCGCACCTCCTGGAAAAGCGCCTCCGCCTCGACCGCGAGCTCCGGTTCACAGATCTTGCCGAGAAACGCATTCGTCGTCGCATTCGCCGCATCGGGCACCGTGTGATGCCCTTTCCGGAATCCGCCGAGCGCCTTCACCTGCCCGCCGCTCCGTCCCACGAAAAAGATGCTGGCGATGACGCTGGAATTGCGTCGTGGCCATGGATTCCGGGCTCGACGCTCCGGGTCGCCCCGGAATGACGCCGGGTTTCCGAAGCAGCAGCCCCCTGTTCACCCGCGCCGGCTGCGGACGCTGCGATGTTCGGCGATCCAGATGCCGCCGAGCACCAGCGCCAGCGCCAGCCCGTGATAGAGCGCGATCGTCTCGCCCAGGATCAGGACCGCCAGCAGCGGCGCGAACACCGGCACCAGGTTGACGAAGACGCCGGCCCGGCCGGGCCCGATCAATTCCACCGCCCGCATGAAGAAGAGCTGCGACAGGATCGAGGGGCCGATCACGACATAGGCCAGGATCATCCAGCCCTTTGCCGTCGGCCAGAAGAACTGCCCGGTCCAGACCTCGATCGCCAGCAGCGGCAGGGAGACGACGCAGGCGACGCAGGCCATGGCGGTGAAGAACACCAGGCTCGGCACCGGCGGCCGCGTCCGGATGCCGACCGTGTAGCCGGCATAGAGCACGCAGGCGATGATCATCCACAGATCGCCCGCGGCGAAGCTGAAGCTGGCGAGGACCTGGAAGTCGCCGCGGCTGGCCGTCACCAGCACGCCGAGGATGGTGACCGCGACGCCGAGCGCCTGCAGCCTGCCGATCGGCGTGCGGAAGGCGAGGAAGGCGCCGACCAGCACGAAGACCGGGATCGAGCCCTGGAGAATCCCGATATTGATCGCCGTCGTCGAATAGGCGGCGATGTACATCAGCGCGTTGAAGACGGTGAAGCCGAGCGCGCCGAGCACCGCGATCTTGCGCCAGTTCGCCTTCAGCACCGGCATGTGCTGGGCAAGCTCGCGGCGCAGCAGATAGGGCAGCACCGAGCAGACGAAGACCCAGCGCAGCGAGGTCAGGGCGAGCGGCGTGATCTCGCCGACGGCGAGCCGGCTCGCCACGGCATTGCCGGCCCAGAGCAGCGTGGTGGCAGTCAGCAGCAGATAGGCATTGGCCCAGACTCGCTGCTTCAAGGAGGTCGCGGGTTGCAAAACGCCTTGGTCTCCATGAGCGCAGCGCCTCGCATGAATTCGATGCGCGCGGAGCGCCTGCATAGATTGCCCGCGGCGGTTGTCCTATGAGACGGGGTGCAACACAGCCCGTCGCCGGACGCAGTCCCGGCGGGCCCCGCCGGCAGGATCTCGCCCATGAACATCGCCAGCTCGAAGCCGCTCCGCGTCCTCGTCGTCGACGGCTACAAGCGCGAACAGCGCGAGGAGTACGTGCGCGACTCCGGCGCGACGCCCTCGGAAGCCTATGCCGCGGAGCTGCGGCGCATCGAGCCGGGCCTGGTGACCGACATCTGCCTGCCCGCCGACGAGGGCGCCAATCTGCCCGATGGCGCCGGCCTTTCCTCCTATGACGGCATCGCCCTGACCGGCTCCTCCCTGCACATCCACAGCCCGGAGCCGGCCGTGACCCGGCAGATCGAGCTGATGCGCGCGATCTACAAGAGCGGAACGCCCTGCTTCGGCTCCTGCTGGGGCATCCAGATCGGCGCCGTCGCGGCGGGCGGGACCGTCGCGGCCAATCCCAACGGCCTGGAAATCGGCTTCGCCCGTCGCATTGCCAAGACCGAAGCCGGCATGCGGCACCCGCTGCTCGCCGGCCGTCCGGCGGCCTTCGACGCGCCGGCAATCCATTTCGACAGCATCGTCGCGCCGCCGGCCGACGCGACGATCCTCGCTTCGAACGCGATGAGCCCGATCCAGGCCGCCGAATTCCGCCAGGACGGCGGCAGCTTCTGGGGCGTGCAGTACCACCCGGAATTCTCGCTGCGCCTGATTGCCTCGATCCTGCTGCGGCACCGCCGGGTCCTGATCGAGCAGGGATTGCGCAAGGACGAGGCCGATACGAAGGCCTGGCTCGCCGATCTCGATGCGCTCGACGCCGACCCCGGCCGGCGCGATCTCGCCTGGGCGCAAGGGCTCGACGAGGAAGTGCTCGACCCGGTGAAGCGCGTGACCGAGCTGCGGAATTTCATCGAGGCGCGGGTCAAGCCGCAGGCGAGCGTGCGCGGGCGGGCTTGAGTACAACCGAAACTCAATCGCTCGCGAGCTTCGGAGCAAGCGACGGCAGCAAGGGCAAGCGCGGGATCCCCTCTCCCGGATGGGAGAGGGGTAGGGGTGAGGGACCGCCGCTAATTATCTAGGGCGCTACTGCGCCGTCGAGCGTTCTGCGGATAGGGCAGGCCCTCATCCCTGCCCTTCTCCCACACGGGAGAAGGGTTCCCCGCGCCATTCGCCCTCGCTCCGCGCCAGACCTGATCTCTCGGGAAAAAGTCCCCCAGCGAGGGCTGAATTGGACGAGCTTGTTCAAGCCGCCTGGGCTGTCTTGTTCGCTGGCGTGAACACCCTGCTCCCCAATGCCCGCGCCGTGTCGAGGTGATCAGACATCTCCGGGACCGGCACCAGAAACTCCGAGGTCACCACCGGTGCACCGCAATAGCCGAAGATGCCGTGGTCGATCTGCGTCTTCATCGCGCCGAAATAGCCATGCCGGGCGAAGGTCCGCATATCCGCGCCGGCGAGCGCGACGAGATGGACCGGCAAATGCTCCAGCTTCTTGACCGTCTTCATGTCCTCGAGCTCCTCATAGGCCCAGCCATTGGCGAAGACCCGGTCGATCCAGCCCTTCAGCAGCGCCGGCATCGACCACCAGTAGATCGGATAGACCAGCACCAGCGCATCGGCCCGGTCGACCCTGGCCTGCTCGAAGGCGATGTCGGCGGGCTGGGCGATCTCGCGGCGATGA
Source organism: Bradyrhizobiaceae bacterium (assembly GCA_036676315.1). Classification (GTDB taxonomy): domain Bacteria; phylum Pseudomonadota; class Alphaproteobacteria; order Rhizobiales; family Beijerinckiaceae; genus Allobosea. The sequence goes on from JAKFDB010000176.1 coordinate 3,969, forward strand.
ACCGCGACATCGTTCAGCGAGAAGCGCGGATCGAAGCCTTCCCTGGCGAGATCGGCGATCTCGAAGCTGTGGCCCGCCCCGGTAACGCCTTCGGCCAGCGCCTGCGCCACGGCATGGCTGAGCGAGGCGGGATCGGGATGGGCGACGACGACGAGGGCATGCATGCGATGTCTCCTGGGTTGATTGCGATCGGCCGGCGATCGCTATATACTTCTAGTAAGTTACTTTTGGTACATAAGATATGTCAAGCCCGGATACCGAACGGCCGCGCCGTCAGCGCCTGACGCGCGAGGATCGCCAGCGCCAGCTCATCGAGACCGCCTGGCGGATCGTCGGCGAGGAAGGCACCGACGCCTTGACGCTCGGCCGCCTCGCCGAGCGGGCCGGCGTCACCAAGCCGGTGGTCTACAGCCACTTTTCCACCCGCAGCGGATTGCTGATCGCGCTCTATCGCGACTTCGACTTGCGGGAATACGCGATCATGGATGCGGCGCTCGAAGGCAGCGAGGCGAGCCTTGCCGGCAAGGCCGGGGCGATCGCTTCTTCCTATGTCGACTGCGTCCTGACCCAGGGGCGCGAGATCCCTGGTGTCGTCGCCGCCCTGGCGGGCTCGCCCGAGCTCGCTGCGGTCAAGCGCGACTGCGATGTGATCTTCCTGGAGAAGTGTCGGAGCCTGCTCGCCCCCTTCGCCGATGGCAGGGCGATCCCGACCGCTGGCTTACGCGCCATGCTCGGCGCCGCCGAGGCGCTCTCGCACGCCGCCGCGACTGGCGAGGTCGGCGCCGAGGAGGCAAAGCGGGAGCTGTTCGAGACGATCATCGCCATGGTCGCGCGCAGCGCAAAGGCCTGATCGGGCCTCTACGGGCTTCCGCCCACGCCGCTAGCCCTGTAAGTGCGCGGCAACTCCAGTCTCTCAGCATTCCCGGACATCATGATTCGCCTCGAAAGCATCGGCAAGCAGAACGGCCGTCAGATCATCTTCATCGAGGCGTCGGCCGCCTTGCAGAAAGGCGAGAAGATCGGCCTCGTCGGCCCCAATGGCGCCGGCAAGACCACGCTGTTCCGGATGATCACCGGCGAGGAGCTGCCCGATGAGGGCCAGGTCTCGGTCGATCGCGGCACCACCATCGGCTATTTCAGCCAGGATGTCGGCGACATGGCCGGCCGCAGCGCCGTCTCCGAGGTGATGGATGGCGCCGGTCCGGTCAGTTCCGTCGCCGCCGAGCTGAAGGAGCTCGAGGCGGCGCTCGGCGATCCCGACCGTGCCGACGAGATGGAAGCGCTGATCGCCCGCTATGGCGAGGTGCAGGGGCGCTTCGAGGAGCTCGACGGCTATGCGCTCGACGGCCGCGCCCGCGAGGTGCTGGACGGGCTCGGCTTCAGCCAGGAGATGATGGAGGGTGATGTCGGCGCGCTCTCCGGCGGCTGGAAGATGCGCGTCGCGCTCGCCCGCATCCTCTTGATGCGGCCCGACGCCATGCTGCTCGACGAGCCGAGCAACCATCTCGACCTCGAAAGCCTGATCTGGCTCGAGAGCTTCCTCAAGGGCTATGAGGGCGCCCTGCTGATGACCTCGCATGATCGCGAGTTCATGAACCGCATCGTCGGCAAGATCGTCGAGATCGACGGCGGAACGCTGACCAGCTATTCCGGCGATTACGAATTCTACCAGCAGCAGCGGGCGCTCGCCGAGAAGCAGCAGCAGGCGCAGTTCGAGCGCCAGCAGGCGATGCTCGCCAAGGAGATCGCCTTCATCGAGCGCTTCAAGGCCCGCGCCTCGCATGCCGCGCAGGTCCAGAGCCGCGTCAAGAAGCTCGACAAGATCGACCGGGTCGAGCCGCCCCGCCGCCGCCAGACCGTGCAGTTCGAGTTCCAGCCCGCCCCGCGCTCCGGCGAGGATGTCGCGACGCTGAAGAACGTCCATGTCCGCTATGGCAGCCGCAGCATCTATGAGGGGCTCGACTTTCAGGTCCGGCGCAAGGAGCGCTGGTGCGTGATGGGCGTCAACGGCGCCGGAAAATCGACCCTGCTGAAGCTCATCTCCGGCACCTCGAAGCCCGATGACGGCGCCGTCAGCATCGGCAGCAGCGTCAAGATGGGCTATTTCGCCCAGCACGCCATGGAATTGCTCGACGGCGACGCCACCGTCTTCCAGTCGCTGGAAGGCTCATTCCCGCAGGCTGGGCAGGGCTCGCTGCGCGCGCTCGCCGGCTGCTTCGGCTTCTCCGGCGACGATGTCGAGAAGCGCTGCCGCTTCCTCTCCGGCGGCGAGAAGGCCCGGCTGGTGATGGCGAAGATGCTCTACGACCCGCCGAACTTCCTCGTCCTCGACGAGCCGACCAACCATCTCGACATCGCCACCAAGGAGATGCTGATCACGGCGCTCGCGCAATATGAGGGCACCATGCTCTTCGTCAGCCACGACCGCCATTTCCTCGCCGCGCTGTCGAACCGGGTGCTCGAGCTGACGCCGGACGGCGTCCACCAATATGGCGGCGGCTACACCGAATATGTCGCCAGCACCGGCCAGGAGGCGCCGGGCCTGCGCAGCTGAGCGCTTAGTGAGCCGCTCTTCCCTTCTCTCCCTGCGGGAGAAGGTGGCCCGAAGGGCCGGATGAGGGGTCGCTCAGGACGTGAAGCTTCGGGAGATGTCGCGCCGGGCGAGCGATCGCTGACGCGCGCCCCCTAACCCTCTCCCGCAAGGATTCCTCTCCGAAAGGCTGCTCGCCTGGGCTTCTCCCTTCCCCCTTGTGGGGAAGGGTATGGGGATGGGGGGCGACCGACCGGGTGCAAGGCGACCCGTAGAAGCGGATCGGGCCAATTCCCGATGACCTCAACTCGACTTTGCGCCCCCCACCCCTTCCCCTCCCCACAAGGGGGAGGGGTTTCGCGCGCCTCGTCCAGTTTCGCAGAGGAATCCGCAAGGGGAGAGGGGATCTGGCGCGCATGCCCCTTCCCTGACGCAGCGAAAACCGTCCTGGCCTCGGCAAGGGGCTGCCATCGTCGCCGGGCGGTGATTGCAGCCTCGCGGCGCCATTCCACCTTCCGGCCCAATTCCGCCCTCGCCGCGCCGAAATCCACCGGACAAATCGCGGCCGCTTGATTTGTCGGGGGACAGCATGATGAAGACTGGACTGGCCGCAGCCTTGATTTTCGCGCCGGGTTTAGCCGGCGCCGCCGAGAGCGAATTCGCCTCGAAGATCGATCGCGTCACCGTCTATCCCGACGGGGCGGTGGTGACGCGGCTCGGCAAGGCGGCCTTGCTGCAGGGCGCCTCGCAGATCGTGCTGCGCGGCCTGCCGGCGACGGTCGACCCCGCCTCGATCCGGGTCGAGGCGCAAGGTGACGGCGCCTTCGCGATCGGGGCCGTCGATGTCCGCCAGGTGCCGGGCGAAGCCCGCCCCGCCATCGACGCTGCGCTGGAAGAGAAGATCAGGGCCCTGCAGGGCGAGAAGGCCGCGCTGACGGGCCAGGTCAGCGCCATCGAGGCCAAGCGCGCCACGATCGAGAACTTCGGCAAGACCGGGCCGGACAAGCTCGGCCCCGACGGCAAGGCGCTGCCGGTCGGCGATTGGCCGGCCGTGTTCGAGGCGATCGGCACCGCCCTGGTCAAGGTCCAGGGCGAATTGCTGACCTTGCGCAACCGCATCGCCGATGCCGAGGCCGAGATCGTGGCGCTGGAGAAGGCCCGCCCGCAAGGCCCGCGCGCCGGCCAGCCCAAGCGCGATGTCGCCATCGCCGTCGAGGCGCAAAGCCCGGTCACGGCGGAATTCCTGGTGAGCTACCGCGTCTCGGGCGCCAACTGGCTGCCGCTCTACGAAGCCAGGCTGTCGACCGGCAGCTCCGGCACCGCCCCCGCGATCGCCTTCACCCGCCGCGCCGAACTGCGCCAGCGCACCGGCGAGGACTGGAGCGAGGTCGCGATCGAGCTCTCGACCACGCGCTCGGCACAGGGAACGCGCGCTCCGGAGCTCGACCCGCTGCGCATCGCCTTCTACGAGCCGCCGGCGATCTATGAGAGCCGGGGGCGCCTCGCCGCGCCGGCCCCGGCAGCCACCGCCCGCCAGGATGCAGCCAGGGAAGCCGAGGTCGAGCAGACGCAGCGCAAGGTGGCCGAGCCGCAGCGCGCCCAACTGCAGACCGCCACCGTCGAGGCCGGCGCCTATCAGGCGAGCTTCCGCGTGCCCGGCCGGGTCAGCGTGCCGCCGGACGGCTCGTCCAAGGCGGTGGTGCTGTCACAGGCCAGCCTCAAGCCGGAGCTCTCGGCCCGTGCCACGCCGGAACTCGAGGAGAAAGCCTATCTCGAGGCGAGCTTCAGCCATGACGACGAGGTGCCGCTCCTGGCGGGCGAGGTCTATCTCCACCGCGACGGCGCCTATATCGGCCGCGGCCGGCTCAAGCTGACGGCACCGGGCGACAAGGTCGAACTCGGCTTCGGCGCCGATGACCGCATCAAGGTGACCCGCTCGCCGGTGCGCCGGCGCGAGAACGATTCCGGCTGGCTCGGCTCCAGCCGGACCGATCTGCGCGAGTTCAAAACGGTGGTGAAGAGCCTGCACGTCCAGCCGGTGAAGATCACCGTGACCGAGCGCATCCCGATCTCGGAGAACAGCGCGATCACCGTCGAGACCCTGCCGCAGACCACCGCGCCGACCGAGAAGCAGGTCGGCGACAAGCGCGGCGTCTCGGCCTGGAGCTTCGAGCTCGCCCCCGGCGGCCAGAAGGAAATCCGCCTTGCCTACCGGATCAAGTATCCGGGCGACCGCGAGGTGGTGTTCGACCAGCCGCGGCGGTAGGCCGGTCCTTCGCCGACCCAGTTCGGCACTCTCTCGCAACCGCGCCGTCATCCCGGGCTTGTCCCGGGATCCATCGTAGAGCACCGGAGCCTTACGATGGATCCCGGAGCGGCGCCGCTTCGCGGCTTGTCCGGGATGACGGTGCGGTTCCGCGAAAAATCAGCAGGCTTCCCATAGGCGGATTGATAGCGCGCCCCACCAGCGGGAGGGGTTCCCCGCGCCCGCCGCCCTACTCCGCCGCGACCGCCTGCCAGCCCTGGCCGAGCTCCTGATCGACGAGGCCGACCCAGTAACGCACGCCAGTCGGGATGATCTCGTCGTTGAAGTCGTAGAGCGGGGTGTGGAGCCCCTTGAAGGAGCCGTCCGCCTCGACGCCATTGCCGATGCGCATGAAGGCCCCGGGGCAGACCAGCATCATCTCGGCAAAATCCTCGCCGCCCGTGCCGCGCAGCATCTGGCCGTTGACATGCTGAGGCTCGACCGCGGTCGAGGCCGCAGCGACCGCGACGCGTACCTGCTCGGCGGCGTTCACCAGCGGGCTGGTGCCGCGATGGTAATGCGCCTTCGCCTCGCAGCCCCAGGCCTGCGCCGTCGCCGCCGCCAGTTCGGCGATGCGCCGCTCGACCAGGTCGCGCACCTCCTGCGAATAGGTCCGGGCCGTGCCGCCGATGACGAGTTCGGAGGGGATGACATTCGAGGCGTTCTCGTCGCCGCCATGGATGAAGCCGACGCTGATCACGGCCGTGTCGAGCGGCGCGACATTGCGGCCGATGATGCCCTGCAAACCGAGCACGAAATGCGCCTGCGCATAGGTGATGTCGGTCGAGCGATGCGGCTGCGAGCCGCCATGGCCGCCGACACCGCGAAAGGTCACCCGCCAGGAATCCGCCGCCGCCAGGAAGGGGCCGACCGCCGTGCCGAAATGCGACGCCGGGACGCCCGGCGTATTGTGCAACCCGTAGATCGCATCGCAGGGGAAGCGCTCGAACAGCCCGTCGGCGAGCATGGCGTTGGCGCCGCCGCGGCCCTCCTCTGCCGGCTGGAAGATCAGGTTGACCGTGCCGCCGAAGTCCCGGTTCTCGGCGAGATAGCGGGCCGCTGCGAGCAGCATGGTGGTGTGGCCGTCATGGCCGCAGGCATGCATGCGGCCGGGAAACTTCGAGGCGTGCGGCAGCCCGGTCAGCTCTTCCAGTGCGAGGCAGTCCATGTCGGCGCGCAGGCCGATGGCGCGCTGGCCGAGTCCATTGCCGCGAATGACGCCGACGACGCCGGTCTGGCCGATGTTCTCGGTGACCTCGACACCCCATTCGCGCAGCTTGTCGGCGACGAGCCTGGCCGTGCGGTGCTCCTCGAGCCCGAGCTCGGGATGGGCATGGATGTCGCGGCGGATCGCCGTGAACTCGGCATGGTTCCGGCCGAGCCAGTCATCGAGCTTCGTCATGGTCGCGTTCCCCAGCTTGCGGCTGTTTTCCAAGCATGGCCCGTGCCATCGCCATCCGCCGTCGCTTGAAACCATAGGGCCGATCGCCGCCATCTCCCTCTGCGAGCGCAGCAAAACGGCCATGCTTCACGGGTCTGGCCGCCGGCAGAACCGGGCGGGCTCTGCCTGCGCGGGCTGGGGGCAGGCGGGCTCAGCCCGCCATCGCGACCTCGGCGCCGCGGCCGAGATCGGCCATCCACTGACGGTAGCGCGGCTGCGCCTCGAGCTGGTGGGCATAGTGCCGACGCAGCGCCTCGGTGAGCCGGCCGCTGCGCTGCAACTGCGCGTCGGCGAAGCCGATCATCACCGAATTCGGCCAGGCCTGCGGCCGGATCGCCCGCAGGCGCGCGAACAGCGCGTCCTCGCTTTCGTCGGCATGGACCTGCGCCATCAGCGACAGCATCGCCGCCGTCGAGCGCGAGACGCCCATATGGCAATGGACCAGCAGATGTCCCTCCTGCCGCTTCAGCGCCGACTCGCGCAGCTTGGCGCCAAAGTCGAGGATACCAGCGACATGCTCCTCGCTCGGATGGACGCGGCCATCCTGCGGGGTGATGATGTCGTGGAAGCGCAGCGTCAGCCGCTCATGCGCCTCATAGGCGGTGAAGGATTCGAGTTCCGGCAGATCCGGATCGAGCAGCGACAGCACATGGCTGACCTTGCGCGCGCTCTGCGCCGGCAATTCCTCGATCCCGCAGATGGTCAGCGTCGAAATGGCGATGGGCAGCATCGGTGGCAGGCCTCACGGTGACGGATGGCGCCGGGTTAACGTCAGCAGCCGCGCCCCGCAACCGCCGGGATCGCAGGGCTGCCCCTCGCTGGTCAACGCCGCCTCGCATGGAGCGTCCACCGGATGGCGTCGCCGAGCGGCGCGAGACCGACCGGCGTCGGTCGCGTTCGGCAAGGCAGAGCCCTCCGGCGACCCCGCGGTATCGACGATCACGAGCGCCCACCAAGGAGAGCCCCGAGGCGACGTCGAGCGACGGCCTGCACCGATCACGCTGCCTTCGACATCAGCGGCAACCTGGCCGATAGGGTCGTCCCCTCGCCGGAGGCGCGAAAGGTGAGCGTCCCGTCGAACGCCGCCAGCCTCTCGCGCATCCCGGAAATGCCGACGCCTTCCCGGATTTCCGGGCCTGCACCCAGGTTCCCGAGCCCGCATCCGTCGTCCTCGACGAGGAACTCCAGCATGCCGTGCTCATCGATATCGAGGGAAAGGTACACTGTGCTGGCATTGGCATGACGGTGCACGTTCGCCAGAGCCTCCTGCGCGACGCGGAACAGCGCCGTCTCGACCTCCTGCGGCAATCTCTCGCCGTTCAGCGCGCTTCCAATCGTCAACTCGAGACGGATGTTGGTGCGGCGCTGAAAGCCCTCGACGAGCCAGCGCAGCGCGCTCGTCAGCCCGGACTCGTCAAGCAGGGGCGGGTGCAGCAAATAGGAAACGCCACGGATTTCCCTTTGCGTAAGCTCGATGAAATCCCGGATCTTGCCGAGATGGTCCTGCCACGGGCCGTGGCGGCCTGCCAGCGCATCGGTGACCAGCTTCAGTTCGAGGCTGGCCGCCAACAGATTCTGAGCGGCGGAATCGTGGAGGTCGCGCGCGATCTGGCGCCGCTCATGATCCTGCCGCTGCAACAGGCGAGTGGTGAGATCGCGCAGCGACGCCATCAGATGTTTTTGCCTGGCAATGTTGCGGATGCTTCCAATGGCTGTGCCGGCCCGTCCGGGAAGCGGCGCCATGCGCATTTCCCAATAACCCGGCTGGCTCGGACTCGACCCGACCCGATGCTCCCGTTGCACGATATCGCGCGATTGCAGGCAGCACTGGAAACACGACGCGACGAACGCTGCCTCCTCGGGCTTGAGAACATCATGCAGGTTCTTGCCCGCGAGCTGGTCGGCTCCCAGGCCAAAGATCGCTTCGCTGTTTTGATTGACCTCCAGGAAGACGGGCGCATTAGCGGTCGCTCCCTCTCCAATCAGAAAATGGCAATCCGGCGAGCTGTTGAAGATGGCGCGATATCGCGCGCGATTGGACGCAAGAACCGCCACGAGATCCTTGAAGCTGCCCACCTGCCGCTCGGCGATGTAAGCCGCCAGCGCAAGCCCGGCGATGGGCAGCATCAGCAGCGCGAGGACCTCCCGAATCTCGAGCCACCAGGCGGCGCGGATGGCGCTGCTGCTCACGCTCGCGAAGGCATAGAGCTCATAGTCGCCGATCGCCGTGAACGCCACGATGCTTGACTGGCCTTCCGCATCCTTGACCTTGAGATAGCCTTGCCTTGCGGTTTGGCGTTGAGACTGTGTGATCCGGGCAGCGAGCTGCTGTCTGCGGTCGATGCCAAAGCTCGCATCGCTATGCGCTGCAATGAGAGCCCCGGATGACGACACGATGCCGACGGCCGCGACGGAGGGACCCGAAATCCTCTCCAGGAACTGCGCCACATAGCTGCGGTCGAGCGCCAGGAAGGCTATTCCTGCAAACCTCCCCGATGCGTCCCTGATCGCGCGGCTGATCGGCACGCTGAAGGCGGTGTCCCTCGCCCCGATGATCGGCGCTCCGACATAAAGGCTCCCGCGGACGCGTTGGTCGCGATGGGCCTTGAAGTAATCTCGCCAGGAAACATTCATGGAACTGGGCCAGGGCGCCGATATCCTGATGTCGCCGCTGGCATCAGTGACGCCCAGAATGCGCATATGGGGCCGCGCTTCGACGATCGCAGTCATCCGTGCGATCGACCTCTCATGCTCGCTGGGAGATTCCGTCGGCAGTTGGGAAATCTCGGAGAGTGCCGAGTCCGCCCCCTCGAACACCCGCAAGCTGTGCTCAGCCGCCAGGAAAACCGTTCGCTCAAGTCGCTCGCGGGCCTCTTTCGACTTCAGGCGATAGCTCGACTGCGCATAAATGAGACCGGCGACGATCGGAATCGTCGCGCTCAGAAGCAAGGCAACCCTGATGGCCCGGACCAGCGTCCGACGCTCCGCCTTGACCCGTCCTAGCGACGCCGTCTCTCTTTGCATGCCCAACCTTAGCTCAACCGCCGCCGCCGGCCGGCTGCTTGCCTTCACATCTGTCAACCTCGCGACAGTTCGATGGCGTTCCCTAAGGAGCCGGATCATCCACGCTCATAGCCAGGAAACCCTAAGGGTTATCCCGTGGTGATTGTGCAATTTCCCGCACAGGCTGCAAGGCTGCAGCCATGCACTGGTTAAGCCTAGAATTGCACGAATTGCGTGGAAGCTGCCGCCCAGCCCGTTGGACGGTGGGGACAACCCAGGCGGAACCGCCTGGCCACGGCGACGATGCCGCTCTCGCGGAACGCGCTTTCAACTTCGGTGAAGACGACCTGCTGATCTGGAAAGGCCGGCGGATGGCGGTGCAGTCCGCAGCAAGGGCAGCCCTCCCTCAGGGAAAACCCTGGGACCGCATTCCAGCGCCGAGACTACGCCTCCAGCGCCGAGGATCGCGAGGATTGGCAATCGGGACTGGAGAACCCGCATTCTCCAGCGCGCCGGCCTGCCACAAATCTGGCGCCCGAATACGGGTTTCCCGGTCGTTAACTTGGGGTTTAGCTACCTGTTCGTCACTCGCCTCGACGGCTATGGTGGCATGCCTTCCCACGAACATGGCCGATGGGGATTTGCGGGTAGAGAGATGAATTCGCCGCTCGATTGGCGCGAAAGCGCCTCACGCCCCAACCAGAAAACAGTGCGTGTCCTGATCGCCGACGATCACGATATCGTACGGCGCGGCGTCCGCTCGGTCGTCGAGAGCAGGCCGGGTTGGCAGGTCGTGGCAGAGGCCCAGGATGGCCGCGAGGCCCTCGATCTGGCGATCGAGACCAAACCGGACATCGCCATCGTCGATTACTCGATCCCGATCATGAACGGCGCACAGCTGACGCGCCATATCTGCGCGGAATCGCCAGGAACGCAGGTCCTGATATTCACCATGCACGACAGCGACGTGCTGATCCGGGAGGTGCTCACGGCCGGCGCCCGTGGATTTCTCGTCAAGTCGGATGCCGACCGCACCTTGCTTGCCGCGCTCGATGCGCTTGCGCGTCGCCAGCCTTATTTCACGGGGCAGATCAACGAAGCGCTCCTCAAACTCTATCTAGCCCAGCCCGGCGGGACCGAAACGAGCACGCTCACGCCGCGCGAACGAGAAGTCGTACAGCTGATTGCGGAGGGAAACTCCAGCAAGGAAGCCAGCCGCATTCTCAACATCAGCCTGAAGACCGTCGAGACGCATCGCGCCGCAGTGATGCACAAGCTGAATCTGAGCACCACGGCGGCACTGGTGCGCTATGCCATCCGCAACAAGATCGTCGAAGCCTGATCCCGGTCGGGTAGATTTCCCGCGCTGCCAAACCATGCCTCTCAGGGTTTGCCCCGATACACCTTCGCTCTGGCTTTCCGGACAATCGCCCTGACGTCGCAGGCGGAAGAGAGAGTGACATGAGCGGGCTGGATATCTTCGCCTGGATCGTACTGATCGTTCTGGTGGTCAGTACGGCCTTCGTCATCGTCTTCATGGCGATGCTCCCCGGCATGGTCGCCAAGCGACGCAATCATCCCTGGGCCGAGGCCGTGACCGTCGGCGGATGGATCACGCTCTTCTTCGGCTTCGTGCTCTGGCCCCTGGTTCTGATCTGGGCCTATGTCGACGTCCCGTCGAACCCCGCCCGGCGCAGCGGCGAGGCGGAGGCCGCACGATGATCGTCGTTCTGCTCAACGTCTATCTCGCGCTGCTCTTCGTCCTGGTGAAGTTCAGGATCGTTCCGTTCAATCTGTTCTGGAAGGTCTCGCCGGTCCTCGTCCTGCTGCTCCTGCTGATCGGCCTGTTCATTCCGATGAACTGGGGCGCGCCGCAGGGGCCGGCGCTGGTCGTGCGGCAATCGATCGCCATCGTCCCGGATGTCGCCGGTGAGGTCGTCGACGTGCCGGTCGTGGCGAATGCCCCGCTGAAGACCGGCGACGTCCTGTTCAAGATCGACCCCACGCCCTACCAGTCCCAGCTCAAGGCCCTGGAAGCCCAATACAAGCTGCAGGAGCAGCGGCTTGCGCAGATGACGCAGCTGCAGAGCACCGGGTCGGGACGCGCCTTCGACGTGGAGCAGCGTCAGGCCGAGGCCGACCAGCTCAAGGCGCAGCTCGAAGGAGCGCAGTGGAACCTGGACAAGACCGTCGTCCGCGCCCCCGCCGATGGCTACGTCACCAATCTCGCTTTGCGCAAGGGCGCCCGCGTCGCGAACCTGCCGCTGTCGCCGGTGATGTCTTTCATTGACACCGCCGACACGATCATCGGCGTCGAGATCAACCAGATCGATGCCCGCTACATCGCCCCCGGCCAGCCGGTCGAGATGACCTTCAAGTTCGCTCCGGGGCAGGTCTTCACCGGCAAGGTCGAGAGCGTTCTGCAAGCGATCTCGAGCGGCCAGGCGCAGGTCTCGGGTGCCGCGGTTACCCCGAAATCGATCCAGTCGGCCCCCTTCGTCGTCCGCGTCAAGCTCGACGACCAGGCCTTCGCCGCCTCCTTGCCGGCGGGAGCGACGGGAGACGCAGCGATCTTTACCGACCGGGTCAAGGCGGCCCATATCATCCGCAAAGTGCTGCTGCGCCAGATCGCCATCACCAACTACATCAACCCGTTCTGACGAGCGGTCGCGCCAACTGGGAACCCGATGAGGTCGCGATGGAAAACGCTCTGAAAGCCCGTCTCCGCAATACGGTTGCCCTATTTGCGGCGGTCGGCATGCTCGTTCAGCCGCCGCTGGCCGCCTTTGCACAGGCGCCGCGGACCGCGGCTGCCGCCGCTCCGGACCAGGCGGCTTCCCAGCTGAGCTGGCCGCGCACCGTTTCCGATGCTTCCCAGGACATCACCATCTACCAGCCGCAGATCGAGCGCTGGGACGGCGGCGTTCTCGAGGCACGCTCGGCTGTTTCGATCAAGCGAGCAGGCAGCGAGGCGCCGGTGCTCGGCGTGGTCTGGCTCAAGGCCCGGACGGCGGTCGACAAGCAGAGCGACCTCGTCGCGCTGGACAATATCGAGATCGTCAGCGCCAACTTCCCTTCCGACGCCGGCAGTGCCGAGGCCGTCCTCGCCAGCCTGCGTCAGCACGCGGCCAGCGGCCTGCGCACCGTTTCCCTGGCGCGGCTGCAATCGAGCCTTGCCGTGACCGAAGCCGAGGCGAGCCGGCCTGTCGCAGTGCGCAACGAGCCGCCGAAGGTCGTCTACAGCGAGACCCCGGCCCTGCTCGTCCTGGTCGACGGCAAGCCGGAGCTGCGGCAGGTCGCAGGCAGCAAGCTGCTGCGCGTGATCAACACGCCCGCGCTGATCCTCTTCGACGAGGCCGGCGCGACCTATTACCTGCGCGCCCTGAAGACCTGGTGGAGCGCCAAGGCAGCCGAAGGCCCGTGGGCAGTGGCCACGAACCCGCCAGCCACGCTGGCCGCGGCCCAGAAGGCCGCCGGGACCCGCGTCAACCTGATGGATACGCCCCCGGCCGACATCGCCGAGGCCGTGGCGGCGGGCGCCGTCCCGACCCTGCATGTCAGCCTGACGCCGACGGAGCTGGTCCAGACCAGCGGCCAGCCGGAATATCTCCCGATTCCCGACACCCAGCTGCTCTATGTCAAGAACACCAGCAGCCATGTCATCGTCGACGTCGCCAACCAGGACAACTACGTCCTGATTTCCGGGCGCTGGTTCCACTCGAAATCCCTGGCGAACGGCCCGTGGAGCTTCGCCGCCAGCGACAAGCTGCCGGCGGATTTCGCCAAGATCCCGGATGCCCATCCCAAGGGCGCGGTTCTGGCCTCGGTCAATGGCACGGTCCAGGCTCAGGATGCGCTGATCGACAACCAGATCCCGCAGACCGCCACGGTCGACCGCAAGAAGGCGAAGGCGACCGTCCATTACGACGGCAAGCCGCAGCTCAGGGCCATCGAAGGCACGAACCTGGAATATGTCGCGAACGCCGCCATACCGGTGATCAAGGCCGGCGCCAGCTATTATGCCGTCCAGAACGGCGTCTGGTTCGTGGCCGGCGGCCCGAGCGGCCCCTGGGCGGTCGCGACCGAGGTGCCTGCGGCGATCTACGCGATTCCGCCGAGCTCGCCGCTGCATTTCGTGACCTATGTGAAGGTCTACAGCTCCACGCCGGAGCTCGTCTATGTCGGCTATACGCCGGGCTATTACGGCACCGTCGTCGCGCCTGGCGAGGTCGTGGTCTATGGCACCGGCTATCTCTATCCGGCCTGGATCGGCTCGGCCTGGTACCCCGCACCGCTGACCTATGGCTATGGCACGGCCTTCGCCTGGGGAGCGGTCACCGGCTTCACCCTGGGGGCGGTCGCCGGAGCCGCCTGGGCCGGCGGCGCCTGGGGTTGGGGCGGCGGCTGGGGTTGGGGTCACAACAACGTCGTGATCAACAACTTCAATACCTTCAACCAGTTCAACTTCAACCACGCCAACATCTACAACCGCTGGACCAATAATTCCGTGCACGCCCGCGTCGACAACCGCATCGCCAATCGCGGCGGGCTCAACCCGGGCCAGCGCGCCAACCTCGGCGCCAACGCCCGGGCCAATCTGAAAGCGCGCGGCAATCTCGGCGCCAACGCCCGCGCCAACTTCCAGCAGAACCATCCGCGGGCGAACGACCATTACGCCGGCCGCAATGGCGAGGTCTTCCGGCGCGGCCCGGAGGGATGGCAGCAGCACCAGAATGGCCGCTGGGCCAATGCCGGCGGCGCCGATATCGGCCGTCTCGACCGCGAGCAGATCGGGCGCTTCCATGGCGAACGGCTCGAGGGGGCTCGGGGCGGCGGCTTTGCCGGCGGGCGCAGCGGCGGATTTGCAGGAGGCGGGTTCGCAGGCGGTGGTTTCCATGGCGGTGGCTTCGCCGGCGGAGGATTCCATCGCGGCGGGGGCTTCGGCGGAGGCGGCTTCCATGGCGGTGGCTTCCATGGCGGCTTCCGCCGGTAGGACAGGAACCGACTGCGGGCCGGACATCAAAGTCACGCAGGCAGGCAGGCTGCCTGGTGGCTCCAGCAAGGGGTGAGGACCATGATTGAGAGATTTGCCGTTGCGGCAGCCATTGCAGCTTCATCGCTTCTGTTCGCCGCCGGCGCGGCATCCGCCTCGCCCGAGCGCATTCAGGGAGCCTGGGCAATTGATGCCGCGACCTGCGACCAGGTTTTCGTCAAGCGCAATGGCCGCCTGACCTTCAACCGGCAGAATGGCGATTCCTGGTCCGGTTTCATCGTCAGCGGCAAGCATATCCGCGGCGCGCGCATGACCTGCGACATGATCTCGTCGAAGCAGAAGGGCGATGTCCTGACCTTCCTGCTCGGCTGCGAGGACTCGATCGCCTTCGATACGATGAGCGTCTCGGTGCGCTTCAAGGACGACGGCAAGCTACTGCGCTTCGATCCCGAATTTCCCGAGGTCGAGACCGCCTACCGCCGTTGCGACCAATAAGCGGCGAATGCGCAAGGACCAGGTGGAGGGCCGCATCGTGCTGGATACAGCCGCGTAGGCTCCCCTCCCGACGCCATTCGCCGGTGCCCGATGTGCCGGATTCTGAAACCGTTGCGCCTGCTCGCGCGCCACGCGAGCGGGTGCTACCGATGAAGGGGCTAGGGTTTTCCCTGATGGAGGTCGCCACGGGCGTTGCCTAAGGTCGAACGATGACATCGGATCCTGTGCTCACCTGCCGCGATGCTCCGGACCGGGATCAATCTCCCCCGGTCGAGGGGATGGTGTGGATTCCCGGCGGCACCTTCCGGATGGGCTCCGATGCCCATTATCCGGAAGAAGCGCCGGCCCACCGCGTCACCGTCGATGGTTTCTGGATCCAGTCGACGCCGGTCACGAACCGGCAGTTCCGCGCCTTCGTCGAGGCGACGGGCCATCGCACCTTCGCGGAGATCGCGCCCGATCCCAAGGACTATCCCGGCGCGCTGCCGCATATGCTGAAGGAGGCCTCGCTGGTCTTCCGCTCGCCCGGCCGTCCCGTCGATCTGCGGGACTGGAGCCAGTGGTGGAATTTCGAGTTCGGCGCGAACTGGCGCCGGCCGAACGGGCGCAACTCGACCAATCGCGGCCTCGACGATCATCCCGTCGTCCATATCGCCTATCGCGATGCGGCCGCCTATGCCGCCTGGATCGGCGCCGAACTGCCGACCGAGGCCGAATGGGAGTTTGCCGCACGCGGCGGGCTCGACGGCGCCGAATATGCCTGGGGCGATGACGGGTTGACGCCCGAGGGCCGGCAGATGGCCAATACCTGGCAGGGCCAGTTCCCGAACGAGAATCTGAAGCTCGACGGCTATGAGCGCACCTCGCCGGTCCGCTCCTTCCCGGCGAACGGCTACGGCCTTTACGACATGATCGGCAATGTCTGGGAATGGACGAGCGATTACTTCGCTTCCCGCCACCAGCCCGACGCGGCCAAGGCCTGCTGTATTCCGAAGAATCCGCGCGGCGCGCAGGAGGATGCCAGCTTCGATCCGCGCCAGCCGCAGATCCGGATTCCGCGTCGCGTGATCAAGGGCGGCTCGTTCCTGTGCGCGCCGAACTACTGCCGGCGCTACCGGCCGGCTGCGCGTCACGCCGAAGCCATCGACACCTCGACCTGCCATCTCGGCTTCCGCTGCGTCGTCAGACCGAGCGCAAGCGGTTGAGCTGCATCTATCATCAGGGCGCTCCGCGCCCATAGCAGAGGAGAAGTTAGCCATGATCGAACGGCCGGACTTTACGTCGACAGCGGGACCTCCGCCGGAGCCAAGATTGCCGCTTCGCCGGCGCCTGCTGCTTGCCTGCGCCGCTTTCGCCGCCGCGGTTACCGTCGGCTCGGCAGCTTTCATCATGCCCGCCGAGGCACAGCCGCGTCCGACGCCGGCGCAGGCCCCGGCGCAGAGCCAGGCCAAGCCGAACATCCTCGTGATCTTCGGCGACGATGTCGGCCAGGCGAACATCAGCGCCTATACGCATGGTCTGGTCGGCTACAAGACGCCGAACATCGACCGCATCGCCAAGGAAGGCATGCTGTTCACGGATTACTATGCCGAGAACAGCTGCACGGCGGGGCGTTCCACCTTCATCACCGGCCAGACCTGTCTGCGCACCGGCCTGTGCAAGGTCGGCATTCCCGGCGCTACCGTCGGCCTGCAGAAGGGCGACATCACCATCGCCCAGGCGCTGAAGCCGCTCGGATACGCCACCGGCCAGTTCGGCAAGAACCATCTTGGCGATCGCGACGAGTATCTGCCGACCGCGCATGGCTTCGACGAGTTCTTCGGCAATCTCTACCATCTCAACGCCGAGGAGGAGCCGGAGCGCCCCTACTGGCCGAAAGATGACACGGCTTTCGTCAAGGCGATGTCGCCGCGCGGCGTGCTCAAGACCTCGGCCGACGGCAAGATCGAGGACACCGGCCCGCTGACCCGCAAGCGCATGGAAACCGTCGACGACGAGACGACCAGCGCCGCGATCGACTTCATGCAGCGCCAGACGCGGGCCAACAAGCCGTTCTACACCTGGATGAACTTCACCCGCATGCACGTCTTCACGCATGTGCGGCCGGAGTATCGTGGCAAGAGCGGCATGCCCGGCAATGAGTACGCCGACGGCATGTGGGAGATGGACCAGAATGTCGGCAAGCTCCTGAAGGCGCTCGACGACATGGGCGTTTCCCAGAACACCATCGTTGTCTTCGCCACGGATAATGGCCCGAATGCCTTCACCTGGCCGGATGCGGCGACGACGCCGTTCCGCTCAGAGAAGGACACGAACTGGGAAGGCGCCTTCCGCGTGCCGGCGATGATCCGCTGGCCGGGCCAGGTCAAGGCCGGCGAGATCAACAACGGTATCGTCTCGGGCCTCGACTGGTTTCCGACGCTGCTCGCCGCCGCCGGCGACACCGACGTCAAGGAACGCCTGCTCAAGGGCTGGCAGCCGCAGGGCAACCCAACGACGTTCCGCAACCATCTCGATGGCTTCAACCAGCTCGATTTCCTGACAGGCAAAACCGACAAGAGCGCGCGCAACGAGTTCTACTATTTCAATGACGACGGTGACCTCGTCGCGATGCGCTACGGCAACTGGAAGATGGTCTTCGAGAAGCAGGAGCAGCAGGGCCAGATGGATATCTGGGCAAAGCCCTTTACCCGTCTGCGCCTGCCCAAGATGTTCAACCTGAGGATGGACCCTTACGAGCACGCCGAGATCTCCGGCAGTGGCTACGATCAGTGGCGGACCGAGAACGCCTACATGGTTGGCGTGGCGCAGATGAGGGCGGGAGCCTTCCTGGAGACCTTCGCCGAATATCCGCCGAGCCAACGCCCGGCGAGCTTCAGCATTGAAGGTATCCGCAAGCAGGTCGACCGGAAGATCGACGAATCCTTCAAGAAGCGCGGTCTGGAGTGATCGCCCAGCCGGCCGCCTCAACCGGGGCGGCCGGCACATTTCCCTGCCTAACCCAATGAGGCTCTTTTCATGACCATTACCCGTCTTCTCGCGTCTACCGCTGGCGCTGCAGCACTGGCTGCGACAATCTCCTTTTCCGCCAACGCCCAGACCGAGCTTTCCGCCTATGCGGACAAAGATGGCTTCATTAACGTGCAGGAGCTGACCTGCGGCCAGCTCGCCAACACCTATCAGGAAGATGCCGACATGCTGGCAGCCTGGTATAGCGGCTGGTATAACGGCCTCGCCAAGAAGCATTACGCGCACATCACCCGCGCCAAGGCTGGCGAGCACAAGCTCATCGTCTACTGCAAGGCCAATCCCGGCAAGAAGGTCATCGAGGCCATCGACGTCCTGCTGAAGGACGAGAAGACCAAGAAGTGACCTTGGCCCGCACCGAGCAGGCCCCGGTGCCACGACAGGCCGGCCGGAGGGCGAACCGCTCTCCGGTCGGCACCCCCGAATTGCGCGATGGCAACGCCGCCTTCCCGGCGCTCCTGTTGTTTCTCTCGGGCACCGCGGCGCTCCTCTGCCAGGTGCTCTGGATCAAGCAGCTTTCGCTGGTGGTCGGCGTCGACGTCTATGCCGTGACCACCGGGGTCAGCGCCTTCTTCGCCGGCCTCGCCATCGGCGGCCTGCTCTTCGGCCGCATCGCCGACCGCAGCGCCCACCCTTTGCGTCTCTATGCTGCGCTCGAAGGCGGCGTCGCCGTCCTCGCCATAGCGGCGACCCTCGGCCTTTCCCAGGCAGCCCCGCTCTTCGCCCGGCTCGAAGCGACGAGCCCGCTGCTCGCCTGGGCGATGGTTTTTCTGCTCGTCGGCCTTCCCGCGGTGCTGATGGGGGGAACCCTGCCGGCGCTGACGCGCTTTGTCGCCGGCGGGCGCAAGGATGTCGGCCGGGTCGGCGGAATGCTTTATGCGGCCAACACGGCCGGCGCCATCGCCGGCGCCCTGCTGGCTTCCTTCCTGATCATTCCTGCGGCCGGCATTCGCGGCTCTGCCCTGGTCGCGGCTGCGCTCTGCCTGGTAGCCGCCCTTCTGGCGCTGGCCCGGAGCCGGACCGCCGGCCTGAGCCCTCAAGCCCTGCCCGAGCCGACCGCGGCCCGCTTCCCGGCCTCGGCCTTGCTGGCGATCGGCCTGTACTCCATCGCCGGTGGCATCGCCCTCGGCTATGAAGTGGTCTGGTCGCAGATGATCGTGCCCTTCATGAGCACGCGCAGCTTCGCCTTTTCCGTGCTGCTCGCCACCTACCTCACAGGGCTCGCCCTCGGCGCCGCGCTCTATGCCCGCTGGGCTGATCGCGTAACCCAGCCCTGGAGCGTCTTCGGGCTCCTCATCGCCGCGGCGGGCCTGTCGGCTGCGCTCACGATCGCCATGCTCGGCCCCTGGCTGGTCCAGCTTCAGAGCTTCGTCGAAGTCAAGGTGCTGGGGCTGACCGGAAGCGCGTTTGCCGGCATGTCCGCCCGCTTCGCCGTCGCCGCGATCTGCATCGTGCTCCCCGGCACCCTCTTCCTCGGAGCCGCCTTCCCGGCCGCCCTTCGGCTGGTCGTCGATCCCCGCCATGTCGGCAGGGGTGTCGGCGCGATCGTCGCGCTGAACACGCTCGGCGGCATTCTCGGCACGGTGCTCACCGGCTTCGTGCTCGTTCCCGCCCTGGGGCTCGTGCGCAGCCTCGCAGTGCTCGCCGTCTGCGCCGGCCTGATCGGCGTCGTGGCTGCGCTGCGCGAGCGGCGAGCCGGCTCGAAGGCCCGGATCGGCGCCCTCGCCGTCGGCCTCGCGGCCTGCCTGACCGCAGCCCTGCTTCCTGCCGACCGTCTCGCCTCGCTGCTGCCAGGAGCTCGCGGGGCCAGCCTCGTTTCCTATGAGGAAGGGCTCGGCGGCACGGTCGCGGTGGTCGAGCGCAATTCGGGTCGCAACCGCTTCCGCCGCCTCTACATCCAGGGCGTCTCGAATTCCGGCGACGCGATGCCCTCCCTCCGCTACATGCGGCTGCAGGCTCTGCTGCCGCTGATCATTCACAATGGCGAGCCGAAATCGGCGCTGGTAATCGGCTTCGGCACGGGCATCACGGCCGGCGCCCTCCTCGCCTACCCCGGCCTCGAACGGCGCGTGGTCGCCGAGCTCCTGCCGAGCGTCGTTCGCGCCGCCTCGGCCTTCAGCGGCAACTTCCAGGCGACGCGTGATCCCCGCCTCGAGATTCGTCTGCGCGACGGCCGCCGCGAGCTTCTGCGCAACCCGGACCGCTACGACCTGATCACGCTGGAGCCGCCACCGCCTTCCGCCGCCGGTGTCGCGAATCTCTATTCCAGCGACTTCTACAGGCTGGCAGCTTCCCGCCTCGCGGCAAGCGGGCTGGTGGCGCAATGGCTGCCCCTGCCGACGCAGAACGACGAGGATACGCGCTCGCTGGTGCGCAGCTTCCTCGACGTCTTCCCGCATGCCACGCTCTGGACCACCGAACTCCACGAGATGCTGCTGATCGGCTCGCAGGAGCCGGTCGCGCTCGACCTGAAGCGGATTTCCGAGCGGATGGCTCAGCCGGAGATCGCCAGGGCGCTCGCCGATGTCGGCATCGCTTCGCCGGCTGCCCTGCTCGCGACCTTCGTCACCGACCGGGCGGGGCTCGAGCGCTATGCCGGCGCCGCCCGCCCGGTGACGGACGACGATCCCCGCATCGAATATACCGGCTGGGTCCGCCGCCTCGAGCTGAACACGACCCTGCCGGCCCTGATGGACATGCAGCGCCCGCCGCCGATCATCGGCGCCGACGAGGCGTTCCGCGCGGCGCTGGCAAAGGAGACCGATCTCCTCCTGACCTTTTACGATGCCGGCCTGGCAGCCTATTCGGGAGAACGGGCGCGCTGGGCCCGGCAGATGCGAACGGTGACGCAAGGGGCTCCCGAGAACCCGTATTTTCGTTGGTTCAGCGGTGGGGGCCGAGAATGAGACAGGCTCGCCAGCCAACCCGTCATCCTGAAGTGCAGAATGAACGCGCTTCACGCCTGCATCGCGACTGCTCCGGAGACCCGACCATGCTTAAATTCCTGACGACAACCGCGCTGCTCGCAACTGTCGGACTCGCCACGCTTGTCACGGCAGCGTCGGCACAAGGTTCGCGCCACGACGAACTTGCCAATCAGCCGTTCACTCGGGGTTTTCTTTCCAAGAAGGCAAGTGCCTCACTCAACGACGAACTGGTGTTCCAGCGCGCGTCGCAGGCTTATTTGTGGGCACTTCCGGCGCTTAACATGTACGGCATGAAGGAAGGCTCGGAGAAAGCCTTCGGCAAGGGCTACAACATCCTGCCGATCTTCAAGGACCGCCTCAACGCCAAGACGCTGATCACCACGCCGAACTCCGACGTGATCTATGCGCTGGGCTATCTCGACCTCAAGGAAGACGGCCCGATGGTGATCGAGGTGCCGCCTGGCCTGCAGGGTATCCTCGACGATTTCTGGCAGCGGCCGATCTGCTCTGAAGGCGAGATCAACGGCAAGGTCTGGTGCGGCGATGTCGGTCTGCCGGGCCCCGACCAGGGCAAGGGCGGCAAGTATCTGATCCTGCCGCCCGACTATAAGGGCACGCCTCCCGAGGGCTATTTCACGCTGCGGTCGCGCACCTATGGCGCGTTCGTATTTTGGCGTGGCTTCTTCAAGGATCCAAAGCAGCTCGAAGAGCCGGTGCGCGTGATGGAGCAGACGCGCATCTATCCGCTCGGCAAGGAAGCCAGCGCCAAGCCGATGCAGTTCCCGAACGCTTCGACCAAGCCTGCCAACATGCTCTACCCCATGGATGGCAGCGCTTTCGACATGCTCGCGCGCTTCATTGAGAACGAGTACGTCGATCCCCGGGATTTCGAGATGCGCGGCGTGCTGGCCTCGCTCGGAATCGTCAAGGGCAAGCCCTTTGCGCCGGACAAGAAGCTGAAGACGCTGCTCGACCTCGGCGCGAAGACGGCGGCGCGCATGGGTCACACGATCCCCTATCAGGGACCGCGCTATTATCCCGACCGGCAGTGGCTCAATCCGTTCCCCGGCGGCAGCGCCGACTTCGCCGGCGCCTCGTTCAATGAGATCGACCTGCGCACCGGCTTCTTCACCTATGCCTATTCGACCAGCCCCGGCATGGCGGTGAACATGCAGAATGTCGGCGCCAAATATCCCAATGCATTCCGGGATTCGAAGGGCGATTTCCTGTTCGGCGGCAACCGCTACAAGCTCACCCTGCCGAAGGACATTCCGGCGGCACTGTTCTGGTCGGTAACGGCCTATGACCCGATCACGGGCTCCGGCCTCGATAATGGCCAGGCCTTCCCGTCGCTCAACACCATGGACAAGCCGGCAGCGAACCCTGACGGCTCGACCGACATCTATTTCGGACCGACCTCGCCCGGCGCTGGCAAGAACTGGCTGCGCACGCTGCCCGACAAGGGGTTCTTCGTGATCCTGCGTCTCTACGGCCCCAAGCAGACATTCTTCGACCAGGCCTGGAAGCCTGGTGATCTCGAACGGGTGAAATGATCAACGCGGCACGGGCGGCTTTGCCTCCGTGCCGCTCCCCATCAGAAACGGCGAATGGGAGAAAGTCATGAAGCATCTTGGATTGCTGATCGCCTGCGCGGCGCTGCCCTTCTGCGCTCAGGCCCAGTCCCCCGGCGGCGCTGCCATGCCGGTCGGCGTCGACAACTTCGTCCGCGCTGAATCCGACCTCTACCTGAGCAACCTGGTCAAGGACGGCAGTTTCGGGAAATTCCTGCACCGCCGCGAGCCGGCCTCGATCGACAGCCAGGCGGTCATCCGGCTCAACCGGGACACGCTCTACTCATCGGCGGTGTTCGATCTCGACGCCGGACCGGTGACGATCACGCTGCCGGATGCGGGCAAGCGCTTCATGTCGCTGCAGGTGATCAGCGAGGATCACTATGTGCCGATGGTGGCCTATGGCGCCGGCAGCTACACCATCGACAAGAAGAAGGTCGGCACGCGCTATGTCGTGGCAGGGATACGCACACTGGTCGACCCGTCCGACCCCAAGGATGTCCAGCAAGTCCATGCCCTGCAGGACGCCATCAAGTTCAGCCAGAAGAGCCCCGGCAAGTTCGAGGTGCCGAACTGGGACCAGGCCAGCCAGAAAAAGGTCCGCGACGCGCTGATCGTGCTCGGCTCGACGATTCCCGACTTCAAGAAGGCGTTCGGAACCAGGCAGCAGGTCGACCCCATCCGGCACCTGATCGGCTCGGCTTCGGCCTGGGGCGGCAATCCCGACAAGGAGGCGATTTATCTCAACATCACGCCAAGCGGGAATGACGGCAAGACCGTCTACAAGCTCGTCGTCAAGGACGTGCCGGTCAACGGCTTCTGGTCGGTCAGCCTCTATAATCGCGAGGGCTACTACGAAAAGAACCCCTACGACGCCTACACGCTCAACAACCTGACGGCGAAGAAGAGCGGCGACGGCTCGATCGCGATCCAGTTCGGTGGCTGCGACGGAAAGGTCCCGAACTGCCTGCCTATCACGACGGGCTGGAACTACATGGTTCGCCTGTATCGCCCCCGCAATGAAATCCTGAGCGGCAAATGGACGTTCCCAGCCGCACAGCCGGTGCAGTGAACTTGGCGGTCGACCCTGCGATGCACGGGAATCGAAGGAAGCGATGATGACGAAAATTCTTGGCGCCATTCTCGGCCTGCTGATCGCCAGCTTCTCGGCTGGCGCGGCCTTTGCCCAGTCCGATCCGCTGCCTTCCTGGAACGACGGCAAGGCGAAATCGGCGATCCTCGATTTCGTCGGCAAGGTGACGCGGGAGGGCGGGCCGGACTTCGTCAAGCCGGCGGAACGCATCGCCACCTTCGACAATGACGGCACGCTCTGGGCCGAGCAGCCGGCCTATTTCCAGCTGCTGTTCGCCTTCGACGAGGTCAAGCGGCTTGCCCCCCAGCGCCCGGACTGGAAGGGCAAGGAGCCCTATCGCTCGGTCGTCGCCGGCGACATGAAGGGGCTCGCCGCTTCGGGCGAGAAGGGGCTGCTGCAAGTCATGACGGCAAGCCATACCGGCATGACGACCCAGGATTTCGAGAAGTCCGTCGCCAACTGGCTGGAGACGGCCCGGCATCCGACAAAGAAGCGGCCCTATACCGAGATGGTCTATCAGCCGCAGCTCGAACTGCTCGCCTATCTCCGCGCCAACGGCTTCAAGACCTTCATCGTCTCGGGTGGCGGCGTCGAGTTCATGCGCGTCTTCGCCGAGAAGGTCTACGGCATCCCGCCCGAGCAGGTGGTCGGCTCGTCCGGCGTCGTCAAGTTCCGGATCGGCGCGAACGGCAAGCCCGAGCTGTTCAAGGACGCCAAGGTCGAGTTCGTCGACGACGGCCCCGGCAAGCCGGTCGGCATCAACCGCTTCATCGGGCGCCGGCCGATCCTCGCCTTCGGCAATTCCGACGGCGACCTCCAGATGCTGCAGTACACGGCAGCCGGCGACGGCGCGCGGCTCGCCCTCATCGTCCACCACACCGACGCCGAGCGCGAATGGGCCTATGATCGCACATCCCGCATCGGCAAGCTCGACAAGGCACTCGACGAGGGGCAGGCCAAGGGCTGGACCATCGTCGACATGAAGGCGGACTGGAAGACCGTGTTTCCGCCGGAACGTTGAAGTCCCGGATCGATGACGCCTTCCCCCTGCCGAACGCGAAGAGGTCACGATGAAACTCGACAGGCGTCTTCGCGGCCTGCAATTGTCGCTCGGCGCCGCTGGCATTCTGCTGGGCTGAATGATCGCCGGATATCCAGAAACCGCGCTCCGGGGGAACTTCTCCAGGGCCAACAGCATCGGATCATGCCATGAGAAAAATGCGCACCATCCTTCTTGCCCTTGCCACCGCGGCTCTCGCGGCCTGCACGACGCAGGAGGCGGCACGCGAGCCTGCGGCTCCGGCGACCACGATCGCAACTCCGCAACAACGGAGCTATCTCGATCCTGGACCGGCTCCGGCCAGGCAGGGCGGCCCGTCATACATGCGCGACAACCTGACCAGTTCGCCACGCCAGACCGACAGCTTCGGCAACGACGTCCTGCCGCCGATGTAGCGATGACGGCGCGATCGGCAGCTGCGGTGTCCGGCGCCATGGGTGAGTTCGGCGCAGCGCAGGGCTCGACTGGTTCCAGGCAGGCGTGAGGCAAGGGCACTCGCCTGCTGCGCCATTGCCAAGGCCTGGATGAGCGCGATCGCCCCGAACTCGGTGCCCTGTCGCGAGCCATTGAAACGCGGGGAACCACGATTCTTTCCCCGGCTTCGCCGGCCTCAGCCTTGACCTTGCCATGCTCTTGGCCCAAGAGGGCTTGCAAGGACCTCACCCGAAACCCCGGCCTTGCGCCGGGGTTTTCGTTTGTGCGGGCGCTTTGCGTCGGCGTGCTTTCGCTTCGGCCCGAATCGGCTGGACGATGGAAATTCGCACCGGCTCAAACTTGGAGCATGTTTCGATTGCAGAGGTGGTACCCACTTCTGCGGAGCAGGCTTTGGCAGCGAGAGAAAGGTCACAGCCATGGCGAACGTGGTCGTGGTCGGCGCCCAGTGGGGCGACGAGGGCAAGGGCAAGATCGTCGACTGGCTCTCGAGCCAGGCCGATGTCGTAGTCAGGTTCCAGGGCGGCCATAATGCCGGCCACACGCTGGTCATCGACGGCGTGGTCTACAAACTCTCCTTGCTGCCTTCCGGCATCGTGCGCCCGGGCAAGCTCTCGGTCATCGGCAACGGCGTCGTCGTCGATCCCTGGCATCTCGTCGAGGAGATCGCCCGGCTGCGCGCCCAGGGCGTCGAGATCTCGCCCGACAACCTGCGCATCGCCGACAATGCGACGCTGATCCTGCCGCTGCATCGCGAGCTCGATCATTTCCGCGAGACCTCTAACACCACGCTGAAGATCGGCACGACCAAGCGCGGCATCGGACCGGCCTATGAGGACAAGGTCGGCCGCCGCGCCATCCGCGTCATCGACCTGAAGGACAGGGCGATCCTCGAAGCCAAGATCGAACGGCTGCTGGCGCATCACAATGCGCTGCGCCGCGGGCTCGGCATCGACGAGGTCAACGGCAAGGAGCTGCTCCAGCAGCGCCTGGGCATCGCCGACGAGATCCTGCCCTACGCCGACACCGTCTGGGCCCTGCTCGACGCGCAGCGCCGCGCCGGCAAGCGCATCCTGTTCGAGGGTGCGCAGGGCGCGCTGCTCGACGTCGACCATGGCACCTACCCCTTCGTGACCTCCTCCAACATCGTCGCCGGCCAGGCCGCGACCGGCTCCGGCCTCGGCCCCTCGGCCGTCGGCTATGTGCTGGGGATCGCCAAGGCCTATACGACCCGCGTCGGCGAAGGCCCCTTCCCGACCGAGCTCTTCGACGAGATCGGCGAGCTGATCGGCCAGAAGGGCAAGGAATTCGGCGTCGTCACCGGTCGCAAGCGTCGCTGCGGCTGGTTCGACGCCTGCCTGGTCCGCCAGACCGTCAAGACCTCCGGCATCGACGGCATCGCGCTGACCAAGCTCGACATCCTCGACGGCTTCAAGGAGATCAAGGTCTGCACCGGCTACCGCCTCGACGGTGCCGTGCTCGAGCATCTGCCGGCCGGCCAGAGCGACCAGGCCCGCGTCGAGCCGATCTACGAGACGATTCCGGGCTGGGAAGGCTCCACTGCCGGCGCCCGCTCCTGGGCCGAGCTGCCGGCGCAGGCGATCAAGTATGTCAGGCGCATCGAGGAACTGATCGGCGCGTCGGTCTCCGTGCTTTCGACCAGCCCGGAACGCGACGATACGATCCTCGTCCAGAATCCTTTCGAGGGTTGACGGACCGGAACAACACGGACATTTGAGGCCAATGGCCGATTTCCACCCCATTCTGGCGCGGGCGATAGCCGGGCTGACCGACAAGTCGCCCGAGGCGCGCCGGGCGGTCTATGACCGCGCCCGTGCCGCCCTGCTCGCCCAGCTGCGCAGCCTCGATCCGCCGCTCTCGGAGGCCGACATCACCCGCGAGCGGCTCTCGCTCGACGAGGCGGTCTCGCGCATCGAGGCCGAGATCGCGCTGGCCGACGCGCTCGAGCCGACCTTCCCGCCGCTGCCGCCAGGCGAGCGCCGCGGCCCTGAAGCTGCCTCCGCCGCCATGCCGGAGCGCAGCGCGCCCGAGCCGCGGCCCGCCCCCTCCCCGGCGATGGCCGATGACGAGCGCTTCGACGAGCGCCCGGCAATGCGCGAAGACACCGGGCCGATCCGCCCGCGCGTCGCCCCGCCGCGTGCGCGCAGCGTCAATCCCGGCCATGTCCGCACCGCTGTCGTCGGTGTCGGCGTGGCGGTCGCTGTCGCAGTGATCGCCGGCGCCGCCTATTACGTGAACAAGATCAACCCGCCGGAGCCGACGGTCCGGCCCCGCGCCGAGGCGCCGGCCCAGCCGGCCCAGCCCGAGCATTCCGGCAAGATCAGCGAGCGCGCCGGCGCCGAAGCGCCGGCGATGCCGCCCGCCAATCCGCGCAATGGCAGCCAGGGCGCGCCCGGGCAGACCAGCGACATCGCCGTCGCCCAGCGCGCCGTGCTCTACATCGAGGTTCCCGAGGCGCCGCAGCAGCCGCGCACCGTGCCCGGCCGCGTCTTCTGGCGGCTCGACAGCGACACGGTCGGCCAGGGCCAGCCGGTCGAGACGATCGTGCGCGCGACCGTCGAGATCCCCGAGGCCGGGCTCTCGCTCGACTTCACCATCCGGCGCAATACCGACCCGGCCTTCCCGGCCTCGCACATCATCGGCATGCGCTTCATCACCACCGGCGAGACCGCCAACGACGCCATCCGCGAGGTCGGCGTGCCGCAGTTCAAGACCGATGAGAGCGAGCGCGGCGCGCCGCTCTCGGCGATTTCCTCGGCGCTGGGCGAGAACCTGTTCGTGGCGGCGCTGTCGAACGTCCAGATCGAATCGGAGCGCAATCTCGACCTGCTGCAGAACCGGCCCTGGATCGACCTGCCGGTTCGTTTCGCCTCCGGCCGGCGCGGCATCATCACCTTCGAGAAGGGCGTCTCCGGCAACCAGACCATCGCCGACGCGCTCAGCCGCTGGCGGGGCTGAGACTCAGCCCGGGTCGAAGCGGGCCGCCAGACCCAGCTTTTCCGCGGCAGACCATAATCTCTGATCGCGCGACCAGAGACTGGCTCCGGCAAGCCGCGCCGAGGCCAGGAGGTGGACGTCGACATAACCGACGCCGAGCCCGTGCAACCGTTCCCGCTCGATCAGAGCCATGGCTTCGCCATGTGCTGCAACGGGGGCTTGCGGCAGACTCTCCAACACCTCGATGACGGCACTGCGCCTGGCGATCGAGCCCAGCGCGATCTCGCCTGTGACGAAGGGATGCATGAGGACTTGCTCGCCCGAGAGCAGCTCGATGAGCCGCTCCTCGCTGCGCCGCAGATGATCGATCCAGACCGAAGTGTCGGGGATGATCACGCCGCGGGCAAGCGCCTGCGCGGCGCTGCGGTCGCGCTCGGGTCGGAGCCCCCCAGCTTGATCGCTCGTCTGGCCGCTTCGCGATGGATCAATGCGGTGAGCGCCTCGCGCAGCAAGGTCGAACGCTCGGTGATGCCGGTATAGGCCTGCGCCTTTTCGACGAGCTCATCGTCCAGGGTGACGGTGGTACGCATCGCCTCCTCCGTGAGCATCAATCATAGCATCAGATGATGCCTTGATCCATGCCTGCGGCCACGATGCTACCGCCGGCCCTCAGCCCCCCGCCACCTTCTGGTAGTCCTTCACATCCGAGAAGCTGATCTCCGGTGCCCGCTCGGCATCGTATTTCAGGGTGAACTGGGACGAGGCCATGAACACCGGGTCGCCGTCGAGATCATCGGCCATCGAGGACGGCTTCAGCGCGACGAACTTCTCCAGCGCCAGCTTGTCCTCGCTGGAAACCCAGCGCGCGATCGAGAACTGGCAGGGCTCGAAGTCGACCGGCAGCGAATACTCGACGTCCATCCGTTCCTTCAGCACGTCGAGCTGCAGCGCGCCGACCACGCCGACAATGGCCGGTGCCCCGTCATGCGGCAGGAAGAGCTGGACGACGCCCTCCTCCGCCATCTGCTGCAGAGCCTCGCGCAGCTTCTTGGCCTTCATCGCGTCCTTGAGCTTGACGCGGCGCAGGATCTCCGGCGCGAAGGACGGCACGCCCTTGAAGATGATCTCCTCGCCCTCGGTCAGCGTATCGCCGATGCGCAGCGTGCCATGGTTGGGCAGGCCGACGATGTCGCCGGCATAGGCTTCCTCGGCGATCGAGCGGTCGCGGGCGAAGAAGAACTGCGGCGCGTTCAGCGGCATCGGCTTGCCGGTGCGCACCAGCTTCGCTTTCATGCCGCGCGAAAGCTTGCCCGAGCAGACGCGCATGAAGGCGATGCGGTCGCGATGGTTCGGGTCCATATTGGCCTGGATCTTGAAGACGAAGCCGGTCATCTTCGGCTCGCCCGCCTCGACCGTGCGTTTGTCAGCGATCTGGGCCCGCGGGCTCGGCGCATGGCGGCCGAGCGCGTCGATCAGATCGCGCACGCCATAGTCGCGCAACGCCGCACCGAAATAGAGCGGCGTCAGGTGGCCTTCGCGGAAGGCCGCAAGATCGAACGGCTTCAGCCCCTCGCGCGCCAGGAAGACCTCTTCGCGCCAGTGCTCGACGGCACCGTTCGGCAGGAGTTCGTCGAAAAGCTTGTCGTCCTCGCCGGCGACCGGCGTTCCGGCATCGCTCTCGTCGCCCTTCTGGTTGCGGCGGAAGGTGTTGGAGGCAAAGTCGAGCGTACCCACGAACTCGCGCCCGCGCCCGACCGGCCAGGTCATCGGCGCGACATCGAGGGCGAGCGTCGTCTCGATCTCGTTGATCAGGTCGAACGGATCGCGGGTCTCGCGATCGACCTTGTTGATGAAGGTGACGATCGGGATGTCTCTGAGACGACAGACCTCGAACAGCTTCTTGGTGCGCGCCTCGATGCCCTTGGCGGCGTCGATCACCATCACCGCGCTGTCGACCGCCGTCAGCGTGCGATAAGTGTCTTCCGAGAAGTCCTCGTGGCCCGGCGTGTCGAGCAGGTTGAAGACGCGCCCGCCATATTCGAAGGTCATCACCGAGGTGACGACCGAGATGCCGCGCTGGCGCTCGATCTTCATCCAGTCCGAGGAGGTCTGGCGCCGCCCGGCCTTGGCCCTGACCTCGCCGGCAAGCTGGATCGCGCCGCCGAAATAGAGCAGCTTCTCGGTCAGCGTCGTCTTGCCGGCGTCCGGATGCGAGATGATCGCGAAGGTGCGGCGGCGCGCATGCGGCGCAGCGGCGGCCACGGTGCCGTCGATGGTCTGAAGATCGGTCATGGCGTGGTTGAGACAGGATGGCGGCGTCCGAGTCAATCGCTGCGCGCCTGCCGGATCCAGCGATTTCAAGCCGGTCGAACGTAAAATTAACCAAACCCGGCTTAGCTGTCCGACGGTTTCACGCCGCGCGCCAGGGGGAAAGTCGCGGCACGCGCGCTCAAGATCGCATCGCCATGCTGCGCACCATATCGAGCCAGATCCTCGCGGCCGTGCTGCTGCTTGCCCTTGCGGCCGGCCTCGCGATCGCCGTTGGTGTCCAGACGCTCGAACGCTATGCGACGATGACCGGCGAGATGCAGTCGGCCTCGCAGCGCGCCGCCATCGCCGAACGTATCAACGGCCTGGTCAACGGCGTAGTGATGGAATCGCGCGGCATCTACATGAGCGAGAACGTCGCCGGTGCGGAGCGCTTCATTCCGCTGCTGCTGCAGGGGCTGCGCGAGATCGAGATGCTGGTGCAGGACTGGCAGCCGCTGATCGGTCCCAACGACAGCGACAGCTTCACGACCGTGGCCGGGCGGGTCGACGAGTTCATCGCCTTCCGCCGCGAGATCGTCCGCCTGGCGCGCGAGGGCTCGATCGCCGCCGCCCGGGCCAAGGGCAATGACGAAGCCAACCGCAACAGCCGCAAGATGCTGAACGAGGCGCTCAAGCGGTTCGCCGGCAGCAATGACGCCCGCAGCGCAGCCCTCGACACCGACCTTGCCCGCATGCAGAAGAGCAGCGCGCGCCTGCTGATCGGCACCGGCGCCTTCGCCATTGCCGCCGGCCTGGCCCTTGCCCTGTTGATCGTCCAGCGCCGGATCGCCGGCCCGTTGCTGCGGCTGGCGGCGACGATGCGGAAGCTGGCCGCTGCCGAGCCGGTCAGCGAGATCCCGCTGGTCGACCGCAGCGACGAGATCGGCGACATGGCCCGTTCGGTCGCGGTCTTCCGCGACAATGCCCGTGCCCGCGCGGCGCTCGAAACCGCTGCGGCCGGCGAGGAGGAGGCCCGGATCACGCGCCAGCAGCGCATCGACGAGATCGTCGCCGCCTTCGATGCGAGGCTCGCCGGCGCCCTCCAGACCGTCGGCGGCGGCGTCCAGACGCTGGAGACGGCGGCGCGCATGCTGAACGGCCTCGCCGTCGCTGCGACCTCGGAGATCGGCCGGGCCCAGTTCGCCTCGCAGGAGGCCTCGGGCAATGTCCAGCAGGTCGCGACCGCCGCCGAGAACCTGACGGATTCGATCACCGAGATCTCGGCCCGCGTCGCCCGCGCCAATGCGATGGTCGGCGGCGCCAGCGAGGAGGCGCTCGGCGCCAGCCGCCATGTCGGCAATCTCGCCCGCGCCTCCGAACAGATCGTCACCGTCATCGACCTGATCCGCGACATCGCCGAGCAGACCAACCTGCTCGCCCTCAATGCCACGATCGAGGCCGCCCGCGCCGGTGAGGCCGGGCGCGGCTTCGCCGTCGTCGCCTCCGAGGTCAAGACGCTCGCCAGCCGCACCGCCGAAGCGACCAACGGCATCGCCAGCCAGATCGAGGCCTTCCATGGCGAAGCCGAGGGCGCGGTCAGCGCCATCGGCACCATCACCCGCACCATGAGCGACGTCTCGCAGCAGACCGCCGCCATCGCCGACGCGACCGAGGAACAGCGCGCGACGACCTCCGAGATCGCCCGCAACGCCCAGGCGACGGCGCATGGCGCGGCGACCGTGGCGCAGCGGCTCGCCGGCGTCACCGCAGCGTCCGACGAAGCGATGCGCTCGGCCGCCGAGGTGCTGCGCACCGCCGAAAATCTCGCCCGCGAGGCGGCGACGCTGCGCGGCGAGGTCGACACCTTCTTCAAGCAGATCAAGGCCGCCTGAGGCCGAGGCGGCTCGCCTTCCTGGAGCCGCGCCGTCATTCCGGCCGCAGCGAAGCGGAGCGCCGGAATCCATCGTAGAGCGCAAGCGATGGAGCCCAGGCGCCTTGCGATGGATTCCGGAGCAGCGCGGCTTCGCCGCTTGTCCGGAATGACGGCTGGTATCCAGGAGAACCGGAACTGCTCAGTTCTTCAGCCGATAGCCGGTCTTGAAGATCCAGGCGACCGCCGCGATGCAGGCGGCGAGGAAGACCAGCGTCATGCCGAGGCTGACGGCGATGCCGACATCGGCGACGCCGAAGAAGCTCCAGCGGAAGCCGCTGATCAGGTAGACCACCGGATTGAACAGCGTCACCGCCCGCCAGAACGGCGGCAGCATGTCGATCGAGTAGAACGAGCCCCCGAGAAACGCGAGCGGCGTGACGATCAGCAGCGGCACGACCTGCAGCTTCTCGAAGCCGTCCGCCCAGACGCCGATGATGAAGCCGAACAGGCTGAAGGTCGTCGCCGTCAGCACCAGGAAGAGCAGCATCCAGAGCGGATGCGCGATCTTCAGCGGCACGAACAGGAAGGCAGTGACGAGGATGATCAGCCCGAGGATCACCGATTTCGTCGCCGCCGCCGCGACATAGGCGAAGACCGCCTCCCACCAGGCGACCGGCGCCGAGAGCAGTTCGAAGATCGTACCGGTGAATTTCGGGAAGTAGATGGCGAAGGAGGCGTTGGCGATGCTCTGCGTCAGCAGCGAGAGCATGATCAGCCCCGGCACGATGAAGGCGCCATAGGCGACCCCGTCGACCGCCTGCATGCGCGAGCCGATCGCCGCGCCGAAGACCACGAAATAGAGCGAGGTCGAGATCACCGGCGAGAGGATGCTCTGCAGCGGCGTGCGCCAGGTCCGCGCCATCTCGAACAGGTAGATGGCCTTGATCGCGTGCAGGTTCATGGTTGCGGCGCTCATGCGTTCGCCCTCAGCAGGCCGACGAAGATGTCCTCGAGCGAGGACTGGCTGGTGTGCAGGTCGTTGAAGCGGATGCCGGCCTCGCCGAGGTCCTTGAGCAGCGCCGTGATGCCGGTGCGCTCGGCCTTGGTGTCGTAGCTGTAGACCAGCTCCTCGCCATCGGCCTGGAGCGCCAGCCCGTAGCCCGCCAGCGCCTCAGGCACCGCCTCGAGCGGCGTCTGCAGATGCAAGGTGAGCTGCTTCTGGCCGAGCTTGCGCATCAGCTCGGCCTTGTCCTCGACCAGGATGATCTCGCCCTTGCTGATCACGCCGACCCGGTCGGCCATCTCCTCGGCCTCCTCGATGTAGTGCGTGGTCAGGATGATGGTGACGCCGCTGTCGCGCAGGCGCCGCACCAGCTTCCACATGTCCTGGCGCAGTTCGACGTCGACCCCCGCCGTCGGCTCGTCGAGGAACAGGATCTGCGGCTCGTGCGCCAGCGCCTTGGCGATCAGCACGCGCCGCTTCATCCCGCCCGACAGGGTCATGATCTTGTTGTCGCGCTTGTCCCAGAGCGAGAGGTCGCGCAGCACCTGCTCGACATAGGCCGGGTTCTTCGGCTTGCCGAACAGGCCGCGGCTGAACGAGACCGTCGCCCAGACCGTCTCGAAGGCGTCGGTGGTCAGTTCCTGCGGCACCAGCCCGATCTGGCTGCGCGCGGCGCGATAGTCGGCGATGATGTCGTGGCCGTCGGCGAGAACCTTGCCGGTGCTCGGATTGACGATGCCGCAGACGATGCTGATCAGCGTCGTCTTGCCGGCGCCGTTCGGCCCGAGCAGGGCGAAGATCTCGCCGCGCCTGATGTCGAGCGTGACGCTCTTCAGCGCCTGGAAGCCCGAAGCATAGGTCTTCGAGAGATCGGAAATCTGGATGATCGGTTGCATGGCGGAACGCTGTTGGAGAAGCATGGCAATCGGATGAAGGCGATGTCGCGCAGCTCCGCCCAGCCTGCGCGACTCCCTGTACAAAAGGATATGGCCGGGACGCGCCCGGCCATAGCAATTTATTCTGTCAGTTTCTGTCAGCGAACGAAAAGCGCGATCAGGATGATGATCGGGATCGGAATTCCGAGGAGCCAGAGTGCGATCGAGCGCATGGACGTTACCCCCTTGATTGCCACCAGTGATGATGGCGGGACAACGTCGCAAGGCTGCCGAAGGTTCCGCGGCCGGCGCCGAGGAGGCCCCCATGCGGGGCCGATGTGGCGCAGCACCTATTTGAAGGCGAGGCTGTCGATGACCTTCTTCATCGCCGCGTCATGCAGCTTGTGGCCATCGAGCGAGGCCCAATAGGTCATCATGATGATCTTGCCGCTGAGCACGCTCGGATTGATCGCGATGTAGCGGATGATCGAGTCGCCGTCCTTGCTCTTGGCCTTGAGCTCGGTGAAGGACCAGGCCTTGCCGTTGACCTCCTGCTTCATCGTCTCGGAGGAGCCCGTGATGGTGACGCCCTCCTTGTCGAAATAGCGGTTGTGCTCCTTCTGGAGCGCCTCGATCTCGCCCGGTGCGATCAGCTCGAACCAGAGATAGATCTCGTCATCCGGGGTCTTGATCTCGATGCCGCGGGCGATCTTGGAGCTCGCCCAGGTATCCGGGACGGTCACCACCGCGACCGGATTGACATCGGTGATCGACAACGCACCAGACTTAGCCGGCAAAGTATTAAAACCGGCAAGCGCGAATGCGAGCGCGCAAACGGTCTTCCGCAACATCGGAACTCTCCTTGTCCGCTCCGGGCCGGCCTCGCTGCGCGCGGTGGCGCCCGCGACCTGGCAGAGACGAGGTTGCGCTGCGTCACCCGGCTTGACAAGGCGCGAAACCGGCGATTCAGGCCGTTTTAGCCGCACTCGGGTGCCAGAGTAGTTGATAGCCGTTCACAATCGCGGCCAGCGACGATGGTGGCGTGAGGACGTCGACCAGCCCCGTGGGCCGCGGCCGCGTCGCGACATAGCCGGAGGGCGACCAGAGCAGCGCCCGGTCGCCGCGCAAGGCGAGAAACTCGCCCTCCGGCGCGGCGAGCATCGCCCCATCCGGCAGGTCCTCCGCCGGCAGCCGGTGCAGGCGCTTGGTCCGGCCGTCACGCCTTTCATGATCGAGCCGCTCGTCGATCTCCGGAAAGAGCGGCAGCTGCTGCAGACCGAGCCCGGCAACCAGTGCATCGCGATAGGCGAGCGCATCCTTGCGCCGGCATTCCATGCAGGGCCGGTGGCCGGCCGCCAGCGCCGTGACCTCGTCGCAGAAGAACAGCTCGGTGTAGTAGCGGCCCCAGACGTCGCGCTGCCGGCCCTTGAAGGAGAGCACGCAGCAGATCCACTGCTTCGTCGCGAAAAGCCGCTGCGGCAGCGCCTTCGTCGCCGGATCGTGGAACTTGCCGCCGCGATTGCCGAACAGGGTGCCGCGCGCCGGGTCGGCGAACAGCGAACCGTCGGGGCGGATGCGGTTGGGCAGGGGCGATGGTGTTCCGGGCATGGCCGACCGACTCCTGCAATCCCGCCAAACCTAGCGTGGCCGGCGCCGGATCGCGTCAGCAGCGACGCGCCGGCCTGCTAGCGGCGCGCCCGGCGGACGCCGGAAATCTCGATCGTCAGGTTCTTCTCCAGCGTCGGGCAGCAGCGCGCATCCTTGGGGCCGAGCGTCGTCGTGGTCACGTCGATGGCGCCCGGCCGGATCGCGACATTGCGAGGCTCCTGGCCGAACACGCCCTCGGCCTTGCGGAAGAAGCGGAAGCCGTCCTGCTCGCCGGTGAACAGCAGCACGTCCAGGCTCAGGCTGTTGCCACCGGTTTCCGCATAGATGAAGGCGACCGCGTCACGCCGGCCATCGCCGTTGAAATCGCCGTAGAACACCGGACCGTCGACGACCTTGGCCGCCTTGTTGCGGCCGAGATGGCGTTCGATGTCGCGCTTGGCCGGCCCTTCGGCAACGCCGGCAAAGGCGGCGCCGGAAAACCCGGCGCAGAACAGCAGCGCCATCGCAAGGGCCGGCCTGCCCCCGCGCACCCGGCGAGGCGACATGGCTGATGGCCGGATCATCGAAGTCATGGCGGGAATCCCGTGTAGGCAACGCGACGATGCTGCGCCGGTATAGCCGCCTTCGGCGCCGGCGCCACCCGCTGCGACGCCATGCCGGTCTGGCCGCCACCGGCGCTTTGCGGCAAGCTCGGCCGCGGAAGCGGAATTCGGCCGGAGAGCCGCCGCCGCGGGGGCAAATCGCATGGATCGCACCGACGGGACGCAGGCCTCGATGCTCAGCGCGCATCCTTCGCGCGCCGCGATCCTGGCCGAGATCCATGCCCGGCCCTTCGCACCGCTCGAAACGCCGCGGCGGCTGCTGCATTTCGCCTTCATGACCGACCAGGCGCAGGCGAATGCCGACCGCGAGGCGCTCGCCCGCTTCTGCTCCGAGCGCGGCGTGGCCGGCCCGACCGAAGGCGCCAAGCACCATCGCGTCCGGCTCGGCGAAGCCGGGCTGCGCTGGGAGCAGCACAGCGAATTCACCACCTATAGCTGGGAGCTGGCGGGCCCGGGCAGCGAACCCTTCGTCCCGGCCGGCCGATCGCTGCCATGCGGCATGCTGGATCTGCCGCAACCGGGACCGCATCTCGTCGCCGCCGATCTGCATCTCCTGCCGGAGCGGGCTGCCGGGCCGCTCGAGACCATTTTCGACGCCGCCAGCCTCGCCGCCTCGCTGGTCGATGGCGAGGCCGCGATCGCGGCGACGGATTTCCGGCCCGATCCCGACGGCTTCGTCCGTATCCTCGTGCTCGACCGTGTTCTGACGCCCGCGCGCGCAGGACCACTGGCGCAACGCCTGCTCGAAATCGAAACCTATCGCGTGCTGGCCCTGCTCGGCCTGCCCGAGGCGCAGCGCCTTGCTCCCTCGGTGCGGGCGACCGAGGAAGCGCTGGTGCGCATCGCCGGCACGATGACGCAGACCGACGGGCTCGCGGCCGACAATGCGCTGCTCGACGAGATGACCGCGCTCGCCGCGACGATGGAATCGGAGGCCGCCTCCACGAACTACCGCTTCGGCGCCAGCCGCGCCTATGACAACATCGTCCAGCAGCGCCTTGCCGCGATCGGCGAAACCCCGCATGGCGGCTGGCCGACCATCGCCGCCTTCCTCTCGCGGCGAATGGCCCCGGCGATGCGCACCTGCCAGATGCTGCAGGAGCGCCAGGCCGACCTCTCGCGCAAGCTCGCCCGCGCCGCCAACCTGCTGCGCACCCGCGTCGACGTCGCCCTCGAGCAGCAGAACCGCGACCTGCTGGCGGCAATGAACGAGCGCACCCGGCTGCAATTGCGGCTGCAGCAGACGGTCGAGGGGCTCTCCGTCGCCGCCATCGCCTATTACGTCGTCAGCCTGTTCGGCTACCTCGCCAAGGGCGCCAAGGATGCCGGCCATCTGCCGGTCGATGTCGGCATCGCGACCGCACTCTTCGTCCCTGTCGCGCTGCTCGGGGTCTGGAGCATGGTTCGGCGCATCAGGCGCGGCCATGGCGGCGAGTGAGGCGAAAACGCTTTCGACCGGCCAGCTCGCTCCTGACATCTCCTGACAAATCCGGATCCTATTGCGGTGTCACCCGTTCCTTGCGGAACCCCGACGGAGATCTGCCATGCTGACCTTCTACCACGCGCCGCAATCGCGCTCCTTCTCCGTGCTCTGGATGCTGGAGGAGCTCGGCCAACCCTATGCGATGGAGCTGGTCGACATCCGCTCGAAGGATGGCCCACCCGAGAGCTATCGCGCGATCCAGCCGCACAAGAAGGTGCCGGCGATCGTCCATGATGGCACTGTCGTCACCGAGCGCGCCGCGATCTGCCTCTATCTCACCGAGCGCTTTCCCGAGGCCGGGCTCGCCCCCGCAATCGGCGATGCCGACCGCGCCGCCTTCCTGACCAGCCTGGTCTACACCGATGCGGTGCTCGACCCGATCATCGCCACCAAGGTCCATAATTTCGATTATGAGGCACGCGGCTTCTCCTTCGGCTCCCATGCCGACACCGTCGCCAATCTCGAAAGGCGGCTCGACGCAAATCCCTATGCCGCCGGCGAGCGCTTCACCGCCGCCGACACCCAGCTCGGCAGCGGCATCCATTTCGGCATGAACATCATCGGTGCCCTGCCGCGCCTGCCGGTCTTCGAAGCCTATATGGAGCGAATGCTGGCAAGGCCCGCTTTGCAGCGGACGATCGCCAAGGACGGCGCCCTGCCGGTGTGACGCAGGACCGGGGCCTCCCCGCCGGAGCGCGGCCGCGCGAGCCTGAAAAGCTCGCGCCGGTCAGCCCGGGAAGGCGGCGCGCAGCCGCTCGAGCACCGCCGCCTGCGTCGCCATCGGAAAACGTGGCGCCGCCACCCCGATGCCGTCGAAATGCCGCCGGCCGAGGAAGCGGGCGCGATCGAACACCGCCTCGCCGCGAAACTGGGCGCCGCTGAACCAGGCCGCACGGCAGAAGCGCGCCTGCGCGAACGTCGCGCTCTGCTCGAAGACGGAGCCTTCGAAGCCGGCATTGTCGCCGAAATCGACCTCGGCGAAATCCGCCGGGCCGCGATAGCGGCAATCGCCAAGCCCCGCCTCCCAGCCGAAACGCGCGCCGCGAAACCGCACCGGCCCCTCGAAGCAGGAACCGCGGAACCAGGCGCTGCCGGCGAACTCGGCCTCGACGAAGCCGAGCGTTCCGGCACAGGCGAGCTCGCGGAACTCCGCGCCGCGCTGGAAATTGACCGCGCCGAAATCCGCCCCCGCCGCGAAGCGCGCCCGCTCGAAGAAGGCGTCGCGCCCGAAGGTCGCGTCGCGGAAATCGACCGGCCCGGCGAACCGGGCATCGGTGAACCAGGTATCGCCGCCGAAGGCCGAACCGGCGAAGCGCGTCGTGCCCGGGAAGCTGAAGCCGGCGACATCGAACTCGTTGTCGAAGGTCTCGTCGATCAGTTCGACGCCGGCGAGCAGATGCCAAAGCCGGAGCAGAGCCGGATCGGCCGCCGCCTTGCCGCGCAAGCCCGCCATCTCCGCGGCCCAGGCGTTCCAGGGCGCGATCCCCGAACCGAGACGCTGCAAGGTCGCCTCCCGCCGCGCCGCGCGGAAAGCGGTGCCGCCCTCGAAGAGACCCGGCCGCGGCGCCGCTTGCGCCGGGGCCAGCGAAGGCTCGTGCGGCCGCGCCCAGGGGTTGGCCTGCAGCAGCTCGGAACGGGTAAGGGACACGAGCCGGAACAGGTCGGCCATGGCTGGTGGAATTCCCAGGTTAAGCTTTGATTAACCATAGTTCAGCGGCAGCGGCGGATCAATCGGCCACGCTTTCCCGCCAGGGTTTCCATGTCTCGTCTCGCGGCCCCGCAGGGCTTGGAGCCCGCCGAGCTGCCGGGTGGCCGAACGGAAGCAGAGTCTTTCTGCGATCGCGGCAGTACACTCTTAAGGTTACGGGCTGATAAGGTCCCGTAGCGTAAGGCATTTGAAGTATTTTCCGCGCCATTCAAGGCCTCATCAGCCACGCGGAAAATCCAGCGCCGATGAATGCCTACCTGCCTTTGATCCTGTTCACGGTGCTGACCAATGCCGCCGCGCAACTGATGCTGAAACGCGGCATGAGCGGCGTCGGCCATCTCGATGCCGGCGGCGACGGACTGATTTCGACGGTCTTCCGCGTCGTCTTCAATCCCTTCGTCTTCGCCGGCCTGTGCACCTTCGTGGTCAGCATGGCCTCGCATCTGATCGTGCTGTCGAAGGTGCAGATCAGCTACGCCTACCCGTTCCTGAGCCTCGCCTACGTCGTGGTCGCGGTCTACGCCTATTTCGTCTTCCAGGAGGATCTGAGCCCGGCCCGCATCGCCGGCATCGGCCTCATCGTCCTGGGTACGGTCTTCATCGCACAAAGCTGAGGGAAACCATGGACCTGATCGCCCGCTTCATTCTGCGCCTCGGCACCTTCCTCGTCCCGCCGGCCGAGCCGGCGCTGAAGCCCGTGCCGGTTCCGGCACGCACCCGCCCTCGCCTGCCCGACGCGCCGCGTTGATGCAGCCTCCGATCTTCAAACCAGCGGCTCCCGGCACATGAAACACATCATCATCGGCGGCGACGGCTTCGTCGGCTCGCATCTGGCGGCCGATCTCGCCGCCATGGGCGAGGAGGTCCTCGTCTGCGACATCCACAAGAGCGGCCACGCCCATTACGCCAAGGTGCCGTTCCAGAAGATCGACGTCACCGACGCGGCCAGCGTCGAGAGCATCGCGCTGACGGCCGACGATCTCGTCTACAACCTTTCGGCCAAGATGCTGTCGCCGATCGTGACGCGCAAGGAACGCCACGACTTCTTCTGGCCGGTGAACTATCACGGCACCGAGAACATCCTGAAGTGGATGGAGAAGAACGGCGCCCGCAAGCTCGTCCACTTCACCACCGACATGATCTACGGCCATGCCGTGACGGTGCCGCAGGACGAGACCCACCCGGCAAAGCCGCTCGGCGAATATGGCGAGAGCAAGCTCGCCACCGAGGCGCTGGCCCAGACCTACCGCGACAAGGGCTTCCAGATCCCGATCTTCCGGCCGCGCCTGATCATCGGGCCGGGGCGGCTCGGCATCCTGGTCAAGCTGTTCAAGCTGATCGACCTGAACCTGCCGGTGCCGATGATCGGCTCGGGCAACAACCCCTACCAGTTCATCTCGGTCTTCGACTGCGCCAGCGCCTGCATCGCCGCCTGGAAGGCGGGCTTCCCGAACAGCGCCTACAACCTCGGCTCCGATGATCCGCCGCCGGTGAAGAAGCTGCTCGGCGACCTGATCAAGCATGCCGGCTCGAAGTCGATGCTGCTGCCGACGCCCGCCGCGCTGGTCAAGCTGACGCTCGACACACTCGACGCGGTCAACCTGCCGATCATGGACCCGGAGCAGTATCTGATCGCCAACGAGGTCTGCATCCTCGACACCAGCAAGGCCAAGCGCGAGCTCGGCTGGACGCCAAAGCATCGCGACGAGGATATGCTGCTCGCCGCCTACACCGAATACCGCAAAGCCAAGACCGCCGGGACCAAGGCGCAGAGGAGCCTCGCAGCATGAGCATGCCCGCTTACAAGACCGAGGCTGCCGCGGCGCCCGCCGCCACCCGCCCGAAATTGCTCAGCGTCGAAGCCGCAAAGCAGCTCGACGCCGCCCAGGTGAAGGAGCTCTTCACCAGCCATATCAACCCCGGCCAGGTGCACTTCCTGAAGCTGCTCGGCTTCGACAGGATCATCGTCGACCGCGCCGAGGGCATGCACTACATCACCAAGGACGGCCGCAAGATCCTCGATTTCTTCGGCGGCTTCTGCTCGGTCGCCTTCGGCCACAACCATCCGCGCATCATCGCGGCGAGGCAGAAGTTCCAGGACGAGAACCGCCATGAGATCTGCATGGCGTTCATGTCGCAATACGCTTCGGCACTCGCCCACAACCTCGCCCAGATCGCGCCCGGCGACCTCGACATGGTCTTCCTCGGCTCGACCGGCTCGGAGGCGATGGAAGCGGCGCTGAAGGTCGCCGAACAGGCGCAGGGGCC
This sequence comes from Bradyrhizobiaceae bacterium, assembly GCA_036676315.1. Classification (GTDB taxonomy): domain Bacteria; phylum Pseudomonadota; class Alphaproteobacteria; order Rhizobiales; family Beijerinckiaceae; genus Allobosea. The sequence continues at coordinate 45,474 of JAKFDB010000176.1, forward strand.
GGGCAAGTCGAAGATCCTGCACGCCGCCAATTCCTTCCACGGCAAGACCAAGGGCGTGCTCTCGGTCACGGATTCGACGCTCTACCAGTCGCAGTTCAAGCTGGTCGAGAACCGGGTCAAGGTACCCTTCGGCGACATCGAGGCGGTGCGCCGCGAGCTCGAGGCCGACCCGTCGATCGGCATCGTCGTGATGGAGACGATCCAGGGCGGCGGCGGCATCGTCGAGGCGCCCGAGGGCTTCTGGCGGCAGCTGCGCGCGCTCTGCGACAAGCATGGCGTGCTCTGGGTCGCCGACGAGGTGCAGTGCGGGCTCGGCCGCACCGGCCAGTTCTTCGCCTTCGAGCGTGACGGCGTGGTGCCCGACGTGACGGCACTCGCCAAGGCGCTCGGCGGCTCCAAGGCGGCGGTCGGCGCGATGATCGCCCGGCGCGAGATCTACATGAAGGCCTATGGCAAGCCGAAGGCCGCGCTGATCCACGCCCAGGCCACCTTCGGCGGCATGGGCGAGGCCTGCATCAGCGCGATCGAGGGGCTGAACGTGCTCTATGAGGAAGACCTCATGGGCAATGCCAAGCGCCAGGGCGACTACCTGATCGAGCGGCTGAACGAGCTGCGCGCCAAGCATCCGAGCCTGCTCAAGGAAATCCGCGGCCGCGGGCTGATGATCGGCGTCGAGTTCCAGGACATCAGCGAGACCATGCCCTTCGGGCTGAAGCACATGGTGGCGCTGCTCGACGACAAGCTGAAAGGCTCGCTCTGCGGCTTCATCGGCGCGCTGCTGCTGAAGGACTACGACGTGCTCGTCGCCTTCACCGAGTACAACCGCAACGTCATCCGGCTCGAACCGCCGCTGATCGTCACCCGCGAGCAGTGCGACGAGTTCATCTCGGCGCTCGACGACCTGCTCTCGCGCGGCATCGCCCGCATCGTCACCGACTATCTGCGCAAGGTCGCGGTCGCGAAGGGCTGAGGCGCCGCCACGATATCCAGGACGCGAAGGGGCCGGCGCAAGCCGGCCTCTTTCGTTTTGCGCCGCGCTCCACCCCGGCGAGGCTTGACAGAAGCCGGGAACGAACCAAGTTTAGGTACATGATCGCACTGCGCTGCCCCGTTTTCCGGATCCACCCGATCGCGGACGTCTAGCCCCGGACTCGGCCCAATGCGCCCCGAGTTCAGGGGGGCTGTCGACGCTGTCCGCAGCACGATCCTACAGGCGCAACTCCCAATCTTCCGTCTTCCGAAGCAGCGCCGCGCGCCTGCATGCGTCACCACAGGACACCCGCGTCATCATGACCCAGAAGCCTCCCCGCAAGCCCAAGATCGTTGTCACGGAAAGCGACCTCGAACGTCTGACCGGGCTCGCCACCGCCGCGCTGGAGCGCATTCCCGAGGTCGCGGAGGAGCTGCTGGCCGAGATGGACCGCGCCAAGGTCGTCGCCCTCAAGCAGATGCCGGCCGATGTCGTGCGCATGGGCTCGATCGTCGAGTTCGATTCCGACAGCGCCCAGCACCGCCGCGTCCAGCTCGTCTTCCCGGGCGAGGCCGACATCGCGCAGGGCAAAATCTCGATCCTGACGCCGATCGGCACGGCGCTGATCGGGCTTACCGCCGGCCAGTCCATCGCCTGGACGGCGCGCGACGGCAAAAAGCACACCCTGACCGTGATGACCGTCGAGCAGCCCTCGCCCTCGCTGGAGAAAGCCTCGGCCTAGAGCCCGTTCCGATCAGCTTGCACTGCAAGCTGATCGGTGAATCCGGCTCTGAGGCTCAGCCGGCCGTGACCCGCCGCCAGAAGCCGGAGGAAAAAGCCGGATCGATGTGGCGGGCGAAATCCCGCCATTGCGGGAAGGAGGCCTCGAAGGTCGCCGGCGACATGCGCGCATCCTTGTAGGGATTGACGCGCCCGCCGGCCGAGACCGCGATGCGGTCGAGCTCGTCGAGCAGCTTCAGCGTGCGCTCGCCGCGATGCGGAAAGTCGAGCGTCAGCGTGGCGCCGGGGATCGGGAACGACATCATCCCCGGCGAGGGCACCTCGCCGAACAGCTTCAGCACCGTCAGGAATGAGCTTTCGCCGGCGGCGAGCGTCCGGCGCAGCATTTCCTCGACTGCGGCGCGGGCCTGCGCCATCGGCACCGCGCACTGGAACTGGCGCAGGCCCTTCGGCCCATAGGCCCGGTTCCAGTCATTGACCCGGTCGAGCGGATAGAAGAACGGCCGGTAGGGAATGCGGCGCGGTTCCGGGGTGCGCGGCTGGGCAGCGCGGTAAAGCGTGTTGAAGGCGGTCAGCGTCAGCTTGTTGATCAGCGCGACCGGCGGCGTCAGCGGGAAGGGCAGCGCCCTCACGGCTTTCGCCGCCGGCGCCGACGAGGCAGGGGCGTGATTGGCCCGGAAGAACACGCCGCGACCGAAATTCCGGCCGCCGGCGAGGGAATCGATCCAGGCGACGGTGTAGTCATGCGTCGCATCCGCTTCTGCCGCGATCTCGAAGAAGCGGTCGAGCCCCTCGAAGCGGACCGCCTCCTGCAGCATCTCGCCGGATTCGATCTTCATCAGCTGCAGGGTCACCTGCGTCACCAGGCCGGTCAGCCCCATGCCGCCGATGGTGGCAGCGAAGAGCCCGGCATTCTCCGTCGGCGAGCAGGTCAGGCGCGCACCATCCGAGCGCGCGAGCTCGAAAGCGAGCACATGGCGGCCGAAAGTACCGGCGCGGTGGTGGTTCTTGCCATGGACGTCGTTGGCCAGCGCCCCGCCGATCGTGACGAAGCAGGTGCCCGGCGTCACCGGCGGGAACCAGCCGGCCGGCACGACGAGCTTCAGCACCTCGTCGAGCAGCACGCCGGCTTCGCAGACGATCACGCCGCTGGCCGCGTCGAAGGAAAGGATGCGCCCGAGCCGGCGCGCCGCGATCAGCCCGCCGCCATCGTTCAGGCAGGAATCGCCATAGGAGCGGCCATTGCCATAGGCGAGCACCGACCGGTTGCGGTTCGGCGCGGCGAGCCAGTCTGCCGGTTCGAGCAGGACCGTGTCGCGCGATCGCAGCCCGCCCCAGGAGCGCAGGTCGGCGGGCCGCCCGCTCACGGGATGACCGTTGCCGCGACCATGATGACGACGACGAGCGCGCCCGTGAGCTGGCTGCGCCAGTCGCGGATCATGAACACCAGCGGATCGTCGGGCATCTGACCACGGCGCGCCAGGAACCAGACGCGCGACATCTGGTAGAGGACGATCGGGCAGATCAGCCAGATCAGCTGCGGATAGCGATAGAGCTCCTTCACCGCGGCGCTGTCGACATAGAGCGCCATGATCAAAGCGCAGGTGCAGCCCGAGGCCATGCCGAGCTGGGAGAGCGCCTCGATGTCCTCGGCATGATAGCCGCGCCCCGCCTTCTTCAGGCCGGACTGGTCCTGGGTGATGCGCAGTTCGGCATAGCGCTTCACCAGGGCCAGGCTGAGGAACAGGAACATCGAGAAGGCGAGCAGCCAGGACGAGATCGGAATCGCCGCCGCCGCATTGCCGGCGAGGATACGCAGCGTGTGCAGCGCGGCCAGGCCGAGCACGTCGACGAGCAGCTTGCGCTTGAGGAAGAACAGATAGGCGAGCGCCAGGACGAGATAGGCGCCGAGCGCCAGCAGATAGAGGTCCGGCCGCGGCACGAAATAGGCGAGCCCGAAGGCGACGATCATCAGGCCGGGCACGGCCGCATAGGCCTGCCCCTTGGTGATTTCGCCGGCGGCCAGCGGGCGTTTGCACTTGGTCGGATGGCGCCGGTCGGCCTCGACGTCGACGATGTCGTTGAGCAGGTAGATCGACGAGGCCAGCAGCGAGAACGAGACGAAGGCGAGGACGCCGTAGCCGATCGCTTTGATGTCGAAGACATCGTGATTGAGCAGGATCGGGACGAAAACGAGACCGTTCTTGAGCCAGTGATGCGGCCGCATCGCTCGAACTATTGCCGGAATCGCCATGGTTTCGTCTCTACCCGTCGTTCTAGCGGCATCCCGCACGTCCGACCGCCTGACGCAGTCGAATCCGACCCAGGTAACGCCTCCATTGGCGTGCATTGATGCCGTACGAATCCTAATTCCGGGTAGTGACGAACGGTCAGCGGCCAAGCTTTGGCCATCATGCTTAACCGTTTTTGCGGGGAACGGCCGTGCGAGGCCGGCTCAGCGCCCGGGCTCGACCCGCATGATGCCGGCCTGCGGCGCAGCCCATTGCAGCTCGCCCAGCCGCAGCATCGCGTTGACATGGGCGAAGACCTCGCTGAAGGCGAAGCTGAGCTGGTGCGGATCGAGCGGCCGGGTGAACATCACCGGCACGAGCTCGGCGACCGAATGCGGCCCGTGCGTCACCGCCTCGGCGATCAGCCGGCAGCGATCGGCGTGATGGGCGGCAAGCTCGGCGCAGCGCGCCTGCAGGCCGCGGAACGGCAGCTGATGGCCGGGCAGGATGAGCGTGTCCGGCGGGATCGCGACGGAGAGCTGCCGCAGCGAGCGCAGATAGAGCCCGAGCGGATCGCCCTCCGGATCGACCGCCCAGACGCTGATATTCGGCGTGATCTTGGCCAGCACCTGGTCGGCGGCGAGGAAGATGCCGGCCTCGGCGCAATGGAACATCAATTGCTCCGGCGCATGGCCGTCGCCGGACAGGACGGCGAATTCGCGCCCGCCGATCCGGAGCACGTCCCCGGCGACGACACGGGTGAAGGTCGGCGGCAGCGGCGAGACCTGCTTCAGATAGCCATGGCCGAGCGTCGAGACGACCTCGGTCACTTCCGGCGACAGCCCGTGGCGGAGATAGAACTCGCGATAGACCGGCGCCTCCGAGGCCCCCGGGCTGAGCGAGATGTTGAGGCAGCCGAGATAGCTCGTCTGGCTGGTCAGCAGCGGCGTGCCGAAATGCTCATGGAGCCAGCCGGCGAGGCCGATATGGTCGGGATGGAAATGCGTCACGAAAAGCCGCGTCAGGCGACGACCGGCGAGCGGTCCGGAGGTCAAGGCGAGCCAGGCCGCCTTGGTCGCCTCGTCGCCGATGCCGGTATCGATCACGGCAAAGCCGTCGCCATCCTCGATCAGGTAGATGTTGACGTGGTTGAGCCGGAAAGGCAGCGGGATGCGGGCCCAGAGCACGCCGGGCGCGACCTCGATCACTTGTCCCGGCGCCGGCGGCTCCGGGAAGGGAAAGATCAGCTCGTGCGTGTCGGTCGCGTGCAATTTGGTCAGCCCTGAACAATCGCCTACTGGCTCATAGCAGCCGGAGCGGAGCGCGCAAACGCCGGCAACGAAAAGCGCCGCGATCGCGCACGCATATCGGCGCCATCGGCTGCGGCTAGCCGACAGCGCTTGTTAAGGCTCCAGCGGCACAATCGGCACAACGAACCCGGCCGAGCATCATGAGCGATTTCGAGACCCTGCAGCGCGACTGGCTCTCCCATCTCGGGCATGAGCGCCGGCTCTCGCCGAAAACGCTCGAGGCCTATGGCCGCGATCTCCGCCAGTTCTGCGCCTTCCTGACCGAGCATCTCGGCGCATCTCCGAACCTCAGGGCCGTCGCCGCGCTCAAGCCCGCCGATCTGCGCGCCTTTCTCGGCCAGCGCCGCCGTGACGGCGCCGGCAACCGCACCCTGATGCGCCAGCTCGCGGCGCTGCGCTCGCTTGCCCGCTTCGGCGAGCGCGATGGCCGGCTCAGCGCCGCCGCCTTCGCCGCGACGCGCGGGCCGCGCCTCGGCAAGGGCCTGCCGCGCCCGCTCGACGCCAAGGCCGCCGCCGCCGTCACCAGGGCGGATTCCCGTGCCGGCGAGGAACGGCCCGACTGGGTGCTCGCCCGCGACGCCGCCGTGCTCTCGCTGCTCTATGGCAGCGGCCTGCGCATCTCCGAGGCGCTCGGCCTGAAGCGCTCGCAGGCCCCGGCGAACGCGGGCGATGCGCTGACCGTGCTCGGCAAGGGCGGCAAGACGCGGATGGTGCCGGTGCTGCCGGTCGTGGTCGAAGCGATCGCCGGCTATCTCGCGCAATGCCCCTGGCGCCTGCAGCCGGACGGGCCGCTCTTCGTCGGCGTCAAGGGCGGGCCGCTCTCGCCGCGGATCATCCAGCTCGCCGTCGAGGGCCTGCGCGGTTCGCTCGGCCTGCCCTCCAGCGCCACCCCGCATGCGCTGCGCCATTCCTTTGCGACGCATCTGCTCGGCCGCGGCGGCGATCTGCGCGCCATCCAGGAGCTGCTCGGCCACGCCTCGCTCTCGACCACGCAGGTCTATACCCGCATCGATTCCAGCCGGCTGCTCGCGGCCTATGATGCCGCCCATCCCCGCGCCCGCTGAAAAGGCCGCGTCGAACGGAAATCCCACTTGATTCTGCGCCGCAACCAGATGAGGTGCGCTGCGCAATTCCGGGGGGAAACAGTTCCATGGCTTCAGCTACCCAAGACGTCACCGAGGACGGCACGACCGGCAGCAAGGTCAACCGGCGCATCGCGCTGCTGATCGCCATCCTCGCCTTGATGCTCGCCTTCGCCGAGATCGGCGGCAAGAATGCCGAGCAGGACGCCATGGCGAGGAACATCGAGGCGTCGAATCTCTGGGCCTTCTTCCAGGCCAAGACCATTCGCGGCACCACCTTGCGCACCGCCGCCGAAGCGATGGAGGTCGAGCTCGCCGGCGCGACCGAGCCGGCGATGCGCGAGCGGCTGGGCAAGCGGATCGAAGGCTGGAAGGCGACGATCGCCCGCTATGACTCCGAACCGGAGACCCAGGAGGGCCGCAAGGAGCTGATCGCCCGCGCCAAGGCGGCGGAAGCCAGGCGCGACATCTCCAGCGCCCGCGACGACAAATACGACATCGTTTCCGGCCTGCTCCAGATCGCGATCGTGATCTCCTCGGCCGCGATCATCACCGGCATCACCCTGCTGGCCTGGACCGGCGGCGGCCTCGGCCTGCTCGGCCTCGCGCTGATGGTCCTCGCCGAACTCGCGCCGACAGCGCTGTTCTGAACCGAGGCGGGCGCGGCCGCCCGGCAGTGCCTCGCCCACCAACCCGCTTCCGCAGCGTATATCGGGCCCGGCTTCGTCATCGCCTTGCCAGCGCTTGACTGATTCATAACTCAGCAGTTATAGGAGAATCCATAACCACTGAGTTATTGATCACCGATGCCGGACGCCCATGATGCACTCTTCAGAACGCTCGCCGATCCGACCCGGCGGGCCATCTTCGAGCGGCTGTGCCGCAACGGCGAGCAGACCGTCGGCGCCCTGACGGCTCAGGCCGGGGTTTCGCAGCCGGCCGTCTCGAAGCATCTCGGCGTGCTGAAGCAGGCCGGGCTGGTGCGCGACCGCCACGAAGGCCGCCAGACGCATTACAGCGCGCAGCTCGGCGCGCTCAGCCCCCTGATCGACTGGACGAGCCAGATGGCCGGGTTCTGGGAGAGCCGTTTCGACGGTCTCGAAGACCTGCTCAACAGGATGGACCAATGAGCACCACCGCCCCCCAGACGCGCTCGGTCGTCGTCGAGCGCGACATTCCCCATCCGCCGGAAAAACTCTGGCGCGCGCTGACGCAGCCGCACCTGATCGAGGAGTGGCTGATGCGGAACGATTTCGCGCCGACCCTCGGCCACCGCTTCAACCTGCGCGGCGATTGGGGCGGCGTGCTCGATTGTGAGGTCCTCGCCATCGAGCCGAACCGGAGGCTGTCCTACACATGGAACTTTGCCCATGAGGATGAGGCCTACAATCTGTCGAGCGTGGTGACCTTCACGCTCACGCCGACCGGCAAAGGCACGCTGCTGCGCATGGAGCAGTCGGGCTTCCGGCCGGGGCAGAAGCAGGCCTATGGCGGCGCCAAGGCCGGCTGGCAGGAATTCTTCGGGAAGCTCGAACAGGTTCTGGCGCGAACGGAGTGACGTCGGGCGACCTGCGGGGACGGCGCCGCCGACGGCCGGCCCGGTCCGCTTCAGCTTGATCTTCAGAAGGAGGTACCATTGAACTGGAACGGCTTCATTCGGCAGAGCCATCGCTGGCTGTCGATGCTCTTCACGGCCACCGTCGCCGCCAATTTCATCGCCATGGCATTGGGGCAGCCGCCGGCCTGGATCGTCTACGCCCCCCTGCCCCCGCTCCTCCTGCTCCTGCTCAGCGGTTTGTATATGTTCGTGCTGCCCTATGCCGCCGGCCGGCGCGGCGGGCAGCGCACCGGCGGATAGGAGCAAAGCATGGCTGGAAAGACCAGGACATCAGCGGCGGCCACAGGCAAGACGGCACCGAAGTCGCAGCCCGGCGAGGGGGCCGAGCCCGTCCTGCTCTCGGGCGGCAACCCGCAGATCGCCAAGGGTTATGGCGACGCTCCCGTGCAGGCCTATATCGCGGCCATGCCGGGCTGGAAGAGCGAGCTCGGGCAGCGCCTCGATGCGCTCATCGAGCGTGCCGTTCCCGGCGTGCGCAAGGCGGTGAAATGGAATTCACCGCTCTACGGCGTCGAGGAGGGGCACTGG
>JAKFDB010000177.1:0-5823 GCA_036676315.1 Bradyrhizobiaceae bacterium
CGGCAGCCGGAAGCCTACAAGAAGAAGTTCGCCGATCTGGTCGAGGCCGCCGGCCGGCGCGTGCGCTTCTGCGGCGCCTTCCAGAACCACGAGATGCCGAACCTGATGCGTTCGGTCGACTGGGTGGTGATGCCCTCGGTCTGGTGGGAGAACTCGCCGATCGTGATCCAGGAGGCCTTCTTCCACGGCCGCCCGATCCTCTCCAGCAATCTCGGCGGCATGGCCGAGAAGATCACCGACGAGGTCGACGGCCTGCATTTCCGCTCCGGCAGTCCGGAGGACCTCGTCGACTGCATGACCCGGGCGCTGAGCGAGCCCGGGCTATGGGAGCGCCTGCGCTCCGGCATCAAGAAGCCGCTCAGCCATGTCGACTGCGCCGCGACGCATCTTTCGCTCTACCAGCGCCTGATCGCCGAGCGGGGCATGCCGGCTCCGGCCAATCGCGCCGCCACGCCGATGATCGCATGAGCGTGGCGGACAGAAGAAGGGAGAACGCAACCATGGCCCGCATCCTCGTCATGAGCCCGTCGGGAGAGGTCTACGACCACGACAACGTCCGCTGGTACGAGCACAGCCAGCTGCAGAGCCACATCAACCACTACCACAATATCGGCGACGCCTTCGTCTTCGACTCCTCGCTGAAGCTGTTGAACTTCGAGAAGCTCGCGGAACTGCCGATCGCCAGCTTCGATCCGGCAGCGATCGACCGGCTCAACGCCGAGTTCGACTATGTCTTCCTGCGCGGCTCGAACTATGTCCACGCCGAGATGGACTGGGGCCGCACCGCCGAGGTGCTGCGCCGGCTGAAGCTGCCGGTGATCGCCTTCGGTATCGGCGCGCAGGCTCCGGTCAGCGGCAAGCTGGAACTCAGCGAGGACACCAGGACGGTGCTGAAGCTGATCGCCGATTCGACCACCTCGGTCGGCGTGCGCGGCACCTATTCGGCCGAGGTGCTGAACGGGCTCGGCATCAAGAACGTCCGGATCATCGGCTGCCCGACCGCCTTCCGCAGCAACCGGCCGGACCTCGCCATCCGCCTGCCGGCGCTCGACAGCGTCAGGCAAGTCGGCGTCACGCTGCGCCGCGAGGTCTCGAAGCACTACGCCAAGGACATCGGCCGTTACCTGACCTTCCACCGCGATCTGGTGAAGGCGATGGCAGACCGCTTCGAGGTCACGCTGATGGCGCAGGGCGAGGTCGAGGAGAAGATGCTGGCGCTCGGCTCCGCGGAGCAGAAGGAACTGGGCATGGCGGCCCTGCGCGAGAACGGCTGGGCCAAGGAATGGTACCTCGACGCGCAGATGGAGAGCCTCTACCGCGACCGGATGTTCTATTCGGACGTCGTCGCCGAATACGAGCAGCTCGTGCGCAAGCTCGATCTCGTGCTCGGCTACCGCCTGCACGGCAATCTGATGGCGCTCGCCAACGGCACCCCCTCGATCTACTTCACCTATGACAGCCGCACCGTCGAGTTCGCCGAGACCTTCCGGATTCCGAGCGTCGACGTCTTCGCCGGCAAGGAATTCCGGCTGGAGGAGTACTGGGAGCAAGCCCGCTTCGACCGCTTCAACGCCGCCTACGGCCAAGTCTACCGGGCGATGAGCGCCTTCCTCAGCGAGAACAAGGTCGACCACAAGATGGCGAAGCCGGCGGCCGCCCCAGCCGCCGAGCCGGAACGGAAGGTGGCATGAGGTTGGCTCCCATCCGCCTCGCAGGGCTGCCGGCAGCGCTCCTGCTGCTGGCCTCCCCGCTCGCCGCGCTCGCCCAGGCGCCCGGATACCGGCTGGAAGTCGCGCCCGACGCGACGGAAGAGACGGTCGTCTCCTGGGCGCGCGAGCGCTGCGAGGAATGGGATCTGCCGGACGCGCCGCTGCGCGCCTTCCGCGACGACAAGGGCGAGGTCGTCGCCTTCGCCAGTCATTATCGCGGCCGTCCCCTGATCGGCAGCGACCTCGCCTCGCTCAGGAAGAGCTGCGCGATCTCCTTCCAGGCCAGGAACAGCGCCGATCCCGCAGAATTCAGTGACAAGAGCTGGATCGCCGCGACCTGGACCGGCGACGGCCGCCGGGTCCAGGCGCTGATCCATGCCGAATACCATGCCGACAAGCATGCCGGCGCCTGCCGCTTCAAGGACGCGATGAGCTGCTGGTACAATGTCGTGACCGCCGCCAGGTCGAATGACGGCGGGCGCAGCTTCAAGACCGACGAGCCGCGCCCGCTGGTCGCCGCGCCGGCTTTCCGCCAGGATGTCGGCCAGGGCCGCCATCGCGGCTTCTTCAACCCATCCAACATCGTCGAGAAGGATGGCGCCTGGTATGCGCTGATCGCGACGACCGGCGGCGAGGGCCAGAAGAGCGGCGTCTGCCTGTTCCGGACGACCGACATCAGGGATGCGTCCGCCTGGCGCGCCTATGACGGCAGCGACTTCACGGTCCGCGCGCTCGACCCCTACCGCGAGGATACCAGCCAGGCGAAGCCGTGCCAGCCGCTCAAGCCGCTGCCGACCACGGTCGGCTCGGTCACCCGGCACGAGGCGAGCGGGCAATGGCTGGCGATCTTCCATCTCGGCCCGGACCCGAGCCAGGGCATCACCGGCGGCCGCGTCGCCTATAGCTGGTCGAGCGATCTCAAGCGCTGGTCGCCACTGCAGACGCTGATGATCCACCCGACGATGTGGAGCAAGAACTGCAGCGACAAGCAGCGCTATGCCTATGGCGCCATCGCCGATCCCGCCTCGCCCTCGCGCAACTTCGAGACGACCGGCGACGAGGCCTTTCTGTTCATGAGCAAGATGCGCGTCACCGACTGCAAGGTCGGGCCCGAACGCGACCTGGTACGCGTCAAGGTTCGGATCGTGCCTGAAACCCAGCGGAGCACGCCTTGAAGATACTACGCGCCACGACCAACGAGATCGTCGTCTCCGTTGCCCGCAAGCCGGAGGGTGGCTGGCCGGCGCTGGTCCTGAAGCTCGACGGAAACGACTACGCCACGATCCATCCCGCCGCGCTGGTCGCCGGCGACGCGACGCAGGCCGAGCTCACCATTCCCCTGCCAAGGTTGCCCGGTGGGCGCCCCCACTCGGTCGCGGTCGCTGACGCAGCAACGGGCGCGCTCGCCCCGGGCTCGAACCTGCGTCCGATCGCGACCGAGACCAAATTGCGCGCGCTGGTGGTCTATCCGGCCGGCGAGGTCTACGAGCACGACAAGGTGCGCTGGTACCGCGCGCCGATGGAGAAGCTGCTCGCCGACTATTTCAACATCGGCGACATGATCGTCTACGACTCGACGCTGAAGCTCCTGCGCTATGCGCATCTCGAGCCGATGAAGATCATGAGCCCGACCGAGGCCGATATCGAGCGCTATGCCAGCGAGTTCGACTATGTCTTCGTGCGCGGCTCGAACTTCATTCACGAGAAGATGGAGTGGTTCCGGGCCGTCGAGGTGCTGGAGAAGGTCAAGCTGCCGGTCTACGCCATCGGCGTCGGCGCGCAGGCGAGCCAGAACCGGAAGATCGAGCTTTCGGAAGGCTCGAAGCGCTTCTGGTCGATCGTCGCCGAGCGCTCGGCCGCGATCGGCGTGCGCGGCGCCTTCTCGGCCGAGACCCTGCGCCAGAACGGCATCAAAAATGTCGAGGTGGTCGGCTGCCCCTCGATCTTCCGCACCCGCAACCGCGATCTCCAGATCCGGGTGCCGGACCAGCGCGAGATCCGCAAGGTCGCCTTCAGCCTCAGGCGCGAGGCCGACCACAGCTACACCGCCGATCCCGAAGCCTATCTGCGCAACCAGAAGGCGGCGCTGCTGAAGGTCGACGGCCAGAGCGAGATGGTGATGTCCTCGCATGGCGAGCAGGAGGAGAAGGCCTTCTTCCTGCGCGACGAGGCGGCAAAGCAGAAGGCGGTCGCCGAGTTCGTCCGGACCAAATGGTGGGACGGGCCGGACGACCAGGCGATGCGCCGGATCTACGAAAAGCAGCTCTTCTCCTTCTTCGATGTCGAGCACTACGACCAGTTCGCGCAGGGCATCGATCTTGCGGTCGGCTACCGCGTCCACGGCGTCCTGCCGGCGGTGGCGCATGGCGTGCCGGGCGTGCTCGTCGCCTATGACACGCGCAGCCAGGAACTGGCCGAAACGCTGAAGATCCCCATCGTTCCGGAGGCTGCCCTGGCCGAGGGCGGCTGGCGCGCCGTCTACCAGGAGGCGGCGCTGAACGGACTTTCGAAGAGCTACGCCCATTCCTACGACCGGATGCGGGACTTTCTCGAGAAGAACGGCGTTCCCCACCGGATGTGAGCGAGGGGACCTCGGCGACGAGGAAGCGGCGTGCGGGCACCCGCAATGACCGCCACCCTTAGGCCGAAAACCTTTCCCAACAACAGGAGACGTGGACGATGAAAATCGAATACGACGCAGGCACGGCGCTCTCGATCATGCGCGGCAATCCCGTCCGCGGCTGGATCTCGGGCAAGCCCGAGCGCATGGCCAAGGAGCGCCTGACGACCGGCGATTTCCTCAAGGTCGAGCATCGGCCGAAATTCCCGATCGACTCGTCCTGGCCGATCTTCACCATGGGCTCCTGCTTCGCGCGCGAGGTCGAGAACATCCTGATGACGCGTGGGCTGCCCCTGCTGCTCCGCGGCCATGGCGTGCCGGCCGAGCATTTCGAAAGCTGGAACGAGGAAAGCGGGCGCGGCGGCGGCGCGAACCGCGGCGAGCTTTCCCGCGGCGCGCTCAACAAATACTCCGTCCGCTCGATGGCGCACGAGCTGAAGCGCGTGCTCCTCAACGAGAGCTACCCGGACGAAGGGCTGATCGAGCTTGCCGCCGGGCAATGGTTCGATCCGCATGCCAGCGGCCTCAGGCTGCTCGGCCGCGACGAGGCCTTCGCCAATCGCCAGCGCCTGCTGGCGGCGACCTCGACGATCAAGGACGCCCGTATCTGCTTCTTCACCCTCGGCCTGACCGAGACCTGGCTGGATTCGCAGACCGGGCTGGCGATGAACATCCATCCCGGCCCCAACTGGCTGGCACGGATGCCGGAGCGCTTCCGCTTCGTCGACTACGGCTATGACGCGACGCTTTCCGACATGCTGGAGACCATCCAGCTCGTGCGCCAGCATTGCCATCCGGAGATGCGCTTCATCGTCACCGTCTCGCCGGTGCCGCTGGGCGCGACCTTCAAGGACGCCGACGTCATCGTCGCCAATAGCGGCTCGAAATCGGTGCTGCGGGCGGTCGCGGAGGAACTCTACCGGCGCTTCGACTTCGTCGACTACTTCCCGAGCTACGAGATCGTGCTCAATTCGCCGCGCGCCATCGCTTTCGAAGAAGACCAGTTGCACGTCGCCCGCAACATGGTCGCCCAGGTGATGACGACCTTCCAGGAGAGCTATCTCACCCCGGCAGCACAGTCGCAGGCGGCCTGAGCAAGGGGTGTCAGTTCGGCTGCGGCGCGAGCTGGGTTCCGCCGCAGACATGCAGCACGTCGCCGGTGATGAAGGCGGCGCGCTCGGAGGCGAGGAAGGCGATGGCGCCGGCGACATCCTCGGCGGTGCCAAGCCGGCCGAGCGGCGACATCTTCCGGAACGAGGCGGCGAGCCCGGCATCCTCCGCGACGATCTTCGTGTTGAAGGGCGTGTTGAGGAAGCTCGGCGCCACCGCATTGACGCGGATGTTGTCCGGGCCGAGCTGCACGGCAAGCACCCGGGTCAGGCCGATCAGCCCCGACTTGCTCGAGGTATAGGCGACGCCGGTGCCGCTGAGATAGACGCGCGAGGCGACGTTGACGATGCTGCCGCCACCGCTCGCCTTGAGCAGCGGCTGGGC
>JAKFDB010000178.1:0-26585 GCA_036676315.1 Bradyrhizobiaceae bacterium
CTCAGGCAGGATCGCCTCGATCTCGGCAATGTCGAGATCGTTGGGCAGGGCGACGCCGAGTTGCTGGCCGGGCGCCCGGCGCGCGAGCGCCTCCGGGAGCGCCTGCCAGGGCACGAGAGCCTGGGCGATGTTGCCGACGGCGGCACCATCGCTGTGCGTCCAGGGGTCGGGTGCAATGCCGTTGCGGTCAAGCAGCACGGGCGAGCTCCAGGAAGGCGGCCTTGAAGGGCGCAAGGCCAAGGCGGCGGACATTCTCGATGAAGCTCTCGCCCGGCTGGCGCTCGGCAAGGTAGACCGCGACGATCCGCTCGATCGCGTCCGGAACCTCCTCGGCCGCGAGGCCGGGGCCGAGAATCTCGCCGATCGCCGCATCCTGGGTGGCGTCGCCGCCGAGCGTGATCTGGTAGGATTCGATACCGCGCTTCTCCAGGCCGAGAATGCCGATATGGCCGACATGGTGGTGGCCGCAGGCGTTGATGCAGCCGGAGATCTTGATGTTGAGCTCGCCGATCTGCTTTTGCCGGACGTCCTCGGCGAAGCGGCGGGCGATGGCCTGGGCGATCGGGATCGAGCGCGCGGTGGCGAGCGCGCAATAGTCGAGGCCGGGGCAGGCGATGATGTCGGTGATCAGGCCGATATTGGCGCTCGCCAGGCCGGCTTCGCCGAGCCGCCGCCAGATCGCGAAGAGATCGGACAGCTTCACATGCGGCAGGACGAGGTTCTGGGCATGGGTGACGCGGATCTCCGAGAAGGAGAATTCCTCGGCGAGATCGGCAACCAGCCGCATCTGCTCGCTCGTGGCGTCGCCCGGCGCCTCACCGACGGTCTTGAGCGAGATCGTCACGGCTGCATAGCCCGGCTGCTTGTGCCCGGTCGTGTTGACCTCGACCCAGCGCGCGAAATCCGGATTGCCGGCGCTGGCGGTCTCCAGCGCCGCGCTCTTCTCCGGCAGCGCCCGATAGGCTGGCGGCGCGAAATAGGTAGCGATGCGCGCGACCTCCTCGGGGTCGGCATTGATCGAGGGTCCGTCGAGCTCAGCGAACTCCGCCTCGACGCGGCGGGTGAATTCCTCGAGCCCGGTCTCGTGGACGAGGATCTTGACCCTGGCCTTGTACTTGTTGTCGCGCCGGCCCTCGAGATTGTAGACCCGCATGATCGCCTCGAGATAGGCGAGGAGGTCGGCCTTGGGCAGGTAATCGCGCACCACCTTGCCGATCATCGGCGTGCGGCCGAGGCCACCGCCGACGCTGACCTCGTAGCAGAGCTCGCGCGTATCCGGATGGCGGCAGATGCGTAGGCCGATATCATGGGCCTTGATCACCGCCCGGTCCTGCTCGGCGCCCGTCACCGCGATCTTGAACTTGCGCGGCAGGTAGCTGAACTCGGGATGCTGCGACGACCATTGCCGGATCAGCTCGGCGGTGGGACGCGGATCCTCGATCTCGTCACGGGCGATGCCGGCGAAATGGTCCGCCGTGACGTTGCGGATGCAGTTGCCGGAGGTCTGGATGCAGTGCATCTCGACATCGGCGAGCAGGCCGAGGATCTCGGGCACGTCGCGCAGCTTCGGCCAGTTGAACTGCAGGTTGGTGCGCGTGGTGAAATGGCCGTAGCCGCGGTCGTAGCGTTCGCCGATCAGCGCGAGCTGGCGGAGCTGCCGCGAGGACAGCGTGCCATAGGGAATGGCGATCCGCAGCATATAGGCGTGGAGCTGGAGATAGACCCCGTTCTTCAGCCGCAGCGGCTTGAACTCGTCCTCGGTCAGCGAGCCGTCGAGACGGCGGGCGACCTGATCGCGGAACTGCTCCACCCGCTCACGCACAAAGCGCTCGTCGAACTCGTCGTAACGGTACATGCGTCAGGTTCCCTGGCCGGCCGGCTCGATGCCGTCACCAGCCTGCTTGCCGAGGTCCGGACGGTTGCTCGGCCCGAGCGTCTTCATCCGTTCGCGATAATGGCGGGGCACCGGACGGCCGGTGTCGGTGGCGACATCGACCAGATAGGCGTCGACGACGCGCTGAGCGCCGAACTCGGCGGCCGCGAATGCTTCGAGCCGCGTCGCGCCGGCATCGTCGTCCGCGACCAGCGCGAGTGCCGGGTCGCGCGTCCAATCGAGCGCCTCACCGGAAGCGGCGGCGAAGACGACATCGCCATCGAGCAGGTCATTGGCCAGCAGGATGGCGGGCAGGGCAGGGCGTTTCGCGGCGGCCGCCATCACGCGGTCCTTCCGCGGGGGCGATACGCGCTGCTATCGCGGTCGATCGGATTCGGTCTGGACACTGGCGCTCGCTGCGTTCGCTATTACGAACGTAGAAAATAAACTGCCGAACGCTCCGCATCAATTCACGCTGGATAGTGTGATTTTTCTTATTTCCATTCAAATAGGGTAAATTTGTCTTTCACGAGCGGCCTGCCGGATTTGGGCTGACGCCGCCGTTTGGTCAGGCGAGGCCGCCCAGCCGATAGCCGACGCCGGGCTCGGTCTCGATCAGCTGCGGCGAGGAAGGATCCTCCTCGAGCTTCTGGCGGAGCTGGCCGACGAAAACCCGCAGATACTGCACGTCATGCTCGTGGGCCGGCCCCCAGACGGCGGTCAGGATCTGCTTGTGCGTGAGCACACGGCCATGGCCGCCAGCAAGGCTGGCCAGCAGGTCGTATTCCTTGGGCGAGAGCTTGACCGGCGCGCCGGCCCGGCTGATCCGGCGGTTGACCAGATCGATCTCGACCGCGCCGACAACCAGCACCGGCTCGGCGCCCTGGCGTTCGATGCGGTGGCGCAGCGCGACGCGTAAGCGGGCCAGCAATTCGCCGACGCCGAAGGGCTTCTCGACATAGTCGTCGGCGCCCGCATCGAGCGCGTCGATCTTCTCGGTCTCGCGGTCGCGGGCCGAAAGGATGATCACCGGACCGTCATAGAAGGCGCGCGCCTTGGCTAGGGCCTCCTTGCCGTCCATGTCGGGCAGGCCGAGATCGAGCACCACGGCATCGGGCGGCTTGCGAGCGATCTCGCGCAGCCCGGTGGTTGCGTTATCGGCGCGGACCGGCTCGTAGCCGGCGGCATCGAGGGCGGGCCCGAGGAAACGATGGATCTGCGGCTCGTCGTCGATGACGAGGATACGGGGCCGGAAGGCGGTCATGCGTTGGGTTCTCCGCCTGCGATGTCCTTGCGCAGGCTGATCAGGATACGGGTGCCGCCCTTCGAGCCGTCAGGCCGCTCGCGGATCGGGCTGGCGGCGGCGATGCGTCCGCCCATGGCCTCGACAAAACCCTTGGCGATGGCAAGGCCGAGTCCGGCACCCTTGCCGCGCTCGCCGCCGCGATCGATCGCCTCTTCGAGCCGGCGGAACTTCTCGAAGACCCGCTCCAGCTCGGCAGTGGGAATGCCGCGGCCTTCGTCCTCGATCGAGATCACGACATTGCCCCGGTCTTCAAAGGCCGCGGTCTCGATCAGCGCGCCATCCTCGCTATAGCTGATGGCGTTTTCGAGAATGTTGACCAGAACCTGTTCGAGCAGGACGGGGTCGGCGCGGACCATCGAGAGCTCCGCCGGGAAATCCCGCAGCGCCCGGCGCTGGCCGAGACGGCGTGCGACACGCGCGAGCGCCGCCGCGATCACGTCGCGGACATCGATCCAGTCCCGGCGCGCCACCAGCGCTCCGCCTTCCAGCTTCGTCATGTCGAGGAGGTCGCCGACATAGCGGTTGAGCCGTTCGGCTTCCTCGCGGATCGAGAGCAGGAGATCGTCGCGCACGGCCGGCTTCATGCTCTCGCCATAGTCGATCAGGGTGGTCGCCGAACCGAGCACGGTCGCCAGCGGCGTTCGCAGATCATGGCTGACAGAGTTGAGCAACGCCGCCCGTAGCCGATCGCTGCGGCGCAGCGCCTCGGCATCGACCGCGGCAGCGGCGAGCTCGGCGCGCTCGATCGCGATTGCGCCCTGATCAAGGAGGGCCAAGGCGAAACGCTCGTTCTCTGCGGTCGCCAGCGCGCTCGGCTCGAAGCCGACGACGCCCGAGCGCAGGCGCACGCCTTGCAAGGCGCGGAAGGTCCAGCCGGCATTGGGCAAGGTGCCGGTGCCGGCGCCAGCCGGCTCGCCACGGTTCCAGGTCCAGCGCGCGGCGGTCATGTCGGCGGTCGAGAGCGGCTCCCGCTCCGGAGCCCCGGCGATGGCGGCGATCTCGCCCCCAGCCGTCGGCAGCAGGACCACGACCTTGCCGGAGGTCGCGGCCGAGACCTGCTCGGCGAGAATCGCAGCGGCATCCTCCTTGCGTGCGGCGCCGGAGAGGCGGCGGCTGGCGGCCAGCAGGGCGGTGATGGCCGAGGCGCGCCTGGCGGTCGCGGTCGCCTGGTCGCGGACACGGCCGGTCAGGCTGCCCGTCGTCATGGCGACAGCGAAGAAAACCAGGAACGTCAGGAGATCGGCCGGGTGGCCGATCCAGAAGGAGAGCCGCGGCTGCAGGAAGAAGAAGTTGTAGGCGAAGGCCGCAAGCGCGGCGGCGGTGACGGCCGGCCAGAGCCCGAAGGCGAGGCCCGAGCCAAGGGCGCTGACCATGAACAGCATGGCGAGATTGGCGTTCTCGACATGCCGGTCCAACAGGGCGGCGAGAGCGACCGCGGCACCGACCATCGCAATGGCGCCGAGATGGCCGCGCCAGGAGAGGCGGGGCTTGGGTCCAATGACCGCGGGCGCCGGCACCCGCCCCGCAACCGTCTCGGTGATGATGTGGAGCGCGGCTCCGTTCTGCGCCTTCAGCAGCTCGGGCGCGAGCGAACGGTGGAGCCATGCCCGCCAGCCCCGGCGATGCGACTTGCCGACGACGATCTGAGTGACGTTGTTGCGCCTGGCATATTCCAGGACGGCGCCGACAAGGTCGTCGCCATTGAGGACGACGCTCGCCCCGCCGAGCTGTTCGGCGAGCTTCAGGGCCTCGACGAGCGGGGCATTGCGGGCGGAATCGGTTTCTGCCCGGTTCGGCTGCTCGACATGGGCGACCGTCCAGGGCGCGTCCATCATCATGTCGGAGAGCCGACGGCCGGCGCGGACGAGCGGGCCGGCCATCGCGTCTGGGCCGATCAGGACGAGGATGCGCTCGCCGGCCGCCCATGGGCCCTCGACACCGGCGCGCTTCATCGCCTGGCTGAGCTGGTCGTCGACCGTCTGCGCCGCCCGGCGCAAGGCGATCTCGCGCAGCGCGGTCAGGTTTTCGGGCTTGAAGAAGTTGCTCGCCGCCAGCCGCGCGGTCTCGGGCAGGTAGACCTTGCCCTCGTCCATGCGCTGACGCAGCTCGGTCGGGGTGATGTCGATCAGCTCGATCTCGTCGGCGCGGCTGAGCGCGCTGTCGGGTACCGTCTCGCGCTGGCGCACGCCGGTGATCTTCCAGATGACCTCGACCAGGCTTTCGAGATGCTGGACGTTCAGCGTGGTCCAGACGTCGATGCCGGCCTGGAGCAGTTCCTCGACATCCTGCCAGCGCTTGGGATGGCGGCTGCCGGGCGCGTTGGAATGGGCGTATTCGTCGACCAGCAGCAGGCGCGGCTTGCAGGCCAGCGCGGCGTCGAGATCGAACTCCATCAGGATGCGGCCGCGATGCTCGATCGGCCGCCGCGCCATCACCTCGAGCCCTTCGAGCAAGCTTTCCGTCTCGCGCCGGCCATGGGTCTCGACGACGCCGACCAGCACCTCGCCATGCTCGGCCTGGGCCCGGCGCCCCTGCGTCAGCATCTCGTAGGTCTTGCCGACGCCAGGCGCCATGCCGAGAAAGATCTTCAGCCGGCCGCGCTTACCGCGGCCGGCCGATGAAAGCAGGGCGTCAGGGTCGGGGCGACCCTCTTCCCGGAAGCGTGACTCGTCCGTTGTCATGGTCCTTTAAGGTTGCGGCCGCGGATGGCGCGCGTCGAGAGCAATGTTGACGGCGAGCACGTTGACACGCGGTTCGCCCAGCAATCCGAAGGTCGAGCCTTCGGTATTGGCGGTGATCACCGCCAGCACTTCGGCCGGCGCGACCTTGCGGGCGGCGGCGATGCGCGCGACCTGCCGCGCCGCATAGGCCGGCGAGATGTGCGGGTCGAGGCCCGAAGCCGAGGCCGTTACTGCATCGACGGGGATCGGGCCGGCCGCCTCGGCGCGCTGCGTCTCGGCCTCGGCCTTGATGCGGGCGGCGAGATCCTCGTTCAGCGGGCCGAGATTCGAACCCGAGGACGAGGAAGCGTCATAGCCGTCCTTGCCGGCGGCGGAGGGGCGGGGGCGCAGATAGGCCTCGCCCTTGAAGTTCTGGCCGATCCATTGCGAGCCGACGACCACGCCGCTGGCATTGCGGATCAGCGAGCCGCCGGCCTGCACCGGAAACAGCGCCTGGGCGAGGCCGGTGACACCCAGAGGATAGGCCAGGCCGAGCAGGAGGCTGAAGAAGACCATCGAGACGATGGCCGGGCGCAAATGGGAAGTCATGACTTTTGTCCTTTCCCGCAGCTCAGGCGAGCCCGAGGGCTGCGACGATCATGTCGATCAGCTTGATGCCGACGAAGGGAGCGATCAGCCCGCCGATGCCGTAGAGGGTGAGATTGCGCGAGAGCAGCTTGGCCGCGCCGATCGCCCGGTAGCGCACGCCACGCAGCGCCAGCGGGATCAGCGCGACGATGACGAGCGCGTTGAAGATCACCGCCGAGAGGATGGCGCTCTGCGGGCTCGACAGGCCCATGATGTTGAGCGCACCGAGAGCCGGCAGCGAGACGACGAAGAGCGCCGGGATGATGGCGAAGTACTTCGCCACGTCGTTGGCGATCGAGAAGGTGGTGAGCGCGCCGCGGGTGATCAGCAGCTGCTTGCCGACCTCGACGATCTCCAGAACCTTGGTCGGGTCACTGTCGAGATCGACCATGTTGCCGGCCTCGCGGGCGGCCTGGGCGCCGGTCTGCATGGCGACGCCGACATCGGCCTGGGCGAGCGCCGGGGCATCGTTGGCGCCGTCACCGCACATCGCGACGAGGCGGCCCTTGGCCTGCTCGGCGCGGATGATCCGCAGCTTGTCCTCCGGCGTAGCTTCCGCGAGGAAGTCGTCGACGCCGGCCTCCGAGGCGATCGCCGCGGCGGTGACGGGGTTGTCGCCGGTGATCATCACCGTGCGCACGCCCATGCGGCGCAGATCGGCGAAGCGCTCCTTGACGCCCGGCTTCACCACATCCTTGAGATGGATGACGCCGGCGAGCGCGCCGTTCTCGCTGACGGCGAGCGGCGTGCCGCCCGAGCGGGCGATGCGGTCGACCGCCTGGCGCAGCTCCGCAGGGACCTGGCTTTCAGCCAGATCGAGCGTCTTGATCACGGCATCGACCGCGCCCTTCCGCCATGACTTTCCGTCGGAATCGAGGCCCGACTGCCGAGTCTTGGCACTGAACGGAATGGCGTTGGCACCGTTCGGGATCTCCGCCGTCACGCCGAGACTGCGGGCGAGATCGATGATCGAGCGACCTTCGGGCGTCTCGTCGGCAAGCGAGGCCATCAGGGCCGCGCGCAGGGCGGCCTCCGGGCGCATTCCGGGCGCCGGGATGACTTCGACCGCCATGCGATTGCCGAAGGTGATGGTGCCGGTCTTGTCGAGCAGCAGCGTATCGACGTCGCCGGCAGCCTCGACGGCGCGGCCGGAGGTAGCCAGCACGTTGACCTTGAGCAACCGATCCATGCCGGCGATGCCGACGGCGCTGAGCAGGCCGCCGATCGTGGTCGGGATCAGGGTGACGAAGAGGGCGCCGAGCACCATCGGGTCGAGCGAGACGCCGGAGAAGGCGCCAAGCCCGGTCAGCGTCGCCACGGCAATCAGGAAGACCAGGGTCAGCCCGGCGAGCAGCACGGCGAGCGCCAGCTCGTTCGGGGTCTTGCGCCGGTCGGCGCCCTCGACCATCGCGATCATCCGGTCGAGGAAGGAGGAGCCCGGCCGCGAGGTCACCCTGACCTTGATCCAATCGGAGACGACGGTGGTGCCGCCGGTGACGGCCGAACGGTCGCCGCCGCTCTCGCGGATGACGGGAGCGGATTCGCCGGTGATGGCGGCCTCGTTGACCGAGGCGACACCCTCGACGATCTCGCCATCGGCCGGGACGACGTCGCCGGCCTCGACCAGGACGATGTCGTCCGGGGCGAGTTCGTGAGCCGGCGTCGGGATGATCGCATTGCGCGAGGCGTCGATGATCAGCTTGGCCTTGGTGGTGACGCGGGTGGCGCGCAGCGAGTCGGCCGCTGCCTTGCCGCGGCCCTCGGCGATCGCCTCGGCGAAGTTGGCGAAGAGCACGGTGAGCCAGAGCCAGACCGCGATCTGGATGGCGAACCCGGCGGGCTGTCCGCCGGCGATGGCGACCACGGCCGAGACCGTGGCGAGCGCCGCCACGACCTCGGTGGCGAGGATCACCGGATTGCCGGCGAGCGCGCGCGGGTCGAGCTTGGTGAAGGCGCTCTTCAGGGCCGTCACGATGACGGCCTGGTCGAAGGCGCCGGATCTGGCGAGAGAGAGACTCATAGATGCGTTCTTTCGTTGGCTCAGCGAGAGGCCGCAAGCACCTGGAAGTGCTCGACGATCGGCCCAAGTGCGAGCGCGGGGAAGAATTGCAGGCCGCCCAGGATCAGGATGATGCCGATGAGCAGGCCGACGAAGAGCGGGCTGTCGCTCGGCAGCGTGCCGGCAGTCGGCTTGAGCTTCGGCTTGGCGGCGATGGCGCCCGCCAGGGCGATCACCGGGACCATGTAGGCGAAACGGCCGAGCAGCATGGCGATGCCGAGCGTGGTGTTCCACCAGGGCGCGTTGGCGGTCAGCCCGGCATAGGCCGAACCGTTGTTCCCCGTCGCCGACGAATAGGCGTAGAGGATCTCGGTGAGCCCGCGCGGTCCCTTGTTCAGCAAGCCTTCGAGCGCGACCGGCAGCACGGCTGCGATTGCCGAGAAGCCGAGAATGGAGAGCGGCAGGATCAGCACCGCCAGCATGGCGAACTTGATCTCGCGCGCCTCGACCTTCTTGCCGAGATATTCCGGCGTGCGCCCGACCATGAGCCCGGCGACGAAGACGGCGAGCAGCGCCATCACCACCATGCCGTAGAGGCCGGAGCCGGCACCGCCGGGCACGATCTCGCCGAGCTGCATCAGGAACATCGCGACGCCGCCGCCGAGCGGCATGTAGGAGCCGTGCATCGAATTCACCGAGCCGTTCGCGGTGCCCGTGGTCTGAGCCGCCCACACGGCGGAGGCAGCGGCGCCGAAGCGCACTTCCTTGCCTTCCATGTTGGCAGGCGCATCGGTGATGCCGGCTGCGACCATGGCCGGCTGGGGTGTCAGCGTCTCCGCGGCATAGATCGCGGCGGCACCGAGGCTGAGGAGGATCACCATCGCCGCGATCAGCGCGCGCGCCTCCTTGCGGGCACCGGCGACACGCCCGAAGGCGATGACGGTGGCGAAGGCGATCGCGTTCAGCGAGACGACCTCGATCAGGTTGGTGAGCGGCGTCGGATTCTCGAGCGGATGCGCCGAGTTGACGTTGAACAGGCCGCCGCCATTGGTGCCCCACTGCTTGATCGCCTCCTGGCTGGCGACCGGGAAGAGCGCGATGATCTGGTCGGCGCCCTCGAGCGTCTTGGCGGTGACGTTGGCGAGCAGGCTCTGCGGCACGCCGGCGGCGACGAGCGCGAGCGCGGTGACGATCGACACCGGCAGCAGCACGTAGAGCGTGCTGCGGGTCAGATCGACCCAGAAATTGCCGAGCGTTTCGCCGCGATCGGCGGCAAAGGCGCGTGCCACGGCGGCCGCCACTGCAAGACCGACCGCACCCGAGACGAAGTTCTGCACGGTGAGGCCCAGCATCTGGCTGAGGCTGCTCATCGTCGTCTCGCCGCCATAGGACTGCCAGTTCGTGTTGGTGACGAAGCTGACGGCGGTGTTGAAGGCGAGATGCGGCGACAGGCCGTCGAAGCCCTGCGGGTTCAGCGGCAGCTGCCCTTGCAACCGCAAGAGGGCATAGAGCAGCACGAAGCCGGCCGCGCTGAAGGCGAGAACGGCCCCAGCATAGCTGAGCCAGCCTTGTCCCTTCTTCCGGTCGACGCCGAGCGCGGCGTAAAGCCCAGCCTCGACCGGCTTCAAGACCGGATCGAGCGGGGTGCGCTCGCCCGCCCAGACGCGCGCCATATAGATGCCGAGTGGCCAGCCCACGGCCACAGTCAACGCGATCGTAAAGACGATCTCGGCCCAGCCCCGCCAATCCATGCGAGGTCTCCTTTTTTAAGGTTGTGTCAGAAGCGGTCGGGGCGCAGCAGCGCGGCGACCATGTAGACCGCGAGCCCGAGGGCCGCGGCGGCGTAGAGGACGGTGAGCGCCATGGCCGTCAGACCTTGCGCAGCAGCGCGGCGTAGAGGCCGAAGAGCGCGAAGGCCCCGGTCCCGAGCGCAAAGAAGAAGATGTCGGCCATATCGCTCTCCAGCATGGTTTCAGACCGGAGATGTGGGGGCGGGCAGGGTAAGGGGTCGAGCGGGAAGGCCGGAGGAGGGCATAAGGGCGGCATAAAGATCGGATGGATCGCGCCAGGGCCGGAGAGTCGGAGCGGGGCGGCGGCGCAGCGGCGCGATCATTGGCTGCAGACAGCGCTCGGCTACCAGCCAACGCGGTCGCCCGGCTTGAAGCTTAGATCTCGGGGAATGGCGTGCGTGTCGCCGCGGTCAGCTGGCCGCGTCGAGCCCCGCGGCAGTGATGAACGCCGATAGCGCCATCCCCGCCCAGATGCACTCGTTGACGATCCCGTGCAGCGGGATCATGCCCATCGTCACGCCGGCAAGGCCCATGGCGAGGAACAGCGTCGAGGCCGCGAGAATGCCTTGCATGGATTTTCCCTCCCATTGATTCGCGCAACGCCGAAAGGCGCGACGGGTTCCGAGGAAAAATCCGGGTCGGCGATGATGATGGTTGATGAGTCGGGGCTCTCGCACGAGAGGCGGTGATGTTAGGGTCGCCAGCGAGAGGATGTCGCAATGGATTATCGTTTTCGCGGCGGCTGCCATTGCGGTGCGATCGGCGTCGAACTTCGGATTCCGCGGCCGCCGGAGGACCAGATTCTCGGCGCCTGCCAATGCTCGTTCTGCCGCAAGCACAATGCCCGCACGGTCTCGGACCCGAAGGCGCGGGCGCGCCTGACCGCGCATGAGCCGGCGCAGCTTCAGCGCTACCGGTTCGGGCTCGGCGCCTCAAAGGTCGTGCTCTGCCGTCGCTGCGGTGTCTATGTCGCGATGCTGATGCTCGAGGGCGAGCGGGCCTGGACGACGCTCAACATCGATGCGCTCGACGAACGCGCCCGCTTTACGCGGCCGGCCGAGCCCCGCGACTTCAGCGGCGAATCGATCGCCGGCCGGCTCGAACGCCGGAAGGCGCGCTGGACGCCGACGGAACTGGTCGACTGGCCGGGTGAGGAGGAGGCCTAGCCTGCTGCCGGCGCGGCCAGGAGCGCCAGCCTTTGCCGCATCGTCTCCGATAGCGGCCGCGAGCGCCGCGTCTCGTCGTCCATCAGCATGGTGACGGCGCTGGCGGTGCAGCGGCCGTTCTGGAACAGCGCCTGTTCCAGGCGGATCGAGACCTGCCAGTTCTGGCCCTGCAAGCAGTTTGCGCAACAGCAGCCGGTCTGCCTCTTGGTCTGCCCCTTCGATCGCGGCTAGCCCGTTGCGCCGCGCTTCGTCCCAGGCCCCGGCCCGTGCATGAATGACGGCCGCAGCGGCATGGAGAGGTTGGCGGCGAGCCGCCGCACACCCAGAGAGCCTGATCCACGCAAGTGGCGGCGGGAGCCGCCGCCACTTTTGAGCGAAGCACCGTCACACGAGCGTGATGGCGTCGTATCCCAGCGCGTCGTTGATGTCGGCGATCGATGTGAAGGTGCCGCCGCCGGTAACGCCGTCAATCTGGATCGTGCCGAAGCCGAAATCCAGAACGACGCTGGCGCCGGAATCGTCGACCGTCACGACGGTCGTCGCCGGATCGAGCACGTCGACCCTGATGACGTCCTCGTCGGGAACGTTGAGATCGGTGACCACGTCATCGCCGAACGGATTGTCGGCACCGTCACCGAAATGGAAGGTGTCGGTGCCCGCGCCGCCCGTCAACGTATCGTCGCCGGTATCGCCATAGATGTTATCGGCGCCGTTGCCGCCATCGACCTCGTCATTACCGGCGCCGCCATGCAGCCCGTCGCTGCCGGCACCGCCGTTGAGGGCGTCGTCGCCATCGTCGCCCCACAGAGTGTCATTGCCGCCGTTGCCGTCCAGGGCGTCGTTGCCGTTGCCACCAAAGCCCGTGTCGTTGCCGGCGCCGCCGGCGAGCGTGTCGTCGCCGTCATTGCCGTTCATCGTGTCGTTGCCCGCGCCACCGCTCAGGGCGTCATTGCCGTCGCCGCCGGTGAGCGTGTCGACACCGTTGCCACCGTTCAGGGTGTCAACGCCCGCGCTGCCGCTCAGGGCGTCATCGCCGTCGCCGCCGTTCAACGTGTCGTCGCCGGCGCCGCCTTCCATGGTGTCGTTGCCGGCATCGCCACCCATCGTGTCGTTGCCGGTGCCACCGTTCATGGTGTCGTTGCCGTTACCGCCGTTCATGGTGTCGATGCCGGCGGCGCCGTTCATGACATCGTTGCCGTTATCGCCATTCATGGTGTCGTTGCCGGCGCCGCCGTCCATATTGTCGACACCGTCCCCGCCGTTCAGCGTGTCGTTGCCCGCAGCGCCGGTCAGCGTGTCGTTGCCCGTGCCGCCATTGACGGTATCGTCGCCGGCGCCGCCGTCGACGACGTCATCGCCGGCATCGCCGTTCAGGATGTCATTGCCGGCATTGCCGTTGACGGCGTCATTGCCGGCCCCGCCGCTGACCGTGTCGTTGCCGGCATCGCCGTTCAGCGTGTCGACGCCGACACCGCCGAGAATGCTGTCGTCGCCGGCTCCGCCATTGACGGTATCGTTTCCGCCGTTGGCATCGATCGTGTCGTTGCCGGCCAGCCCATCGATGGTGTCGTCACCAGCGGTAGAGGGAGGAGGAATGATATCGTCGCCGGGTGTGCCAATGATGATAGCCATGTCAATTCTCCCTGTTGCGTAATGAACCTTCGCATAGGCACACGACTGCAGTTGCGCGTAGTCGTGCGCATTGGGATCGATCATCACGGACCGAAAAAATCTGCGAAGGCAGCGGACGCTACGGAGAGGCAGGGGGGTGGCGCAATCCCCATTTGGAGACAAAATGCCCACGGGTATTGACGCTATTCTGACACAATTGCGCAGAGTCCTTTGATTTACCTTTGGATCGACGTGAATTTATACTCTCAGAATTCTGCGGCAGGCCCGTTCGAACAGGTCTTCGAAAGGGCCGGTGCGCTTAATTCCGCAGGCGCCGACGCCGCCCAGTGCCTGAAAGCAGGCCCTCACATTGCGAGGGCCCGCGCGCCAATCGCGGCACATGGTTTCTGTCACCAAATGGGGATTATGCCGGAGGGTAACCTTGCCTAGCCTCGCCTGTCCGCGACCAGGCCGAGCTAGGGCCGGCAGCGAAGCTGCAGCACTCGGCGTGTCGGCGTCTGCGGCAATCAACAATGGTGAGTGGCGTAAGCCAGGGGAGGCGAAGTCATGGCGATGGTGGCGCGGACGACGATACAATCGCCGATATCAACATCTTTGCGTGGTTCAGGCTCGCCGCCCAGCACGAGAGGCGGGCGGCTTCAGATGGAATCGCGATGGGCCTCCATCTGAAGCGCGAGCCCCGTCATGTCCGACGCGTCGCCAGGCCGCACGACTTCAACGTTCCGCACCAAGGCCACCGCCGACACCGCCATATTGAGAGGTCGCACTCTTCTCATGGCGATCCCGGGACGGCAGGCCCTGCTGTGGGTCATCGTCTTCAGCGTCGCGATCAATCTGCTCCTGCTGATCCTGCCATTCTACTCGATCCAGGTCTTCGACCGGGTGATCACGAGCGGCAGCGTCGAGACGCTCATCGGGTTGACCGTCCTTGCCGTCGGGGCGCTTGGCTTCAGCGCCTGCTTCGATGTTCTGCGCAGTCGTCTGCTCGGCCGCTTTGCGGTAAGCTTCGAGCAGTTGCTCGCACCTCTCGTGCTCAAGGCCTCGATCATCGATCCGGCGAGGCGCAGCGAGGCCGGCACCCATGACATGGTCCGGGTGCGCGAGCTCCGGAATATCCTGTCGAGCGGGACCGGCGCGACCCTGATCGACGCACCTTTCCTGCCGGCCTTCATCGCCGTGCTGTACCTCATTCACCCCTGGTACGGGACGATCGCGCTGATCGGCTCCCTGCTCCTGGCGCTGCTGGCCGTGGTGAGCGGGCGCGTGGCGCGCTCCGAACTCGTGCAGGCGTCGGGCACTGCGCTGCGCACCCAGCGCGCCCTCGACGGCATCGTCAGGCATGCCAATCTCGTCCGCGCGATGGGGTGGACGCAAGGTGCCATCCGCGAATTCTTCCGGCTCAACGACGAGGCGCTGGTGCCCGTGGTGAAGGCGAATGAGCGGGTCGCCCTGATCGCCTCCGTCGCGCGCATGGTCAGGATCGTGCTTCAGGTCGCGGCCATCGGGGCAGGCGCCTGGCTCGTGCTGCAGAACGAGGTCCTGAGCGGCACCATGATGGCCAGCTCCATCCTCATCGCCCGCACGCTGGCGCCGATGGAGCACCTCGTCGCCGGGTTGCGCACGCTGACCTCGGCGCGCGATGCCTGGGCTCATGTCCGCGATGCGGCCGCCTCCGCCCTGGCGAGCCAGCGCAGAACGCTCCTGCCGCCGCCTTTGGGCGCGCTCGATGTCAGCGCCGTCACCTTTCGCAACCCGAACGCCAGGCGGGCTGCCCTGGCCGGCATCAACTTCCGTTGCGCTCCGGCGAGTGTCGTTGTCGTCATCGGCCCGACAGGGGCCGGCAAGTCGACGCTCCTGCGCATGATCGCGGCCCTCGACAGGCCGACGACGGGCACGATCCGGCTGGATGGCGCCTCGCTCGATCATTGGGACCCCGATCAGCTCGGACGCTATGTCGGCTACCTGCCCCAGGATGTCGAATTATTGGGCGGTACGGTTGCGGAAGCGATCGCCGGCTTCGATGAAATGGCGACGGACGAGGATGTGGTCGCGGCCGCCAGGCAGGCGAACGCCCACCAGATGATCCTGGCGCTGCCGAACGGGTATGAGACCGAGATCGGCCGGGACGGCAGCAAGCTTTCCGGCGGGCAGCGCCAGCGCATCGGCTTGGCCCGCGCCCTCTTCGGCAAGCGCAAGCTGATCCTGCTCGACGAACCCAATTCCAATCTCGATCCGGATGGCGAGGAGGCCCTGTGCATGGCGATCCGGGAGGCGAAGGCGCGCGGCATGACACTCGTCATCGTCACGCATCGCCCAAGACTCTTCACGGTCGCGGACCTTGTCCTGTTCCTGCGGGACGGCGTCCAGGTTGCCTTCGGACCTCCCGGCGACGTGCTCCCGCAGACCATGGCCGGTGCCACGCCGATGCGGCATTCGCGTGCTGTTCCGAGCGAGAAAGCCAAGCCCGACATCATAGAGGGGAGGCGTTGATGGCCCGCTTCGAGCTCCAGCCTTCCTCGCGATGGGAGCCGAGCGTCGTGCATGGCGGCATGCCCCGGTCCCTGAGCCGCCGCGCCGACGAGGTGCCGGAGCGTCCCCGGGCCGACACGCGGCCACTAGTCCTGTGGGGGTGCGTGCTCGTGGTCCTTCTCTTCGGCATCGTCGGCATCTGGGCCGGAACCGTGCCGCTCGCCAGCGCGGTCATCGCGCCTGGGGTGGTGAAGGTGTTGTCCCAGCGTCGCGCGGTGCAGCATCTCGAAGGCGGGATCGTCAAGGCCATCCTTGTCAACGAGGGCGAGCAGGTCGAACGCGGCCAGCTCCTCGCTCGGCTCGACACGACACAGATCGCAGCCAGTCTCGGCGTTCTCGAAGCGAAGCTGTTCTCCGATCTTGCGATGGAAGCTCGCCTCGAGGCGGAGCAGGCCGGCGCTGCCGCGGTTTCGTTCCCCGAGGAACTGCAAGCCAGCCCGACGCACAAGGAGGCGCAGGCGTCGATGGCGACCCAGCTCTCCGAATTTTCGGCACGGGCAGCTTCGCTCCAGGGTGAGCGCAAGCTCATCGATCAGCAGATCCTGCAGCTTGGGGACGCGATCCGTGGTCTCGAGAGCAGTTCTGCCGGGCTGGAACGGCAGCTTGCCTTCCTCCGCGAGGAGATCAAGGATTCTGACTTCCTTTTGGCGAGGGGCCTGGCTCGAAAGCCCAAGGTCCTCGCACTCAAGCGGGCCGAAGCCGACGCCGAAGCGCAGATCACGACGAATGCTGCGTCCATGGCCCAATCAAGAGGCAAGATCGCCGAGCTGGAGGATAGGCGCCGCCAGACCGTCTACGCCTGGCTCGAGGATATCGCCAAGCAGCGTCACGCTGCTCGTGAACGGATCGCCGACGCGCGGCATCGTATCGCGGCGGCGCGCGACATACTCCTTCGGAGTGAGGTCCGGGCACCCGAAAGAGGTATCGTGGTTGGCCTCAACACGCGGAGTTTGAACGCTATACTCCCCCCGCGCGAAACGCTGCTCGACATCGTTCCGACGCAAGACCGCTTGATCGTAGAAGGTGAGGTCAGGCCGACTGACCGGAATGAGGTGCGGGTCGGACAGCCGGCTCGCGTGCAGATTCTCGCGTTCAATTCCAGGCGCTCACCCATGCTCGCCGGCTCGGTCACCATGGTTACGGCGGATGCGCTCATTGAACCAAGGTCGGGCAGGACGTTCTACAAGGCCGAGGTCGATCTCCAGCAAGCGCCGGAGCTCACCGCCTATATCGCCTCACTACAGCCGGGAATGCCGGTCGAGATCTTCATCGAGACCGGACAGCGGACTTTTGCGGAATACCTGCTGCAGCCGCTGATGGTGCGTGTGCAGCGCGCTTTCAAGGAGAACTGAACAAGACGGCAGGGGACCAATGCGAGAGAGGGAGGACCCGATGTTGCGGGACGATTCCATCACGCCGGTGCAGCCGGGCAGGGCCGCTATGCTTCTCGCTCTTGAAGCTTTCGGGCGGGCGATGCTCGGGCTGCTTGAATGCAAGCGCTGCTTTGTCCTGACGCTTTCCCGATCGAGCGGATTTGCGATGCAGGCCGTTCGAGTAGGCTTCGACAGCAAGGTGCAGCCCTCGGCAGATGTGATCACGCGTCTGGCGCATCGGCCGGAATGGCAGAGCGGCAGTCTGTTCGCCGTCGACCCTGCCGATCCGCTCGCCGCGGAACTGCTCGGCAGGGAGCAGGACGAGCCCGCGCACGCCCTGGCAGGACGCCTGCCGGCGGGCGACGGGAGCAATCTGGTTTTCCTGACGGGCTGGCGGTCGCTTCCCTTCTCGGCCACGGAGATTGTCTGCGTCTCGCGGGCGGCGAACGCGATATGGGCGGTGACGCAGGGCTTCACGCGGCGTCGATCGGAAGATCTGAGCCTGGAGACGCTCCTCGAGGAGCTGGCCTTTCCGGCATTCACCGTGGACCATCGCTTGCGGGTCCTCGAAACAAACGATGCTGGCCGGCAACTGCTTTCGGCGAAGACTCCGGTTCGTCTCGTTCATGGCGCCCTTGCCGGTCCGAACTCGCTCGTCAACAGCCTGATGCATCAGGCGCGGCGCGATACGATCGCATCGCATTCCGGCCGCGCCTGGACGCACACGATCGTTCCCCTGTCGACAGACCACCGCGCCTTCGCGTTTGCGTGGATCGGCGCCGTGCCCACCGAGCGGCATATGGATCGGTTGCTCGTCATCATTCCCCAGATCGACCCGGAGGCGGGGGCCAAGCGGATCGCGACGGCCTTCGGCCTGCCCTGGGCCGAGCAAAGGATCGTGCTGCGCATTCTCCATGGTGATCCACCATGGAAGATCGGGCAGACTCTGAATCTGACTGAAGCGACAGTAAGAACCTATATCAAGCGCATCATGCTCAAGCTTGGGATCAATCGCCAGGTCGAGTTCTTCCTGCTCTATATTCTGACATCCTCGCCATTCGTCGACGGGTACCGGGATCAGATTTTCCCGGACGAAGTGGATGTCCGTGATTCACGCACCAAGCTGGATCCATTTTCTCGGCACGAGGAGGCTTGAGCTGATGGTCGGAACCCGGTGCTTTCGCTTGACCAGGTCCGCCTTCCTCCTCGTTTTCGCAACAGGAGCTCTCGCCGAAGAGCAGCCGCTTTTCGACATGCCGGTCGCATGCGAGGTCGGGCGAAGCTGCTTCATTCAAAACTATGTCGACGCCGACCCGACGCCCTCGGCCAAGGACTATCAGTGCGGCAGCCTGTCCTATAACGGCCATAACGGGACGGATTTCCGCCTGCCCACAATGGCTGCCCAGCAGGCCGGGGTCGAGGTGCTGGCCGCCGCCGCCGGCCGGGTTCTGCGGCGACGCGACGGCATGGCCGATACCTCCGTTCGCGACAGTGGCGGAGACGCGGTGAAGGGCTCTGAATGCGGCAATGCCGTCATGATAGGCCATGCCGATGGTTGGGAGACGCAGTACTGCCATTTGGCTCGAGGCAGCCTGCGTGTCGACGTTGGCGACCGGGTCGAGGCGCGTCAGCCAATCGGGCGGATCGGGCTGTCAGGCCTGACCGAATATCCGCATCTGCATTTCATTGTCCGTCATCGCGGCGAGATTGCGGACCCCTTCGCTTACGGGGCGCCGCCGGACACATGCGGGGCGGGTCGCATGCTTTGGCAGCCCGCGCTGCGGCCCTTGCTCGCCTACCGGCCGCGGTGGGTCTTGAATACCGGCTTTGCTGCCACCCCCGTGACGATGGCGACCCTGGAGGCGGGCGATGTCCAGCACAAGCAACCGGATGTCGATGCTCCCGCGCTCGTCGCCTATGTCCGTGCGATCGGCCTCAAGAAGGGCGACGTCCAATCACTGGTCCTGAAAGGCCCCTCGGCTCGGAGCATCGCCAGGAATGAGGCCCGGCCGCTTGAGCGAAATCAGGCGCAAACCCTGATCTTTTCCGGCCTAAAGAAACCGGCGACCGATTGGGATCGGGGCACTTATCAGGCTAATTATACGGTGCGTCACGAGGGTAATGTGGTTCTGGAGCAGAGCTTCGATATCCATCTTCAATAGAAGGACACTCGCTCGACACTTCATCCGCAGGGGGTACGAGTCTTCGAGCCATACTTTTCAGATGCCATGGCCCAGCCGCAAGAGCGGACGCTGGACCGGCCCGACGTCAGCGACACACGCGCCTGCCATTGACGATGGTGCACCCGCGTCGCACGGGCGCGACAACCACGGCACGGGGAACGACCGGGCGACGCACCGCGACCGCACCGTTCGGTCCCGCGCAACCAGCCCGGACGACCCCGCGCGCGCAAACCACGGCACTTGCCTCAGTCGGAGAGAGGGCAGCCGCCAAGGCCAAGGCTCCGAAGCCGAAGATGGCGTATTTCATGTCGTCGTCCCTTTTCGGAACTGAAGGATGAGATGAGTTCCCGACGGCTTGGATGCAGCCAGCCCGTGAGGATCAGAATTTGTAGAGCAGCCGCCCGATGACCTGATTGGTGCTCAATTGCTGCTTGAAGCCGACAATCCCGAGCCCGCCGACGCCCGCTGGATAGGCGTAGGTTTCCTCCTCGAACTGGGAGTACCGATATTCCAGGCCGGCGATCCAGTTGTTCGTGATGGCATATTCGGTGCCGGCGCCGAGCGTCCAGCCAAGACGGGCGCTGTCGCCCGCGCCATAGGAATAGCCCGTGCCCGTCACCGTCGACTTGGGCGCGGCCAATGCGAGGCCGCCGGTCGCGTAGATCATGAACCGGTCGAAGGAATAGCCGAGACGCAGCCTGGCCGAGCCGACCCAATTGGTATGGGCGGTGATGAAATCGCCGGTCAGCGCGGCGTAGCGCTGCTTTCCGGTGATGAGGGCTGCGCCGTCGATCTCGCCGCCGAGCACAAGCTGGCCGATCTGGTAGTTGTAGCCAACGAGCAGACCGACCGCCGCGCCGTCCCTGTTCAGGCTCGGCAAGGAAGCAATGGCAGCCCGACCGGCGATAGCGGCGCCAGGGGTCAGTTCGGTTCTGGTCTGCGCCCAGCCGGCTTGGGCACCGACATAGAAGCCGGTCCATGTGAACGCGGGCACCAAGGGAATGGCAGGTTCGATCCGCCGCGACGGCAGGTCGGCAGCCTGTGCAGTGATCGAGCACGCCGCCAAGGCAATTCCGGCGCAGAATTTTGTCATGCGGGTTGGCATATCAAATAAATCCCTTGGTGATGGCCGAAAGAAAGATTGTGAGCCTGTGGACTACTGACCTGCGCATAAAACTTGTCTGGTTCGCGCCAGATCTCGTGCAACGCGGCCAATCTCGATCCTCAGTCACCTGTCGGTGCCCCGAGCGCGTAATCCCGCTGCAACTGCCGGTCCGTGGACGGATAAAGCGACTGGCACTCTGCCCAGTAGAAGGTGTTGGGCTGCCGGTTGACCGGATCTGCACAGATCGTGGCAAGTTGCGCCTGCCTTGATTGCGGCGTCTGGCAGGCTGCAAGGATCAGTCCGAACGATAGTGCAATCCCAGCCGAGACAAATCTGTTCATGACGTCCCCTGTTGATTGAGGTTCTGGAGGTTGCGAATTTGATCGAGGGCAGCGGGCGCCCCATTCTGGGCACCCGCCAGATCGCATTCGGCAGCGATCAATCGCATCGGCCTTTCGCCCTGCTGATCTGATCATCCTCAAGCTCCGGCCGGCGAACTCATCAGCAGGCGCTTATTTCATGTGGATTCCCAGCTTGGCGCGCTCATCCTTGAACACGACTGCCAGCGCCTCGATGATCTTCTTCCCGGGATTGGCCTTGCAGTAGACGATGACCTCGTGCTCGACGACCTTGCCCTTCTTCAAGTCGAGGAAATGCTTCTTCGCGAGGCCGTTATACCAGCCACTATACCATGCGGAGAGCGCATCGGCGTCCTCCTGGAAGGTCCCGGCCAATTGTGCGCAGGTCAGGGCCTGAACATCGATGAAGCCGTTGGCGTCGGCATAGCTCGTGAGCGGGACCTGGGCCGTCGCCGGAGACGAGGCTGCGCAGACGATCGACACCGCCATGGCGGCAAGAATTCTGGACATGATGATTTCCTGTCTTGAACTGTAGGAAGCGTGGCTATCGCGCTGGAATCGCAACTTGATCATGTCGGCGGCCAGGGTCTGGGCCGCCGTGGCGAGATCGCGCGTTGCGTCCTCTGCCCGCGCAGTCTGCCGACAGCGCGAGAACTGGCGGCGTTATCGCAACGAGCCTGCGGCGGAGAGGCGGACGCAGCTTTCGTCTCTATGAGACCTTCTTCACACCCGGTGGCCGCCATGTCCCCGCGCCAGCCGGCAGGATCGAGGGCGACGTCGGCTTCGGCCAGTAGAGGCGCATCACGAGATAGATCTTGTCATCCGGCGCCGGAAGCCAGTTTGCTTCCTTGTCGATGCCGGGGCTGTCCTTTTGGAGGTACAGCGTCAGCGAGCCGTCCGCGTCCTTCTTCATCGCCGACAACATCGGAGAATTGATGAGGTAGCGATTGATCGGGTTCTTGACCAGGAACTGGCTCTTGCCGTCATACATCGTCACGGACCAGAACGCATTCACGGGCGGCAACTGGCCGGGTGCGAAGGTGATGGTGTATTTGTGCTTGCTGCCGTCGAGCGGCTCACCGGTCGCGTCCGTTCGGGTATAGGGATACATGGCTTCCACGGCATCATTGCCATAGAGACCGCCTTTGGCGGCGCCGGCCCGCATCAGCCAATCGCCGTTGAAGAAGGTCTCGTCGCCAAAGAACGAGCCGATATTCCAGCCGTTGATATTCTTGTTTCCGCTGGCCAGCCATTTGTCGACCTTGTCATTGCCTTGCTTCATGGCCAGCAGGATTTCGGCTTTGTGTTCGAACGATAGATCCTTGAACGCGAAGGTCTTGCCGGGGCCGACGCCGATCTTCGCAAGTTTCGCACGAACCGCCTTGTCCCTTGCCGTCTCGGGGACGAATTGCAGGGCCGCGTCAAGATACTCGAAGAAGTTATCCTTGATCCCAGCGGTGGTGGCAGGAACGAATGCGAGCTTCGGTGCGGCGGGCGGGGCGGGCTGTTTGAGGAAGGCGGAAAGCGGCTGCGCCTTGTAGCCGGCCTGGACCTTCTCGACGTTCGGCATGTCGGCGGGATTGAAGAGCTGGGTGCGGAAAGCCGCGAACGTGAACGGCGTCGTCGATCGGAAAACCTTCTTGATCCCGGTCGGCGTTTCGCCTTTCCAGTCGGGGCCGACCACCAGATAATCGCCCGGCTCCGTCCCCGTGGCGCGCGTGCCGATATAGCCGAAATTGTAGGTGTTGCCGTCGATGAGCTGGACCGAGTAGTAGCGCTCCCTTTCGATCGCCGGCACCGAGATGACCATCGGTTCAGCGCGCAGATCCAGCCAGAGCATCGAGTAAGGCGTATCGCTGTTCGGCGTGATGATTGCCGTATCCGCCGGGGTGGCGACGTGGCGCATGTTGTAGATTTCGTTGAACGGCGCCTTGAACTGCCCCGAATTCCTGTCCACGGCATACTCTTGCATGACCGCATAATTCATCACGAGCGGCAGGCCGTAGATGAAGCCTTCTTCGGCGATGTCCTTGGCCTCCAGGAGCCTGGGCCATTCGGCGTTGCTCTGCGCAATGACCGGGGGGGAGACCGGGTTGGACTTTGCCGCCGTGGCAACAAGTGCGGCCATTGCAGCAGAGCCAAGCAGATCGCGTTTCGTCAGCATTTGAACTGCTTCCTTGTGGTTCGTAGCTTGTGGACAAAGCGCGCGCAGGTAGCAGGTGAAAGCTATGCGACCTCGGCGATGATTCTAAATTGCGGGCGCGGCCAGCCCGTCTGCATGCCCGCTTTTGGCCTTCCGGCGGCCTTCCCGAATTCCGCTCTTGCGCTGCCAGGCGCGGACGAGCGGAAATCCGGCGTTCCCGCCGCGGCGGGATTGATGAGGACACGGCCTGATCTGGACGAGCCGGTCAAACTGCGCGCTCACGGCCGGACATTCCTTCAAGCATCTCAAAGCTATGACGACGGTCAAAACCGGCTCTCCCGGTTGCCCGCGGCACTTATACTGTGTGACAAAGCAGCAATCGAATTTCGAAACCACTCATTTTGCGCCAACCTTGCGGCATTCCGGAGCGTCCAGCGCATGGCCGAGATCCCAGTCATCTCCAGCCACATCCTGCACGGACTGCCGGCATTCGTGCGTCAGGAAGTCGGGGAAAGGGCGCTTCAGCAGGCGAACCGCGCGGCAGGCTTCGATCTCGAACTGACCGAGGGCCGGAATTGCTTCATCCCGCACGCCGGAGTTATCGGCTTCGTGAATGCCGCGGCGAGAGCGGCGGGCGAGCGCAATCTCGGGCTCCTGATCGCCCCCATGATGAACGCTGCCAACTATGGTTGTTTTGGGCGCTACGTATTGGGAGCCGACACCCTCGGCCAATCCATCGAGCGGGCCATTGCGGCCCTTTGCTATCATAGCACGGATGACAGGATGTCGGTCGCGATCGTCGGCGACGAGGCGCGGTATAGCTATGTCTTCGCCTTGTCCGGCCATGCAGGCTACGACATGATCGCCGGCGCGGCTGCCGGGGTTCTGCTGAGCGTGCTCAGGGCCTATTTGCCCTACGACTGGCGGCCGCTGCGCATCGAGCTTGATATCAACAGGCCGCGCCAGACCGGCCTGTTCGAAGACCTCTTCCAATGCCCGGTCATTTTCAACGCGCCCGCGGTGACCGTTGTCGTGGAACGCCATCATTTGTCTGCTGCGCCGCGCCGCCCGTCATCGCCGACCGTCACCATCGAGGATGTGGCGCGAGATCGGCCCGGCGGCGCTCCGCGGGGTCTGCTCGACGTCGTCATGGCGCAGATCCGGGCCCAGGTTCTCACCGGCAGCGTGTCGATCGATAGTGCTGCGCGACCGATGGGAACCAGCGTCCGAACGCTGCAACGCGAGCTGAATCGGGTTGGCGCCGATTTTCGCAGCCTGGCGAACGCGGTACGGATACAGCGGGCGACCGAGCTGCTCCGGCACATGAACGGCTCGATCACCCGTGTTTCGGCGGAGATGGGATATTCCTCTCCCGCCAATTTCGCGCGCGCCTTCCAGAACGCGACCGGCCGCACGCCCCGGGAGTTTCGCTCGAACATGTGAGATTAAGGTACGCCGCCAGGGCGGTTGCGCGCTGCAATCGGCTGCACCGGGAAGATGGATCGGGAACCGACAGTGCTCGGGCTGATCGCGGATGCCCGGTTCCAGGCAGCGTGCCAATGTCAGCTGTTGGCGCGCTCACCCCGACGAGCGGTGGGCCTTGCGGTGCGGACGGATCGCGGATGCAAGGCCCCTCATCGAAGCCGAAAGCCGGTCGATCAGCCGCTTGGAGACGGAAGGTGTGAGCTGCGCCGATGCGACGGCCACAAACGGACCGTGAACCTCGTAGAGATACTCTTCGCGCAGGATCGCGCCGATCGCGAGGCCGCCCATCAGACGCTTGCTGAAGGAAAGGAGGCTGTGGTCGGGCTTATGCATTTTGCGCTCCCTCGTTGAATCCAAAGCTTGATCGGCTTGTGGTCCACTCGTGGTGCGCGTTTGCGCGATCAGCGTCTGTGAGCCGGGTCACAGATTTGAGGCACGCTTCTCCGTAGTGACCGCCTTGGCCAATCTTCCGTCGCGACGGACTTGGCCGACTGCCGCTATGCGGCGGGACCAGCCTTTGCATGCCAACTTCGCGAATGCCCGCTCCCAGCCGATTGTCCAGAATCCGCTCGTGGGATAAAATGGATAATCACCATTTAAACCATCACCTGCCGGTGGCGCTGCCGGCCAAAAGGTCGTTCGTTTCGGCCTCAGCGAAGGTCGAGACGGTCGTGGCGCATGCTCGGCCCGGATCGGAGCCGGAAGCCGTCCCGAGGTGCCTTTTTAGTATCGTAGCGGCGCAGCTTGGGCTGCGCATCGCAACGTACACTCGCGGCATTCGTGAGGGCGAGAAGCGGAAATCTCTATGCCTCGCCCGGGCCGCCGGGGGAGGACATGCTGGTCGTTTAAGGCGGGGCGCTCAACCGAAGGCATCGAAAGGGTCGCCCGAACGCCTGCGGTGCGACGGGTTGGATATATTTCAGCAGTACTGCGATCTTCAAAAGAAGTGACGGTGATGGTCGGCTTCTTCGATTACATCTGGCGCAATAGCCGTCGCGAGCAGATCAAGATCATCTGCGTCGTCGTCATGTCGCTGCCGTTCTACTATTTTTCCCTCGATGTGCCTCGGCACATCATATCCGATGCGCTGCAGGGGCAAGCGTTCGCCGGTGGGCGGGACACCGCGAGGCTGTTTCACTTCACGTTGAACCTGCCGGACAAGCTTGGCGGGCCACGGACCCTCTTCGAGGGTGTCTGGCTCGACCGACAATCCTATCTCTTTGCGCTATCCGGACTTTTCCTGCTGCTCGTGCTGATCAATGGCGGCTTCAAATACGTCATCAACATGCGCAAGGGAGCGTTGGGCGAGCGCCTGCTGCAGCGCCTGCGTCTCGACCTGTTCTCGGCGGTCCTGCGTTTCAGGCCCGAGGCGCTCCAGCGCATCAAGCCCTCCGAGGCGGCAACGATCATCAAGGACGAGGTCGAGCCGATCGGAGGGTTCGTCGGGGATGCCTTCGTGCAACCGGTCTTCCTGGTCAGTCAGGCCCTGACGGCGCTGGCCTTCATTCTCGTTCAGAACCTCGCGCTCGGCCTGATCGCGGTCGGCATGATCCTGGTCCAGGGCGCCATCATTCCGCGCTTGCGGCGCGAACAGATCCGCCTCGGAAGGCAGCGGCAGATCGTGTCGCGGGCCTTCGCCGGCAAGATCGGCGAGGTGGTCGAGACCATGGCGGAAGTCACGAACCATGGCACCTCCGCGGTTGAGAGGAGCCAGGTGGCCCAGCGGTTGGAACTGCTCTTCGGCATTCGCTATCGGCTCTACGGACGCAAATTCGCAGTCAAGACGCTGAACAACCTGCTGGCCCAGATCACGCCATTTCTGTTCTACGCGGTCGGAGGCTATTTCGCCTTGGCCGGCCGCCTCGACCTCGGCCAGCTCGTCGCCGTCATCGCAGCCTATCGTGACCTGCCATCCCCCGTGAAGGAGCTGATCGACTGGGACCAGCAGCGGCTGGATGTCGAAGCCAAGTTCCAGCAGGTGGTCGAGCATTTCGCGCTGGATGGCGATGCCAGGGTCGAAAGCCTCGCCGGTGGAGGTGACGAGGCCGCTTGCCTGCCCGCGACGGGCCTGATCGTCGCACGGGGCCTGTCGGTGGTGAATCCGAGCGGCGACTACGTGCTGGATCGGGTCTCCCTGGCGCTGCCGCTGCAACGGCACATCGCCCTGTCGGGTGGGGCGAGCGAAGGGGCGGGCGTCCTGGCGCAACTGCTAGGCGGCAGCTTGAGCGCCCGCGACGGTTCCTTGACCATTGCCGACATGCCGCTAGCGCTGCTTTCGTCCGAGGCGCGCGGTCGCGCGATCGCCTATCTCGGCCCCGAGCCCGTGATCCTCGA
>JAKFDB010000179.1:0-15929 GCA_036676315.1 Bradyrhizobiaceae bacterium
GCCAGCGGCAGCGCCCTCCAGGCCTCGGCGAGACCGCGGGGCGGCCGGGGCTCGCGCAGTTCGGCGAGCATGCGGCCGAAGGCGGGCAGGTTCTCAGGCGCGCGGCCGAGCCCCCAGGCGACGCGTTCCACCGTGCCGAACAGGTTCGTCAGCAGCGGGATCGGCGAGACCGTGCCGTCCGGCCGCACCGGGCGCTCGAACAGCAGGGCCGGGCCGTCCTGCGCGATGACGCGGCGATGGATCTCGGTGATCTCGTGCACCACGCTGACCGGCTCGGCGATCCGCCGCAGCTGCCCGGCGGCATCGAGATGAGCAAGGAAGGCGCTGAGGTCGCGAAAGCGGGGCAGGTCTCGGATCGGCAAGGGCAGGGGCTCCGGTTGCCGGAACATGCCTTGCCCCATCCGCGGCCGTCTTTGCGCAGGCGCAACGACCGGACCATCCGCTTCCGCAATCTGGCGGTTCGGAGGAGATCGATGCCGAATACCGCGACACCGAATGCCGCAGGGCCTGGACCCCGGCCATTGCCACCATGGCTGGCGCGCGCCATGGCGCCGCTGCCGCTTGCACCGCTGCAGCCTCTCCTGGCCCTGACGCTCGCGCGCATCGGCCGCCTCCATCCCGATCTCTATGGCCGCCTGGGCGAGCACGCCGACAAGCGTTTCGGCATCGATCCGACCGATCTGCCCTTCGCTTTCGTGCTGGAGCCAAGGCCGGCGCGGCCCCAGGCACGCGCCGTCCGGCAACTTCCGGCCGGGCTCGACGCCTGTATCCGCGGCCCGCTTTCGGGATTGATCGGCATGGCGGAAGGGACGCTCGACGGCGACGCGCTGTTCTTTTCGCGGGCGCTTTCGGTCGAGGGCGACATCGAGGCGACGCTGGCCCTGCGTAACGCCCTCGACGATGCACGGCTCGATTTCGGCACCATCCTGCTCGGTTGTCTCGGCCCCCTCGGCACGCGCGCCGCCGAGCTCCTGCGCCAGCAGTCCCGGTCTGTGCCGGCTGCAAGCGGAGGCACACCATGGAACTGATCTGCCCTGCCGGGACCCCGGCGAGCCTCGAGGCCGCCGTCGAGGCGGGAGCGGATGCGGTCTATTGCGGCTTCCGCGACGAGACCAATGCCCGCAACTTCCCAGGCCTGAACTTCTCGCGCGACGAGTTGCGCCGGGGCATCGCCTTCGCGCACCGCCATGGCGTCAAGGTGCTGGTGGCGATCAACACCTTCGCGCGGGCCGGCGCCTTCTCGCTCTGGCAGGCGGCGATCGACGATGCCGTTGCAGCCGGGGCCGATGCGCTGATCCTGGCCGATCTCGCCACGCTCGCCTATGCCGCGCGCCGCCATCCCGGCCAGCGCCTGCACGTCTCGGTGCAGGCAGGGGCTGCCAATCCCGATGCGATCCGCTTCTATGCCGAGAGCTTCGGGGCACGGCGCGTCGTGCTGCCGCGCGTGCTCGGCGTGATGGAGATCGCCTCGATCGTGCGCGAAACCTCCTGCGAGACGGAGGTCTTCGTCTTCGGGGGCTTGTGCGTGATGGAGGAGGGGCGCTGCTCGCTCTCCTCCTACGCCACCGGGAAGTCGCCGAACATGCATGGCGTCTGCTCGCCGGCTGGTGATGTCGCCTATGCCGAACGCGATGGCCGCATCGTCTCGACGCTTGGCAGCTTCACCATCAACAGCTTCGACAAGGGTGAGCCTGCCGGCTACCCGACCCTGTGCAAGGGGCGTTTCGCCGCGCCGAAAAGCACGGGTTACATCTTCGAGGAGCCGGTCAGTCTCGATGCCGGCATGCTGCTGCCGGCCCTGCGCGATGCTGGCGTGACGGCGCTCAAAATCGAGGGCCGTCAGCGCGGGCGGGCCTATATCGCCGGAGTGGTGCGCTCCTTCCGCGACATTCTCGGCGCGCTCGATGCCGGCCGCAGCGCGCCGATGACGGGGCTCGCCGCCATGTCGGAGGGCCAGGCCAATACGGTTGGGGCCTATCGCAAGGGCTGGCGCTAAAGCC
Source organism: Bradyrhizobiaceae bacterium (assembly GCA_036676315.1). GTDB lineage: Bacteria > Pseudomonadota > Alphaproteobacteria > Rhizobiales > Beijerinckiaceae > Allobosea. Next base: position 2,001 of record JAKFDB010000179.1, read on the forward strand.
GGCCGGCCGGATCAAGGATACTGCAGATGCAACTCACTCTCGGTCCCGTGCTCTATCACTGGTCGCCGGAGCGCTGGCGCGACTTCTACTATCGCATCGCCGACGAGGCGCCGGTCGAGACGGTGGTCGTCGGCGAGGTCGTCTGCTCCAAGCGGGCGCCGTTCAAGCAGGATCATCTGCCTGCCGTGATCGAGCGGCTGGAGGCGGCTGGCAAGCGGGTCCTGCCGGCCTCGCTGATCCTGGTCTCGCTGCCGCGCGAGCGCCGCCAGAGCCGCGAATTGATGCAGGCCGAGGCGATGACGGTCGAGGTCAACGACCTGACCTGCCTGGCCTCGCTGGCCGGGAGGCCCTTCGCCATCGGCCCGTTCGTCAACGTCTACAACGAGGCAGCGGCCGCTTTCCTGGCCGAGCGCGGGGCGAGCCGGATCTGCCTGCCGCCGGAGCTGCCATTGCCGGCCGTGGCGACGATCGCCGCCGCGCTGCCGGCCGTTGCGATCGAGGTCTTCGCTTTCGGCAGGCTGCCGCTGGCGATCTCGGCGCGCTGCTATCATGCGCGCGCCCACAAGCTGACCAAGGATAATTGCCGCTTCGTCTGCGAGCAGGATCCCGACGGCATGCCGGTCAAGACGCTCGACGGCGCCGGCTTCCTCTCGGTGAACGGGGTGCAGACGCTCTCGCATGGCTGCGCCAGCCTGCTGCGCGACATTCCGGCATTGCGCGAGGCCGGTGTCGCTTCGTTGCGGCTTTCGCCGCAGGTTTGCGACATGGTCGCGGTCGCGGGGCTGTTCCGCAATGTCGCCGATGGTCGGCTCGGCCCGGAAGAGGGCGAGCGGCGGCTGGGCGAACTCTATCCCGATGTGCCGCTGGCCAACGGCTTCCTGCACGCGGTCCCCGGGCACCTCCATGTCGGAGCGGGCGTCTGACCTGCGATTGCGGGCGGAAAGGAGGCGGACATGAGCAGTGAGCAGAGCGGGATATCGCGCCTCGGCTTCGAGCCGGGCAACCGGACGACACCGGCAAGTGAGCTGATCGACCGGTTGCGCCGGGTGTTGCGGCCGGAGGCGCTGAACTGCACCTGCCGCGTTTCGCTCGACGACGCGCTCGACCGCTTCGACGAGCTCGAACGCCGGCGCGAGGCGCGTCGCCAGCTCGCCGCGGCGCGCGATCACAAGGAGCGGATCGCCTTGCTTCTGCGTTTCCTCTTGGATCTCGACTCGCTGACCGAGGCCGAAAGCGACCGCGGCGTCTTCGAGGAGATGGCGCTGCTCTTCGCCGAGATCGGGCGCAGTGCGCAGGCGGGAGCGGCAGCGCTGCGCGAGCTTTAGAGCCCGCTCGAGAAACCCTGTCGAAGCGATTCTGCGAGCGAAGAATTTGCCCTTTTCGCGGCGTGCCTCGCGCTGCGTCGGCGAGCGGCTTCTCGCTCCGGAGCGGACCAGCCCATCGGCACCCTGTTTGCGCTTTCGCAAAGTCGATTGCGCTGCCGCAGCTAATGTTGCGGTGCAGCGAGGGACTGAGGTCCCGGCTGCGCTGAAGGAGAAAACAGATGTTCAAGATGATTCTGGCCGGCGCATTGATGACCCTGGCCGCCGCCGGCGCGAAGGCGGCGGAGATCGAGGTCAAGATGCTCAACAAGGGCGCCGCCGGGGCCATGGTGTTCGAGCCGGCGCTGGTGAAGATCGCGCCCGGCGATACGGTGAAGTTCCTCCCGACCGACAAGAGCCACAATGCCGAAAGCGTCCCCGAGATGATGCCGGCCGGCGCCGCCCCCTTCATCGGCAAGATGAACGAGCAGGTCGACGTCACCTTCAAGGAGGCCGGCGTCTACGGGATCAAGTGTAAGCCGCATTACGGCATGGGCATGGTCGCGCTGGTCGTGGTCGGCGAGCCGGCCAATCTCGAGGCAGCGGCGGTAGCCAAGCACCCGGGCAAGGCCAAGCAGGTCTTCGCCGACCTGGTCGCCAAGGCGAAGTGATCCCGCATCGCCTTGGCTCCCTTTCCGGCATTATCCCATGAAGCCAGGGCGCGGCTGCCGGGCCGCGCCCGTTTCCGTCAGGAGATCCAGCATGGCCCCGATCCCGCGGCTGCGGTCCTATGAAGGGCCGGCTCTGCTTTCCTACGGCTTTCGGCCGTTCTTCCTGCTCGCGGCCCTGCAGGCCGGGCTGACGATCCTGGTCTGGCTACCCTTCGTCACCGGCCATCTCACCGTTCCGACGGCCTTCGCTCCGGTCGACTGGCATATCCACGAAATGCTGTTCGGTTATCAGGCTGCGGCGATCGGTGGCTTCCTCCTGACGGCCATTCCCAACTGGACCGGCCGGCTTCCCGTTCAGGGCACGCCTTTGCTCTTCCTCGTCCTTGCCTGGCTGGCGGGGCGTATCGCCGTGTCGGCCTCGGCCTGGATCGGCTGGCGCCTCGCCATGGCGGTCGACGCGCTCTTCCTGCTGTTGCTGGCCGCCGCCGCTGCCCGCGAGATCCTGGCCGGCCGCAACTGGCGCAATCTCAAGGTCGTGGTCCTGGTCGGGCTGCTGCTCGCCGCCAACCTCGCCTTCCATCTCGAAGCCGGGCTGACCGGCAGCGCCGATATCGCGCGCCGCCTCGCCATCGCCGTCGTCCTGACGCTGGTCGTGTTGATCGCCGGGCGCATCGTGCCGAGCTTCACCCGCAACTGGCTGGCGCAGCGCGGCGAGGGCCGCATGCCGGTGCCTTTCGGGCTCTATGACAAATTCATCCTGGCAGTGAGCGCGGTGACCCTGGTCCTCTGGGTCGTGCTGCCGGACAGCCCTGCGAGTGGCGTCGCGCTCGGGCTCGCTGCCTTGCTCAATCTCGTACGGCTGGGGCGCTGGGCAGGGGATCGCTGCTGGCGCAATCCGCTGCTGATCATCCTGCATGTCGGCTATCTCTTCGTGCCGATCGGTTTTGCACTGACGGCCGCGGCGAGCTTCGGCCTCGTCGGGCCCGGCGCCGGCCTGCACGCCTGGACGGCGGGAGCCTTCGGCACCATGACGCTTGCGGTGATGTCGCGCGCCAGCCTCGGCCATACCGGGCGTCCGCTCGTCGCGACGGCGGCGACCCAGGCCTGCTATGTGCTGGTCGTCATCGGCACGGTCGCGCGGATCTGCTCGGCGCTCGGCCATGGTCCGGCGGCTCTGCTCCATATCGCCGCCTTGAGCTGGTCGCTGGCCTTTCTGACCTTCGCGCTGGCTTATTGGCAGGTGCTGACCGGCGCCCGGACCGGCCCGAAGGCGGCGTCGGTCGCGCAGCAGGCCTGATCCTGGCGCCAGTGCTCAGCGCACCGCTCCGGCGGTGCGCTATTCGGCGTTCTCGGCTAGCCGGATCAGTCCGGCGGTATCGCAGACCACCAGCTTCTGGCGGCCGCCCTCGACCAGCCCTCGCGTCTCCCAGGCGCTGAGAATGCGCGAGACCGTGTGCAGCGTCGTGCCGGTCATCTCGGCGATATCGCGGCGCGAGATCGGGAAATCGACGCGCATGCCAGTTTCAACGCGCATGCCGGCCTGCTCGACCAGCCGCAGCACCGCATGGGCGACGCGCCGCTCGACTTCCTCCGTCGACATCTCGCGGATACGGGTATGGGCCTCGTCCAGGCGCTGGCCGATGGTGCGGATCGCGCTCATCGCCAGCTGCGGATTGTTTTCGACGAAACCGTCCCAGGACTCCGTCGGCCAGCTCGCGACGAGACTGTCGACCGCTGCTGTTGCCGTGCCCGGATAGTCGGGCCGGCCGAGCGCGCGGGTGAAGCCGAACAGGTCGCCCGGGTGGACGACGCGCACGATGATCTGCTGGCCGTCGCGCGTGACCTGCGTCACCTTCAGCCGGCCGTGCAGCAAAAGGCAGAAGGCCTTGGCCGGGTCGCCCTGCTCGAACACGGACTCGCCCTGCGGGATCCGGCGTGCGTTCGCCTGCGCCGTCATGCGGTCGAGCTGTTCGTCGCTCATCGCCGCGAACAGCGGGATGCTGCGCAGGACGCTGCGGTCCATTCCCACAGTATCGTCTTTCCTTTTGGCGGGCCGGATGCGCCGCCCGCGAGGAAACGTCCAAACCTGGCCGGTGCGCCGGATATGAGCGCAGCCGTCGGCAGCATTCATGCCCGCGCCTTACCCGGCAAGAGCGATCCGCAACCCTGCCAGGGCAGATAGCAGAATGGCGTAGGCGATGAGCACGCCGGCGAGTGCGGCGCTCTCCCGCTGCAGACGCATGAAGCCGATTACCAGGAGCGCCGCCTTGATCCCGCTCAATGCGGCGATGGCAAGGCCGCGTGGCACCGGCGAAAGCAGCATGGTGGCGAGCAGCCCGAGCCCGGTTGCGAGGAGCAGCGCACCGAGGATAAGCGGCAGCGGGATGTCGCGGTAAAACTGCATCTCAACCCAGATAGATGACCGGGAGGATCAGGATCCAGACCAGGTCGACCGCATGCCAGATGGTGGCGACCGTCGCGACCCGGCGCGGTGCCGGGCGCCAGGCGATGGCAAGGATGATCATCGCGACGAAGAGAACATGGGCGAGATGGAAGCCGGTGATCAGGAAATAGAGCTCGACCAGGCGGCTCTCGACCGCCGTGAGCGCCGGGATCTCGTGGCTGTAGGCGACGAGCTTCAGCGCAAGGAAGGCAAAGCCGCCAAGAGCGGCGGCGACGAGGTTCCAGCGTGGCTGCCGTCCGAACGCGGCGCGCGCGGCGAAGAAGCCGCTGGCGAGGAGTGTCGCCGTCGCGGCGCCGGCGAGCGGCAGGTCGAGCTGCGCGTGCAGCAGCGCCAGCGCATTCGGGTTGAGCAGGCCAAGGATCATGAAGGCGCCAAGCAGGGCGCCGAAGACGACAAGTTCGCTCCAGACCAGGATCCAGAGCAGGAATTCCATGTCGCCTTCGGCCACGGGCCGGCTCCCAGCGAGACCGGCGGTCGGCGTCGGGGCATTCATGTCGGCAGCAGCCGGCGCAGGCCCGCCGGCAACCGATCCTGCCAGCGCGGCTCCTTGACCAGGCGGAAGCCGAGATTGTCGGGCGGGGTGCCGACCGAGCAGCCGCCGCTCTTCGGGTTGCGGATGAAGAAGGTCATCACGGCGCGATGCTGGCCCTCGACGACATAGGCGCCGCAATTCGTCGTCTCGCCGACCGTGCGGCCGGCGGCGTCGAGCGAAACGCGGCGCAGGCAGCTCTGCGTCCACTCCCAGACATTGCCGGCCATATCGTGGATACCGTGCTCATTGGCGCCGAAGCTGCCGACCGGGCGCGGCGCCGGATCGCTCGCCGCCTTGCGCGCGCTCTCGCGGTCGTAGTCGGCGAGCCAGCGCCGGGCCGGATTGGTGTTTTCCGGGTCGAAGCCGCGCGCATCGTCGATGAAGCGTGAGCCGGCGGCATGGCCCCATTCCTGGTCGGTCGGCAGGCGCCAGAGCATCCCCGTCTCGTGCGACAGCCATTTGGCATAGTCGCTGGCGTCGCCATGGCTGACGCCGGTCACCGGCAGGTCGCCGTGCGCTGCGCTTGTGTCCAGCCGTTTGCAGGCATCTGCGGCGATGCAGCGGGCATAGTCGGAAGCAGTGACCTGATAGCGCATGATCACCAGCGGCTTCTTGATCGCTACCGCGACTCGCGGCGCGTCGACCGGCCGGCCAGCGCGGATATATTCGCCGTCGAGCCGGTGCATGATCGTCGTTGGAGGGACGATCGCGGTCTGCGGCAACGGCATCAGGGGCGCGGCGGGGCGCGGCTGCGCGGCAAGCAGCAACGTGGCTGCACCTGCCATCAGCACAAGCCCGAGCGAGGTCGTCAGCGCCGGCAGCGCCATGCGCAACGTCGTGCCCATCATGGTCTCCTGTCGCGAAAGGAAAAGGCCTCCCCGCCGGAGCGGGGAGGCGGGGCCGGTCAGATGCCGGCCGGTGCGTAGACCTGCTTCATCAGGTCGTCATTCCACTCGCCCTCGACCTTGAAATGTCCGGCGGCGCCGAGCTCAAAGGCCTCGATCAGGTTGTGGTTGACGTAGGCGTAGATGCCCGGCTGCAGGAAGGTGTAGAGCGCAGCGCCGGCACAGCCTCCGGGGATGAACCAGGTCTCGAGGTCACGCTCCGGCGGGTTGCGGAACTTGCCCGTGGCCCAGACATAGTCGCCATGGCCGCCGATCAGGTGCGGGCGGGTGTCGCGATTGGCCTGGGAATGGACGATCAGCACCGTCTCTCCGACCTTGGCGGTGAGGGCATTCTTGCCGGTCAGCGCGCCGACCTTGCCGTTGAAGACGACATGGGTCGGAATCAGCGTGCGCATCGCCTTGACCACGTCCTCATGCGACTCGCCGACACTGGCGTAGCGCTTGAAGTTGCCCTTCTCGTCGCGCGGCACATAGAAATCCTGCTCGCCGACATAGTAGACCTTGTCGTACTTCAGCGCCTTGCCCTGATGGTCCTTCAGCCCGTCGCGCGGCAGCACCATGATGGCGCCGTTCATGCCGGCGGTGACGTGCCAGGGCACCATGCCGGGAGGGGCGCAGTGGTAGACGAAGACGCCCGGCCGCGTCGCCTTCCAGCGCAGCACGACCTTCTCGCCCGGGTTGACCTCGGTCAGCCCGCCGCCGCCGAGCGCGCCTGTCGACGAATGGAAGTCGATATTGTGCATCAGCTCGTTGGTTTCGGCGTTGATCAGCGTCAGCTCGACATAATCGCCCTCGTGAACGACCATCAGCGGGCCGGGGACGGTGCCGTTGAAGGTGAAGGCGAAGGTCTCGGTGCCGGCGTCGTCGAGGACGATCTTCTTCTCGTGGATCGTCATCGCGAATTCGACCAGCTTGGGACCGCCGGTGGCGATCTGCTCATGGGCGTGGACGAAGGGCGGATCGACCAGCTTCGGCTTGACGCGCGGCAGCTTGGCCACGTCGGTGGCGGTGGCCTTGGTCATCACGCCCTGTGCCTGCGCGGGCGCGGAAGTCACGGCCTGGACGATCGCCCCGGTGGCCGCTGCTCCCGCCAGTATGCTGCGGCGGGTCAGATTGAGCTCTTCGCCCATGGCTTGTCTCCTTGCCAACGACCGGAGATCGACCGGTCATGAAGACTCTAGGGCCAGGGCGAAATCGCTCTTTGTTGCAGCACAACATTTCCGGCGATCATACCGGTCGCCGCGCTGGTCGGCATCATTCCGCGGCGATCATTGCCGGCTCCCAGGCCGGTTCGTAGGTCAGCGCCACCGCCACGCCCGTGACCCCGCTGATAGAGCCCGCCGCAGCCGAAACCGCTTCCCGCAGGAAGCCGGCCAGCGGGCAGCCGCGCGTGGTCGTCGTCATGGTGATCGCAACCGCGCCCCCGGGCGTCGCGGTGATGGCATAGATCAGGCCGAGATCGACGACGCTTTTGCCCATCTCCGGATCGAGTACGTCGCGCAGGGCGATCTCGACCAGCCGCTTCAGCGAAGCGCTCATGCGTGCGCCCTCCCGCCGCCATGGCGGATCAGCAGGCGATAGGTCAGGCCCGGTTCGTCGAAATTGCCGGCCCATTCATGCTCGCGCTTCGCCAGTTCCGGGAACAGGAAGACCGGCTCGCGCGCCAGCAACGCGAACAGCACGTCGCCCGGTTGCAGGGCCTCCAGCGCCTGCAGGATGAGCACCATCGGCTCGGGCGGCTCGAGCTCGCGCAGGTCGAGCTCCTCGATCGGCGGGCCCCAGAATGCCGCCGAAGGGCTGCTGCCGATGGCCAGTCCCTCGCTGTCGTTCTGTTCCGCCGCGACCGGCGAGAAGGTGACTTCCCAGTCACCGTTCCCGACCGCGCGGTCGCTTGCCGCAAAGCCGCGATTGGCCATGACGGAGAACAGCGGCACCGGCCTGAACGGTGCGATCAGGCGCAGCGACTGGCCGGGCGCCAGCCCGCCTACAGCGTCCATGATCGCCTGGAACGGCTCCTCGCCGGCCCGCAGCGCCGGCCTGACGTCAAGCTCGCGGGGTTGCAGCGGCTCGGTTGTCGGCATGGGGCATTCTCCTTTCGTCGGCACGCGCGAGAAGCAGCCGCGGGCACTGATGCGACGGCGGCCGCTGCTCGGCCTTGATTTCGGACAAGTGGCGCACGCGCACGAGCTCGCAGGCGATCCCGGCGGTGCCGATCAGGCAGGGCAGCATGGCGTATCTGAAACCCGTGGCCAGGCCGGTGGCGAGCGCCACGACGCCGACCGCGACGCCGGCGTAGTAGAGCAGGAGCCACCAGCCGGTGCGGGGCATGGCGACGAGGTCGCCGACCCGCGGCGCCGGCCCGCGCCCGAGCCGCGACGCATAGGTTTCGAGCCAGGTCATGAAGGAGACGATCTTGACGAGCTGCGCCAGCGTCAGGCCGCCGAGCCAGCCGAAGGCGAGCAGGAAGGTGAGGGCCGCGACCACGCTGTCCGAGGCGCCGGCTGCGACCACGATCGGCAGCGATGGCAGTCCGACGCCGAGCGCAGCGAAGGCCGGAAGGCTGGCCAGCATGTTGATTTCGAGCGCCTTGCGCCGGCGCGAGCGATAGAGGGCGAGGATGTCCCGGCCATAGAAGGCGCCTGCAATGGCGAGGGCGCCGAGGGGCATCACGGTGAAGCCGGCGCCGACCTCGATGCCGGCAACCGGCGCGAGCAGGCCGGCCAGCGCGAAGCCCAGACCGAGGCCGCCGAGGAACAGCACCCGGCGGACCTGCCGGGCCGGCGGCTCCGGCGCCATCATGAACATCACCAGCAGCCGGTAGCTGACGCCAAAGGCGATCAGGCCGAGCCAGCCGCCGAAACCGAGCAGGGCATGGAAGGGCAGTCCGTCCGGCAGGAGCGCGACCTCGCCCAGCCAGTCGCCGCGCCCGGACAGGATGGTGGCGAAGGCCGCGCCGCTGAGCGAAGTCGCTGCCAGGCAGGCGAGGCCGATGAGGACGAAGCCGGCGAACAACGGCACCGGCCGCGCGCTCAGAAGCGTCGCGACGAGCACGACGCCGAGCAGGATGAAGCCGAAGAGGAGGCCGAACCCTGCCAGCGGCATCAGCTCGAATGGCCAGTCGGTCCAGCCGGCAAGAGCGGCAAAGCCGGCGCAGAGCAGGACGAGCCCGACGATCAGCGTGAGCAGCGCCGGCAGGGCGAGCTGCGGAAAGGCGAGGGGGCGCGAGACCAGCACGGGCACGAACTGCAGCAGCGCGCCCGCCATGGCGAGGCTGAGCCAGCCGATCGCCACGACATGGACGACGACGAGCGTAGCGGGCTCGGTGAGACTGGCCGAGGGGTAGCCGATGCCGAAGATGGCGAGGAGCTCGGCCGCGAGCAGGAAGGCGAGCGCGGCCGCGAAATAGCTCATCGTCCAGCGTGACAGCGACGCCATCGGCATGGTCGCAGGTCTCCCCGAGCGGACGGAGCTCTCAATGACCGCAGGTGCAGGCGGCGCCCTCGCCGTGTCCGCCGCAATCGGCGGCATCGCCGCGGCCGATCTCGACCTGCCAGATCTCGGGACCCTGCACGATGTAGGTCCAGGAATAGGCGCCGGGATAGCGCGTCTCGATCTGGCGCCGCAGCGGGGCGGGGTCGTGATCGTTGACGATGCTGAAGCTCTCGCCGGGCGGCAGGCGCTCGATGATGCCGAAGATCGTCGCATGGCGGACGACCGGCGGAATCGAGCGGACGTCGAGGGGTTCGAGCGGCATTGTCGTCATGGTGTCGGCTCCGGTAGCGCCCCGGAAAATGCAGGGCCCTGTCGAGCCTAGCGGCGCTGCGCTCCCGGCAATTTGTCGAATCTCAAAGAGCGCGGCGCCTGCCTGCTCACTGTTCGAGGAAGAGCATGGTCGCGATGGCGAGTGACGTCAGCACCGCCGCGGCGACGCCGCCCTTCTGGAGCACGCCCATGCGGTAGAGCAGCAACGCCATCACGATGATGGCGGGCGTGGCGACGGCAAGGCCGATCTGAGCGTCGGTCATGGTGGGGTCCTCAAGCGGCGAGCGCGCGGTAGATCGCCGGCAGCGCCATCGGCAGGCGCTCCAGCTTCGACACCACCGCATGGCTGTTGCGGCCGAAAAGGTAGGGGATATAGGCGCGCGCTTCGCGGTCGACCGTCACGGCGAAGACGCAGATCCCGGCGCGTCGCGCCTCGACCACCGCCATGCGGGTGTCTTCCAGGGCGAAGCGGCCCTCGTAATGGTCGATGTCGTTCGGCTTGCCGTCGGTCAGCACCAGTAGCAGCTTGCGGCGGTCGGGCCGGGCCTTGAGCCCCGCCGCGGCATGGCGGATCGCCGCGCCGATGCGGGTATAGTAGCCCGGCTTCAGCGCAGCGATGCGCGCTTCCACCGCCGGTCCCATCGCCTCGTCGAAGCGCTTCAGCGTCTCGATCCGCACCCAGTCGCGCCGGCGCGAAGTGAAGGTCAGGATTTCGTGCCGGTCGCCGCAGGCGGCGAGCCCATGGGCGAAGACGGTGAGAGCCTGCTTCTCGACATCGAGCACGCGTAAATCGTCGAACCAGGAATCGGTCGAGAGCGAGACGTCCATCAGCGTCGTCACCGCAAGGTCATGCGCTTGCGGCCGGCTGGCGAGGTGGATGCGCTCGCTGCCGGGCCCGCCGGCGGCGAGATCGGCCTGGCGGCGCACCACCGCGTCGAGATCGAGATCGGGACCGTCGATCTGGCCGCGCTGCGGCTCGCGCAAGGGACGCAGCGCCTCGAACTGGCGGCGCACCTGGCGCACCAGCGCCCGCGTCGCCGCATCGGGCGGCTGCGGCACGAGCTCCTGCCGCGCGGTGGCCGCGAGGACGCGACAATAGTCTTCGCGATAGCTGCTGCTGCGAAAGTCCCATTCCGGATAGGTGACGGCGCCGGCCAATGCCGCCTCGTCCATGGCCTCCGGCGGCAGGTCGAGATCGAAGCGGAAGCGCGAGGCCGGGCGGCCCTTGCGTTCGCTCAGCACCATGTCGTCGAGCTCGTCGGCCGCTTCGGGGTCGTGTTCCTCGCTGTCGTCGGAGGGGCGGTCGACCGCGACCATCTCCGACATCGCGAGAATCTTCTCGAAGCGGTTCAGGATGAACGGGCTGCGCTCGCTCCAGGCCTCGGCGGTCTCGTCGCGGCTGGCGGCGTAGGCCTTGGCTTGTTCCTCGGCGCGCGAGGTGGCCGGTGGCGGCTGGTCCTCGTCCTTGCGGCGCGTCCGGGCGAGCTCGGCGCCGCTTGCCAGCGGCCAGAGCGGCACGTCGAGCGCCGGCAGATAGCCGGGCGGTGTCCTGGCAGGCCAGTCCTCGGCCGCAATCGCGATGTCTTCGCCGCGCAGCAATGCGCCGATCAGGGCCTCGACCCGGGCCTCCGTCGCCGGCAGAGCGGCGCGCTGGCGCGCCGCCAGCGTCGCTGCCGCCAGTCGCCGATAGGCGGGGCCAAGCCCGGGGAAGGTCGCCAGCACATCGCCGACCAGCCGGCCTGCCGCGATGATCAGCGCGAGGTCGCGCCGCAGCGGATCGGCTTCCGTCACCGGCCGTGGCGGCATCGTCGCCATGCAGGCGGTGAGCCAGACATAGAGGTCGCGGTTCAGGGACGCTTCCGGGAAGAGCGCGATCTGCGCCGGCAGCTGCAGGCTGTCGGGCGTGCGCAGCGCCTGCGCCAGCCTTTCCTCGCCGAGGCCGACCCGCTGGCGCAGGCTTAGCCGGTGGCTCGCCACGCGTTCGCGGGCAGGCACGATCCTGATGCCGGGCTCGCCGCCGAAGCCGCGGAAGCAGACCGCGAGCGACGGCGCCATCGCGGCCAGCGTCACCGCCGCTTGGGGGTGATGCGGCAGGCTGGCGGTCTCGCCGACGAGCTTGTGCCAGAAGCGCCCGACGGTTTCCTCCAGCTCGAGGAAGTCCAGCATGGCGCTCTCCTAGCCGAGAACCGCGCGCGCGACCTCGACGAGGCCGGCGCGCACCTCCGGCTCGTCGGTCAGGGGCTCGATGATCGCGGCCATCACCGCTTCGGGCCGGGGTAGGCCGGCTGCGACCAGGCTCGCCGCATAGACGACGAGCCGGGTCGAGACACCTTCCTCAATGTCCTGCCCCTTCAGGCCGCGCAGCCGCCGGGCAAGGTCGACGAGCGGAGCAACCGCGCCCTCGTCGAGGCCGCTCTCCTGCGCGACCACGGCGATCTCCTGGTCGCGCGGCAGGAAGTCGAAGCTGATCGAGACGAAGCGCTGGCGGGTCGAGGGCTTCAGGTTCTTCAGCAGGTTCTGGTAGCCCGGGTTGTAGGACACAGCGAGCATGAAGGCGGGCGGAGCGGCGAGCAGTTCGCCGGTGCGCTCCAGCGGCAGGATGCGCCGGTCGTCGGTCAGCGGGTGCAGCACCACGGCGACGTCCTTGCGGGCCTCGACGATCTCGTCGAGATAGCAGAGCCCGCCCTCGCGCACCGCGCGGGTCAGCGGCCCGTCGACCCAGACCGTCTCGCCGCCCTTGAGCAGGTGCCGCCCGGTGAGGTCGGCCGCCGAGAGGTCGTCATGGCAGGCCACGGTGAAGAGCGGCAGCCCGAGGCTCGCCGCCATATGGCCGACGAAGCGGGTCTTGCCCGAGCCGGTCGGCCCCTTGAGCAGCAGCGGCAGGCGCTTTTCCCATGCCTTTTCGAACAGGGCGCGCTCATTGCCGGAGGCGCTGTAGGCGGGGATGTCGTAGCCGGCGGCCGGCTTCGTCTCGACGGGCGGGCGCGAGATCATGTTCATGGCTGAAGTCCCTGGATTGCATGCGGTCGACGGCCCGCCGGCTGGTGCCGGCGGGCCGGAGCGTCATTCTGCCGGCTGGGCGTAGCCGATCGCCTTGGGCTCGCGTTCGCGGCCGGGGACGAGGATCGCCCAGACGAACATCAGCGCCGAGATGACGACCACGACACCGGAGCCGAGCCTGATCCAGTAGAACAGGGCGAGCTGGTCCTGGACCTCCATGAAGGACTGGCCGAGCACGCGCTGCAGATGCGCCTGGATGACGCCGGCGAAGGTCAGGGCGAAGGTCATCATCATCATCGCCGGCACCATCAGCCAGAAGCTCACGATCGAGAGCCACTGATTGTACGGTGCCCGGTTCTTCAACTCGGGAATGGCATAGGCCATGATCGCGAGGTTCAGCATCACATAGGCGCCGAAGAAGGCAAGGTGGCCATGGGCGGCGGTGAGCTGCGTGCCGTGGGTGTAGTAGTTGGTGAATGACAGCGTGTTCAGGAAGCCCCAGATACCGGCGCCGATGAAGGCCATTACCGAGCAGCCGACCGACCAGAGCAGCGCCGCGCGGTTGGGATGATTGCGGCCGGCCTTCCAGGTCATGCGGACGGTGAAGAGGATCATGGTGAAGAACGGAGCGACCTCGAGCGTCGAGAACAGCGAGCCGATCCACTGCCAGTATCCGGGCGCGCCGATCCAGTAATAGTGGTGACCGGTTCCGAGGATGCCGGAGAACAGGGCGAGGCCGACGATGACGTAGAGCCACTTCTCGACCACTTCGCGGTCGACGCCGTTGAGCTTGATCATCAGGAAGGCCAGGACCGAGGCCATGATCAACTCCCAGACACCTTCCACCCAGAGATGGATGACGTACCACCAGTACATCTTGTCGAGGGCGAGGTTGACCGGGTTGTAGAAGGCGAAGAGGAAGAAGATCGCCAGGCCCCACAGGCCGAAGAGCAGGATGTTGGTGACGGTGGTCTTGCGGCCCTTCAGCGAGGTCATGGTGATGTTGAACAGGAAGATCAGCACCACCACGACGATGCCGACCTTGATCGCGAAGGGCTGCTCGAGGAATTCGCGGCCTTCATGGATGCGGAAGAGATAGCCGACCACCGCGATCGCCGCCGCGATGAAGAACAGCCAGAATTGGATGACGGCGAGCTTGGTGCTGTAGAGCTCGGTCTGCGCCTCCTCGGGCAAGAGGTAGTAGGTCGCCCCCATGAAGCCGAGCAGCAGCCAGACCACCAGAGCGTTGGTATGGATCATCCGCACGATGTTGAAGGGCAGAAGCTCCGACAGC
>JAKFDB010000180.1:0-3209 GCA_036676315.1 Bradyrhizobiaceae bacterium
AATGCGATCGCAGCCACCATGTCGAGCGTCGGCTTCGGCCTGTCTCCGGCAACCGGGCGCGCCATCTCGCAGCTCGTCCTCACCGGCCGATGCGACTTCGCCGATCTGTCGAGCTTCCGCCTGTCGCGCTTCGGCAATCTCAGCCCCGGCTGGCGCGAGGAGCGCGGCTGGGTCCCCCCGCAAACGGATGACGATGATGCCCACGCGGCCTGAACCGATCGCCGACCGCTATTCGGCCTGGCGGCTGCTCACCGAGAGCCTTTCCGGCAATCGCGGCTGGAAGCAGGCCTGGCGCAAGCCGCAGCCCAAGCCCGCCTATGACGCGATCACCGTCGGCGGTCGCGGCCACGGCCTCGCCACAGCGCATTATCTCGCCAGCGTGCACGGCATCACCAATGTCGCCGTGCTGGAGAAAGGGCCGATCGGCCTCGGCAATGCCGGCCGCAACACCACGATCGTCCGCTCGAACTATGCGCTGCCGAGCAATACGCGCTTCTACGAATGGTCGCTGAAGCTCTGGGAGGGGCTCGAGCAGGACCTCAACTACAACGCCATGATGAGCCAGCGCGGCGTGCTCAACCTCTTCCACTCGGATTCCCAGCGCGATGCCACCGCCCGGCGCGGCAATTCGATGCGCCTACAGGGCGTCGACGCCGAGCTGCTCGACCGCGAGCAGGTCCGGGCCATGGCGCCGTTCATCGAGATGGACAATCCGATGTTCCCGATCTTCGGCGGGCTCTTGCAGCGGCGCGGCGGCACGGCCAGGCATGATGCGGTGGTCTGGGGCTTTGCCCGCGCGGCCGACCGGCGCGGCGTCGACATCATCGAGCATTGCGAGGTCACCGGCATCAAGCGCGAAGGCGGGCGCGTCGTCGGCGTCGAGACGACGCGCGGCTTCATCGGCGCCAAGAAGGTCGGCGTCGCGGTCGCCGGCAACACCTCGCGCCTGGGCACCATGGCGGGCCTCAGGCTGCCGGTCGAATCCCATCTGCTGCAGGCCTTCGTCTCCGAGGCGATCAAGCCGATGATCGACGGCGTCGTCACCTTCGGCGCCGGGCATTTCTACATCAGCCAGTCCGACAAGGGCGGCCTCGTCTTCGGCGGCGACCTCGACGGCTACAACTCCTATTCGCAGCGCGGCAACCTGCCGGTCGTCGAGCATCTGATGGGCGCGGCGGTGTCGATGATCCCCGCGCTGTCGCGGCTACGGGTGCTCCGGCAATGGGCCGGCATCATGGACATGACGATGGATTCATCGCCCTTCATCTGCAAGACGCCGATCGAAGGCCTCTATTTCAATGGCGGCTGGTGCTATGGCGGCTTCAAGGCCACGCCGGGCTCAGGCTGGTGTTTCGCGCATACCATCGCGAACGACGCCCCCCATGCCTTCAATGCCGACCTGACGATCGAGCGCTTCCGCGACGGCCGCATGATCGACGAGCGGGGCGCCGGCCCCAATCCCTGGGCGCAGTAGGGAGCGGGCCATGCATCTCATCCCCTGCCCCTATTGCGGCGAGCGTCCCCAGGACGAGTTCCATTATCGCGGCGATGCGACGGTGAAGCGGCCGGCGCCCGACGCCGGCGAACAGGCCTTCTACGACTATGTCTACACGCGCGAGAATCCGCGCGGCTGGCACGATGAATGGTGGCACCACTTCGCCGGCTGCCGGCAATGGATCAAGGTTCGGCGCAATACGCTGACCCATGCGATCGTGGCATCGGCCGGACCTGCCGACCAGCTCCCGGAGACCAAGCCGTGACCGCAAGACGCCTTCCCTCCGGCGGCCTGATCGACCGTTCGCGGGCCGTCAGCTTCAGCTTCGACGGGCGCTCCCTCTCTGGCCATCCCGGCGACACGCTGGCCTCGGCGCTGCTCGCCAACGGCGTCCGCCTGGTCGGGCGCAGCTTCAAATACCATCGGCCGCGCGGCATCATGACCGCCGGGCCGGAGGAGCCGAACGCTCTGGTCGAGCTGCGCGACGGCGCCCGCCGGGAGCCCAACACCAAGGCGACCGAAGTCGAGCTGCATGACGGCCTGGCCTGCCAGAGCCAGAACCGCTGGCCGTCGCTGGCCTTCGACGTGATGGCGGTCAATGCGCTGGCCGGAAAGGCGATCTCGGCCGGCTTCTACTACAAGACCTTCATGTGGCCGAAGAGCTTCTGGGAGAAGCTCTACGAGCCGCTGATCCGCCGCGCCGCCGGGCTCGGCCGGGCCGCCTCCGAGCCCGATCCGGACCACTACGAGGCGATGCATGCGCATTGCGACGTGCTCGTCGTCGGCTCCGGCGCCGCCGGGCTTGCCGCGGCACGGATCGCGGCTGAGGCCGGCGCTCGCGTTATCCTCTGCGAGCGCGATTTTTGCCTCGGTGGCGGGCTGCTGCTGGCGGCTGAGCAGGCGTCCTGGCGCGAGGAAATGATCGCGGCGCTGGAAGCCCTGCCGCAGGTCGAGATCCTCAGGCGTACCAATGTCTTCGGCTACTACGACCACAACCTGCTCGGCGGACTCGAACAGGTTTCCGACCATCTGGCGCGCCCTGACGAGCATGAGGTGCGGCAGCGCTACCGGACCTTCCGGGCGAAGCAGGTCGTGCTGGCGACCGGCGCGAGCGAGCGGCTGATCGCCCTGCCCGGCAATGACCGGCCGGGCGTGATGATGGCCGGCGCGGCACTGACCTATCTGCGCCGCTTCGGCGTGGCTCCGGGCGAACGCGCCGTGGTCTTCACCAATAATGACAGCGCCTACGAGACGGCTCTTGCCCTCGCGGAGACCGGGCTCGGCAAGGTCGTCCTCGCCGACATCCGGCAACAGAGCGCGCTGGCGGCAGGGTTGACGGCTGTTGGCGTCGAGGTCCGGCTCGGCACCGAGGTCGCCGGCTTCGACGGCAAGACGGCGCTGCTCAGGACCCGGGGTGGCCAGGGCGGCGATCGCGTTGCTGCCGATCTGCTCTGCCTGTCCGGGGGCTGGAATCCGAATGTGCAGCTCGCCAGCCAGTCAGGCGCGAAGACGAAATGGAATGCGGAACTCGCCAGCCATGTCCCGGGCGAGCCTGTCCAGGCCGAGCGTTCGGCTGGTGGCGCCACCTGAAAAGGATCAACCCGTGGCCTTGATCGCGGTGGCGGCCGTGTCCGCTCGCATGATGACCGAGGCCTGTGCGAACGATGGCTTCGAGGTGATCGCGCTCGACCTGTTCGGCGACGCCGACACGCGC
>JAKFDB010000181.1:0-42506 GCA_036676315.1 Bradyrhizobiaceae bacterium
CGGCGGCACGACCGCCGCGCTCGCGCTCGAAGCGCTCGAGCCGCTCGGCGAGATCGATCGCCTCGCCGCCGAGCCCGCGCTCGACCAGCAGAGCGGCCAGCAGCGCCGCCCTCCCGGCCTCGCCGATGCCGGCGGCGCCGGTCACCATATGGGCGAGGCGCGGCGGCAGCGGCAGCGCCTGCAGCGCCTTGCCGGACGCGGTGATGCGGCCATCGGCATCGAGTGCGTCGAGATCATTCAGCAGGAGGCGCGCCTCCTTCAGCGCCGGCGCCGGCGGCTGGTCGAGGAAGGCGAGCGCCGTGGGGTCGACGACACCCCAGGCGGCACAGTCGAGCAGCAGCGGCGCAAGATCGGCGGAGAGGATCTCCGGGCGCGCAAAGGCCTCGAGCGCGCCATTGCCGGCCTCCTCCCAGAGCCGGTAGCAGATGCCGGGCTCGGTGCGCCCGGCGCGGCCGCGGCGCTGATCGGCGGCGGCGCGGCTGGAGCGCTGGGTGACGAGGCGGGTGACGCCGATATCGGGCTCGTAGAGCGGCATCCGCGCCAGGCCCGAATCGATCACCACGCGCACGCCTTCGATGGTCAGCGAGGTCTCGGCGATCGAGGTCGCCAGCACGACCTTGCGCCGGCCGGGCGGCACTGGGAGCACGGCGCGGTCCTGCTCGGCCTGGTCGAGCGCGCCATAGAGCGGCGCGATCTCGACGCTGGCATCGCGGATTTTCTCGCGCAAGCGCTCCTCGACGCGCCGGATCTCGCCCTGGCCAGGGAGGAAGACGAGGAGCGAGCCGCGCTGCTCGTTCAGCGCCAGCAGAACCGCATCGGTGACCTGATCCTCGATGCGCTTCAGCGGGTCGCGCCCGAGATAGCGGGTCTCGACGGGATAAGCCCGGCCCTGGCTCTCGATCACCGGGGCATCGCCGAGCAGGCGGGCGACGCGGGCGCCGTCGAGCGTCGCCGACATGACGAGGATGCGCAGGTCCTCGCGCAGGCCGGCTTGCGCGTCGAGCGCCAGCGCCAGGCCGAAATCGGCGTCGAGCGAGCGCTCGTGGAATTCGTCGAAAAGCACGGCCGCAACGCCTTCCAGCGCTGGGTCGTCGAGGATCATCCGGGCGAAGACGCCCTCGGTGACGACCTCGATGCGGGTCTTCGGGCCGATCTTCGAGCCGAGCCGGACACGCAGGCCGACCGTCTCGCCGACCCGCTCGGAAAGCGTCTGCGCCATCCGGTTGGCGGCGCCGCGAGCCGCCAGCCGCCGCGGCTCCAGCACGATCAGCTTGCCGCCCTTGCCGCCATCCTTGGCCCAGGGCTCGTCGAGCAAGGCGAGCGGCACGCGCGTCGTCTTGCCGGCCCCGGGCGGCGCCACGAGCACGGCGTTGGGCCGCTCGCGCAGCGTCGCAGCGAGACGGTCGAGGACGGCATCGATCGGCAGAGGGGTGTCGAAGCTGCGCATGGGCCGGCATGTGCCCCGCAGACGAGAACTGTGCAAGCGTCCCGGCCGGCAAGCGCCTCAGGCGGCCTGCCGCAAGCCGATCTCGAACGGCGCGACCGTCACCGCACCGGCCCTGACCGAGACCAGCGTGTTGCAGGGCAGCGCCTGCCAGCATTCGCGGGCAGCATCGACCGGCTCGGAGGCGATCACCACGGCGTCGCCGCGGTCGCAGAGATAGAGCGTCGGCGGCTTCTCGTCGGAGGACCAGCGCACGGCATGGATGCTCTCGCCGTCAGCGAGCGCGGCGGCGCAGCGCAGCGGCTCGCGAATGCCGGCCTCCCGCATCAGGGCGAGCGCATCGCCGAGCGCCCCCGCCAGAGCCTCGCCGGGAGCCGCGCCTTCGCTCATCCGCGCCAGGGCAAGCAGGAACAGGGCCTCCGAATCGGTGGTGCCGACGCGCGAGGCATAGAGTGCATCCGGAATCAGGCTCTCGAGCCGCCGGCGGATCAGGGCGTAGCCGCCGATCTGGCCGTTGTGCATGAAGAGGTGCCGGCCATGGACGAAGGGGTGGCAATTGGCCCGCGTCGTCGCCGTGCCGGTTGCGGCGCGGACATGCGCGAAGAACAGGTGCGAGCGCACCAGCCGGGCAATGGAGAGCAGGTTCTCGTCCGACCAGGCCGGACGGATCTCGCGATACTGGCCGGGCTCGGCCCGCTCGCCATACCAGCCGACGCCGAAGCCGTCGCCATTGGTGCCGGTCTTGGCTTCCTCGGCGTGCAGCGACTGATGGATCAGCGAATGGCAGGGCGCGGCGACGAGATCCTCCAGAAACACCGGAGCGCCGGCATAGGCGAGGAAACGGCACATGGTCGGCCCCGAATCAGGCGCGGCCGGACGCCGCAGCAGAAGATTGCGCGACAAGCATGAATGCCGCGATAACGGCTTTTCTGGGAAGCGCACCGAAGCGCCAGCGGGCATTCCTGCCGCGGTTGCGACCCGCATAGCCATCGTATAACCAGCTTGGCATCCAACGCAGTCAGTCCCGCGCCAAGCGGGCGGGGGGAAGCCTTGAAATCGATGCTCACGGCAGCGGGTGCGGCGCTCGCGTTCGGGCTGGTTCCGGAAAGCGCGCTGGCGGCGGGCGATATCGGCGGCGCGACGATGAGTGTCGCCTGGGCCCTGCCCTTCGCCGGCATGCTGCTCTCGATCGCACTCGGACCGATCCTGTTCCCGCATTTCTGGGAGCACAACTATGGCAAGTTCGCCGCCTTCTGGGCGCTGCTCGTGCTGGTGCCGTTGATGCTGCTGCGCGGCTTCGAACCGGCGCTGGGGGCTCTTCTGCACACCGCGCTGCTGGAATACCTTCCCTTCATCATCCTGCTGTTCGCCCTGTTCACCATCGCCGGCGGCATCCTGGTGATGGGCAATCTGCACGGCACGCCAGCGACCAATACGGCGCTGCTGGCGATCGGCACGCTGATGGCGAGCTTCGTCGGCACCACCGGCGCTTCGATCATCATGATCCGGCCGCTGCTGCGCGCCAATGACAGCCGCCGCCACAATGTCCATGTCGTGGTGTTCTTCATCTTCCTGGTCTCGAATATCGGGGGATCGCTGACCCCGCTCGGCGACCCGCCGCTCTTCCTCGGCTTCCTGCGCGGCGTCAGCTTCTTCTGGACGACGACGCATCTCTTGCCGGAGACGAGCTTCGCCGTCGCGATCCTGCTGGCGCTGTTCTTCGCGCTCGACAGTTACCTGTTCCGCAAGGAGAAAGGGCTGCCGGCGCTGAAGGACCCGACGCCGGATCGCGCCATCAAGCTCTACGGCAAGGTCAACATCCTGCTGCTCGGCGGCGTGATCCTCGCCATCCTGATGTCGGCGAACTGGAAGCCGGGCATCGTCTTCGACATCCGCGGCGTGCATGTCGAACTGCAGAACCTCGTGCGCGACGCGATCCTGCTCGGTCTCGCCTTCCTGTCGCTCAAGCTGACGCCGAAGCCGGTGCGGGCCGGCAACGAATTCAGCTGGGGGCCGATCAAGGAGGTCGCCAAGCTGTTCGCCGGGATCTTCGCCTGCATCATCCCCGTCCTGGCGATGCTGCAGGCCGGCAAGGACGGCGCCTTCGCGCCGCTGGTCGCGCTGGTCACCAATCCCGACGGAACGGCCAACAACGTCGCCTATTTCTGGCTGACCGGCATCCTGTCGTCCTTCCTCGACAACGCGCCGACCTATCTGGTCTTCTTCGAGCTCGCCGGGGGCGACGCGAAGGCGCTGATGACCACCGGCGCGCTGACGCTGACCGCGATCTCGGCCGGGGCCGTCTTCATGGGCGCCAACACCTATATCGGCAATGCCCCGAACTTCATGGTCTATGCCATCGCCAAGGACCGGAAGGTCGCGATGCCGAGCTTCTTCGGCTACATGCTCTGGTCCGGCGCGATCCTGATCCCGATCTTCCTGCTGCAGACGCTGCTCTTCTTCCGCTGAGGCGCCCGGTCGCTCGGCGTCATTCCGGGACGCCGCGCAGCGGCGGGCTCGGAATGACCGTGTGGTTCCGTCGCAAACCGAGATGCTCTAAACGGGCGGCTTCCGACCAGAGAGACGCCCCCCGCGATGACCTTGCGCCCCAACACGCTGGCGATGACCGCCGTCCTCGCCATGCTGACGGCGCTCGGGCCGCTCTCGACCGATTTCTATCTGCCTTCGCTGCCGGAGATCGTGCGCGCCCTGAACACCGATGTCGCCGGTGCCCAGGCGACGCTCTCGGCCTTCCTGTTCGGCTTCGCCGCCGGGCAGCTGATCTGGGGGCCGCTCTCGGACCGGCTCGGGCGCCGGCCGGTGCTGCTGATCGGCCTTTGCCTGTTCCTCGTGACCACGCTCGCCTGCGCGCTCGCGCCCTCGATCGAGGCGCTGATCGGCGCGCGCTTCGCCCAGGCGCTCGGCGCCTCCGGGCCGATCGTGCTCGGCCGCGCCATGGTCCGCGATCTCTATGACGGGCCGCGCGCCGGCCGTGAGCTGGCACGGATGGGCATGATCATGGGCCTCGTTCCGGCGATCGCCCCAGTGGCCGGCGGGCTGCTGCAGAACGCCTTCGGCTGGCCCTCGACCTTCCTGGCGACGCTGGTCGTCGGGCTCGGCGTACTCGTGGTGGTGATCACGATCATGCCTGAGACGATTCGCCAGCGCTCCTCCGAGCCGCTCTCGCTGGTCGCGATCTTCCGCGGCTTCCGCATCCTGCTGCAGAACCCGGCCTACCGCGTCTATGTCAGCCTGACCTCGCTCGCCTATGCCGGGCTCTTCGCCTTCATCTCCGGCTCGTCCTTCGTGCTGATCGGGATCTACGGCCTGTCGCCGCCGGCCTATGGCCTGTCCTTCGGCTTCGCCGTGCTCGGCTATATCCTCGGCACCATCCTGGCCCAGCGGCTAGTCGGCCGGCGCGGGCTCGACGGCGTGATCGCGCTCGGCGTCGTCTGCCTCGCCGGCGGCGGCCTGTCGATGCTGGCCTGCGTCGCCACCGGCTTCGCCGGACCGTTCGGCGTGGTCGGGCCGATGGCGCTCTATGCCTGCGGGGTCGGGCTGACCATGCCGCAATCCCAGGCCGCGGCGATGATGCCGTTCCCCGAGCGTGCCGGGGCGGCCTCCTCCTTCACCGGGCTCTGCCAGATGCTGCTCTCGGGCTGCGTCGGGCTACTGGTCGGTTACCTGCTCAAGGCCTCGGCGCTACCCCTGCCGCTGGTGATGTCGGCGATCGGCGTGGCCGCGCTGGTGCTGTTCCGCGCCAGCGCGGCGGTCCGTGCCGCCAAGAGCTGAGCGGGCAAGACCTCACAAGGCAGCGCGCGCCCTCAATTGCCCATCCGGTCGCGCCATTGCCGTTCCCCAGCGAGGCAGGCGACCCGCGGCGCCCGCGCCTGGGCCTTCTGGATCAGCGCGTCCGGCCCCGCCGGTGCCTCGGCAATCTCGCGGACCAGCTTGGTGCGGGTCGCGTCGACGAATTGATGGCGCTCGCGAATCGGGATGACGAAGGCGCCGACGCCGGTAATGACGCAGTCCTCGTAATAGACGTCGAGATTGTCGATGTCGAAATAGCTCGCCGCCTTCAGCATCACCGGCAGGCCGTTGATGCTGATGCCCTTGTCGCGGGCCTCGTCGCGAGCCTGGGTCACCGGCCTGCCATCATTGTTGGCGCCATCGCCGGAGATGTCGATGACCCGGCGCAGCGCGGCGACATTGCTCTGCTCGAGCAGGGCCATGCTGAGGTCGATCGCGCCCGAGATCGAGGTGCGCCGGCCGCGCCGCGTTGGCGCCTCGCCCAGCTCCTCGGCAAAGGCGATCGCCGATTGCGCCGTCTCGATCACCGTCCAGGGCTTGACGATGTGCTGGAAGTCGCCGCCGGCCCATTCGAAATAGGTCACCGCGATCTTGCCGATCGAGCCCTTGGCGATGGCCTCGTGCAACTGGCGCGAGCGGAAGGCCTCGATATAGCCGTTGCGCTGCAAAGCGAGCTCGTCGAGGTCCATCGAATAGGAGACGTCGACCGCCAGCACCAGCGCGACATCGACCTCCTCGGGCGGCGACGTCGCCGGCTGCGCATCGGGAGCGGTGGCCGGCCAGAGGGCCGCGGCCGCAAGACTCAAGAGACCGAACAGCCAAGGCCGCATCGCCACCTCCGTCATCTGTCGTCGAAGCGTGACGCCGGAACGCTAAGATGATTCGGGCGAAGGCCGGCTTCAAACGAATGTGATGGAAGTCTGCTCCGAGTTTTCGGCGACGCCAAGCATGAAAGCTGGGCAATCCGGTGCCGGTTCCCGCAAACGTGATCCAGCTTCCCTTTCGAAGGATGCTCCGGATACTGCTCCGGAGCAGGTTCTCGTCGTCAGGCGGCGCGGCGCTTCTCCACGATGGAGAGCGCCGCGGCGAAGGCCTCGTCGACGCCCAGTGCCGAGGTATCGAGCAGGATCGCATCCTCGGCCGCCTTCAGCGGGGCATCGCCGCGGCCGCTGTCCCTGGCATCGCGCCGACGGATATCGGCGAGGATGCCCTCGAATGCGGCAATCTCGCCCCGAGCCGCCAATTCCTTGTGCCGGCGTGCCGCGCGCACTTCGGGCGTCGCCGTGACGAAGAGCTTGGCCGTCGCCTCGGGGCAGATCACCGTGCCTATGTCGCGCCCGTCCAGCACCGCCCCGGCCGGCGACGCGGCGAAATGGCGCTGCCGGTCGATCAGGGCCCGCCTTACCCCGGGAATCGCCGCGACGACGGAAGCCGCTTCGCCGATCTCGCGGCCGCGCAGCCCGGCCTCGTCGAAAGCCGTCTCGTCGAAGCCGGCAGCGGTCGCCGCGGCGGCCTGCGCATCGTCCAGCTTCTGCCCGGCATCGAGCATGGCGCGCGCCACCATCCGGTAGAGCAGGCCGGTATCGAGATAGGGCAGGCGGTAATGCGCCGCGAGCCGGCGCGCCAGCGTGCCCTTGCCGGAGGCGGCAGGCCCGTCGACGGCGATGACGAGGGGTTCGGCGCGGCCGGCCGCCGCGGTCGTCGGAAGAGGCTGTTGCGAAAGAACCACGGGCATCTCTGGGCTCTCGGGCGGGCAGCGGACGCTTCGAGCCGGATTCATGCGAAACCGGTTGCCGCCTTTTCGCATCCTGCTCTAGAGCATGGCGCGAGGAAGCGGGAGCCGTTTTTCGCACCCCGTGCTGCGGCCGGCCGGCAGCCGGATTCGTGCTCTGCGGACGCCCTCCCGGGGGACAGCCGATCCGGCGCGAGGTCCGGTGAAGCCGGGCGCCGTTTTCGGCCGGACGGCCCGGCCGCCGCCGCAAGGCAAATCAACATTTGACAGGCGCGTTCTGCCCGACTAACGGACGCCCCTGCTTTTCAGTACCCTCCGCACGAAACTCGAAGGTCCGACGCCGTGGCGAAACCGGAACTTGGCACCAAGCGGGTTTGCCCCGTGACTGGCCGCAAATTCTACGATCTCGACAAGGATCCGATCGTCTCCCCCTATACCGGGCAATCCTACCCGCGCTCGGTGTTCGAGCCGCAGGCGAAGGCTGCCGCCGCTGCTGTCGCCGCCAAGCCGAGCGATGACGAGGACGAGACGGAGGCCGCCGACGGCGCGGTCGAGCTCGTTTCGCTCGACGAAGCCGATTCGGATGCGGCCGAGAAGGAGCCGGTCGTCACCAGCGATGAAGACATCGAGATCGAAGACGATGGCAGTGCCACCGACGACGACACCTTCCTGGAAGAGGACGAGGAAGGCGACGACGACGTCGCCGACCTGATCGATGGCGATCTCGAGGGCGACGAGGACGCCTGAGCCCATTCCGGCACCGAATGTCGATAAACGACATTCTCGTCACATTGGTGCTTGTGTCCGGGCGCAAGCCTGCCTATAGAGCGCTTCGCCGCTGCTGCGGCGAGGCGCGACAGGCTCCCCGGAGCCGGCGACAAGGAATACCGGCCACTCCCCAAGGCGGCCGGAACAGTGGGGCCATAGCTCAGTTGGGAGAGCGCTTGAATGGCATTCAAGAGGTCGGCGGTTCGATTCCGCCTGGCTCCACCATCCTCTCTCGACCGCTGAACATCCATAGATCGCTCGATTTCAGTGCCAGCTGCGTCGAGCCGCCGTATTCGCGGCGCCGGACGGCAAGGTTCGCCTGAACGGCTTGGACCGCGCCCACCCTCCATTCCCAGTTCCTGGGGACATTGAGGCCCCCCTCGAAGTCGCGCCCCCTCCCGTTTCGGGCAGCGCTTGATCGAGCCGCCCATCTGTTCCTTCCGAAAGCGCTGAAGCATTGCATCCGAGCCGGAGACGGCCACGGCCGGGTTGACCGATCTTCCGGCGCACTCCCCCGACATGTGCCGCCCCGCGGCGCGACTGACTTTCCCGCGGCCGCCCGTCCTTGGCGCCGCGTCTCACAGCCGCGCGCCGGTGCCGCGCGGAACGAGGCCCGGCCCCGCGTCAGCCGCGTTGGTCATTTGGACAAATCAGCTTAGGCCTGCTCCTGCATGCCCCGATCTCGGCGAAGGAGAGCGAGCGATGCGGCAGGGCCGGGGGGCCAGTGCTTCAGATGCGCCGGAAGAAATCGTCCTGTCGACGGAGATGGTCGAGCCCCGTCTGCGCAACGATCTCTGGCGCGAGATTTCACGACCATTCTTCGAGACGATGCCCTGCCCGGACGAGCCGAAGGCGGTGCTCGAGGGCTCTCTCCGCTCCCGGGCTGTCGGCTCGCTGCTGATCGGGCCGACCAGCTTCAATCGGCAGCAGTACTGCCGGGATCGGCGTACGATCCTGCAGGGCGGGCTGAACCAGTATTTCGTCCAGCTTTTCGTCGCCGGCACGCTCGAAGCCGACTGCGAAGGCAAGATCATCTCGGTCGGCCCCGGCGATATCTGCGTCTTCGATCTGGCGCGGGCGTTCAGGAGCCGCGTCGGAGCCGGCTCGACCCTGTCGCTCGTCCTGCCGCGCGAGCAGGTCGACAAGGTGGCGAGCGGGCGCAACCTGCACGGCCTCGTACTCAAGGCCGGCTCGCCGATCGCCCGCCTCCTAGCCGGATTCATCACGAGCCTGTCGGACGCATCGGCGGAACTCGGAAGCGCCGATACGCAGGCGATCGAGGCGGCGGCGGTCGCCCTGATCGCCTCGGCGCTCGTGCATCAGGCGCCCATGGCTGCCGCAGGCGACCCGGCGCTCGCCCAGATCCTGCGCCGGCGGGTGCTGGACTTCATCGATGCGAACCTGTCGGCGTCCGATCTCGGCCCCGCCACGCTGATGCGGCGCTTCCAGGTTTCGCGCGCGCATCTCTACCGGATGTTCGCGACCGACGGCGGCGTCGCCACGATCGTTCGCGAAAAGCGGCTGGATGCCTCGTTCCGCGAGCTCGTCCGCGCCGATGCCCCGCCTCTGCCGATCACGCAGCTTGCGCGGGCTTTCGGCTTCTCGAGCAGCAGTCAGTTTCACCGCGCCTTCCGCGCACGCTTCGTGATGACGCCGAGCGAAGCCCGGCATGAAGCGCCCGCGACACGCTTCGCCGATCAGCGGCTCGCCTTCGTGCAGGGTCATTTCGACCGCTACGCCCAGCAGCTGGGCCTTGGCCGGCGCGGCGAAGGCGGGTCCAAAACACCATGACGCTCCCGCGATCCGGCCGAGATTGACCGGCGCCGTTCCGGCAACCCGTGCGCTTCAGCCGGTCCGCGGGGCCGCCGCCGCGGGCGGCGTCTCGAGCGCGTCGAACTCGCTCCTGAACTTGGCGCTGACCTCGACCTCAGCCTTGAAGCGCCCGATCGAGAACGGCGCGAGCGGCGTCGGCGTGGCGCCGTCCAGGATGAGCTCGCTCAGGCACAGGCCGACGCCGGGGCCGATCTGGAAGCCATGGCCGCAGAAGCCGAAGGCATGGAACAGGCCGGGTGCGGTCTGGCTCTCGCCGATCACCGGGATCATGTCGGGCAGATAGCCCTCGATGCCCGACCAGACGCGGATGACGTGGCAGCCGGCCAGCACCGGCGCCACCCTGGCGAGCGCACGCATCGCCGCCAGCGTCTTGCCCGGCGGCACCGGCGCATGGTTGGCGACGGGATCTGCGGCGCTGCGCGGATAGCCGGCGAGGATGACGTTGCCGCGCGGGATCTGGCGGAAGATGACGGAGCCGTCGATCGCCTGGACCGAGGGCTCGATCAGATAGGGAAAGGGCTCGGTGACGAATTGTGGCGGACCGGCGGGAAACAGCGGCGCGCGCTCGCCGAAGCGCTCGGCGATCTCCACCGCCCAGGCGCCGGCGGCATTGACCAGATGGCCGCAATCGATCGCAAGGCCGGTGTCGGTGCGCAGGCAAAAGCCGGAGCTGGTCGCCACGGTCTCGGTGACGCGCGCGTTCTCGACGACGGTGACGCCGAGCGCCTTGGCGGCGCGCGCCACGGCCGGGGTCACCAGCCGCGGGTTGGCGGTGGCGTCGCGGGCCGAATAGGTCGCGGCGGCGACCTCGCGCCCGAGCCAGGGCCAGCGCTTGCGCAGATCCGCCGGTCCGAGACGCTCGATCGCGAGGCCGTAGGATTCGCTCACCGCCGCATAGCCCGCGAGCTTCTGCGCCTCGGGCTCGTCATAGGCGAGATAGAGATGGCCGCTGCGCTCGAACTCGCAGCTCTCGCCGATCAGCTCGGCGAGGCCCTCCCAGATCTCCTGCGAGCGCAGCGACAGCGGATACTGGCCGGGAAAGCGGCCCTGCAGGCGCAGATTGCCGAAGTTCACGCCGCTCGACTGGGCCCCGACCACGCCCTTCTCGACGATCACGACGCGCTGGCCCCGCCGCGCCAGGAAGAAGGCGGTCCAGCAGCCGACCAGGCCGCCACCGATGATCGCGACATCCGCCGCAAGGCGGTTCACGACACTTCTCCGGCCGCCGACAATGCGACCGGCTTCACCGGCGCCTGGGCGCGCAGGCGGCCGGCAGCGGCGCCGGACAAGCCGGCGGCACCGGCGACGATCTCGAGGAGCGCCGGCCCGCAAACCCTGCCCTGGCAGCGGCCCATGCCGCAACGCGTGATCGCCTTGACGCGGTTGAGCTCGGCCGGGCCGAGCTCGCGCGCCATCGCGGCGCGTATCTCGCCGATGCTGACATTCTCGCAGCGGCAGAGCGTCACCTCGTCCGGCAGTTCGCGAATCTGCGCGACCGGCCAGGCGAAGGCGCGCGACATCGTTTTCTGGAAGCGGCGCAACCGGCCGAGACGGCGGCGCCGGGCGTTGATCTCCTGCACCTTGGCGGCCGCGCCGAGATCGGCCAGCACCGCCGCTGCGACGACGACGCCGCTATCCTCCGCCGCATCGGCGCCGCCGATCGTCATGCCGTCGCCGGCGAGATAGAGCCCCGGCCCCGCCCGGCCCTCGGTATCGGCCTGCGGCAGCCAGAGCCGGAAGGCTTCGTCGAAGACCAGCTTCGCCCCCGCCAGCTCGGCGAGCTGCGTCTCGGGCTTCAGCCCGTAGCCGAGCGCGATCGCGTCGCAGGCGAAGCGGCGCTCGCGGCCGCGCCGGTCGCGCAGCACCAGCGCCTCGACATGCCCCTCGCCCTCCACTGCCAGCGGTGTCACGCCATGCAGCAGCGGCACGCCGGCCAGCAGCGCGCCGCCGAGATAGGCAGCGCCGCGCAGCAGGGTCCGCGGGGCGCGCAGCAGCCCCGGCATGGCGGAAAGCTTGTTCGCGAACGGCGTGGTGTCGGCGATGACCACGACCTGCCCGCCGAGCTTGCGGTATTGCTGGGCGGCGAGGGCCAGGAGCGGCGAGGAACCAAGGAAGGCGACGCGCCGGCCGATCAGGCAGCCCTGGTCCTTGAGCGCGACCTGGGCGCCGCCGAGGGTGAAGACGCCGGGCCTGGTCCAGCCCGGGAAGGGCGCGACCCGGTCCATTGCGCCAGTGGCGAGGATCAGCCTGTCGAAGGAGAGCGTCGTCGCGACGCCATCGCTCAGCAGATGCAGCGTCCTGCCTTCCACCGCCCAGACCAGGGTTTTGGGCCGATAGTCGATCCGCGGCTGCAGGGCGGCAAAACGGGCGTGCAGGCGCTGGTACTTGCCGGCCTCGCTGCCCATCAGCGCGGCCATGTCGAGGGCGACCCCGGCGGCGGGACGCCGATAGCCCTGGCCGCCAGCTTGCGGGCTCTCGTCGATCAGGGTGACGCTGCGGCCATGGGCGACGAGCGTCTCGGCCGCGGCAATGCCGGCCGGGCCGGCGCCGACGATGACGATCTCAGCCATGCGAGGCGAGCGCCTCGAGCGATGGCCGGCTCGCAAGGCTCATGCCCTGCGCCACCGGTGTCGTGCAGGCCCGCAGCCGCCCGCCGCTCTCCGACCAGACCCAGCAGTCCTGGCAGGCGCCCATCAGGCAGAAGCCGGCGCGCGGCTCATCGCCGAATTCGGAATGCCGCAGGACACGGCCATGGGCGAGCAGGGCCGAGAGCACGCTCTGTCCGGCGATGGCCGAAATCCGCGCGCCATCGAAACTGAGGTCGAGCGGCGCGCCCCGGATTTCGGCGACGCGAACGAACTGACCGGCCGTCGGCGTTTCGGAAGCCGCTGTCATCAGACGCTGTCGCCATTGCGCATCACGACATGGTCCTTCCCGGCAAAGGAGGTATTTTATCGCTATGAGATAAGACTTCGCGTATAAAAATATTCCTGCAGTTATTCGACTTCGTCAAGCGCTCCAGTTGCGCAGCCTAGACGCGCGAGATGGCGCGCGAGGTCGCGATGATCAGCGGAGAAAAGCGCGCGATGACCTCTTCCCGCGAATAGCGCGAGCAGGAGACGGCGATATTGACCGCCCCCTCGGGCCGGCCGCGATGGTCGAGGACCGGCGCCGCGATCGAGGCGTCTCCGAGATAGAACTCCTCGAACGCCGTCGCATAGCCCTGATCGCGCGCCTGACTGATCTTGGCGACCAGGGCATCGCGCTGCCAGGTGGTCGAGGGCGTGTGCGGCTGGAGCTCGGAACGGTCGAGCAGCGCCATCGCTTCGGTCTCCGGCAGGCGCGAGAGCATGGCGATGCCGGGCGCGGAGCAATAGGCCGGCATGCGGCTGCCGATGATCACGTCGGTGTTCAGCACGTGGCGGCTGAGGAAGCGCGAGACGAAGATGATGTCGGTATCCTCGATCATCGTCAGATTGACGGTCTCCTCCGTCTCCTTGCTGAGATGCATCAGATAGGGCATCGCGCGGTCGACCAGCCGGCTGCTCCGGAAAAAGTGATGACCGACCTCGAGCGTCTTGGCGGTGAGCTCGAAGCGCTTGGTCTCCGGGTCCTTCCGGAGATAGCCGAGCCGGGCCAGCGTATGGGTGAAGCGCTGGGCCGAGCTGATGTCCATGCCGGTGACCGCGGCAACCTGCGACAGGTTCAACGTCGGATATTGCCGGCCGAAGGCCGAGAGCACGCGGAACGCCTTGTCGACCGACATCACCATCAGCGGGTCGTCGGCCTTCTCCGCCGTCGCGCCGCGCTTACGGCTCGGGGGGCGGCTCGCATCGAGCGTCGTCATGCCTGATCTCTCCTTGCCGGATCAATGGTCGCGCGAAGCCCGGTTGACAAGCTCGCCCGTCTGATTCGATCATTCAATAGAAATTATCGCATCGCGATAAAACAACCTCGGAGAGCAGCCATGAAGGAATCCGTCCTCAGCGAAGTCCGAGGCCCCGTCGGAATCCTGACGCTGAACCGTCCCGACAAGCTCAACGCCTGGAACACCCCGATGCGCACCCGCCTGGTCGAGGCGCTCGACGAGCTCGAGGCCGACCAGTCGGTTCGCGCCATCATCCTGACCGGCGCCGGCGACCGGGCCTTCGGCGCCGGCCAGGACCTGAACGAAACCAAGACCTTCGATCCCGACCGCGCCGAGCTCTGGATGGGCGAATGGAAGCGGCTCTACGACCGCATCCGCTCGCTCTCGAAGCCGATCGTCGCGGCGCTGAACGGTGTAGCCGCCGGTTCGGCCTTCCAGGTGGCGCTGCTCTGCGACCTGCGCATCGGCCATGCCGGCGTCACCATGGGCCAGCCGGAGATCAATTCCGGCATCGCCTCGACCACCGGCCCCTGGATCATGCGCGAGCTGATCGGGCTCGGCCGCACCATCGATCTCACCCTCACCGGGCGGATGATGGATGCCGAGGAGTGCTACCGGATCGGTGTGATCAACCGGCTGGTGCCGCAGGAGAAGGTGATGGAGGCGGCGCTGGCGCTCGCCAACGAGCTCGCCGAAAAGCCGCCCGTCGCGATGCGGCTCAACCGTGCCCGTTTCCGCGAGGTCACCGAGGAGGGCTTCCACGACTGCCTGAAGGCCGGCATCCGCAACCAGCGCGAAGCCTATGCCACGGGCGAACCGGCGCGCATGATGGAGGCCTTCCTGGCCAAGAGAGCGGCGCGCAAGAACGCCTGACACTGCACCGGACCATGCCTTCCGACGAGGGGAACGCGGGGAAAACCCGCAACAACGGGAGAAAGCCATGACGACGAAGCAGACCACCAGCAGACGCGATGTGATGAAGTTGACGGCAGGTGCCGCGGCGGCGGGAATCTTCGCACCGGCCCTGGCGCGCCAGGCGATGGCGGCGACGCAGATCACCGTGGCCGATCCCGGCGGGCCGTTCGGCCAGGCGTTCCGGAAAGCCTTCTACGACCCGTTCGAGAAGGCGACCGGCAACAAGGTCGTCAATGTCGCGCGCGAGGCCGAGCCGACCGCGCAGTTCAAGGCGATGGTCGAGACCAAGTCCTACACCTGGGACGTCTGCACGCTGACGCTCTCGGCCCGCGACATCCTGGCCAAGCAGGGCCTGCTCGAGCCGATCGGCTTCAGCCATGCCGACGTGCCCGGCATGATGCCGGAAGCCGTCTCGCCCCTGTGGATGGGCACCGACGTCTACTCGACGGTGCTGGCCTACCGCACCGACCGGGTCAAGAACGCGCCGACGAGCTGGACCGACTTCTTCGACGTCGAGAAATTCCCCGGCCGCCGGGCGTTGCGCAAGAACCCGATCGACACGCTGGAGCAGGCGCTGCTGGCCGACGGGGTGCCCCTCGACAAGCTCTACCCGCTCGATGTCGAGCGTGCCTACAAGGTGCTCAACAAGATCAAGCCGCATATCGCGGTGTGGTGGACCGGCGGGGCGCAGTCGACGCAGCTGCTGCAGAGCGGCGAGGTCGACATGATCCCGGGCTGGAACGCCCGCTTCCAGGCGGCGATCGACGGCGGCACCCCGGCCAAGATCGTCTGGAACCAGGGCCTCTATTCGCTCGAGGGCTGGTCGATGCCGAAGGGCGGGCCGCGCTCGGAGGTCGGGCGCCAGTTCATCAAGTTCTGCGCCGACGCCAAGGGCCAGGCGCTCTACACCGAGATCCTGGCCTATGGGCCGACCAATCTCGACGCCTACAAGACCATCCCCGAGAAACGCGCGGCCGACCTGCCGACCTCGCCGCAGAACCTGAAGCAGATGCGGATCGCCAACGAGGACTGGTGGGCCGCCAATCGCTCGGCGGTGACCGAGCGCTTCAACGCCTGGCTCCTGAGCTGACGCGGCGGCGCCGTGACGACGCGCCAGAACGACAGCTCGCCGCCGAAGCTCGAAGTCGAGGGCCTGTGCAAGCGCTATGGCGCGACCACAGCCCTCGAGCCGAGCTCGCTCAGCGTGGCCGAGGGCGAGTTCCTGACCTTGCTGGGGCCCTCGGGCTCCGGCAAGACCACCTTGCTGCAGCTGATCTGCGGCCTGGTCGAGGCGACGCAAGGGCGCGTCGTCATCGACGGGCGCGACCAGTCCGACATGCCGGTGCACCAGCGCGATATCGGTCTGGTGTTCCAGCACTATGCGCTGTTCCCGCACCTCACCGTGGCGGAGAACATCGCCTTTCCGCTGAAGATGCGTGGCCGCCCGGCGGCCGTGGTCGAGAGCCAGGTCAAGGGCGCCCTCGACATGGTCCATCTCGGCCATCTCGGCGCGCGCTTCCCGCGCGAATTGTCGGGCGGCCAGCAGCAGCGCGTCGCGCTCGCCCGCTGCTTCGTCTACCAGCCCTCGATCATCCTGATGGACGAGCCGCTCGGCGCTCTCGACAAGAAGCTGCGCGAGCAGATGCAGATCGAGATCAAGCGCCTGCACCGCGAGAGCGGCGCGACGATCATCTATGTCACGCATGACCAGGAGGAGGCGCTGGCGCTCTCCGACCGGATCTGCCTGATGAACCATGCGAGGATCGAGCAGCTCGGCACGCCGCGCGAGATCTACGAGCGACCGCGCACCGCCTTCGCCGCCGACTTCATCGGCATCTCCAACATCCTGCGCGGGAAGGCGGAAGCCGACGGCACGCTGGCGACCCAGCATGGCCGCTTCGCGCTGCCGCAGGGCGTCCGCTGTGCCAATGGCGAAGGCGCGCTGGTGATCCGGCCGGAGCATCTGCGCCTCGGCCTGTGCGATGGCAACCATATCAGCGGCCGCGTCGCCGAAATCGTCTATGCCGGCTCGGAGACGCGGGTCATCGCGGCGTTCGGTGAGGATGGGCAGTTCATCCTGCGGCTCGGGCCGGACGAGGCCGTGCCTGGCCTCGGCGATGAGATCGTCGCCGGCTGGGCGAGCGACCGCGCGGTGCTGGTCGGATGAGCGCCACCGCCGCAGCGCCTGAGACCGCCCGCAAGCTGCCGCGGCTCGGCGCGCTCTGGCTGGCGGCGCCGGGGCTCGCCTTCCTGGCGGTGTTCTTCGTCTATCCGGTGGCGCAGCTCCTCGGCCTCAGCCTGTGGAGCGCCGAGACCGGCTTCTCGACGGCGACCTATCAGCGCATCGCCGCGACCGACGTCTATCTGCGCGTGCTCGGCATCACCTTCAGGATCGCCGGCTACACGGCGCTGGCCTCGCTGGTGATCGGCTATCCGCTGGCCTACTGGCTGGCGCGCATGCCCGAGCTCTTCCGCGGCCGCATGCTGCTCTTCGTGATGATCCCGTTCTGGACGAGCTATCTCGTCAAGACCTTCGCCTGGATGATCGTGCTCGGCCGCAGCGGCCTGATCAACACGCTGGTCCTGGGCAGCGGCGTCACCGACCAGCCGCTCAGCCTGCTGCACAACGAGTTCGGCGTGATGGTCGGCATGGTCCACGCCATGGTGCCGCTGGCGGTGATGACCATGCTGCCGGTGATGAGCGGCATCGACCAGCGCCTGGTGCAGGCGGCGCAGACGCTCGGCGCCGCGCCGGCGCGGGCCTTCTGGCTGGTCTATTTCAAGCTCTCTTTGCCCGGTGTCACGGCGGCGGGGCTGCTCGTCTTCATCTCCTCGCTCGGCTTCTTCATCGTGCCGGCCTTCCTCGGCGGCCGGCGCGAGACGATGCTGGCGCAGCTCATCATCACCCAGGTGCAGGAGCTGCTGAACTGGCCCTTCGCCGGGGCGCTGGCAGCGATGATGCTGGCGGCGGCGCTGCTCTCCTGCTGGTTCTACGACCGGCTCTTCGGCCTCTCGACGATCTCGGGCGGTGCGGCCCATGAGGGCAGCGGCCTGATCCGCTCGCTCGGCCTGAAGATCCTCGGCGCGATCGCGCAGGCGAGCGCCGGGCTCGCCGATCTCAGCCGCCGCATCCTCGGCAAGCGCGGCAACGCCATGCTGCTGCCGGCCTTCGCCTGGATCGCGATCGCCTTCCTGGTGCTGCCGACGCTGCTCGTCATCCCGCTTGCCTTCACCTCCTCGCAGTTCCTCGAATTCCCACCGCCGGGCTACAGCCTGCAATGGTTCAGGACCTATTTCGACTCGCCGCTCTGGATCCAGGCGACGATCCGTTCCTTCGCCGTCGCCTTCGCGACCGCGCTGGCGGCGACCGCGATCGGCGGCTTCGCGGCGCTGGCGCTGGCGAACAGCCGGACGCGCTGGGGCGGGCTGATCTTCGCCTTCTTCCTGGCGCCGATGATCGTGCCGCGCATCGTCATCGCGGTCGGGCTGTTCTACCTGTTCGCCCGGATCGGGCTGGTCGCCACCGATCTCGGCCTGATCATCGGCCACACCGTGCTCGCCATCCCCTTCACCATGGTGACAATCTCGGCCGTGCTGAAGACCTATGACCAGCGCCTCGACCAGGCGGCCGCAACGCTCGGCGCCAACCGGCTGCGCACGCTCGGCTTCGTCACCATCCCGCTGGTCAAGGGCGGGCTGGTCGCCGCCTTCCTGTTCGCCTTCATCACCTCCTTCGACGAGCTGACGATCGCGATCTTCGTCAGCGGCGGCATCAAGACGACGCTGCCCAAGCAGATGTGGGACGACATGATCCTGCAGCTCAACCCGACGCTGGCCGCGGTCTCGGTCGTCGTCTTCGTGGTCGTGACCAGCCTGCTGCTGCTGGCCGAACGCTTCCGCCGCGCCAACTGAGCGAGATCCGGGATTCCGATGGCATTCGACGACGAGGGATTTGTCGGGCTCCTGCGGGAGCGGGCCGGGCGCGACCCCGACGGCCTCTATGCGCGCTTCGAGGGCGAGCCGCTGAGCTATGGCGCGCTCGACGCGCGGGCGAGCGCCTTCGCCGCGCATCTGCGGCAGCTCGGAATCGGGCCGGGCGAGCGCGTCGCGGTGATGATGCGCAACAGCGTCGCCACGCTGGCGGTGGTCTTCGGCCTCGCCAAGGCGGGAGTCGCCTGGGTGCCGGTCAATGCCCAGCAGCGCGGCGAGGGGCTGCGCTATCTGCTCAGCCATTCCGGGCCGCGGCTGGTCGTGGCCGATGCCGAGCTCGCCGCACTGGTGGCGGAGGTGCGGCCGGAGACCGATGCCCCGCCCGTGCTGATCCATGGCGAGGGCGGCGGGCTCGATGCCGTGCTGGGCTCGGGCGCGGGCTTCGACGAGCCGGCGCCGGCCGCCGACGCGCCCTTCGCGATCATGTACACCTCCGGCACGACCGGGCGGCCCAAGGGCGTCATCGTCTCGCACCGCATGCTGCGGCTGGCGGCCGAGGGCGTCGGCCTGGTCTCGGCGGCGCGGCCCGGCGAGGTGTTCTTCGTCTGGGAACCGCTCTACCATATCGGCGGCGCGCAATTGCTGCCGATGCCGATGATCCGCGACATCACGCTCGCTTTCGTCGACCGCTTCAGCGCGACGCGCTTCTGGGCGCAGGTCAAAGCCGAGGGCGCGAGCCATATCCACTATCTCGGCGGCATCCTGCAGATCCTGCTGAAGCAGCCGCCCGGGCCGCTCGACCGCGAGCATGGCGTGCGCATCGCCTGGGGCGGCGGCTGCCCGCCGGACATCTGGCCGCAATTTCAGAAGCGCTTCGGCATCGAGATCCGCGAATGCTACGGCATGACCGAGGCGTCGAGCATCACGACCTGCAATGACAGCGGCGTCGTCGGCGCCGTCGGCCTGCCGATGCCCTGGTTCACGGTCGAGCTGCAGGACGCCGCCGGCAGGCCGGTCGCGCCGGGCGAGCGCGGCGAGATCGTGGTGCGCACCAGCAAGCCGGGCGCGCTCTTTCCGGGCTATCTCGACAATCCCGAAGCCACCGGCAAGGCGTTGCGCGGCGGGGCGCTCCATACCGGCGACCTCGGCTCCTTCGACGAGGCCGGCAATCTGCGCTTCCACGGCCGGATGACCGACAGCGTGCGCTGCCGCGGCGAGAACGTCTCGGCCTTCGAGGTCGAACATGTCGCGGCCGAGCATGAGGCCATCGAAGATTGCGCCATGATCGGCGTCGCCGCCGAGATCGGCGAGCAGGAGATCAAGCTCCTGGTCAAGCGCAAGCCCGGCGCCGCCCTCGACGCAGCCGAGCTGTCGCACTGGCTCGGCCAGCGCCTCGCCGCCTACCAGAACCCGCGCTACATCGCCTTCGTCGACGAGTTCGAGCGGACGGCGAGCCAGCGCATCATGAAGCACCGGCTTTCGACCAGCACCGATGACAGCTGGGACCGGGCCGCGACACAGGAGCGCCGCCGATGACCGCTTGCGACATTCTGGTCTCCGGCACCGGCGGTTTCGCCGCCCGCATCGCCTTCGACATCGCCGCGACCGCGCAGCAGCCGGTCAACATCGTCATCGCCGGGCGCAATCGCAGCCGTCTCGACTGGCTGCGCACCGCCGCGAATGCGCGGGCGGCGATCTTCGGGCGGTCGGCGCGCTTCGGCAGCTTCGCCATCGACCTGCTCGAGCCCGATGCAGCCCCTCGCCTGCTTGCGGCGACGCAGCCGCGCGTCGTGGTGCAGGCCGCCTC
Source organism: Bradyrhizobiaceae bacterium (assembly GCA_036676315.1). GTDB lineage: Bacteria > Pseudomonadota > Alphaproteobacteria > Rhizobiales > Beijerinckiaceae > Allobosea. The sequence continues at coordinate 20,108 of JAKFDB010000181.1, forward strand.
GATCCAGACCTCGCAGGTCATCGCCCAGAGCGGCAATGCCTGGACACGGCTGGTCGCCGAGGGCGGCCTGAGCGCGACGGCGGTGTTCCAGGCGCTGATCTCGTCGCGGGTCGCGGCCGCGATCACCCGCGCGGGCCGGCCGACCGCCTTCATCAATTGCGGCTTTCCCGACGTGGTCAACGGCATGATCACCGCCCAGGGCCACGCCGTCGCCTGCGGCATGGGCAATGTCGCCATCCTCTCCAATGTCTTCGCGGGCTCGGCGAGCGTGCGCCCCGGCGCCGCGGTCAAGACGCTGGCGCATTACCAGACCATCGCGGCCTGGCGCCGACCACCGGCCGAACGAGGAGGCCCGACGCCGCGCGTCTGGGTCGACGGCGCCGAGGTCGAGGATGTCTTCGCCCGCTTCGCCGATGTCCAGCTCACGCCGGAACCGGCGATCGAGATCTCCGGCGCGAGCGGCGTGCCGATGATGCTCGCCATGGCGTCCGGCGGCGACTGGCGGGGCCATGTGCCCGGCCCGAACGGATTGCCCGGCGGCTATCCCGTCGCGCTCTCGGCCGGCAAGGTGACTCTCGACCTGCCGGCAGGCGTCTCGGCGGACGAGGCCATCGCCTGGAACCGGGCCTTCGAGGAACGCAACGGGCTGACAGTCGAGGCGGACGGCAAGGTCGTCTATACCGGGCGCCTGCGCGAGGGCCTCGCAGCCCATGACGCGGAGCTGGCGGAGGGCTTCCATATCGCCGATCTGGAGACGGTCTGCACGAAGATGCTGGCGCTGCGCGACCGGCTGATGGCACTGCCCTGAACTCGATCCGGCCTGCCCGGCCAAACCCGCAGACCACGCGCCGGCCGCGGCGGCGGCACGAACGGACGACGCGGCCATGAGGCCGCGATGCGACAGCAAGGAGACTGAGATGCGACTGAAGGGAAGATCCGCGATCATCACCGGCGGCGCCGGCGGAATCGGCCGGGCGATCGCCGAGCGCTTCATCGCCGAGGGCGCCTCGGTGATGCTCGCCGATATCAACGAGGCCGGGCTGCAGGCCGTCGCGAAGGAGCTCGACTGCCCCTGGCAGCGGACCGATGTCGCAAAGAAGGCCGACCTCGTCGCGCTGGTCGATGCGGCAGCAAAGCAGTTTCCTTCGATCGACATCGTCGTGAACAATGCCGGCGTCATCCATGGGGCTGACCTGCTCGACCTCACGGAGGAGGATTTCGACCGCGTCCTTTCCATCAATCTGAAATCGGCCTTCCTGCTGTCGCAGGCGGCGGCGCGGCTGATGATCCCGCGCAAGAGCGGCTGCATCATCAACATGTCCTCGGTCAACGCCATCCTGGCGATCCCGAACCAGATCCCCTACGCGGTGTCGAAGGGCGGGCTGAACCAGCTGACCAAGGTGCTCTCGATCGGGCTCGCCCCGCACGGCATCCGCGTCAACGGCATCGGCCCGGGCACCATCGACACGGCGATCGCCTCGGCGGTCATCACCGATCCCGCAGCCGAGCGCCGCGTCATGTCGCGCACCCCGCTCGGGCGCCGCGGCGAGGCGGCCGAGGTCGCGAGCGTCGCGGCCTTCCTGGCGAGCGACGACGCCTCCTACATCACCGGCCAGACGATCTATCCGGATGGCGGCAGGCTGGGGCTGAACTACACGATGTGAAGCGGCTCTAGACTGCGCCATCTTCGCAGAATCACGGCGTCATCCTGGGCGAGCGTAGCTCGACCCGGGATCCATCATAAGGCTCCGGCGCCCGACGATGGATCCCGGAGCTGTGCCGCTTCGCGGCTTGTCCAGGATGACGGTCGTGGTTCCGAGTCAAAGTAGTGCGCTCTAAGCTCGGCCCGCTCAGCGCGCCGAGCGCTTCTCCAGCCAGCCGACGAAGCCGATCAGCAGCGTCACCAGCAGCAGGAGCAGGGTCGAGGCCGCCGCCAGCGTCGGCGTCACGCTCAATAGCGCATCGTCCCACATCTGCTTCGGCAGCGTCGTCGTCAGCCCGCCGGTGACGAACAGCGCCAACGTCAATTCGTCGAAGGAGGTGATCAGCGCGAACAGGAAGGCCGAGATCAATCCGGTGCGGATCAGCGGCAGGGTGACGCGCCGCAGCGTCGCCAGCCGCGGCGCCCCGAGATTCCAGGCGGCCTGATCGTAGCGCGGGTCATAGTTCTTCAGCACCGCCATCACGGTGATCACGACATAGGGGATGGCGAGCACCGTATGGCCGAGAATGAGCCCGGTATAGGTGCCGACCAGGCCGAGCTTGGCATAGGCGTAGAACAGCGCGACCGCGATGATCATGCGCGGGATGATCAAGGGCGAGAGGATCAGCGCCAGCAGCGCCGTCTTGCCGCGCATGTTCTCGCGGGCGAGCAGGAAGGCGACCGGCGTTCCGAGCAGCATGGCCAGCGTCGCCGTGCCGAGCGCGACGATCAGCGAACGCAGCGCCGCCTGGGCCCAGAGCGGCGATTCGAACAGCGCCTGGTACCATTTCAGGTCGAAGCCGCGCGGCGGCCAGTCGATGGTGCCGCCGCCGGTGAACGAGACCGGGACCATGACGAAGGCCGGCAGGCAGAGGAAGAGCACGATCGCGACCACGATAGTCCACTGCACGGCCGGCCCGTAGGCGGAGCGCGGCCGCTCGCCGGCAGCGCGGGCGCGCCAGGAAGGAAACAGCAGCGCATCGGTGGCATGGCCGAGGCCGGCGCAAATCCTCAGGCCGAGGCGCGCCGGCCAGCCCGGGAGCCCGGCGCCGCCGCGCACCGGCGCGGTCCCGCCACCAGCCAGGGAGGAGAGGCCGAGCAAACGGTCGTAGACATAGAAGATGACCAGCGCGACGGCGAGCAGCAGCATCGACAGGGCGCCGGCAAAGGACCAGTTCAGCATCTCCTGGATCTGCTCGATGATGACCTGGGTGATCATCGTCTCGAAGCGGCCGCCGAGAAAGGCGGGAGTGATGAAGAAGCCGAGCGAGGTGATGAAGACCAGGAGCCCGCCGGCGGCGACGCCGGGCAGGGAAAGCGGGAAATAGATCCGCCAGAAGGCGCTGCCCGGCCGCGCGCCGAGCGTCAGCCCGGCCTTGACGCTGTTCGGGTCGATCGTCTCCATCACCGAGACCATCGTCAGGATGCAGAGCGGGATCATCGCATGGCTCATGCCGACGATGACGCTCGGCAAGGTGTAGAGCAGGTTCGCCGGCACATCGATCAGGCCGAGCGCCTGCAGGAACTGGTTGATCATGCCCTGCCGGCCGAGCAGCACGAGCCAGCCGAAGGTCCGCACCAGGAAGCTGGTCCAGAAGGCCAGCAGCACCCAGAACATCACGCTCGACTTGGTGCGCCGCGAGCGGGTCGCGACCAGATAGGCGACCGGGTAGCTGGCCAGCACCGTCGCGAGCGTCGTCCAGGCCGCGATCTTCAGCGTCACCAGCATGACGTTGACATAGACGTCGGCGGTGAACAGGCGGGCGTAATGGACCCAGCTGAAGCTGCCATCCTTCGCCTGGAAGCTCAGCGACAGCAATTGCCCGACCGGCACGAACATCAGCGCCGTCAGGAAGAGCAGCACCGGCAGGGCCTTGAGCCAGCGGCCGGCGGCGCCGGACAAAAGGCCGGGCCGGCTCCAGTCGCGCGCCGCCGCCGCCCGGCTCATGGCTGCGCCCCGGCATCCGCCGCGAGCACGACGCCGCGCTCCTCGGCCCAGCCGACGAAGACCTTCTCGCCGGGCTTGAGCTGGCGTCCCGCCGGCGCCGTCAATTCCAGGCAGAAGACGGTGCCGAGCCCATCCAGCGCGATGTATTGGCGGGTCGTGCCGCCGACGAAAAGCGTCTCCAGCAGCGTGCCCGACAGGGCATTGCCGGTCGCCGGGGCCTGCGAGGTCACCGACAGGCTCTCCGGCCGGACCATCAGCCTGACCTTGGCACCGGCGACCTCGCCCGCCCCGGCCTGGGCGCGGATGTGGCGCTCCTGGCCGGCGCAGGCCAGTTCGAGCGCCTCCCCGGAGCGACGGGAGACGGTCGCCTCGATGAAATTGGATTCGCCGAGGAAATCGGCGGCGAAATGGCTGCGCGGCCTGAAATACAGCTCCTGCGGCGCCCCCAGCTGCTCGATGCGCCCGCCATTCATCAGGCAGACGCGGTCCGACATGGTCAGCGCCTCCTGCTGGTCGTGGGTGACATAGAGGATGGTCGTGCCGATCTGGCGATGCAGGTGCTTGATCTCGAGCTGGAGCTGGTCGCGCAGCTTCTTGTCGAGCGCGCCGAGCGGCTCGTCCATCAGGATCAGGCTGGGCTCGAAGACCAGGCAGCGCGCCAGGGCGATGCGCTGCTGCTGGCCGCCGGAGAGGGCCCGCGGCAACCGGTCGGCGACATGGGGAAGGCGCACGACGTCGAGCGCCCGGCCGACCGCCGCCCTGATCTCTGCCTCGCCGGTGCGGCGCATGCGCAGCGGGAAGGCGATGTTCTCGAAGACGCTGAGATGCGGAAACAGGGCGTAGTTCTGAAAAACCATGCCGATGCCGCGCTCCCAGGGCGGGGCATAGGTGGCGTTGCGGCCGTCGATGGCGAGCCGGCCCTCATCGGGCTGCAGCAGGCCGGCGACCATCATCAAGAGCGTGGTCTTGCCGGAGCCGGACGGGCCGAGCAGCGTCATGAACTCGCCGGCGCGCACCGTCAGATCGGTCGGGTGCAGCGCCGTGAAGTCGCCATAGCGCTTGGTCAGGCCCTCGACGATCAGCTTCTCCTGCACCGGCATCGCGCCGGCCGACATGCTCTTGTCTTTCGTCATCGCCCCTGGATCGGTTGGACGCGGATCGCGTCTGCGCGGCGGCGTATCGCTGTCCGGCATGCGCCACGGCTGTCGTCGGATAGGCTGGCGAGCGGGCGGGCGGGCGCGACCGGGAACCCGGCCGCGCCCTGCCTGCTCAGGTCAGCAGCCAGGCGTTGAAGCGCTCCGCGACCTTGTCGCGATTGGCCGCCCAGAAGGCATCGTTGATCTGCAGGCTGTTGCCGCGATAGGCGGGATTGGTCGTCAGAAGCTTGGCCCGCGCCTCGTCGATATGCTTGTAGGCATTGGGATTGGTCGGCCCGTTGACGATGAAGGGCGCGAGCGCCGCCTGGCGCTTCGCATCCGAGGCGAAGCGGATGAATTCGCGGCAGATCTCGACATTGGCGCCGCCCTTGAGGATCGCCCAGACGTCGGTGCCCCAGATGTTGTTGTCGTAGGAGATCGCGATCGGGGCGCCCTGCTCGGCGGCGGCCGCCGAGCGCGACGACCAGGTCGGGATCATGTCGACCTCGCCGGTGGCCAGCATCTGCGTCGCCTGCGCGCCCGAGGTCCACCAGGCGCTGACATGCGGCTTGATCGTGGCGAGCTTCCTGAAGGCGCGCTCGATGTCGAGCGGATACATCTGGTCCTTGGTGACGCCATCGGCGAACAGCGCGATCTCGAGCGTGTCCGCCGGGTTCTTGCGCATGGCGCGCCGCCCCGGGAACTCGGCGACGTTGAAGAAATCGGCCCAGGTCTTCGGCGCCTTGTCCTTGTACTTGTCGGTGCGGTAGCCGAGCGCCGTGGTGTAGACCTCGACGCCGATAGCCAGCTCGTTGCGGAACTCGGCCGGGATCTCCTTGATCACCGGGTCGTCGTCGAGCCGGTGCGGCTCGATATAGTCGCCATCCGTCTTCAGCTGATGCACCGTCGCCATGCTGATCCCGCCGGCGATGTCCCAGGTCTTGGCGCCGGACTGGACGATGCCCTTGATCTGGCTGACCGGCTCGTTGGCCGAGCTGACGCCGACGACCTCGACGCCGGTCTCCTTCTTGAAGGGCTCGAAGAAGGCGACCTTGAAGGCATTGGAGAACGGCCCGCCGGGATCGCGCACGACGATCCGGCGAGACTGGGCATTGGCGGAAGTCCAGACCGCCGGGGCGGCGAGGCCGGAGGCCATCACGCCGCCGGCCAGCAGGATGCGGCGACGCGAGAGGTGAAGCAGGTCTTTCGAACTCATGGTTTCGTTCCCCTTCTGCTGATTGGTCAAGGTAGCCAGGCTGCGGCCCGCCGGATTCCGGCCAGGCATGGCAGCGAAGAAGACGGTTGCACGCGCTCCCGTCCGGGGGCTTTGGGGCCCTTCGCCAGTCTCCTTTGCTCGCTCCGCAGCCGCGGCACCGCCCTCCCGAGCCGTTCCGCAGCGCCGCTTGCGTATTACGTATTGTTATGCAATACTTGGTATTAATGGTGAGACCGGCATTGCCTTCTGTCAACCGGAAATCTACGGGGGAAGCGGAGGTGGGCATGGCACGTCGAACGCGCCCCGAGGCGGAAGAAGAAGCGGATGCCGGCCCGGCCAGGCCGTCGCCGCTGCATGTCCGCTCGGTCGAGAAAGCGTTTCGCGTGCTCGACGCCTTCAGCCCGGTGCGGCCCTCGATGGGCCTGACGCAACTTGCCAACCATCTCGAGATCGACAAGAGCGAGGCGCAGCGCTTCGTCTTCACGCTGATCGAGCTCGGCTATCTCCGCAAGGACCCGATCACCAAAGCCCTGCAACTTACGGTCAAGACGCTGGATATCGGGCACAATTACCTGCGCTCGAATCAGATCGTGCGCGGCGCATCGACCTATCTGACTCATCTGAATACGCTGACCGACGAAACCGTGAACCTCGGCATCCTCGACGATACCGAAGTGGTCTTCGTCCAGCGGATCGTCAGCCGTCACGTCTTCAACGAGAACGTGGTGATCGGCACCCGCCTGCCGGCCTTCTGCACTGCGGCCGGCATCGCGATGCTGGCCTATCTCGACCCTGCCGTGGCGCGCGACATTCTCGAGCGCTCCGATCTCAGGCCGTTCACGCCCAGCACCACCTACCGGCTTCCGGAGCTGCTGGAGAAGCTGAAGCGGACCGCCGATACGGGCTACTCGGTCACAAATGGCGAGTATTACAGTGACATCTCGCTCGGCGCCGCGGTCCGCGATGCCCGCGGCGCGCCGGTCGCCGCGGTGACGCTGGCCTTGTCGAGCGCCCGCCTCTCCCTCGAGGAAGCCGAACGCAAACTGGCGCCTCTGGTCATGGAAGCCTCGCGCTCCATCCCGGCCTAGGGCCTTATACTCCATATCTTTCAATCACTTGTAGAATGAACGCCGCCTCCCGGCCAGGGGGCGCGGCGCTCGCTCGCCTCACGGCGCCAGGCAGGCGGCCTGCAGCGCGACAGCGATCGCGGCCGTTGACAAGCGCGCCGATCCGGTTTCACATAATAAATAGTATTTATATGCAATACAGACATGAGGCCCGGTTTCGGCCGGCCGGTATCTGCACGCTTTCCCGCGCTCCGCCAGCATGCCTGGCGCCTGCCGCATCCCTGCCCCGACTTCGGAGATCTCCTCGATGAACGTTGCCCAGGCCATGGCTTCGATCCTGAAGAAGGAGGGCGTCGAGCTCTTGTTCTGCTACCCGTCGAACAAGGTGATCGACGAGGCCGCGCTGCTCGGCATCCGGCCGATCGTGGTGCGGCAGGAACGCACCGGGCTGCATATGGCCGATGCCTATTCGCGGCTGAGCTCGGGCCGGAAGATCGGCGTCTTCGCGATGCAGCACGGGCCGGGCGCCGAGAACTCCTATGGCAGCGTGGCGCAGGCCTATGCCGACTCCGTTCCCGTCCTCGTCATCCCGCAGGGCTATCCGCAGCGCGTCGCCGGCATCAAGCCGAACTTCAGCTCGGCGGTCAGCATGCGCGACATCAGCAAGTCGGCCGAGGCGCTGGGCATCCCGGCCGAGGTCACCAACATCATGCGCCGCGCCTTCAGCCAGGTCCGCAACGGCCGCGGCGGGCCGGTGATCGTCGAGGTGCCGAACGATCTCTGGGCCGCCGAGCTGCCGGAGCCGGAGAACTACACGCCGGTCTCGGTCAGCCGCTACGGGCCCGATCCCGCGGATGTCGCCAAGGCGGCCGACCTCATCGTCTCTGCCGCCAATCCCGTCATCCATGCCGGCCAGGGCGTCCATTACGCGCAGGCCTGGGAGGAGCTGAAGGAGCTCGCCGAGCTGATCGCCGCCCCGGTCGCGACCACCCTGCCGGGCAAGAGCAGCTTTCCGGAAGACCACCCGCTCTCGCTCGGCTCCGGCGGCCTGACCTATCCGATCCCGGTCAAGACCTTCCTCGACGCCGCCGACGTCATCATCGGCATCGGCTGCAGCTTCACCGAGACGCTGTTCGCGGTGCCGGTCCCGACCGGCAAGCGCATCGTGCACCTGACGCTCGATCCGGCCCATCTCAACAAGGATGTTACCGCCGAAGTCGGGGTGATCGGCGATGCCAAGCTCGCCCTGCGGGCGCTGATCGCGGAATTGCGGGCACGCGGCTTCAGCTCAGCGAAGGGGGCCGAGATCGCCGGCCGCATCAAGCAGGCGCGCGAGGCCTGGCTCGCCGAATGGATGCCGAAGCTGACCTCGGACGAGGCCCCGCTCTCGCCCTATCGCATCATCTGGGAGCTGATGCAGGCGACGAAGGACGAGCGCACCATCATCACCAACGATGCCGGCCGGCCGCGCGACCAGCTGACGCCGTTCTGGATCTCGCGCGAGCCGCTGAGCTTCATCGGCTGGGGCAAGACCACCCAGCTCGGCTACGGGCTCGGCATCGCGATGGGGGCCAAGCTCGCCTGCCCCGACCATCTCTGCATCAATGTCTGGGGCGATGCGGCGATCGGCTTCACCGGCATGGATATCGAGACCGCGGCGCGCGAGCGCATCCCGATCCTGACCATCCTGTTCAACAATGGCGGCATGGCCACCGAGCTGAAGAACATGCCGAGCGCCATCAAGCTCTATGATGCGCACAGGATCACCGGCAATTACTGCGACATGGCGCGTGCCTTCGGCGCCTATGCCGAGCGGATCACCGCGCCGCAGGAGATCGCCGCCGCGATCGCGCGCGGCATCGCCAAGACCAAGGAGGGTCAGCCGGTCCTGCTCGAATTCATCACCGCCCAGGAAACCTCGATGTCCAAGCTGTGAGCCATGCGCCTCGACCGTTGCTTCAACATCGAGGATCTCAGGCAGGCGGCAAAGCTGCGCCTGCCGCATGGGCTGTTTTCCTTCATCGACCGGGCGACCGAGGACGACCTTGCCCGCGACCGCAACCGCGAGGGCTTCCGTAGCCTGCGCCTGCTGCCGCGGACGCTGGTCGACGTCGCGGAGCGCTCGACCGAGGCGCTGCTCTTCGGCCACCGGCACGCCATGCCCCTCGCCATCGCCCCGGCGGGGCCGGCCGGGCTGTTCTGGTACAAGGGCGAGGCGGCGCTGGCGCGTGCGGCGGCGGCGGCCCGCGTGCCCTTCACCCTCTCGACCTATTCGACCACCGAGATGGCCGAGATCGCCGAGAGCGGGGCGGCAATCTGGCAGCAGCTCTATCTCTGGAACGACCGCTCGCTGACCGACGCGATCGTGGCACGGGCCCGGGAGCTGGAATTCCAGGCCCTGGTCGTCACCGTCGACACGCCGGTGCTGGGCCAGCGCGAATATCTGCAGCGCGACCGCTTCATGCCGCCCTGGGGGCCTTCGCTGGGCGCCATGGCGGAGGCGATGCTGCATCCGCGCTGGCTGCTCGGCGTGGCGCTGCGCTATCTCGCCAGCGGCGGCCTGCCGCGGGTCGTCAACATGCCGCTACCCGGACCGGGCGCCGCGGCACAGGCCGAGATGGCGCGGCGGACGGGCCTCAGCCAGTCGGTGACCTGGGACGATATCGCGCGATTGCGGCAGGCCTGGCCGCGGGCGCTGGTGATCAAGGGCATATTGCGCCCGGAGGAAGCCGAGCGCGCCGTCGCGCTCGGCTGCGACGGCGTCGTCGTCTCCAATCATGGCGGGCGCAATCTCGACAGCGCCGCGAGCCCGATCGACCTGCTGCCGGCTGTCGTCGCGGCGGTCGGCGGGCGGGCCACCGTGCTGCTCGACAGCGGCGTCCGGCGCGGCAGCGACATCCTCAAGGCACTGGCGCTCGGCGCGAGCGGCGTGCTGGTCGGGCGTGCGCCGCTCTATGGCGTCGCGGCCGGCGGCGAGGCCGGCGCCTTGCACGCGCTCGAATTGCTGCGCTCCGAGCTCGACCGGACGATGGCGCTGACCGGCTGCCGGAAGCTCGACGAGATCAGCGCCGACCTAATCGCCACGCCGCTCGCGGGGGAGAGGCAGCCATGACAGCAGGCAACAGCGCGGACGTCATCATCGTCGGGGCCGGGATCGCCGGCGCCTCGGCCGCGATCGAGGCTGCGACGCAAGGGGCGCGTGTCATCGGCATCGACGCCGCCGACGGCTTCGGCGGCACGGCGAGGCTGGCCGGCGGCGGCGCCTGCGTGCCGGGAACCACGATGCAGAAGGAGCGAGGCGTCGCGGATTCGCCCGAGCTTGCCTTCCGCGATCTTGCGGCCGGCGGTCATGATTTCGACCGCGACTGGGCTAGGGCCTATTTCGAGCGCGCCAATGCCGAGGTCTTCGAATGGCTCGCCGGGCTCGGCATCGCCTTTCCGGACCTCAGGCATTTCGAAGGCGACAGCGTGCCGCGCTTCCACCGCCCGCTGGATGGCGGCGCCGGGCTGATGGCCGGCCTCTGGCGGCATGGCGCCAGCCTCGGCCTCGACCAGGCCTGGCGCTTTGGCCTCAGGATGACCGAGCTGATCGTCACCGACGGGACGGTTCGCGGCATCATCTGCCGCAATGCCGCGGGTGGCAGCGAGGAGTTCCTCGCACCCGCCGTCATCGTCGCGATCGGCGGCTTTGCCGCCAACGCCACGATGATCCGCCGCCATGCGCGCTGGCTCGACCGGGCGCCGCGCGTGCTCGCCGGCGGCGGCCCCGGCGCGCAGGGCGAGGCGATCGCGATCCTGGGCCGGCACGGCGTGCGCTTCGGCCATCTCGGCGATCTCTATTGCTACGCCACCGGCGTGCCGGATTATCGCGACCCGAGCGGCGAGCGCGGCGTCGTCCTGCGCGGGGCGACCGGCTGGCTCTGGCTCAACCGCGATGGCGGCCGCTTCCATGACGAGAGCCAGGCGACGAGCGGCAATGTCGCGGTGCCGCGACTGCTCGAACAGCCACAGGCGACCGGCTGGGCGATCTTCGACGATGCCATGCTGGCGGCGGTGACGGTCGACGACCATCACGTCCCGCCGGGTTCCGAAACCGGCAATGAGGCGGCTCGCCGCCATCTCGTGCATTCGGCCCATGCCTGGCAGGCGCCGTCGCTGGAGGAGCTCTGGCAGCGTGCCGGCATTGCGCCCGAAGGGGCGGCCGCGACCATCGCCGCCTGGCACACCTTGCTCGCCTCGGGCCAGAGCCGCGACCCGGCGACCGGCCGGCCGCTTGCCGGGCTGCAAGCCTTGCGGGTGCCGCCCTTCCATGCCGTGCAGTTCTTTCCGATCGGCCGCAAGGCGATGGGCGGGGTCCAGACCGACAGGACATGCCGCGCGCTGACCGGCGACGGCAGCTGCCTGCCCGGACTTTATGCCGCCGGCGAGACCGCCGGCATGGCCGGCGGCCATATCGCCGGGCTCAAGCCGCTGGAGGGCATGATGGTCGGCCCGTCCTGCTTCAGCGGCCGGATCGCCGGCGCGATGGCGGCCGATTTCGCGCGCGGCAGCGCCGGGCGGGCGACGGGTCAGGCGGCGACATAGACCCAGGCATCCCTACCCGAGGCCAGCCTGACCAGCACGCGCTTATAGTCCGAGACCTCGTAGGCATCGGCGGCGGCGAGTTCACGCGCGGTGATCGAAAAGACCATGCCGTCGACCGCATCGCCGGGAGCGCTGCTCGGACGCACGATCGGGTGATGGGTCTTGCCGCTTGTCCTCACCACCTCGGGATCGCCGATCGCCAGCATCGACAGGCTATAGCCCGGCATCCGGTCGAGCTGCCCGGCCAGCAGCCGGCCGAAGGAGGCGCGCTGGACGTCGTCCTGCTGCAAGGTGCCATAGGAGAACAGGAGCTCGGACTCGGCTTCGCTCGTCATCGCAGCACCTCTCCTTTGGATCGGCTCAGCCGCCGTCTTGCCCATCAGCGGCCTACCGTGCCGAGCCCGCCCGCGCCGAGCGCTCCGGCGCGAGCCCGGCCTCGCCGGCTGAAGGGTCGACCGGCTTGTCGACCTCGGCCTGGAGAGCGGCAAGATGGGGACGGGCCGCCTGCGCCGCCGCCTGCTCGATGGCGCGATAATGCGAGACCAGGGCCAGGCCGAGCTCGGTCAGATGAGCGCCGCCGCCGCTCTTGCCGCCGACCTGACGCTCGACCACGGCCTTGCCGAAGGCCCGGTTGAGCTCCTCGACGAGATCCCAGGCCCGCCGATAGGACATGCCCATTTCGCGCCCCGCCGCGGAGATCGAGCCGAAAGCCGCGATCTTCTCGAGAAGCTCGATCTTGCCGGGACCGACACGGGTCTCGGGATCGACATCGATGCGCAGGCTGAGCGAAGGCATGCCGCCAAGTCTACTCCGTCAGGCGCGGGCGCACAAAACCGGCAATGGCGCTATTTCAGGACCAGCCGGATCTTGGCGAGCGCCGCCTGCTCGTCCTCGTGATAGTCGATCAGGGTGCGGTAGCGCCCTTGGGCATCCATCACATAGACCGAGGCGGTGTGGTCCATGGTGTAGCCGCCTTCGGCCGGGATCTTCTTCGCATAGGCCTTGTAGGCCTTGACCGCCGCCTCGACCTGTTCGACCGAGCCGGACAGGCCGACGATGCGCGGATCGAAGGACTGGAGATAGAGCGCGAGCTGCGCCGGCGTATCGCGCTCCGGATCGACGGTGATGAAGAGCACCTGCAGCCGGTCCGCCTCGGAGCCGAGCGCCTTCAGCTGATTGGTGATCTCCAGCAGGGTCGTGGGGCAGACCTCCGGGCAATGGGTGAAGCCGAAGAAAACCAGCATCGGCCGGCCGCGATAGTCCGCCTCGGTGACCTTGCGCCCGGTATGGTCGACCAGGCTGAACGGGCCACCGACATCGATCGGCGCGCTGGCGGTCGGCGTCGGCCGGGACGGCGCGCCCGGCCCGTCGACCCGCCACCAGCCAAGCACGATCGCGGCGACGACGAAGGCGATGACGGCCAGCGCCGTCCAGGCGGTGTAACGTATCCAGCGGAGGATCGGCATCGGGCTATCCTGAACACCGGCGCGAGGCCGTCGCCCGCTTCTCGGCAAGTACCGAGGCGAAATCAAACCGACCTAGCGTCGCACCCGGAGCGATGACCGCCCCGATCCGCCATTGGCGGTTGCGGCGTCACTGCGCCGGCAGGGAGCCGGTGAACTGGGCCCGCTCGCCGGCATCGGCGACGAAGGGGTCGGCGAGGGCAGCGTCCGGATTGCTGATCTCGACCTTGCCGGCGACCATGGCCTGCATCCGCTCCGGCCCCATCTTCCTGAGCAGCGCCCGGAAGCTCTCATGCATGCCGCCGTCGCGCAGCGCATAGCTCATCGCCGGCGTGCCGGAGGCGATCAGCCCGGCGGTACGTTCCTCGTCGCGCCCGCGCTTCTGCGCGACGAGATCGCGGCTCTCCTGTTCGACCTCATAGATCGGGCAGGCCTCGCCCGGAACGAAGGGGCCGGCCCCCTCGGCCGGGTCGAAGACATAGCGACGCTCGCAATAGGCGAGCCTCGGCGGCCGGCGCGTGGCCTCGAAATGGTCGTAGCCTTCCTTGAGATTGCGCCAGAAGGCGATGTTCGGATTGGCGCGATGCGCGGCCATGTTCTCCGGCGTCATCCTGAAGGGCAGTGCCTGGACCTGGAAGTTGCGCTGGCCGCCGGCGAAGGCCTCGCGCGCGAGGCCGTAGATCTCGGTGACGCCGTCATCGGTCATCGCATAGCAGCCGGCCGAGGTGCAGGCGCCATGCACCATCAGCGCCGAGCCGGTGAAGCCCTGCGCCTGCTCGAGCGCGTTGGGATAGCCGAGATTGAAGGAGAGATAGAACTGCGATTTCGGGTTCATCAGCTCGGCGGTGACCGTATAGAAGCCCTCCGGCGCCTGGCGGTCGCCCTCCCGCCGCTTCGGCCCGAGCTGGCCCGACCAGCGGCACATCGGATAAGTCTTCAGCAGCGCATAACGGCCCGAACGGTCGCGCTTCCAGATCTCGAGCTCGCTCTCCTTCTTGAAGATGCGGATCAGGATCGGATCGCCCGGAGCCATGCCCTTGGCCGACATCTGCGAGACGAGGGCGACCGGCAAGGGCTGCAGATGCCGGTCGTCCCCCTCCATTCCGACGCAGGAGGACAGCGCCACGGCACCGGCAAGGAGCAGCGCGAGGCGGCGAAGGTTCTGGACGAGGCTGCTGATCGACATTGCGGGATTGTCAGGGCGCGTGACTAACGGCTGGTGAACGAGATCGCCCGCGACCCTGCAAGCTCAGGCCAGTCGAGGTTCAACTGACAATTTCGTGAAGCACTGAGCACCGGGCAGCGCATCGGCCCTCTTGAACCTGAAGTCGCTTGAGGTCGCAGAAGCGGAGGATGAAGGGGAATCACGCCATGCTCGACCGCCGTCTCATCGTCCAGTCCATCGCCGCCGGGCTCGCCGCCACCGCGGCAGGCAAAGCCGCGGCCCAAGGAGCGTCGGCTCCGAAACTCCTCGATCCCGGCCCGCTGCCGGAGAAGGTCTTCGGCGCGGCCGACGCGCCCGTGACGGTGATCGAATACGCCTCGCTGACCTGCCATCACTGCATGAATTTCCACATGAAGACCTGGCCGGAGTTCAAGACGAAATATGTCGACACCGGCAAGGTGCGCTTCATCATCCGCGAATTCCCGCTCGATCCGCTGGCGATGGCCGGCTTCATGCTCGCGCGCTGCGCCGGCGAGGAGAAATGGTATGCGGTCGTCGACATGTTCTACCGCACGCAGGAAGGCTGGGCCCATTCCGACAAGCCGCTCGACGGGCTGACCCAGGCAATGCGCCAGGCCGGCATGGGCAAGGACGGCGTCGATGCCTGCCTGAAGCGCGAGGACCTCTATCAGGGGATCAGGCAGATCGCCGACCGGGCCAAGGGCTTCGGCGTCGAATCGACCCCGACCTTCTTCGTCAACGGCAAGAAAGAGGTCGGCGCACTCTCGCTCGAGCAGTTCGACGCGATCCTGGCGCCGCTGCTGGCCAAGGCCGGCAAATAGGCCGTGCGCCGCCGCGCGATGCCGAGGCTCTAGATCGGCAGGACGCGGCCCTCGCTGGAGCGCAGGCCCGGGCGAGCCGGTCCAGGCAATTGCCGATCATCGCAAAGCCTCCGGCTCGGTCTTTCGCGCGGCCGCAGCGGACGCCGCGACGCGGTTCGCGACCGGCAGGCTGGCGAGGAGCATCAGCGCGACGCCGAGCGTGATCGCGATGTCGGCGCCGTTGAAGGTCGGCCAGTGCCAGGCGCCCCAATGCAGGTCGAGGAAATCGGTCACCGCGCCCTGGCGCCAACGGTCGAGCCCATTGCCGAAGGCGCCGCCGGCGATCAGCGCCAGGCCGAGGCGCTCGAGGCGGTGCCGCGACAGCACCGCCCAGACGAGGAGGCCGAGGCCGACCGCGCCCTTGAACAGCGCCAGCAGTTCCGGCCAGCTTTCCAGCGTGTCGCGGAACATGCCGAAGCTGATGCCGGTGTTGAAGCCGAGCCGCAGGTTCAGGAAGGGTGTGAGTTCGATCACCCGCGGCGGATCCATGACCACCGCCAGCATCAGCCATTTGCTGGCCTGGTCGAGGCCGGCGGCGAGCGCGCTCACGGCAAGCACACCGGCGGCATTGCGCAGGAGCGTCATGCCGGGAGCTGCCTGGTCACGCCGAGCCAGCGGCGCACGCGGGCACGATAGTCGAGATAGGGCTGGCCGAGCGAAGTCGCGAGCACACGCTCCTCGATCGCGACCTGCAGGCGGATGGCGACGACGAGCGCCAGCGTCAGCCCGGCCTGGACGAGGCTCGGCAGCACCACCAGCAGGCCGATGAAGAGCACGGCCTGGCCGAGGAAGACCGGATTGCGCGAGATCGCGAACGGGCCGCTGTCGACGATCGGGCCGAGCTCGCCCGCGGCGGCGCCGATCCGCCAGGAGACGCCCATATGGCGCTGGGCGAGAATGGCGAGGCAGGCGCCGACGACGACCAAGAGATGGCCGAGCACGTCGAACCAGGGACCGTCGAGCGCGGCCGAGAGCGGGTCCTTCGCCACCGGGTTGCCGAAAGCCGCCAGCAGCAGCGGCCAGAACACCGCCCCCGCAAAGGCGAGCTTGAACAGCAGCGCCGGCAGGGCCTGCGGCTCGCCGCCCTTGCCGAACAGCCAGACCGGCCGGCCGGCCTCCTTCGCCAGGATCGCGCTCATCGCCAGGAAGCTGATCACATAGACCACGACCATCAGATAGCTGGCGATCTCCATGCCGCTCATCGCAGCCGTCTCCTCAGCTGACCTTGCCGGCGTCGAAGCGCAGCAATCTGAGCGCATTCGCGGTCACCAGCACGGTCGCGCCGGTATCGGCCAGGATCGCGACCCAGAGCCCGGTGTAGCCGAGCACGCTGGTGACCAGGAACACCGCCTTCAGGCCGAGCGCGAGCGCGATGTTGACGCGGATATTGGCCATGGTGGCGC
Organism: Bradyrhizobiaceae bacterium; assembly: GCA_036676315.1. Lineage (GTDB taxonomy): Bacteria > Pseudomonadota > Alphaproteobacteria > Rhizobiales > Beijerinckiaceae > Allobosea. The sequence continues at coordinate 36,673 of JAKFDB010000181.1, forward strand.
GCGCCAGCCGGATCATCGCCGCGATGTCGCGAACGCGGCTCTTCAGCACGGCGCCATCGGCCGTCTCCAGCGCGACATCGGTGCCCGAACCCATTGCGACGCCGATACTGGCCGCGGCGAGCGCCGGGGCGTCGTTGATGCCGTCGCCGACCATCATCACCGGCGCCTGCGCCGCAAGCTCCCGGATCGCCGCGACCTTGCCGTCCGGCATCAGCTCGGCCTTGTGGTCCATGCCGAGCGAACCGGCGATGGCCGCGCCGGTGCGGGCATTGTCGCCGGTCAGCATGACTGAGCGCACGCCGAGCGCCTTCAGCTCGGCAACGGCCGCGGCGGCGTCCGCGCGCGGCTCGTCGCGCAGCGCGATCAAGCCGGCGAGCACGCCGTCGGCGATGACGGCCGCGACCGTCTTGCCGTCGGATTCCAACCGCTCGACCGCCGCGCTGGCCGTCTCGTCGAAGGCGGCGCGGCTCGTCGCATGGCGCGGCGCACCGACGAAGATCATGACGCCGTCGAGCCTGCCGGTGACGCCCTGGCCGGCGATGGCCGTAGCTTCGGCGGCCGGGCGCACGGGGATGAGATGCGCCTCGGCGCGGGCGATGATCGCCTCTGCCAGCGGGTGACTCGAGCCGGTCTCGACCGCGGCCGCGAGCTCGATCACCTCACGCTCGCTCTTGCCCAGCGCGACGACCTCGGTGACGCGCGGCGTGCCTTCGGTCAGCGTCCCGGTCTTGTCGAAGGCAACGGTGCCGGTCTTGGCGGCCGCCTCGATGACGACGCCGCCCTTCAGCAGCAGGCCCTGCCGGGCGCCGGCCGAGAGCGAGGCGGCAATCGCTGCCGGGACCGAGATCACCAGGGCGCAGGGGCAGCCGATCAGCAGCAGCGCCAGCGCGCGGTAGATCCAGACCGACCATTCGCCGCTCATCAGCAGCGGCGGCACCAGTGCCACGGCGAGGGCGAGGGCCACGATCGCCGGCATGTAGATGCGCGAAAAGCGGTCGATGAAGCGCTCGGTCGGCGCGCGCGCCTCCTGCGCCTCCTCGACCAGCCGGATGATGCGGGCGATGGTGTTGTCCTGCGCTGCCTTGGTGACGCGGGCGCGCAAGGCCGCCTCGCGATTGACCGAGCCGGCGAAGACGGCATCGCCGACGCCCTTGGTCTTGGGCACCGACTCGCCGGTCACCGGGCTCTCGTCGATGCCGGAGATGCCGGAGACGATCTCGCCATCGGCGGGCACCCGGTCGCCGGGGCGGATCAGCACGACCTGGCCGATCGCCAGCGCCGCGGCGTCGACCTGCCGGGTCGCGCCATTCTCCTCGACGAGCGCCGTCTTGGGCACGAGGTCGCCGAGCGCCCGGATCGAGGCGCGCGCCCGATCGGCGGCGACGCCCTCCAAGACCTCGCCGACCGCGAACAGGAAGACGACCAGAGCCGCCTCCTCGGCCGCGCCGATGACGAGGGCGCCGGCGGCGGCGATGGTCATCAGCATCTCGATGGTGAAGGGCACGCCGGCCGCAGCGGCGGCGAAGGCGCGCCGCGCCACCGGCACGACGCCGATCAGACAGGCGGCGATGAACAGCCAGTGCGAGCCGGCCGGCCAGGCCAGGCTCGCCAGCCAGGCGCCGGCCAGCAGCGTGCCGGTCAACAGCACGAGCCGGCCCTTGCCGGTCTGGTACCAGCTCATACCGTCGGGCGTCGCCTCGTGGACATGCCCCGGCAGGCCGTGCCCGGCATCGGCCTTGCCCCGGCCGCCGCCATGCGAGTGGCCGGAGCCGTGCGCATGTCCGGAGCCATGCGAATGGTCGTGGCCATGGGCGTGGTCATGATCGCATTCGGGGCCGTGGCGATGTGCTGCCCCGGCCTCATGGTCATGCGCCGCCGGGCCGTGATCATGGCCGCAGCCGCAAGCCGGCGCCTCCGCTGCCACCTGGACCGCCGCCTTGGCCGGGGCGATCGTGTAGCCGAGACTGGCGACGCGGCGCTCGACCTCGTCCGCCGTCGTCCGTTCGGAGACGAGCAAGAGGGAGAGCGTTTCGCTCATCACCGACAGCCTGACGTCGCTGACCCCGGGCAGCCGCTCGACGGCGCCGCGGATCTTGGCGGCACAGCTCGCGCAATCCATGCCGCCGACCCGCCAGGCAAGCGCTTGGGAACCGCGGGCGTGAGTGTCGGACATGAGCTGTCTCCGCTTGAAGTCGTCCAGAGACCCTTTACCTACAAGCTGAAGCGACTAGAGGTTCAAGGGGAAAATCATGTCGGAGCGGAAGAATCTGGAGCGCGTCGTTCCCATCGGCGTGCTGGCCGAGCAGACCGGCGTCAAGGTCGAGACCATCCGCTATTACGAGCAGGTCGACTTGCTGCCGCCGCCGGAGCGGACCGAGGGCAATCAGCGCCGTTACGGCAAGCGCCATGTCGAGCGGCTGGCCTTCATCAAGCATGCGCGCGATCTCGGCTTCTCGGTCGACAGCATCCGTACCCTGCTCAAGCTCTCGGACAGCCCGACCCTGCCCTGCGACGAGGCTCATGCGATCTCGGTCGCCCATCTCGGCGATGTCCGCCACAAGATCGCGCGTTTGCGCTCGCTCGAGAAGGAGCTGGAGCGGATCGCCGCGACCTGCTCCGGCGGGGTCAGTGCCTGCGATTGCGCGATCATCGAGGCGCTCGCCGACCACTCGCAATGCGCTCATCACGAAAGCGGGCTGGCCGGAGCCTGGCGCTGAAACAGGCCGATGCCGGCCGGTTCAACCGGCATTGCGGCGCCTCTTCTACAATTCCACTCGACTCCCGGAGCTGAAACGGCAACCATAGGTTGTCGGCGAAGGTGAAACTGCCCGCCGGCACTTGGGGGGCGGCAATGGGGGGCGCGGTCGCATGGCCGTGTGATCGCGTGAGCGGCGTGGCCGGACCCGGCCTGCCGATCGAGATCGCTTTCCTCGCAAACCATGGCGTGCCGCCCGACGAGCTCCGCCAGGCTGCTGCAATCGCCGCCCGGCTCGGCGTCGCGCCGGCGCGGCAGGTGCTCGCTTCCGGCCTGGTCGGCGAAGAGGCGTTCTATCGAGCGCTCGCCGCCGAGTTCGACCTGCGTTTCTCGGCCGGGGCGCCGCTGCTCCTCCCGGGGGGCGACGTCGCCGCGATCCTGCGCGAGGGCGTGGCTCGGGTAAGGGACCGGCCGGGGAGCCCCATCCGTTTCGCCCTTGCGCCGCCTGCCGGCGCACCGCTTCGCCGCTTCGTTGCCGGCAACCTCCAGCACCGCGAGGATCTGGTGATCGTGACGCCCTCGGCGCTTGCCGCCGAGCTGCGCGCCGGCAATGCCCGGGTGCTGGCCCGCCGCGCCGCCTGGCTCGACGAGCCCGGCCTCACCCGGTTCAGCGCGCGTACCGGCAGCAGCCTGCCGCAGAAGGGCGTGCTGCTGCTCCTGGTCGGACTGCTCGCCTGCCTGACTACGCTGGAGCCGGTGAACACGTTGGTCGGCGTGGCGCTGGCGGTGGGACCGGTCTTCCTTGGGGCCGTGGTGCTGCGTCTGGCCGCGATGATGGAGAAGCCCGCCGGCGATCTCTGGCGCGACCATCTCTGGCGCGTCGATGACAGCCGGCTGCCGATCTATACCGTCGCCGTGCCGCTGTTCGGCGAGGAGGCGGTGCTCGATCAGCTCGTCACCGCCCTGTCGGCCCTCGACTATCCCCCGTCCAAGCTCGACGTCCGCATTCTTGTCGAGGAGGTCGACTGGGGCATGCGGCGCGCGTTTGCGGCACGGCAGCTGCCACCGTTCATGCAGGTGATGATCGTCCCGCGCGGCGCCCCGCAGACCAAGCCGCGCGCGCTCAACATCGCGCTGGCGGAAGCGCATGGCGAGTTGTTCACGATCTTCGACGCCGAGGACGTGCCCGATCCGCAGCAGCTGCGCCTCGCCGCGGCGCGCTTCCTGCGCGGGGAGGCGGAGCTGGTCTGCCTGCAGGCACGGCTCGTCATCGACAACCCCGAGGATGGCTGGCTCGCGGGCTCCTTCGCCCTCGAATATGCCGGGCTCTTCGATGTCCTGAACCCGGGCCTGCTGCGCTGCGGCCTGCCGATCATGCTCGGCGGCACCTCCAACCATTTCCGCACGGAGGCGCTGCGCCGGATCGGCGGCTGGGATCCGTGGAACGTCACCGAAGATGCCGATATCGGCTTCCGACTGATGCGCAGCGGCGGCCGCATGGCGGACTTGCCGTCCCATACGCTGGAGGAGGCGCCGCTGACGCGGCGGGCCTGGCTCAAGCAGCGCACACGCTGGCTGAAGGGCTATCTGCAGACGCTGATCAGCCATCTCCTGGCACCGCATCGCCTGCTGCGCGAGGCCGGAGCGGTGGCGACGCTGACCTTCATGGTGCTGGCGCTCGGCACGCTGCTGAGCACGCTCGGCTACCCGTTTTTCCTGCTCGCCACGCTGCTCGCCTGGCTGGACGGCTCGTTGTTCGAGCCCGAGGGCCTGTTCGAACTGGCCCTGTCCTCGCTCGCCCTGACTCTGACGGTCGCTGGTGTCTGCGTCGTCTTCCTGGTGCCGGCGCTGGGCGCCTGGCGGCGCGGGGCAGTCGACCTCTGGCGCTGGCTGCCGTTCCTGCCGGTCTATTATCTGCTGGTCTCGCTAGCAGGCTGGCTGGCCCTGGTCGAATACGGCCACCGGCGCTTCGTCTGGAACAAGACCGAGCATGGCCTCGCCCGCTCGTCGCGCTACCGCAAGCCGCGGCCCTAGATCGCCGTGCGTCCTATCGGGCGCACGGCGATCTATCTCTTTGTTGCAGCATCGGATTTTCCCGAAAAGCGGGAACCGGCTCTAGAGGTGCCGCAGCCATTCCTGCGCTGCTTCCGCAGGCGGGCGCTCGATATTGAAGGCCCCGACGAAGCCGCCGTTCTTGTCCATCAGATAGACCAGCGCGGTGTGGTCCATGGTGTAGTCGCCATCCTTGAGCGGCACCTTCTTGGCGTAGCCGCGATAGGCCTTGATGGCGGCGTCGATCGCGGCGCGGTCGCCGGTGAGGCCGATGATGCGCGGATCGAAGGAGCCGAGATAGCTCTTCAACGTCTCGGCGGTGTCGCGTTCGGGATCGACGCTGACGAACAGCGCCTTCAGCTTCTCGCCCTTCGGTCCGGCGGCGCGCAGCACCTCGGAGATCTCGAACAGCTTGGTCGGGCAGATGTCGGGACAATGGGTGAAGCCGAAGAAGACCAGGAAGGGCGCCCCGCGCAGATCCTTGTCGGTCAGCGTCTTGCCCTCGCTCGTGGTCAGCGTGAAAGGCCCGCCGACGCTGGAGGCCAGGCTCTGTCCGGCCTGCCTGCCGGCCGGGGCGAAGGTGATGAAGGCGGCGGCCGCGAGCGCGACGGCGCCGAGCAGGAACACGACGAGAGGCAGGATCAGGCGGCGATTCAAGGCGAAATCCTCGGTCGGGCGGAGTAGGTCGGTCAGAAACAGGCGAGGATGGCAGCGATCAGACCGTCGGTGAACAGCCGATCGCCCTCGCGCCACCAGAGCAGCAGCCCCGCGAGCAACAGCAGGCCCGCACCGCCGGCAAGCAGCCAGAGCCCGGCCTTGGAGGCCTGCGGCTCGTCCTCGGTCTGTGTCTGCGGCGAAGCACTCATGACCGGCAACCTAGCGCCCCGCAGCGCCGGCCGGAAGCGCCCATCACGCCGCAGCGATACGCATCCGCCGGCGGTGAAGGCGAAGAGCCTGCCGAAGGGGAAGCCCGCATCGCGCCGCTGCCATAATTGCGCTTGCACTGCGCCCGCCCAGCACGCAGCCTCCCGGCGCTGCTCCTCCGGGATTGCCCATGCTTCGCAAGTTCGTGCTCCTTAGCCTGCTT
>JAKFDB010000182.1:0-5657 GCA_036676315.1 Bradyrhizobiaceae bacterium
CTGGCCGGCCATCTCGATCAGGATCCCATAGATCTCTCGGCGGTCCATGGTGCGGCAGAACTTCGCGATGGCGGCGATTGTCGCGGCGTCGGTGTCGACCTCTCCGCTGAATAGCACCGCCGCGACGTCGTCAGCAGCGCCGAGCACCTGCACGACGCGCAAAAGCATGTCGAGCCCTTGGTCGGCCGGCATCCGGTCATAGCGGACCGTTCGCCCGTTGATCTTCTTTTCAGCCATTTGACTCTCTCGGGTCATGAAACGGAGGATGCCTCGCAACGATATGGGAGGCAGACGTGGAAGCACTCGTTCAGCTTGCTACCGGCCAATCAGGCGCGCTTTGTGCGCTGATAGGGCTTCTCATCGACAACGGCACGCTCAGCCGCGGCGAGGTGATTGAGCGTTTCGAGGCAGCTGCTGCAGAAGCGAAGAAGAGCGACGCCGGCGCGATCGGCGCATTGCCGCTGCAGTCGGTGTGCGACTATCTGCGCGGCAAATATGGTCCGATATCTCGCGGAACAACGAATTGAGAAGATGGCGGTCGACGCGCAGTTCAGCCATCTCGTTTCCTCGTGATCTTGCGGATTCGGTCGCTGTCCGACGCGTGGCGAACGGCCTCGCGGACTGACGATGCGGCCTGCTTCAGTTGACCGCTGGCGGCCTGACGCGCCGCAGCGCCCAATGCCCGCCTCGCGGCCTCACATTTCGCGCAGGCCATGGGATGCGCCCCTCGGTTGTCCCGTTGCCTCGCTGCCGGATCTCCGGTTTGATGCGGAAATGAAGCAACCGAAATCGCCGGAAGAGAAGATCCTCGCCGCCATCGCTGACTTGGCCAAGCGCCAGTCAAAGCTCGAGATCGCAATGAACGAGATGATCTGCTCACACATGGAGAACGTACGGGTGATCGAGGCGCTGACCAGGGTGCTTGTCGAGGACGACGGCACGCTCGACGCGGAGCCAATCGATACGCCGAGCGACCTCGCGCTCGACAAATGGATCGCCGATCAGCGGAAGGGTGGCGGGGCTTAGGCCGGCCGGTAGATGATGTCGTTCTCCTGCCAGCAGGAGCAGAACAGCACCCACTCGCGCTCGCTGGCATTGGCGCCGTAGCTCTTGTTCGGCTCCTTGGTGATCACGACGTTCGAGCAGCCGCCGCCCTCGCCCGTACTGGTGTCGATGATGCCGATCACCATCAGGCGCTGCGAGCCAGCCCGCAGCGCCTTGGCCCGGTTCGTCAGGTACTGGTTCATCGCCGAGTTTGGCATGAGCTTCAGCGTCACCAGGGCCGACTGATCGGAGGTCAGCGACACGACCGAGGCGCCGTCGGCGCCGACGAGTGGCGTTCCGAGATCGGTATTGCGCTCGACCGTGACCGCATCGTCGCCCTCCCAGAGGCCGATGACTGGCCGGCCGTCGATCGTGACGGCCACGTTCTGCATCGCGTAGATCGTCAGCGGCGGGCAATTTTCAGCCATCTTCAATGCTCCTGGTCAGATGGGCGCCACTTCAGAAGCGCAGGGTGATCGAGGCCGAGGCGTAGTGGATGGCGCCGGCGTAACGGAAATCGACCTTGATATCGGGCGCGATCCGGTTGCGGCGCTGGCTCTGGGGGATGTTCTCGACACGGTCGACCGAGATGGTGAACTCGGGCGTGAACTCGGTGTCGTCCTCGCCGAAGTCGCCGGCGACGATGCCGGCCGCTACCGCCCGGTTCATCACGCTGCGAACCGTGTTGCAGAGGATGGCGACGCCCGGGTTCGTGTAGGGAATGCGGGCATTGTTCGCGAGCGTCGAGAGCAGCGCTTCGCGCATGCGGGCGACGATCCAGTCCGAAGCGTGGATCTCGTCGATGAAGGCGCGCGAGCCGACCGTGCCCTCGACGACCATCGGCAGGCCGCCGATGTCGACGTAACAGTTCGCGGCGTGACCCTGCGCCGGGTCGACGCCAAGCCCCGGCACGAAGCCGGTGATCGCCTGCACGACGGCCGAGCCCTTGTTCAGGACGGTGATTCCGGCGAGCCGCTTGAATTTGAGCGTGTAGGCGTTGCCGCTGTTGATGTCTCCGCGCTGCGCCGCCCGGAGGTTGCCACGGTCGAGATCGCGGGTCGCGCCATAGGCGAGCATGGCGAGGGCGCCGTAGAGCGTCGCGTCGGTGTGGTAGAACACGAACGAGCGATCGTAGCCCTTGCTCTCGATGTATTCGGCGATCGAGCCGCCGAACTGCGGCGAGGTCGCCGTGTGCGTGCCGGACTGCGCGCCCGTCGTGGTGATCGCGCTGCCGCCGGGTGTGGCCGCAACCTGGAAGGTGTTGGACGCCTGGTTGACAACATAATAGGTCGTGCCCGCGAGGATACCGGTCGGTAGCGCCCCGGAGGTCGTGAAGACGACCTGGTCGCCGTCCTGCAGCGTGTGCCCGGTCCAGGTCACGACGCCGGGCGCCGCGATCGTCATCGTGACCGTGCTGGTCTTGTCGGCCACGGCCGCGGCTGTCTCGGTGGAGACGTCGTTCGAATCCAGACCGGAAAGAACCGAGCGTGCCTCGGCCCAATCCGCAGCGAGATGCTGATTGATGGTGTCGCGGATCTCTGCCGTGAACCCGAGCCAGTAGAAGTCCGGATCGGCCGCATAGATCGCGTCGAGCTCGTCCATGATCGGGTTCGCGGGGTTGCGGTAGCCGATCTTGATCTGACGCGGACGGGGGTTCTGCTGGAACGCCGCACTCGCAGCCTTGTAGGCAGCGTCGGAGCTGTCGAAGTCCTCGGCCACCTCGGTCATGTCCGAGTAGAGCTTGGTCCGGTTCGACGCATCGAGCACGCTGGCGATGCTTTGCGGCTGAACGATGAGGGCGACCGAGAAGCCGGTCGCGATGGCGAACCGGTCCTGGCGCGTGAGCGTGACATCGACGACGCGGGAATACGGAAGGCGGGCCATGCGGGGCTCCTAGGGTTTTGCGTAGGTGAAGCCGGCCGTGACGGTCGTGCCGCCCGAGCCTTCGGTGATGACCTCGCCGGTCTCGACCACGTCGATGAGAAGCGGTTCGGTTGCGACGGCGCCGAGAGCGATCTCGAACATTGCCCTGCCCTCCCAGCGCTGCTGGATCAGCTCGGGCGCGCGCTTGATGTCGCGGACGTGACGGACGACGAGCGGCGCCATCCAGACCGAGGCCTCGGCGCTGCGAAGGCCGGAAACAAAGAGACGAGCCCAATCGATCGGGCGGGAGGCGTAGACGTTGACGCGAAAGAGCCACTCGACTCCGCGCGACTTGCACATCAGCACGCGCTCTTCGGCACTGGGGCCGCTGCCAATGGTAATGGCGCCGTAGGTTTCGTCGCTGAACTCCTCGAGGTCGCGATCGGCGATGAACTCGATCATGGCGTAGGCGCCGCGCGGCCGCGGCGCGCCTTGCGCATCGCGGATCACTGCGGCGAGCGGCGAGCGCGCCGGATCGATCAGGACCGCGTCGGCTGCCAGCTTGCGGAGGAAGGCCTCCAGGGCGTCATACGCTCCGTCCTCGACCATCGCTCACCAGCCTTGCAATCGCCCGCGTAAAGCCGGCCTCTGTGCGCTCGACGACGCGGATGATCTTGTAGGTCTGGCCCTGCTCGCCGGTGACCTCGTCTGCCTGGCGGCCGACATCCTCGTCGGAGGTCTGCAGCTCGGCGCGCGTCCAGATCGTCACGAAGGCTTCCGTTCGCTCGCCTTCCGGAAGCTGGCGGATGTCGGCCTCGCTCGGCGCCTGGATGGCGGCGCGGATCTGCGTCGATGACGGGGCGCCGGCCTGCCATTGGCCGCCGACATACGAGCCGACGGCGGCGCGAATGCGCGTGGCCGGCCGCGCCATGGCATCGACTGCCAGGCCGGCAAGACCGCCGAGAAAGGTCATCAGCGGCTCCCGACGCTCGGTACGCTGGTTCCGATGTCCAGCGCCCAGGTGACGCTCTGCCGCATCCGTCCGCTGTCGATCAGGGTTCCGGACGAGCCCTTCTGGCGGATCGTCGATGCTGCGTTCGGAGGCGGGGTGTTGGCCGAAATCTGAGCCTGGATAATGCCGGTGCCATAGGCGCCGAGCTTGGGAAGCTGCCGGCTGACCGGGATGCCTTGCTCGACCGTGGCCTTGGCGATCTTCCGCAGGTTGGCGCGGATCTCGCTGCGGTTCTTGAACATGGCGATGGTGATGAAGGCGCGCGGGGGAATGCCGCGCGACGTCCCGAAATGGTTCCAGACCGCGATCGAGACGATGTCCTTGTCGGCCTTACCCTTCGGGAATCCGACCTTGACCTTGCGAGGGCCTTCGAGCCCGCGGGTGATTTTCTCGATGTGCTTCGCCAGATCGCCGCGGTGGCGATGCGTAACTGTCGCGCGGATCATGGCTTAGACCAGAAGGATGGCTGGCTGATTGCGGCGCAAGAGCTCGAGATAGCGGCGGCCGTATCCGGTCGAGGAGAGGCCAGAGCCCGAGCCGCTTGAGCCGCCAGCGGGACCCGCGAGTTTCACCGCAACGTCGCCGACCTTCATGTCCGAGACGAGCCCGGCATTGATGATGCCGGCGCCATCTCCTAGACCGGCTCCGGCGATGACAACGCCGTCGATCGTCATGATGTGCGCGGCCAGATACATGATGGCCGGCTGATAGTCGGCCTCGACCCAGGTCGTGTCGACGGAGGCGTTCGCTTCGCCGATCGCCAGATCGATCGTGGCGTCCGCGACCGCAGCAAAGGTCGGGAACTTCGCCTTGAACTGCGCTGCGGTCGGAACGGTGTAGGGCATCAGTCGGCCTTGGCCTTCTTGGCTGCGACGACCTTGTCGTCGGGAGCCGTGACCTTGAAGCCGTCGGCGGCAAGGGCCAGCGCGGTCTCGTGCGAGATCGGCAGATCCTTGCTGCGGCCGGCATCGATCGGCTCGCGCCGGATGCCGAGCATTGCGAACCTGGGCTCCTGGCGCAGGTTCGTGACCGTGTAGAGCGGCGCCTTGGGCATTGGCTCAGTCCTTCTTCACGAAGGCGGCCTTGTCCTCGTCGGACATGGCGTTGAAGGCCTCGGCGTCGGCCTTGGTCATGGCCTCGCCGATGGCCTTGTCGCCGTCCATGACGAAGTAGCGGCCGCCGCCTCGGTGCTCGGCGACGAGCCCCTCGGTCCCGCCCGCCCCCTCGCCCGCGCCGCCTTCGGCCTTCGGCTTGCCCTCGATGTCGAACCAGCCGGTCGCTTTCGCAACCTTGTGCTCGGCCGCCGAAAGCTCGACGTCGACGGTCTGACCGGGGTCGATCAGCACAGCGCCCGCCAGCGTGTTTACGCCGCGCGGGCCCTTCTCGATGTTGGTGATTTTCATGACCCGCCCTCCTCAGATGCCGTCGAGATAGCGGACCGACTTCGGCCGGCGAATATCGACGCCGCCGAGACGGAAGATGCCCGGCACGTCGAAGCGCATCGGCCCGGTCTGCCAGACCGGCAGGAAGCGGAACGGCATCGGAACGTGCATCTTGAGCACCTCGGGCGAGCGCCGGTAGGCGACCATGCGCTTGGTGCTGGAGGCGCCCGCGGTGTCGAGGTGGCCGAACACGCCGCGGATGGTCAGGGGCTGACCGGTCGTGCGGGTGTAGATGTTGTTCTTCTCGACCCATTCGAGGATCGTGGTCTGATTGGTCGCGTCGATCCGGCGCGTCG
>JAKFDB010000183.1:0-37821 GCA_036676315.1 Bradyrhizobiaceae bacterium
GCTCAGGCCGCGATCGGTTCCGCCTGCACCACGCGGTTGCGCCCGTCGCGCTTGGCGGCATAGAGCGCGTCGTCGGCCCGCCTCAGCAGATCCTGAAGCGTGGCGCCCGTTGCCGGAGAGCATACCAGCCCGATGCTCGTGGTGACCCTGACATGTCTGCCGTCGTCGAGCACCAGTTCGAGGCTGGCGCAGGCTTCGCGCAGGCGCTCGGCCATGGCCCCCGCTTCGGCCGGCGCGATATCGGGCAGGACGATCGCGAATTCCTCGCCGCCCATCCGCCCGAACAGGTCCTGCGGCCGCAGCATCGCGCCGATTTTTCGGGTGAGGGCGATGAGTACGGTATCGCCCGCCGCATGGCCGTGCTCGTCATTGATGCGCTTGAACTGGTCGATATCGATCATCAGCAGCGCGACCGGCTGACCCTGCGAGGCGCCGTCCGTCAGCGCCGCCTCGCTGCGCAACAGCAATGCCCGGCGTGACAGGACCTTCGTCAAGGCGTCCTGATTGGCGGCACGGTCGAGTTCCTTCAGCAGGGCGCCGCGCGTGCTGTTGATGCAGGCGACCATGATCGGGCCGAGCGAGAGCAGCGCAAGGCCGAGCCGATGGGATATGATGGCCGGCATGAACTCGGCCGAGCTCGGCGGCAGGCTTGTCGCCAGAACGGTGCCCTGCCAGAGGCCGAGGCCGAAGGTCAGAACCGCGGTCGGGAAGACGCCATAGCTCAGCGCGCACCACAGGATCGCCGGCACCGGGATCGAAACCGCGCCGGAGCCGCCCACGACGGTTCCGGCCACGATGGAGACCAGGAGCGCGGCGAGCGGCAGCAGCGACCTGAAGGAGCGGTCGAGCCCGGCAAAGGAGCGACGAAGGCGGTCGAGCGGCGGCGCGGTGAGGATCATCGGCAGCACGACCAGATTGCAGGCGGTCTCGCTGGCCAGATAGAGCTCGACGGCATGCACGAGGCTGCGGTCGAAAAAGACGACGATCGAGCCGCTGCCCACCGCCGCTGCGGCGACAGCGGCGGCCGTGCTGATCAGCAGCAGGAAGAGCAGTGACTGCGGGCGCTCGAGCCGCCGGTCGGCGGGGCTGATGCGCTGGAAGAGCAGGAAGCCGGCGAGCGCGTTGGCGAGGTTGCCAGCTGTCAGCCAGAGCGAAACGGCGAGTCCTCCGCCCATCAGCAGGTCCGCCATCAGATAGCCGCCCGCGGCTCCGAGCCAGCCGAGAGGGGTCGCCAGTGCCGGGTTGCGCACCATCAGCCCCATCAGCAACGCATTCGCCGGCCAGAATGACGAGAGGAAACCGACCGGGCGGGTCAGGTGACCGAACATCGCGGCCGCGAAAGTCGCCGCCATGACCAGGGCGACGACCTGCAGGGCCGTCAGGCTCGTGCGAGCCGCCTCGTCGTGGCCGCCAAGGCCGGACTCATGCGCGATAGGAAGTTCTCGGGTCGAGCTCATGGCTGCCGGTACGGAACCATGAAAAGGTGAATGCAAACTGAAATGGCATCCCAAAATTCAGCCGGCTCCCGCTGTCCGTCGCTCGGGAAGCATGCGCTGGCGGCGCGACTGCCCGGCCTTTCGGCGGGCGCCGCGGCATGGCCTTGCCGGACCAAAGACGTTAAGACCACCTCCTCTTCCGATCAGGCGCGAGGTTTCTCGATGAATGCTCCCTTCAAGAATTTGATCGCTGGCGAATGGGCCGGCTCGCAGAACGCCTCGCGCAACATCAACCCGTCGAACACCAATGACGTCGTCGGCGAGTACGCGCAGGCCACGGTCGAGGACGCCAACAACGCCGTCGCCGCCGCCAAGGCTGCCTTCCCGGCCTGGAGCCGCACCACGCCGCAGGAGCGCTACGAGATCCTGAAGAAGGCCTCCGACGAGATCCTCGCCCGCAAGGAGGAACTCGGCCGCCTGCTTTCGCGTGAAGAGGGCAAGACGCTGGCCGAGGGCATCGGCGAAGCCGGCCGCGCCGGCCAGATCTTCGCCTTCTTCGCCGGTGAATGCCTGCGTCTCGGTGGCGAGAGCATCGCCTCGGTGCGTCCGGGCGTCGGTGTCGAGGTGACGCGCGAGCCGGTCGGCATCGTCGGCATGATCACGCCCTGGAATTTCCCGATCGCGATCCCGGCCTGGAAGATCGCGCCGGCACTCGCCTATGGCAACTGCGTGGTGATCAAGCCGGCCGACCTCGTTCCCGGCTCGGCCTGGGCGCTGGTCGACATCATCCAGCGCGCCGGCCTGCCCAAGGGCGTGCTCAACCTGGTGATGGGCCGCGGCTCGGTCGTCGGCCAGGCCTTGCTTGAGCACAAGGATATCCACGCGATCAGCTTCACCGGTTCGGTCTCGACCGGCCGCAAGGTTGCGGCTGCCTGCATCGCCGGCAACCCGATGAAGAAGGTTCAGCTCGAGATGGGCGGCAAGAACCCGCTCGTCGTGCTCGACGACGCCGACCTCAAGACCGCGGTCGAAGCTGCGGTCCAGGGTGCTTTCTTCTCGACCGGCCAGCGCTGCACGGCGTCTTCGCGCCTGATCGTCCAGGCCGGCATCCATGACCGCTTCGTCGAGGCGGCGATCGAGCGCCTCAAGGGTCTCACCGTCGACGACGCCCTGAAGGCCGGCACGCATATCGGCCCGGTCGTCGACCAGAGCCAGCTCGACCAGAACCTGAAATACATCCAGATCGCTCGCGACGAGGGTGGCAAGCTCGCCTGGGGCGGCGAATTGCTGAACCGCGAGACGCCCGGCTTCTATCTCCAGCCGGCGCTGTTCACCGAGACGACCAACGCCATGCGCATCTCGCGCGAGGAGGTCTTCGGGCCGGTCGCCAACGTCGTCCGCGTCAAGGACTATGACGAGGCGCTGAATCTGGCCAACGACACCGAGTTCGGCCTCTCGGCCGGTATCTGCACGACGTCGCTGAAGCATGCGACGCATTTCAAGCGCAACAGCGAGGCCGGCATGGTGATGGTCAACCTCGCCACGGCGGGCGTCGACTATCACGTGCCGTTCGGCGGCCGGAAGGGCTCGAGCTACGGCCCGCGCGAGCAGGGTGCCTACGCCAAGGAGTTCTACACCACGGTGAAGACCGCCTACACGCTGGCCTGAACAGGGTTTTCAGCCACGAAGCCAGGGCCGCGCCGCAAGCGCGGCCCTTTTCATGTCAGTCCTTGGATCCGCTCGGAAAACGCCCTGAGCCCTCATCCTGAGGAGGCCGTGTAGCGGCCGTCTCGAAGGATGTTCCAGGAGGCTCTGGAGACAGCTGGAGCATCCTTCGAGACGCGAGCTCCTCAGGATGAGGGCTGTGAGTTCCGATGAGGTCTGGCGCTTCGCTTCAGCCGAACAGGGCCTGCTCGAGATCGGCGATGCTCGGCAGCAGGAGATGGCTGAGCGGGCGCAAGGTCTCGGCACTGCCGGCGCCGGTCAGCACGGCGATGCGCAATCCGGCCCCGGCCGCCGCTGCCATATGCATGTCATGGGCGGAGTCGCCGATCACCGCGACCGCTTCGGCGGGTAGGCCGGTGGCGGCGCAGAAGCCTTGGACCATTCCCGGCTCGGGCTTGGCGCCATGGCCGGAATCATAGCCGCAGAGGAAGTCCAGACGCTCGGCGATGCCGAAGCGTTCGGCCGTGGCGGAGACCGCCGCCTCGCTGTCGCTCGAGGCGATACCGAGTGCAAGGTCGCGGCCGGCGAGGCCGGCGAAGAGGGCATTAAGATCGCAGACCGGCACGACCTCGGCGACGCCGGCCTGGAACAGCGCATCGAGCCGGATCGTCAGCTCCGCGGTCGCAAAGGGGCTGCCTGCCGTGCTCCAGGCCTGCGCGACCTCCCGCGTGTTGCCGGCCGCGAGCAGCCCGTCCGAGGTCGAGAAGCCGGTCGCCGGATCGACCCCGGCCAGCGTCAGCAGATGCTCCGCCAGCACCGCGTCGCCCTGCGCGGCGAGCCGGCCGGCGCGCAGATTGATCGGCGCCCAGCTCGCCTGATAGTCGAGCAGGGTGCCGTCCTTGTCGAACAGCAGGCCGCGTATGGCGGGGCGATGGCTCATGACACCGGAATCACGTCGACCTTGACGTCGAGCTTCTGGCTGCCCGGCCCGATCAGCACCCCGTCGAGCGGCGAGACGTCGGCATAGTCGCGGCCCGTGGCGGTGATGATGTGGTCGTCGCCGACGATCAGGTCATTGGTCGGGTCGAGGCCGATCCAGCCGGTTTCCGGCCCGCACCAGATCATCACCCAGGCATGGGTCGCATCGGCGCCTTCGAGCCGGGCCTGGCCCGGCGGCGGGATGGTGCGCAGATAGCCGCTGACATAAGCCGCCGGCAGGCCGAGATCCCGAAGCCCGGCGATCATGATGTGGGCGAAGTCCTGGCAGACGCCGTGGCGCTGCGCGAAGGCCTCGCGGATCGGCGTCGAGACCTCCGTCGCCTCGGGGTCGTAGGTGAAGTCCCGCCGGACCCGGCCCATCAGCTCGCAAGCCGCCTCGAACACCGGGCGCCGGGCCTGGAAACTCTCCTGTGCATAGGTGGTGATCTCGGCGACGGCGGGCGCCAGCCGGCTCGGATAGAGATACTGCGCCGGGGAATCCGGAGCGAGGCTCTGCGCGCGCAGGGCCAGCGTCGCCACCTCCTCCCAGTCGCGCGTCAGCGCCGGGAACGGCGTCGCGGCGCGGTTGACCTCGACCCGCGAGATGGTCTCGATCCGCAATTCACGATGCGGCTTGGCAATGGTCAGGGTCGTGGTGCGGTTGCCGAAGAAGCAGATCCCGTCCTGGCGCTCGACGGCGCGCGGCAGCACGCTGAGCTGGCTTGCGACGACGTGCTGGCCGTCGCCCTCGCGCGGCAGCACCCGCAGGATGCAGCGTGCGAACGGCACCGGCCGCGCATAGGCATAGCTCGTGATGTGGCGGATTTCGTAGATCACGCGGCTTCCATCATGCGAGCCGCGTCATTCGCGACCCTTCCGGATGCGCATTCTGCAGGAAATAGCGGTCGGCGACGGCGTTCGACAGCCCCATCAGCAATTGCTCGAACAAAAGGATGCTGGCGCGGTCGAGCCGGCTCGCCTCGGCGGTCTGGCACTCGGCGGCGAGCCTGAGCGCCAGCCGGCGCGGTTCTTCCAACATGCCGTCATCACTGAGCGAGGGCAGAGCGGCGATCTCCTGGTCGAGCCGTTCCACCTGGAAGGCGACCGAGCGCGGATTGTAAGGATCGAGCATGACGAGATCGAGAACCGGCTGCAGCGAGGCGCCGAGCAGATAGCGCGAGCGATAGGTGATCTGCGAATCCGTCAGGTCGAGCAGGGCATCGAGGCAGTTGCCGGGCGCGCCGCTCTCGGCGAAATGCCTGGCATAGCGGCAGGTGGTGACGCCGCGTTCGATCCGCCGGCCGATGTCGAGGAAGCGCCAGCCGGCGCCGCGCACCATGTTCTCCTGCGAGAGACCGGAAAAGGCGGCGAGCGACTTCAGGGCACTGTCGGCGACCTCGAAGGCCTCGCCTTCGCTCGCCGGCTTGCGCGGGCCGGTGAGCTGGCGCTGCAACTCGCCGAACAGCCGCCAGGCATCGACCGAGAGCCGCTCGCGGATCACCGAGGCGGTCCGGCGCGCTTCGCGCACCGAGGCCGCGGCCGAGGCGTATTCGTCGAGGTCGTAAAGGGCGCTGGTCGCCTGGCTGGCGATCGCCCGGCCGCGGCCGGCCGGAGCGGCGCCCCAGGCGACGAGCAGGTTGGCAAGACGCTTGATCGTCTCGGTATGGCCCGGTGCCTGGTCGTCGGCGTTGATCAGCCGGCCGAGCAGGGCCCGCACCAGCCGGAGCGTCGCCTCGGTCCGCTCCAGATAGCGCCCGAGCCAGAACAGGTTGTCGGCAGCGCGGCTCGGCAGGATGCCGACGATGCGGCGGATCGCGATCCGGTCGGGACTCGGCAGCAGCGTCACCGGCTCGACCGGCTGGTCGGAGGTCACCCAGACATCGCTGGAGCGCACGCCGCTGCGCATCGTCACTGCCCGCGCATCGGTCTCGTCGGAGATACGGCAGAAACCGCCGGGCATCACCTGCCAGCCATCGGGCGTCGCCGCGGCGAAGACGCGCAGCGTCATCGGCCGCGGTTCCAGCCGGCCATTGTGCAGGACCGGCATGGTCGAGAGCCGCACGACCTCCTGGCCGACATGGTCGAGCCCGCGCCGCTCGATCGCGGTGCGCAGTCGCGCCCGCTCGGCCGGGTCGAGATCGGCGACCAGAACGGGCTGGTCGTTGAGGCTTTCGCCATTGGCGCGGAAAGCCGGGGCGATGCTCATCTCCTCCAGCCGGTCGAGCACGATCTGGCGCTCGCGCGGCTGGCCGCACCACCAGGTCGCGATATTGGGCAGGATCAGTTCCTCGCCGAGCACGTCGCGCGCCAGCCCGGGCATGAAGCCCATCAGGGCGCGGGCCTCGACCACGCCCGAGCCGAGGCCATTGGCGACGACGACATTGTCCTGGCGGATCGCCTCGACCAGCCCGGGCACGCCGAGCGCCGAGGCGGCGTTGAGCTCGAGCGGGTCGGCGAAGTCGCCGTCGATGCGCCGCCAGATCACATCGGCCCGCTTGAAGCCGCCGATGGTGCGCACATGCACCAGCCCGTCGCGCATGATGAGATCGCCACCCTCGACCAGGAGGAAGCCGAGATAGCGCGCAAGATAGGCCTGCTCGAAATAGCTCTCGTTGAGCTGCCCCGGCGTCAGCAGGCAGATGCGCGGTTCCGTGCGCTTGGCGCGGGCGACGAGCCCGGCGCGGAAGCCCTGGAAGAAGGCGGCCAGCCGCTCGACATTCATCGTCCGGAACAGCTCCGGGAAGGCGCGGCCCAGCGCCAGCCGGTTCTCCAGCGCGTAACCGGCGCCCGATGGCGCCTGCGTCCGGTCGCCGAGCACCCACCAGCGCCCGTCCGGCCCGCGCCCGAGATCGGCGGCGTAGCCCTGGAGCTGGCCGGCGCCGTTCGTCCCCTGCAAGGGCCGCAGGTAATCGGGGCTGCCGGTGATCGCCGCGGCCGGCAGGGCACCCTCCTGGACCAGCCGGCCCGGGCCATAGATGTCGCCGAGCACGGCGTCGAGCAGTTGCGCGCGCTGGGCGACGCCGGCGGCGATGACCTGCCACTCCGCGCCGGTGATGACCAGCGGGACATGGTTGAGCGGCCAGGCGCGCTCGCCGGCGAGCGGATCGTTGGCGTCGCCGTCGCCATGGACGCGGTAGGAGACGCCGGTATCGCGGACATGACGGTCGGCAAGGCCGAAGCGGCGCTGCAGCTCGTCGGCAGAAAGCCCGGCCCATTCGGCCAGGAATGGTTCCCATTGCGGATAGATCGAGCCGTCCGGCGCCATGAACTCGTCATAGGCGCCCGGCAGCCGACGATAACCCGCCAACAGTGCGTTGCGGCGTTCGCTCCGCGTTCGCGCCGAATTCAACCTGCCTTGCAGCGCCATGGCGCTACTTCAAACCCCGATCGGGCGACGCAGGTCGAGGGTCATCGGGAACTCCGGATTGCGCTCTTCGGCGGGAATCGCGAGCGGACCGGGACTATGGCCGATCGCCTCGAAACGGGCGAGTCTTCTCGCCTCCGCCTCATAGGAATTCACAGGCGGCGTCTCGTAATTGCGGCCGCCGGGATGGGCGACATGGTAGACGCAGCCGCCGAGCGAGCGCCCGGTCCATGTATCGACGATGTCGAAGGTCAGCGGTGTGTGCACCGGGATCGTCGGGTGCAGGCCCGAGGCCGGCTGCCAGGCCTTGAAGCGCAGGCCGGCAATGCTCTCTCCGGCATTGGCCGTCGGCGTCATCGGCAGTCGCCGGCCATTGCAGGTGATCAGGTGCCGGCCGGGCAGCAGTCCGCTCGCCTTGACCTGCAGCCTCTCGACGGAGCTGTCGACATAGCGAACCGTGCCACCGATCGCGCCTTCCTCGCCCATGACATGCCAGGGCTCCAGCGCCTGCCTGAGCTCGAGCTCGACCCCGCCCTGAGAGACCTTGCCGAAGAAGGGAAAGCGGAACTCCTGCTGCGCGGCGAACCAGGCGGGATCGAAGGCATAGCCGGCGCGCGCGAGATCCGCGAGCACCTCGCGGAAATCCTGCGTCACCAGCTCGGGCAGCATGAAGCGGTCGTGCAGGGCCGTGCCCCAGCGCACCAGCCTGCCAACCTGCGGCTCGCGCCAGAACCAGGCGACCAGCGCCCGGATCAGCAATTGCTGCGCCAGCGACATGCGCGCATCGGGCGGCATCTCGAAGGAGCGGAACTCGATCAGCCCGAGCCGCCCGGTCGGCCCATCCGGCGAATAGAGCTTGTCGATGCAGATCTCGGTGCGGTGGGTGTTGCCGGAAACGTCGACCAGGAGGTTTCGATAGAGCCGGTCGACCAGCCAGAGCGGGATTTTGGGCTCGTTCGGGCCGGGCGTCTGCGCCAGGGCGATCTCGAGCTCGTAGAGCTGGTCGTGCCGGGCCTCGTCGATGCGTGGCGCCTGGCTGGTCGGGCCGATGAACAGCCCGGAGAACAGATAGGACAGCGAAGGGTGGCGCTGCCAGTAGAGCACGATGCTCTTGAGCAGGTCCGGCCGGCGCAGGAACGGGCTGTCGGCCGGGGTCGCGCCGCCGAGCACGACATGATTGCCGCCGCCGGTGCCGGTATGGCGCCCGTCGACCATGAACTTTTCGGCGCAAAGCCGGGATTGCCGCGCTTCCTCATAGACGCCGCGGGTGATCGCTGCGGCCTCCGCCCAGTTCTTCGCCGGATGGACGTTGACCTCGATCACCCCCGGATCGGGCGTCACCTTGATGACGGAAAGGCGCGGGTCATGCGGCGGTGCATAGCCCTCGATATGGACCGGCTGGCCGCTGGCCTCAGCCACCTCCTCGATGCTGGCGACCAGGTCGAGATAGTCCTCCAGCCGCTCGACCGGCGGCAGGAAGACGCAAAGCACGCCGTCGCGCACCTCGATGCTGAGCGCGGTGCGCACGGCCTCGGCGTCGAGGTCCTGTTCGACCACGTCCTGTCGCGCCGGCTCGGCGCTCGCGACCAGGCGCGACGGTTGGACCGGGCTCGCCGGCGGCGGCGCGGCGATAGCGCTGATCCCTGCCGCGGGAGCGGAGGCCGCGGCGGAGGGGCCCGGCAGCGGCCCGCGCGGCTCCAGCGGGTCCTGCGGGTGGATATGCGGATAGGCCTCCGGCGGCAGATGCGGCAGCGAGCCCAATGGCAGGCGATAGCCGACTGGGGAATCGCCCGGCACCAGGAAGAGCTTGCCGCGCCGGAGCTTCCATTTCTCAGAGCGCCAGCGCCGGTCGCTCGCCGCCGCCTGCCAGCGCTGCACGGGGATCACATAGCCGCTCGGCTTGCCGAGGCCGCGCTCGAAGACCCGGACCATCCGGGCGCGTTCCTCCGGGTCGGCGAGTTTTGGATCGAGCGGGTCGACATTGGCCGGGAGCTGGCCCTCCTTGACCAGCCAGTGCCCGGTATCCTCATAGGCCGGCAGCACATGGTCGGGACCGATGCCGAGCCGTTCGGCAAGCCCGGCGGCCAGCGTCTCGACGGCCGCCGGCGTCGGCACCACTTCATGCTCGCGGTCGCTGCCGGTGAGGGCGCCGGGCTCGCGCGCGATCAGCGCGGCGTTGCGCCAGATCGGCTCGCCATCCTGGCGCCAGTAGAGGGCGAAGGCCCAGCGTGGCAGGCTTTCGCCCGGATACCATTTGCCCTGGCCGTAATGCAGCATGCCGCCGGGCGCGAAGCGCCCGCGCAGCCGCCGGATCAGCAGGTCGGCGCGCTGGCGCTTGGTCGGGCCGACGGCGGCAGTGTTCCATTCCTCGCCGCTCTGGTCGTCGATCGAGACGAAGGTCGGCTCGCCGCCCATGGTCAGGCGGACGTCCTGCGCCTGAAGATCGGCCTCGACCTGCTCGCCCAGCGCGTCGAGCCGGGTCCAGGATTCGTCGGAGAAGGGCAGGGTGATGCGCGGCGCCTCGTGGACGCGCGTCACGTCCATCTCGAAGTGGAACTGCGTCTCGGCATAGCTCGCCAGCCCGCTGACCGGCGCGGCCGAGCGGTAATGCGGCGTCGCCGCCAGCGGCAGATGGCCCTCGCCGGTGAGCAGGCCGGAGGTCGGGTCCATCCCGATCCAGCCGGCGCCGGGGAGATAGACCTCGGCCCAGGCATGCAGGTCGGTGAAGTCCTTGTCGGTGCCGCGCGGCCCCTCGAGCGGATCGATGTCCGCCTTCATCTGGATCAGGTAGCCGGAGACGAAGCGGGCGGCGAGGCCGAGCTGGCGCAGGATCTGGACCAGCAGCCAGGAGGTGTCGCGGCAGGAACCGGACTTGATCGCCAGCGTCTGCTCCGGCTCCTGCACGCCGGCCTCCATGCGGATGCCATAGGCGATGAGGCGCTGGAGCCGGGCGTTGAGGTCGACGATGAAATTGACGGTGTTGACCGGCTCACGCGGGATCGTCGCGACGAACTCGTTCAGCAGCGGCCCGGCCGGCTCGGTGACGAGATAGGGCGCGAGCTCGTCGCGCAGTTCCTCCGGATAGGCGAAGGGGAAGGTCTCGGCCTCGGCGGCGACGAAGAAGTCGAACGGATTGATGATCGAAAGCTCGGTGACGAGATCGACCTCGATGCGGAACTCGGTCACCGGCTCGGGAAAGACATAGCGCGCCAGCCAGTTGCCGTTGGGGTCCTGCTGCCAGTTCACGAAGTGCTGCGCCGGCGTCACCTTGAGCGAATAGCTCTTCACCGCCGAGCGGCAATGCGGCGCCGGCCGCAGGCGGATGATCTGCGGGCCGAGCGTGACCGGCCGGTCATAGCGGTAATGCGTGACGTGATGCAGTGCAGCGATGATGGCCAAGGGCGGGCGCCTGCTTCGGTTCGCCGGGCCGGGGCGGCCTGACCCCGCTCACGATAATCGGGGAGTGGCCCGGAGCAAGCGGCTTGTTGCGCAAGAATGCGCCGGGAACTCAAGTCGTTGCGCAAGAAACATGCAGCGCGCCGGGTGCTTGCCGGAACGAATGCGACCTGCTGGACAGCGGCCGCCATCTGGTTCCACATTGCACCACAACGGGCGCCCAAGCGTCCGCAAAACAACATAATGGGGATTTCCATGCGTCATGTCGCAAAACTGATGGCAGCTTCCGCCTTCGCCGTGCTGATGGCCTCGACCGCCCAGGCCCAGACGCCGAAGGACACGATCGTCATGGCCAAGCAGATCGACGACATCATCACGCTCGATCCGGGCGAGGCCTTCGAGTTCTCCGGCGTCGAGGTCGGCGCCAACATCTATGACAAGCTGATCGGGGTCGACCTGAAGAACGGCAATGCGCTGGTCGGCGAGCTCGCCCAGAGCTGGACGGTCAGCCCCGACAACCTGACCTACACCTTCAAGCTCCGTCCCGGCGTCAAATTCCACTCCGGCAACCCGCTGACCGCCGCCGACGTCGTCTATTCCTTCCAGCGCGCGGTGACGATGAACAAGTCGCCGGGCTTCATCCTCACCCAGTTCGGCATCGACAAGGACAGCGTGCTGGAGAAGGTCAAGGCGGCCGACGATCTCACTGTCGTCGTCACCGTCTCCAAGCCCTTCGCGCCGACCTTCTTCCTGAACTGCCTGACCTCCGGCGTCGCCTCGATCGTCGATGCCAAGCTGGTCAAGGCCAATGAGAAGGATGGCGACTGGGGAAATGGCTGGCTCAAGCTGAACTCGGCCGGCTCCGGCGCCTACAAGGTCCGTGCCTACCGCCCGAACGAGCAATATGCGCTCGAGGCCAATGAGAGCTGGTACAGGGGCGCGCCGAAGACCAAGCGCATCATCGTGCGCCATGTCGCCGAGCCCGCCTCGCAGCGCCTGCTGCTCGAAAAGGGCGACATCGACATCGCCCGCAACCTGTCGAAGGACCAGCTCGCCGCCGTCAAGGGCAATGCCAATGTCGGCATCGTCCAGGGCGACAAGGGCTATATCCTCTATCTCGGCCTGAACCAGAAGAACCCCAACCTCGCCAAGCCCGAGGTACGCGAGGCGCTGAAATACCTGGTCGATTACGACTCGATCGAGCGCAACATCGTCGAGGGCACCTATAAGGGCCACGAGGCCTTCCTGCCCAAGGGCTTCCTCGGCGCCATCGACGACAAGCCCTACAAGCTCGACGTGGCCAAGGCCAAGGAGCTGCTCGCCAAGGCTGGCCTGCCGAACGGTTTCACCGTCACCATGGACGTTCGCTCGGTCAACCCGATCACCGACATCGCGCAGGCGATCCAGTCGACCTGGGCCCAGGCCGGCGTCAAGCTCGAGCTGATCCCGGGCGACGGCAAGCAGACCCTGACCAAGTATCGCGCCCGCACCCACGACATCTATATCGGCCAGTGGGGCCCGGACTATCTCGACCCGCACACCAATGCCGAGACCTTCGCCATCAACGAGAACAATGGCGAGGATGCCAAGTCGAAGACGCTGGCCTGGCGCAATGCCTGGGACATCCCGGAGATGACCAAGGTCACGCAGGCGAACGTGCTGGAGAGCGACGCAACCAAGCGCGCCGCCGTCTATGGCACGCTGCAGCGCGAGCACCAGAAGGTCTCGCCCTTCGTCATCATGTTCCAGCAGGTCGAGGTCTCGGCCGGGCGCAAGGGCATCGATGGCTGGGTGATCGGGCCGACCTCCGACACCAACTTCTACGCGCCGATCGTCAAGAACTGAGGCGTTCGCCTTATGAACCCGCTGCAGCCCGATGCAAGGCTGCGGCGGGTTTTTTGCCATACCGTCCAGCGCCACCGAAAGATTGTTCGAGATTCCCTTCAGCCCTCATCCTGAGGAGCCATTCCGTCAGGAATGGCGTCTCGAAGGATACTCCAGGAGGCTCCGGAACCATCTGGAGCGTCCTTCGAGACGCAGCCTGAAGGCTGCTCCTCGGGATGAGGGCTGAGATTCTCAAACGAGCTGCAAGAACAAGAAGAAAGGAGCCGCCGATGGTCGCCATCAGCGTACCGACTCCACCCACCCCGCCGCGCGCCAGGCGCCGTGCCCTGCGCTGGAGCAAGATTTTCGGCCGTGAGCTGACCACGGTCGCGATCACCATCTTCGGCCTGCTGCTCGTCACCTTCCTGATCGCCCGCGTCATGCCGATCGACCCGGTCCTCGCCGTGGTCGGCGACCGCGCGCCCGCCGACGTCTACGACAAGGCAAGGCTCGAGCTCGGCCTCGACAGGCCACTCTGGGAGCAGTTCGCGCTCTATATCGGCAAGGTCTTCCGCGGCGACCTCGGCACCTCGGTGCTGACCGGGCAGAAGGTCACCGACGACATCAGGACGGTCTTCCCGGCGACGCTGGAACTGGCGACGCTCGGCACCCTGATCGGCGTCGTCATCGGCGTGCCTCTCGGCGTGATGGCAGCCGTCAACCAGGGCCGCTGGATCGACCAGATCGCCCGCGTCGTCGGCCTCGTCGGCTACTCGATCCCGGTGTTCTGGCTCGGCCTGATGGGGCTCTTGCTGTTCTATGCCAAGCTCGGCTGGGTCGCCGGGCCCGGCCGCATCTCGGTCGCCTGGCAGGATTTCGTCACGCCGGTGACCGGCATCATCATGCTCGATGCCGCGATGCAGGGCGAATGGGAGGCGTTCTGGGACGCCTTCTCGCATCTGATCCTGCCGGCCTCGGTGCTCGGCCTGCTCTCGGTCGCCTATATCAGCCGCATGACCCGCAGCTTCATGATCAACGAGCTGCAGCAGCAATATGTCGTCGCCGCAAGGGTCAAGGGCCTCTCGGAATGGCGGGTGGTCTGCGGGCACGCACTGCGCAACGCCGTGGTGCCGCTGGTGACGGTGATCGCGCTCTCCTACATGCATCTGCTCGAAGGCTCGGTGCTGACCGAGACGATCTTCGCCTGGCCCGGTCTCGGCCGCTATCTCACCAATTCGCTGCTCAATGCCGACATGAACGCGGTGCTCGGCAGCACTCTGGTGATCGGCGCCGTCTTCATCGGCGTCAACCTGCTCTCCGACATCATCGGCCGCCTGGCCGATCCGCGCGCGCGCTGAGGAGGCCGGCATGAGCGATCAGACCGCCTCCGAGCTTACCTGGCACGACTGGCTGACCACGACCTCGCCGGTCTCGCGCCGCCAGGCCCGCCTCGGCCAGTTCTATCGGCAATGGCTCGCCTTCCGGAAGAACCCCGCCGCGATGGCGGGGCTCATCATCGTCGTCGCGCTCCTGCTGGTCGCGGCCTTCGCGCCGCTGATCGCGCCACATGATCCGCTGGCCCAGGCGCTCGACAAGCGCCTGCTGCCGCCCTCGGCGCTCAACTGGTTCGGCACGGATTCGCTCGGCCGCGACATCTTCAGCCGCGTCGTCTGGGGCGCGCGCGTCACGCTCGTCATCGTCATGCTGGTCGTGATCACGGTCGGGCCGCTCGGCCTGCTGATCGGCTGCGCTGCGGGTTATCTCGGCGGCTGGGTCGACATCGTGCTGATGCGCATCACCGATGTCTTCCTCGCCTTTCCGCGGCTGGTGCTGGCGCTCGCCTTCGTCGCGGCGCTCGGTCCGGGACTGGAGAACGCCGTGATTGCCATCGCCTTCACCGCCTGGCCGCCCTATGCGCGGGTGGCGCGGGCCGAGACGATGATCATCCGAAATGCCGACTATATCGCTGCGATCCGCCTGCAGGGCGCGGCCCAGACCCGTATCGTGCTGAAGCACGTCGTGCCGATGTGCATGCCCTCGCTGATCGTGCGCACGACGCTCGACATGGCCGGCATCATCCTGACCGCTGCCGGCCTCGGCTTCCTCGGCCTCGGCGCCCAGCCGCCGATCCCGGAATGGGGCGCGATGATCTCGGCCGGCCGCGAGCAGATCTTCGACCAGTGGTGGGTCGCGACCTTCCCGGGCCTGGCCATCTGCGTCGTGGCGCTCGGCTTCAACCTGCTCGGCGACGGGCTGCGCGACGTGCTGGACGCGAGGTGAGGGCGATGCAGGCTCCAGCGAACACAGACCAGCAGCCCCTCCTCGAACTCGACAATCTGCGCGTCGACTTCCACACCCCGACCGGTATCGTCAACGCCGTGCGCGGCCTCTCCTTCACGCTCGGCCGCGAGCGCCTCGGCATCGTCGGCGAGTCCGGCTCGGGCAAGTCGATGACCGGCCGCGCCATCCTCGACCTGATCCCGCATCCCGGCGTGGTCGCGGCCGACCGCATGCGCTATCGCGGCCGGGATCTACTGGCGATGGACAAGCCGACCCGCCGCAAGCTGCGCGGCCGCCATATCTCGATGGTGATGCAGGACCCGAAATTCTCGCTGAACCCGGTCAAGACTGTCGGCGACCAGATCGCCGAGGCCTATCGCGCCCATCACAAGGCGAGCACCCGCGAGGCGAAGGAGCGCAGCCTTGCCATGCTCGAGGCGGTGCAGATCCGCGAGCCTGCCCGCGTCTACGGCCTCTATCCGCACGAAGTCTCGGGCGGCATGGGCCAACGCGTCATGATCGCGATGATGCTGATCGCCGAACCCGACATCCTGATCGCCGACGAGCCGACCTCGGCTCTCGACGTCACCGTCCAGCTCCAGATCCTCAAGATCCTCGACGATCTCGTCACCAGCCGCGGCATGGGGCTGATCTTCATCAGCCACGACCTGCATCTGGTGAAGTCGTTCTGCGACCGCGTCATCGTCATGTATGGCGGCAAGGCGATGGAGACCCTGCCGGCCGGAGAGCTCGAGGCGGCGCGCCATCCCTATACGCGCGGCTTGCTCGGCTGCCTGCCGGATCTCGACCATCCGCGCGCAAAGCTCGCGACCCTCACCCGCGACCCGGCATGGCTGGCATGAGCACTCAACCCGCCATCACCGTCGAAAGCCTCAACGTCTCCTTCGGCGATTCCCATGTCGTGAAGGACCTCTCCTTTGCGGTCGCGCCGGGCGAGAGCTATGGCATCGTCGGCGAATCCGGCTCCGGCAAGTCGACCGTGCTGCGCGTCATCGCCGGCCTCAACCGCGACTGGAGCGGCGAAGTCGCGGTTCTCGGCAAGCCCCAGCCGAAAATCCGCGACAAGGCCTTCTACCGCGCCGTCCAGATGGTCTTCCAGGACCCTTACGGCTCACTGCATCCGAAGAAGACCGTCGACGACACGCTGGCCGAGCCGCTCGCCATCCATGGCATCGCCGATGCCGAGGCGAAGATCACCCGCGCCATGACCGATGTCGGCCTGCCGGCCTCGTTCCGCTTCCGCTTTCCGCACCAGCTTTCCGGCGGCCAGCGCCAGCGCGTCGCCATCGCGCGGGCCCTCGTGCTCGAGCCGACGATCCTCTTGCTCGACGAGCCGACCTCGGCGCTCGATGTCTCGATCCAGGCCGAGGTGCTGAACCTGCTCCAGGGCCTGCGCCAGGAGCGCAGGCTGACCTATATCCTGGTCAGCCACGACCTCGCCGTCGTCGCCCATATGTGCGAGCGGCTGCTGGTCATGCAGTTCGGCCGCGGCGTCGAGGAGATGAGCGCCGCAACGCTCGCCTCGCGTGCCCCGCAGACCGCCTATGCACGGCAGCTGCTGACAGCGAGCGAGGGGTTCAGGCGAGCGGGGTAGGGGCGCGACGTCATGCTCGGGCTTGCCCCGAGCATCTCCGGCCAGAGATTCCCGGGTCTGCGCTGCGCTACACTCGGGAATGACGGCAAGGCACGCAAAGCGTTTGGCAAAGCCGCCGGCTTGGTCGCATTGTCGTCGCAGGATTCGGCTCGACTGGGGACCGAAACGGGTAAGGAGCCGCCCCGACATGGACGCCATCACTGATCGCCTGCTGAAGCCGGAGAACGCACCCGAGCGCACGCCGGTGCCGCCCTTCGATCTGGTGATCTTCGGCGCCGGGGGCGATCTTGCCTTGCGCAAGCTCTTCCCGGCGCTGGCCCAGCGCAACGAGGAGGGCGTGCTGCCGGCCGAGAGCCGCATCATCGGCATCGTCCGCAAGCAGGAGGATGTCGAAGGCATCCCGCGCGAGATCGCCGCCAAGCTCGCTGCCGAAGGGCTGTCGCCCGAGCGCATCGCGGCTTTCCAGCGCCGCTTGACCATGGTCTTGCTCGATGCGGTCAAGCCGGAAACCTATGGCGCGCTGAAGGAGGCGCTCGGCGAGTCGGAGCATGTGCGCTCCTTCTATCTCTCGACGCCGCCGGACCTGTTCATCCCGATCTGCGAGAACCTCGCCTCGGCCGGCATCCTGACGCCGACCTCGCGCGTCATCCTCGAGAAGCCGCTCGGGCGCGATCTTGCCTCGGCCCGCGCCATCAACGACGCCGTCGCCCGCATCCTGCCGGAAAGCCGCACCTACCGGATCGACCATTACCTCGGCAAGGAGACGGTCCAGAACCTGCTCGTGCTGCGCTTCGCCAACACGCTGTTCGAGCGCTCCTGGTCGAGCCGCGACATCGACAATGTCCAGATCACCGTCGCCGAGACGGTCGGGCTCGAATCCCGCGCCGGCTATTACGACAAGGCCGGCCATCTGCGTGACATGGTTCAGAACCACGTCCTGCAATTGCTCTGCCTCTTCGCCATCGAGCCGCCGAACCTGCTCGAGGCCGATGCGGTGCGCGACGAGAAGGTCAGGGTGCTGAAGGCGCTGCGGCCGATCGTCGGCCCCGACGTCCAGCGCTGGACCGTGCGCGGCCAGTACGGGCCGGGCTCGATCGAGGGCCAGCGCGTCAAGGGCTATGCCGACGAGCTCGGCCATGCCAGCAACACCGAGACCTTCGTCTCGATCCGCTGCGAGCTCGACACCTGGCGCTGGGCCGGCGTGCCGATCTATCTGCGCACCGGCAAGCGCATGGCGCAGCGCTATTCCGAGATCGCGGTGACCTTCAAGCCGGTGCCGCATTCGATCTTCGGCAATGCCGCCGATTGCGGACGCCTCGATGCCAACCGCCTCGTCATCCGGCTGCAGCCCAATGACGGCGTGCAGATGCAATTGATGATGAAGGTGCCGGGCTCCGGCAAGCTCAAGATCGTGCCGCGCCAGCTCGATCTGCGCTATGAGACCGCCTTCGGCGTGCGCTCGCCCGATGCCTATGAGCGCCTGCTCACCGACGTGATCCGCGGCGACCAGACCCTGTTCATGCGCCGCGACGAAGTCGAGCAGGCCTGGAGCTGGATCGACCCGATCCTGGCCGGCTGGCAGGAGTATTACCCCCAGCCGCATCGCTATGCCGCCGGGTCCTGGGGGCCGTCGCAGTCGATCGGGCTGATCGAGCGCGAGGGCCGCTCCTGGGCCGATCCGGAATTTTGCGAATGAGCGCCGCCGGCCCGCTTCTGCGCCATCGCTTCGAGACGCTGGCCGATGCCTCGGCGGCGCTGGCCGAGGCGGTCGCGATCAGGCTGCGCGCCTGCATCGCCGAACAGGGCAGGGCGCTTCTCGCCGTGCCCGGCGGCTCGACGCCGGCGCGTTTCCTCGCCGCCCTCGGCGAGCATGAACTGCCTTGGGAGAAGGTCACCCTGCTGCCGACCGATGAGCGCTTCGTCGCTCCGGGCGATCCCGCCTCGAACGAGCGCATGATCCGCGCCGCCTGTGCGCCGCTGCGCGACGGCCGGGCCGGCTTCGTCTCCTTCCACAATGCCGGCGATGACCTAGCCGCAGCGGCGGCCAGCCTCGACCGCTTGCTCGCCGGCCTGCCGACGCTCGACATCGTGGTCAGCGGCATGGGCGCGGACGGCCATATCGCCTCGCTCTTCCCCGGCGATGCCGAGGGGCTGTCGGCCGGCCCTGGCGTCCACGCCCTCGCCGCAAGCCCGCCCGACCTGCCGCCGCGGCTCTCGCTTTCGCCGGCGCGTCTGCGCGGCGCCGGTCATGTCTGCCTGCTGATCTCCGGCCAGGAGAAGGAGCAGGTGCTGGCCTCGGCGGTCGAATTGCCGGGTGCCTTCCCGGTCGGGCTGCTGCTCGACCGTCCGCAGGGGCTCGACGTCTACTGGGCCAAGGCGTAAGCGACATTCTCAGCCCTCATCCGGAGGAGCCGCGTAGCGGCGTCTCGACGGATGGTCCAGGAGGCTCCGGAACCTCCCGGAGCATCCTTCGAGACGCGTGCTCCTCAGGATGAGGGCTGAGGGTGAGATCAGGAGAAATGTCGATGTCCGTGCCCGCCGAAATCGCCCGCCTTGCCGCCTGCGGCGTCGTTCCCGTCGTTGTCATCGACGAGACGGAGATCGCCCTGCCGCTCGCCGAGGCCCTGCTTGCCGGCGGCATCGACGTCATCGAGATCACCTTGCGCCGCCCGGCGGCGATGGCTGCGCTGGAAAAGGTCGCGCGCGAGCTGCCCGAGATCCTGCCGGTCGCCGGCACGGTGGTGACGGCGGCTCAGGCGGCCGAGGTGCTGAATGCCGGCGCGCGCGCTGTGGTCAGCCCCGGCTTCACCGAGAGCGTCGACGAGGCGATGCGCAAGACCGGCCTGCCCTGGCTGCCGGGCGTGGCGACGGCGTCCGACTGCATGCGGGCGGTCTCGGCAGGCCGGCTGCACTGCAAGTTCTTCCCGGCCGAGCAGGCGGGTGGCGTGCCCGGCCTCAAGGCGCTCTCCGGCCCGTTCCCGCAGCTGAAATTCTGCCCGACCGGCGGTGTCGGCCTCGGCAACCTCGCGAGCTACCTCGCCTTGCCGCAAGTGCTCTGCGTCGGCGGCTCCTGGCTCGTCCCGGCCGATGCGGTGAAGAACCGCGATTGGGCGCAGGTGACGAAGCTCGCCCGCGAAGCGCGCCAGCAGGTTGCGAGCCTGCGCGGTTAATCCGCCTCGCTGAGGCTGCTCCAGGCCAGTTCCTGCGCATAGGTCCGGATGTCGGCGGGCCAGCCCGCCGCATGATCCGAGAAGCCGGCCTCGTCGCCGGCGAACAAAGCGCGTGACGCTTCCTCGAAGCCGGCCAGGTTGCCGGCCATCGCCGCCATGAAGCGATAGGCGGTTTCGCGGGCGATCCGGGCCTGCGTCTGCCCGCCATCGCCGCGCCGCGCCTCGTCGACCAGGCGCCGCAGCGCCAGCGAGGCGCCGCCCGGCTGGGCCGAAAGCCAGTCCCAATGTCGCGGTAGCAAGGTCACCTCGCGCGCCACCACGCCGAGCTTCGGCCGGCCGCGTCCGCGCGGTTCCGTCCCGCCGAGCCGTGCGACGATCTCCGCATCGGAGCCGCGCAGGTCGAGATCGACCACCCGTCCGGTCGCATCATCGAAGGTCAGCACCGCCGCTTCCGGCCGCTCGGCAAGGCGTGCCCTGACCGCGAGCGCGACCCGGGCAAGCGGCCCGCGCGCCAGCAAAGCTTCGCCATCGAAGGCGGCGCAGGGGCGGTCGGCGGTTTCGGTCATCGTCAGGCTCCGTCGTTACCCATTTAATTACCCGGATAAAATTCCTTGAGTCAATATCGCCCGGGTGATATTAGCGCCGCCTGATCGCGACAGGAGAGGTCGATGCTGAACGAGGACAGGAAGGCGGCCGTGGCGGCCTATAAGGAGCGCAAGGTCGTCGCCGGGATCTATCTGGTGCGCTGCCTCGCCACTGGCGCGCGCTGGGCCGGGCAGGCGCCGGATCTCTCGACGATCCAGAACCGGATCTGGTTCACTCTTCGCCATGGCAGCCATCGTCAGCGCAGCCTGCAGGCGGCCTGGCAGGCCCATGGCGAGGCGGCCTTCGCGTTCGAGGAGGTCGAGCGCCTCGACGAAAAAGCGCTGGAGGCCGGCCGCGAGCGCGTGCTGAAGGCGCGGCTGGCGCATTGGTGCGCGGAGTTGGGGGCGGAGGGGGTGTGAGGCCCCGTATGCCGTCTTTCCCGGGCGGAGCGAAGCGCAGACCCGGGAAACTCTCGCAGAACGGGGTGCCCTTCTCGTTCTGAGATGGTCGGGGCAAGCCCGACCATGACGTGCAATCGGCTGTGCCTAGCGCAACCGCTCGACCACCATTTCCGCGATCGCCAGCGACGAGGTCAGCCCCGGGCTCTCGATGCCGAGCAGGTTGACCAGTCCGGGCACACCATGGACCGAAGGCCCGTCGATGCGGAAATCCGGCATTGCCTCGCTCGGCCCATGCAGCTTCGGCCGGATCCCGGCATAGTCGGGCACGAGCGCACCGTCCGGCAGGGCCGGCCAGTAGGTCCGGATCGCCGCATAGAACTTCTCGGCGCGGGCGGGGTCGACGATCAGGTCCTGGTCATTCTCGACCCATTCGACGTCGGGGCCGAACTTGACGCGGCCGGCCATGTCGATCGTGGCATGGATGCCGAGGCCGGCGGCCTCCGGGATCGGATAGACCAGATGGCTGAAGGGCTGCTTGCCGAGCAGCGAGAAGTAGTTGCCCTTGGCGAAGGACTGCTTCGGCACATGCTCCGCGGGGAATCCGTCAAGCCGGCCGAGCAGCCGCGGCGCACCGTGGCCTGCCGAATTGACGACGGTGTTGACCGTGTAACTCGCCGGATCCTCGCCGCCGAAGTCGACGCTGAAGCCCTCAGCCTCGCGCCGCCAGGCCAGGATCGGCGTGTTGAGCGCGAGCGAGCCGCCGGCAGCCTCGCATTCGCCGAGCAGCGAGAGCATCAGCGCATGGCTGTCGACCACGCCGGTCTCGGGCGAGAGCAGGGCGATCTCGCAGGTCACCTCCGGCTCCAGCGCCTTCGCCTCGGCGGTGTCGACCCAGCGCAGCGAGGAGACGCCGGAAGCTTCCGCACGCGCCGCGATCGTCTCGAGCGCCGGGCGCTGGCCGGCATGGGTGCCGACGATCAGCTTGCCGCAGGCCTTGTGCGGCAGGCCGCGCTCGCGAAGGTAGTCGTAGAGCAGCTTGCGCCCCTCGACGCAGACCTTCGCCTTCAGCGAGCCCGGCGGATAGTAGATGCCGGCATGGATGACCTCGCTGTTGCGTGCCGAGGTCTGCGTGCCGATGCCCTCAGCGGCCTCGGCGATCACGACCTCGCGGCCGGCGAGCGCGAGCGCGCGCGCCGTCGCCAGGCCGACGACGCCGGCCCCGATGACGAGGCAGTCGATGTCACTCATCTGCTGGTGCTCAACCTGCCCGCTGCGGCATGGCGATCTCGACCAGGCTCGCCCAATAGGTCATGCCGACCGGCAGCGCCTTGTCGTTGAACTCATAGGCCGGGTGGTGCAGCCCCGCGGACTCGCCGTTGCCCATGAAGATATAGGCGCCGGGCCGCTCCTCGAGCATGAAGGAAAAGTCCTCCGAGCCCATGGTCGGCGGCACTTCGGTGTCGATCGCGTCCTTGCCGAAGACGTTCTTCGTCGCGCTGGTGACGAAGTCGGTCTGGCCGGCATGGTTGAAGGTCACCGGATAGCCGCGCTCGTATTCGATCGCGAAGGTCAGCCCGAAAGCCTGGCAGGTGCCGGCGACGATCTCGCGGAAGCGCTTCTCGGCGAGATCGCGCATCTCCGGC
Organism: Bradyrhizobiaceae bacterium; assembly: GCA_036676315.1. Classification (GTDB taxonomy): domain Bacteria; phylum Pseudomonadota; class Alphaproteobacteria; order Rhizobiales; family Beijerinckiaceae; genus Allobosea. Next base: position 22,358 of record JAKFDB010000183.1, read on the forward strand.
GAGAGCGAGCGCACCGTGCCCTTGATCACGACATGCTGCGGGATGACGTTGAAGGCCTCGCCGGCCTGCAGCGCCGTCACCGAGACGACGACGGAATCGAGCGGGTCGGCATTGCGCGAGGAGATGGTCTGCAGCGAGGTGACGAGCTGGCAGGCGGCGACCAGAGGGTCGATCGTCTCATGCGGCTTGGCGGCATGGCCGCCGCGGCCTTCGAGCTTGAGCAGGAACCGGTCGGCCGCCGCCATCATCGGCCCCTTGCGGATCGCGAACTGGCCGACAGGCAGGCCCGGCATGTTGTGCAGGCCATAGACCTCCTGCACGCCGAAGCGCTCCATCAGCCCGTCCTTGCACATCTCCTTGCCGCCGCCGCCGCCTTCTTCGGCCGGCTGGAAGATCATGATGGCGGTGCCGTCGAAATCGCGCGTCTGCGCCAGATATTTCGCGGCGCCGAGCAGCATGGCGGTATGGCCGTCATGGCCGCAGGCATGCATCTTGCCGGGGACGGTCGAGCGGTGCTCGAGATTGGTCTCCTCATGGATCGGCAGCGCGTCCATGTCGGCGCGCAGCCCGATCACCTTGCCGGAGCCCTGGCCCTTGCCCTTGATCACCCCGACCACGCCGGTGCGCCCGATGCCGGTGACGACCTCGTCGACGCCCCATTCCCTGAGCTTGTCGGCGACGATGCCGGCCGTACGGTTGACGTCGAAAAGCAGTTCGGGGTGGCGGTGGAAATCGCGACGGATCGCGGTGATCTCGGGCTCGATCGCCGCGATGAGTTCGGATTTGGGCATCGTATCCTCGGGCAGTTTGGGGCAACTTCGCAGAAATCGGGTTGCCTGATGCCGCAAGCTAGCCCGAGCGGGCGCGCCCTGTCCAAGCCGATTGCGACATGAGGGGGCGGAAGCCGGCGAATGACGATGAACTGCGGGGCCCCCTGACCCTGGCGGCCGCGAGCCACTAGATAGCGGTTGCGCCATCGGCGACGCGTCCATTCCGGACGAATTTGCGAGGACCATCATGGAAATCAAGCGAAGCGGATCGCAGCCTTCGGGCAAGGGCCCGGCGGAGTACTTCACTGGCTCGGTCCGGATCGACCCGCTGTTCAACCCACCCGAGCCGGCGCGCATCGCCACCGCGCATGTCACTTTCGAGCCGGGCGCGCGCACGGCCTGGCACACCCATCCGCTCGGCCAGACCCTGATCGTCACCGCCGGCTGCGGCTGGGTTCAGCGCGAGGGCGGGCCGGTCGAGGAGGTCCGTTCCGGCGACGTCGTCTGGTTTCCGCCCGGCGAGAAGCACTGGCATGGCGCGACCGCGACCACCGCGATGAGCCACATCGCCCTGCAGGAGAAGCTCGACGGCTCGCCCGTCGACTGGCTGGAGCAGGTCACGGAGGCGCAGTACCGGGGCTGAGCGCGCGGCAGTGCGGGCGCACCCCGCTGTCGTGGGGCGCGAAATGGGCTAAGAGCGATGCTGCCGGAGACTACCTCTCCAGGCGCGATCCCGACCTGACGAGCGATGTGAGCGATGTCCGAGGCGCAGACGATCCGCGAAGCGACGTTTCCCGAGCTGCCGAACCATTATCGCGGCAAGGTCCGCGACAACTACGACCTGTCGGGCGATCGCCGGATCATCATCGCGACCGACCGGCTCAGCGCCTTCGACCGCGCCATCGCCTGCATCCCGTTCAAGGGGCAGGTGCTGACCCAGACGGCGCGCTTCTGGTTCGAGCAGACGGCGGATATCTGCCCCAACCACGTGCTCGACTATCCCGATCCCAATGTCGTGGTCGGGCAGCGGCTCGACATCCTGCCGGTCGAGATCGTCGTCCGCGGCTATCTCGCCGGCACCACCGGCACCTCGATCCTGACCATGTACAAGCAGGGCAGGCGGGAGATGTATGGAGCCCGCTTCCCCGACGGCCTGCGCGACAACGAGGCGCTGCCGCAGGCGATCATCACGCCGACCAGCAAGGCCTTCGACGGCGGCCATGACGAGCCGCTCTCGCCCGCCGAGATCCTGGAGCAGGGGCTGCTCACCGAGGCGCAATGGGAGACGCTGTCGGCTTATGCCCTGGCACTGTTCGCCCGTGGTCAGAAGCTCGCCGCCGAACGCGGCCTCATCCTCGCCGACACCAAATACGAGTTCGGCACCGACCGCGAGGGCAATATCGTGCTGGCCGACGAGATCCACACGCCCGATTCGAGCCGTTACTGGTTCGCAGCCAGCTATCCCGAGCGCTTCGCTCGCAGCGAGAAGCCCGAGAGCTTCGACAAGGATTTCGTCCGCAACTGGGTCGCCGCCCGCTGCGACCCCTACAAGGATCCGATCCCGCCGATTCCGGACGAACTGATCGCACAGGCTTCGCAGGTCTACATCAAGGCCTACGAGATGATCACGGGCGAGACCTTCGCGCCGCCGGCGGCCGACCTGCCGCCGCTGGAGCGGATCAGGCGGAACCTGGCGCGCTATTTCTGACGCGGCTTCGCCTTGGAGGCTCTTGGGCACTTGCTGCCGGCTGCAGATGGAACACCCGGCGCGCTCGCGCGTTAGAAGTCGACCACTCTTGTCCTGAATGGGAGGCCGCCATGCGCCGCCTGATCGTTCTCGCCGCTTCTCTGCTCCTCATCTCGCCCCTCACAGCCGATCGCACGGAAGCGCAGGGCCAGGCCGCCGGCATCGGGGGGCGCGGCGGCGTCGTCCTTGGCGGAGGCATGGGGGCTGGGGGCATCCCCGGCGGAGGCATGGGCGTCGGGGGCATCCCCGGCGGTAGGATGGGTGTTGGCGGTGCCGCGGGCATCGGGCACCGCGGACTTGTGGGGCCGGGCGTCGGCGTCAATCCCGGCGGCGCCGGCTGGGGCTACGGTGTCAACCGCGGGTATCGCGGCGCCTATTACGGGCGGTACGGCTACGGGCGGCGCGGCTACTACAACAACTGGGGTTGGGGCGCCGCAGGCCTGGTCGCCGGAACGGCCCTCGGCGCCGCCGCGGCCTATCCCTATTATTACGGAAGACCCTATGATTACGGCTATTACGACACGCCCTATTACGGCACGCCCTATTATGCCGGCACGCCTTACTATGATGATGCGCAATATGAGAGCGAGCCCTACTATGCGGCTCCGGTCTCCTCGGGGGTCGGCGGCTATTGCCAGACGCCGGTCCGGACCTGTCAACTGATCAACCCCGCCGAGCTCGGCGTCGGCTGCTCCTGCCGTGTGGCGGGTGGGCGAGCTCGGGGTAGCGTGATTCCGTAGCGTTCGCGCCGGGAGGCTCTGACAGGCGCGCGAACGGCTCGCGCGCCTGATCTCATCCTGCTCAGACCCCGAACTGCCGGCGCCAGGTCTCGATGTCTTCCAGCGCGACGTTGGAGCCGCAGAGCACCAGCGCGACGCGTTCGCCCGGCTTGAAGCTGTCCTTGCGCGCCAGCGCCGCCGCGACAGTGCAGGAGGCGGCCGGCTCGAGCAGGACCCGTCCGTTCTGCAGCACCCAGAGCAGCTCGCGCACCGCGTCCGCATCCGGCACCAGCACGATCTCCTCGAGGAATTCGCGGGCGGCCGCCATGGTCCGCTCGGTGGCGAAGGGGGCGCCGAGCGTGCGGGCGATCGAGGTCGGGCGGATCGGCACCGGCTTTCCGGCCTCGAGCGCCTGCGTCATCGTCGTGGCGCCTTCCGTCTCGACGCCATGGATGCGCACGGCCGGGTCGAGCCCCTTCAGCGCCGCTCCGACACCGGCCGCAAAGCCGCCGCCGCCGATCGAGATGAAGACATGGTCGAGCCGGCCGCCGGCATCCGCCGCAAGCTCGAGCCCGACGGTGCCGTGGCCGGCGATGATCGCCGGATCGTCATAGGAATGGACATGGGTCATGCCCTTGCCCTCGTATTCCTCGGCCTTCGAGAAGGCGGCGAGCGCGTCCTCGCAGAGCTCGACCTCGCCGCCGGCTTCCTTGGTCAGGCGGATGTTGAGCGGGGCGACGTTCTTCGGCATCAGCACCAGGGCCTTGATGCCGAGCAGGCTCGCCACCAGCGAGACGGCGATCGCGTGGTTGCCGCCGGAGACGGTGACGACGCCGCGCGCCCTCTCTGCCTCGTTGAGGCCGAGCAGCTTGTTGTAGCAGCCGCGCACCTTGAACGAGCCGGCGAGCTGCAGGCTCTCGACCTTGACCACGGTCTCGACGCCGAGCCGCTCCGACAATCCGCCGCTGAGGAAGGTCGGCGTGCGCCTGACCTTGCCGGCGATGCGGCTGGCGGCGGCCTGGATGTCGGCGAGGGTGACGTCGAAGGACATGATACGGAGCTTTCGTCGGAGTCGGTGCGCGCGCAGATGAGCGCGCCCGGCGCAGCCCGGTCAAGCCACCAGAAGGTGCCGCATTCAGAAGGCCCCGCATTCCGCGGCGTCCACCGAATGCGAAAAACGGGGCTGCCGGTCTGGCGTCATGCTCTGGCAGCGATTGACCTCGCGCTGCGCCGGCGTAGCCTGCCGGCGCAGAACATGCCTATCGGCCAGTCCCCCGGAGAACCCTGCCTGTGCACTACACCCCCAAGGAAATGCTGGCCAAGCTGGTCTCGTTCAACACCGAATCGCAGCGCAGCAATGTCGAGCTGATCCATTTCTGCCGCGACTACCTCGCCTCCCATGGCGTCGAGAGCACGGTGGTGCCGAGCCCGGACGGCCTCAAGGCCAATCTCTACGCCACGGTCGGCCCACTGGCCGATGGCGGCGTCGTGCTCTCCGGCCACACCGATGTCGTCCCCGTCGAGGGCCAGGACTGGAGTTCCGACCCGTGGACGCTGACCGAGCGCGACGGCAAGCTCCATGGCCGCGGCTCCTGCGACATGAAGGGCTTCGACGCGATCGCGCTGGCACTGGTCCCGGAGATGCTCGCGGCCGGTTTGAAGCGGCCGGTCCACATCGCGCTCTCCTATGACGAGGAGGTCGGCTGCATCGGTGCGCGCCACCTGATCGACGCCATGGCCGCTGCGGGCTTAAAGCCCGCGGCGGTGATCGTCGGCGAGCCCTCGATGATGCAGGTCGTCACCGGTCACAAAGGCGGGACGCGGATGAAGACGACGGTGCGCGGCCATGCCGTGCATTCCAGCCGCGTCGATATCGGCGTGCCCGCAGTGATGGTCGCGGGCAAGCTGATCGCCTGGCATGACGACGTCATGGACGAGAACAAGGCGAACGCGCAGGCCGGAAACCCGTTCGAGCCGCCTTACAGCACGCTGCATGTCGGCGTCGTCGAGGGCGGCACCGCGGTCAACATCACCGCCGAGCATTGCGCCTTCAGCCATGAGGTCCGCGTCATGCCGGGCGACGATGCCGACTATGTCGCGCGCTACCGCGCCCGCATCGCCGAGCTCGAGGCGCCGATGAAGGCGATCGCGCCCGAGACCGGCATCACCATGGAGATCACCTCCTTCACCCCGCCGCTCGGGCCGGAGAAGGAGGGCGCGGCCGAGGCGCTGGCGCGCCGCCTGACCGGCGACAATGGCAGCCATGTCGTCGCCTACGGCACCGAGGGCGGGCTGTTCCAGGCGGCGGGCTGGTCGACCGTGGTCTGCGGGCCCGGCGACATCGCCCAGGCGCATCAGCCGGACGAGTTCATCACCGTCGCCCAGCTCGATGCCGGGACTTCATTCGTGCGTGCGTTGATCACGGACCTGGCCCGCTGATGACGCAGGGCGAGGCGCTCTCACGCGGCAAAGTTTGGCGAAGTTCGCATGAACGTGCGTGGGGTTCATCCGCGTTGCAATAAAGTTCGATCTGGAACGAAGCGCGAGGCCCGCACTGGACGCGGGCTTCGAAGCACCTCTAATCTGCCGCCTTCCTTGGATCGCCGCCAATGCACGTGGCGGTCCGGGCGCCGCTCCTGGGGAGGAGTGGGAACAACCAAATCGGGAGAACGCTCTTCATGTCCTTCAAGACCCATTGCCTGACAGCCGTAGCGGCGCTGGCTCTGATGTGCGGCGCGGCTCAGGCGCAGACGCTGCGCTATGCCAACCAGGGCGAGTTGAAGTCGCTCGATCCGTACACCGTCAACGAGACCACGACCAACGCCCATCTCGGCCATCCCTATGAGGGGCTGACGGCGCGCGGCAAGGATCTCAAGATCGAGCCCGCCCTCGCCGAGAAGTGGGAGGTCTCCGACGACGGTCTGAAATGGCGCTTCTTCCTGCGCAAGGGCGTCAAGTTCCATGGCGGCGAGGACTTCACCGCCGACGACGTGCTCTTCTCCGCCGAGCGCGTCCGCGCCCAGGGATCGAACTTCACCACCCGCATCCCGACCAGCGCCAAGTTCGTCAAGGTCGACGACCATACCGTCGACGTCATCCTGACCGCGCCGAACCCGATCCTGAACGCGCAGTGGGACACCTGGTACATCCTGTCGAAGAAGTGGGCCGAGGCGAACAACGCCGTCGCGCCGACCCCCGCGGCAGCGACCACGCCGAGCTATGCCGCGCTCAACTCCAACGGCACCGGCCCCTACAAGATCGAGAGCCACCAGCCGGGCGTGAAGACCGTCTTCAAGTTCAACGAGAACTACTGGAAGAAGCTCGACGGCAACGTGAAGGAGATCGTGTTCACGCCGATCGCCTCGGACGCGACGCGCGTTGCGGCCCTGCTTTCCGGCGAAGTCGACGTGATCGAGCCGGTTCCGATCCAGGACATCCAGCGCGTCAACGCTTCCGGCAATGCCCAGGTCATGACCGGGCCGGAGCTGCGCACCATCTTCCTCGGCATGGACCAGACCCGTGACGAGTTGCTGGAATCCAACGTCAAGGGCAAGAACCCCTTCAAGGACGTCAGGGTCCGCCAGGCCTTCTTCCAGGCGATCGACATCGAGACGATCAAGAGCCGCGTCATGCGCGGCCTCGCGACGCCCTCGGCTTTGATGATCGCGCCGGAGCTGTTCCCGCATGCGAGCTACACCCGCGCCAAGTTCGACACCGAGGCCTCGAAGAAGCTGCTGGCGGAAGCTGGCTATCCGAACGGCTTCGAAGTCGGCATGGACTGCCCGAACGATCGCTACGTCAATGACGGCCAGATCTGCCAGGCCGTGGTCGGCATGCTGGCGCGCGCCGGCATCAAGGTGAACCTGAACGCCCAGCCCAAGGGCCAGTACTTCGCCAAGGTGCTGAAGTCCGGCGGCTACAAGACCTCGTTCTACCTGCTCGGCTGGACGCCCGGCACCTTCGACAGCCACAACGTCCTGCACGACATCCTCGGCTGCCGCGATGTCGCCGGCTCCTCGCGCGGCGAGTCCAATCTCGGCAATTACTGCAACAAGAAGGTCGACGAGCTGACCGACAAGGTCTTGGTCGAACCCGACACCGCCAAGCGCGATGCGATGATCAAGGAGGCCTTCAAGATCTCGGTCGACGAGTTCGGCTACATCCCGCTGCACCAGCAGGCGCTGGCCTGGGGTGTGTCGAAGAAGGTCAAGCTGACCCAGCGCGCCGACAATTCGGTACTGCTCTACTACGCCACCAAGGAGCCGTGAGGCCGACGGCGCGCGGCTCTAGGCCGCGCGCCTTTCTTCATGTCGACCCAACCACGCCGTCATCCCGGACAAGCGGCGTAGCCGCGCCGATCCGGGATCCATCGAAGGGCGTTGCGCTCTACGATGGATCCCGGATCTCCGCTTCGCTGCATCCGGGATGACGACGCGTATTGGCAACGGAGAGCTATCTGGCTCGCCGGCGCCCACGGGTTTCGCGTTAAAAAGCCAAGGCGATCATGCTCGCATTCATCCTGCGTCGGCTGTTCCAGTCGCTTCTCGTCATGCTGGCGGTGGCGCTGATCGCTTTCGCCATGTTCCGCTTCGTCGGCGACCCGGTGAACCAGCTCGTCTCGCTCGACACGCCGCAGGAGCAGGTCGCGCAGATCCGCAAGTCGCTGGGGCTCGACGACCCCTTCGTCGTCCAGTTCGCGCGCTACATCTACAATGCGGTGCGGCTCGAATTCGGCGTCTCCTACCAGTTCCGCCTGCCGGTGGTCTCGCTGCTCGGCGAGCGCGCCCCGGCGACGCTGGAACTTGCCTTCATGTCGGCGCTGTTCTCGCTCGTCGTCGGTATTCCGATGGGCGTCTATACGGCGCTGCGCCGCGACAGCTGGCTCGCCAAGCTCTTCCAGGCGGTCTCGCTGATCGGCATCAGCCTGCCGACCTTCCTGATCGGCATCCTCCTGATCTACCTGTTCTCGGTGACGCTCGGCTGGCTGCCCTCCTTCGGGCGCGGCGAGGTCGTCAAGATCGGCAGCTGGTGGACCACCGGCCTCCTGACCGCCTCGGGCTGGAAGGCGCTGATCCTGCCCTCGATCACGCTCGGCCTGTTCCAGATGACGCTGATCATGCGCCTCGTCCGGGCCGAGATGCTGGAAGTGCTGCGCACCGACTACATCAAGTTCGCCCGGGCGCGCGGCCTGAAGACCCGCGCCATCCATTTCGGCCATGCGTTGAAGAACACGCTGGTGCCGGTCATCACCATCGCCGGCCTGCAGCTCGGCTCGATCATCGCCTTCGCCATCATCACCGAGACGGTGTTCCAGTGGCCGGGCATGGGCTTGCTCTTCCTGAAGGCGGTGCAGCAGGTCGATATCCCGATCATGGCGGCCTATCTCATCCTGATCTCGTTTCTCTTCGTCAGCATCAACCTGATCGTCGACCTGCTCTATTCCGCGGTCGATCCGCGCCTGCGCGCGACGGTCGGCGCGCATTGAAGGCGGGAGACAAGCCATGACTGCTCTGACCCCGCCCGCCGCCCCGTCGACCGAGCCGCCCTCGCTCTGGGCCCGCATCCTCGACAGCGACATCCTCGCCAGTTTCCTGCGCTCCAAGGTGACGATGGTCGCCGCGCTGATCGTGCTCCTCCTGTTCATCGGCGCCGCGTTCTCGCCCTGGATCGCGCCGACCAATCCGTTCGATCCGGCCTCGGTCTTCCTCGCCGACGCCAACATCCCGCCGGCCTGGCAGGATGGCGGCGATCCGCGCTTCATCTTCGGTACCGACGACCAGGGCCGCGATCTCTATTCGGCGATCCTCTACGGCCTGCGCGTCTCGCTGGTCGTCGGTGGCCTCGGCGTCGCGCTGGCGGCGACGATCGGCATCACGCTCGGCCTGCTCGCCGGCTATCTCGGTGGGCGCGTCGACTCGCTGATCATGCGCATCGCCGATGTGCAGCTCACCTTCCCGGCGATCCTGATCGCATTGCTGATCGATGGCGTCGTGCGCGGCATCTTCAAGAGCGCGAACCGCGAGGACACGGCGCTCTATGTGCTGGTGATCTCGATCGGCCTCAGCTTCTGGGTGCAGTACGCCCGCACCATCCGCGGCTCGACCCTGGTCGAGCGCAACAAGGACTATGTCCAGGCGGCCCGCCTCGTCGGCCTGCCGGCGCCGCTGATCATGCTGCGCCATGTCCTGCCCAATGTGATCGGCCCGGTGCTGGTCATCCTGACGATCAATCTGGCGCTGGCGGTGATCACCGAAGCGACACTCTCCTTCCTCGGCGTCGGCCTGCCGCCGACCCAGCCTTCGCTCGGCACGCTGATCTCGATCGGCAACCGCTATCTGTTCTCCGGCGACTGGTGGATCGTCGCCTTTCCGGGCCTGACGCTGGCGATTCTGGTGCTCGCCGTGAATCTGCTCGGCGACTGGTTGCGCGACGCCCTCAATCCGAGGCTGCGATGAGCGAAAATCTCCTGCGCCGGCCGCCTCCGAAAGAGGCAAGTGCCACTTTCCGCTATGTGTTTCGCGCAGATTAGACCCGTGACAGACAAGGGGCCCAGCCCTAACATCTCGTCCTTCACGGGCCCTGGAACAGGGCCGCGACCGGGAGGTTCGTTACGATGAAACCGCGTATGTTTGCCTTCGCAGCCGCGCTGATCGGCGTCTCCGCGCTGGCGCTCGGCGCAGCCGAGGCGAGGCCGCTGAAATGGGCCTCGGCAGGCGATGCCCTGACCATCGATCCGCATGGCCAGAACGAGGGCCTGACCACCACGGTCAACCAGCAGATGTATGAGAGCCTGACCGAGCGCGACCATGCCGGCAAGCTTCATCCGCTGCTCGCTTCGTCCTGGAAGGTGCTGCCGGACGATCCGACGACCTGGGAATTCAAGCTGCAGGAGGGCGTCAAGTTCCATGACGGCGCGCCCTTCACCGCCGACGACGTGGTGTTCTCCTATGAGCGCGCCATGCAGCCGACCTCGGACTTCAAGGGTTACCTGACCTCGGTCGAGAAGGTCTCGAAGGTCGATGACCTGACGGTCCGGATCAAGACCAAGGGTCCGAACCCGCTGCTGGTCAACAACACCTCCGCCATCCGCATCATGAGCAAGGCCTGGGCGGAGAAGAACAACGCCGTCAAGGCGCAGGACTTCAAGAACAAGGAAGAGAATTTCGCCGTCCGCAACGCCAATGGCACCGGCCCCTTCGTCCTGGTCTCGCGCGAGGCCGACGTGAAGACGGTGATGAAGCGCAACGACAATTACTGGGCCAAGGCGAAGGTGCCGCTCGAGGTCACCGAGCTCACCTATGTCCCGATCAAGCAGGATGCGACCCGCATCGCGGCGCTGCTCTCCGGCGAGGTCGACCTCGTCCAGGACGTGCCGGTGCAGGACATCGCCCGCCTCAAGAGCCAGCCCAAGGTCCGCGTCACCACCGGGCCTGAGAACCGCACCATCTTCTTCGGCATGGACGTCGCGTCCAAGGACCTGAAGGGCGACAATGTCGAGGGCAAGAACCCCTTCGCCGACAAGCGCGTCCGCCAGGCCCTGAACATGGCGCTCAACCGCAGCGCGATCCAGCGCGTCGTGATGCGCGGCGAGTCGATTCCGACCGGCGTCATCCTGCCGCCCTTCGCCAATGGCTGGACCAAGGAACTCGATGCCGCGCCGGCGACCGATGTCGCCAAGGCCAAGGCGCTGCTCACCGAGGCCGGCTATCCGAACGGCTTCTCGGTGACGCTGCATTGCCCGAACGACCGCTACATCAACGATGAGGGCATCTGCCAGGCGGCCGTCGGCATGTTCGGCCAGATCGGCGTCAAGGTGAACCTGGTCTCGCAGTCGAAGTCGATCCACTTCAACCTGATCCAGAAGAACCCGCCGGAGACCGAGTTCTACCTTGTCGGCTGGGGCGTCCCGACCTTCGACAGCGATTATGTCTTCTCCTACATGTACCACAGCCGTACCGGCTCTCAGGGCAGCTGGAACGCCACCGGCTATTCCGACAAGGATGTCGACGCGCAGATCCAGTCGCTCTCCAAGGAGATCGACATCGCCAAGCGCGACGCCGCCATCGCCAAGATCTGGGCGAAGGTGAAGGACGAGACGATCTACCTGCCGATCCACCACCAGACGCTCAGCTACGGCATGAATTCGACGCTCGACGTGCCCGTCGACGTTCAGAACCAGCCGAAGCTGAAAATGGTCTCGTTCAAGGGCTCGTAGAGCCGGCATCCTGTCGCAGGGGCCGCACCAAGACGGCCCCCGCGACTTTCGTTTGTATAAGGGGTTCAAGACGCGATGCTCGCCTATATCCTGCGCTCGCTGATGCAGGGGCTGGTGGTGATGCTCGCCGTCGCCTTCATCGCCTTCTCGATGTTCCGCTTCGTCGGCGATCCCGTGGTCAACATGCTCGGCCAGGAGGCGACGCTGCAGGATCGTGCCGAGCTGACTGAGCGGCTCGGCCTCAACGATCCCGTGCCGTTGCAATTCGCCCGCTTCGTCGCCGATGCGGCACGCGGCGATTTCGGCATTTCCTATCGCCAGGGCCGCAAGGTCTCCTCGCTCATCCTCGAGCGGCTGCCGGCAACGGTCGAGCTCGCCGTGCTCTCGGCGATCTTCGCCTTCGTCGTCGGCATCGCCTTCGGCGTCTACGCCGCGATCCGCCGCGATGGCTGGCTCGCCAATCTCGTCATGTCGATCTCGCTGATCGGCGTCAGCCTGCCGACCTTCCTGATCGGCATCGGCCTGATCTATATCTTCGCGGTGGAGCTGCGCTGGCTGCCCTCCTTCGGCCGCGGCGACACCGTCAAGATCGGCTGGTGGACCACCGGCCTGCTGACCGTAAGCGGGCTGAAATCGCTGGTCCTGCCGGTGCTGACGCTCGGCTTCCTGCAGCTCACCTTGATCATGCGCCTGGTCCGCTCCGAGATGCTCGAGGTGATGCGGGCCGACTTCATCCGCTTCGCCCGCGCGCGCGGCATTCCCGAGCGCCGCATCGAGTTCCGCCATGCGCTGCGCAACACCATGATCCCGGTGATCACCATCGCCGGCCTGCAGCTCGGCGGCGTCATCGCCTTCGCCATCGTCACCGAGACGGTGTTCCAGTGGCCGGGGCTCGGCGCGCTCTTCGTCAACGCCGTGCAGTTCGTCGACGTACCGGTGATGTCGGCCTACCTGCTCTTCGTCGCCTTCGTTTTCGTGCTGACCTCGCTTCTGGTCGATCTGATCTATGTCGCCCTCGATCCGCGTCTGCGGTCGGGCACAACGGCTCTGGCGAAGTGAGGTGGCGATGAGCGACGAACCGCTTCCCGTTCTCCCTCCCAGCCGCCTGGCCCGGCTCTGGGATTCCGATCTGCTCTATTCCTTCCGCTCCTCGCCGATCACGGTTGTGGCGAGCGTCATGGCGCTCGTGCTCGTGTTCGCCGCGATCCTCGCGCCGCTGATCGCGCCCTATGATCCGTTCGACCCGGCTTCGCTCGATCTCTCCGACGGCTTCTCGCGGCCGATGCAGCCCAACGAGATCACCGGCAAGGTCTTCTGGCTCGGCTCGGACGGGCAGGGGCGCGACATCTTCTCGGCCATCCTCTACGGCTCGCGCGTCTCGCTGCTGGTCGGCGCCGCCTCGGTCGTGTTCTCGCTGATCCTCGGCGTGGCCTTGGGCCTCGTCGCCGGCTATGTCGGCGGCCGCACCGAGGCGCTGATCATGCGCATCGCCGACATCCAGCTTTCCTTCCCGGCGATCCTGGTGGCGCTGCTGGTCTTCGGCGTGGCGCGTGGGCTGATTCCGCCGGCTGCACAGGAGCAGGCGACGCTGCTCGTCCTCGTCATCGCCATCGGCCTCGCCAACTGGGCGCAATATGCCCGTACCGTCCGCGGCTCGACGCTGGTCGAGAAGAACAAGGTCTATGTCGATGCCGCCCGCCTGATCGGCCTGAAGGCCTGGCCGGTGATGCTGAAGCATGTCCTGCCCAATGTCGCAGGTCCGGTGCTGGTCATCGCCACGATCAACCTCGCGCTCGCGGTGATCGAGGAGGCGACCTTGTCCTTCCTCGGCGTCGGCATGCCGCCGACCCAGCCCTCGCTCGGCACGCTGATCCGCTTTGGCCAGCAATATTTGTTCTCCGGCGAGTGGTGGATTCTGCTCTTCCCGTCGCTCGTCCTGATCCTGCTCGCGCTGTCGATCAATCTGTTCGGCGACTGGCTGCGCGACGCGCTCAATCCGAAGCTGAGGTGAGAGATGAACCGCACCCCAATCCCGTCCAGGCCTTCGGAGCAGCGATGACCCAGCCCGTCATTTCGGTGAACGAACTGACCGTCGAGTTCGTGACGCGGCGCGGCACCCTGCGCGCCCTCGACAAGGTTTCGTTCGACGTCGCCCGCGGCGAGGTGCTCGGCGTGGTCGGCGAGTCTGGCGCCGGCAAGTCGGTCACGGGCTCTGCCATCATCGGCCTGATCGATCCGCCCGGCCGCATCGCCGGCGGACAGGTCCTGCTCTCGGGCCAGCGCGTCGACAATCTCTCGCCCGACGCGATGCGCAAGATCCGCGGCAAGCGCATCGGCATGATCTTCCAGGATCCGCTGACCAGCCTGAACCCGCTCTATCGGGTCGGCGAGCAACTGATCGAGACGATCCAGACCCATACCGCTCTCAACGCGGCCGATGCCCGCAAGCGCGCCATCGCCTTGCTCGACGAGGTCGGTATCCCGGCGCCGGAGCGGCGCATCGACGGCTATCCGCACGAGTTCTCCGGCGGCATGCGCCAGCGCGTCGTGATCGCGCTCGCGCTCTGCGCCGAGCCGGAATTCATCATCGCCGATGAGCCGACGACGGCGCTCGACGTCTCCGTGCAGGCCCAGATCATCGCGCTGATCAAGCGGCTCTGTAAGGAACGCGGCACCTCGGTGATGCTCGTCACCCACGACATGGGCGTCATCGCCGAGACGGCCGACCGCGTGGCGGTGATGTATGCCGGGCGCATCGCCGAGATCGGCCCGGTCCGCGACGTCGTCAAGCAGCCGCTTCACCCCTATGCCGTCGGCCTGATGGGTGCGATCCCCTCGATCGAGGGCGATGCCGAGCGCCTCGTCCAGATTCCCGGCTCGATGCCGCGCCTTTCCAACATTCCTAGGGGCTGCGCCTTCAACCCGCGCTGCTCGAAAGCCTTCGACCGCTGCTTCGTCGAGCGGCCGGAATTGATCGATGTGGGCGGCCGCCAGGTCGCCTGCCATCTTTACGACCAGTCGAAGGCGCCGACTGGCCAAAACCCGACTGGCAAAGCGGAGATCGCCGCGTGACCGAGGCCCCCTTCGTCCAGGTCCGTGACCTGAAACGTGTCTTCGACGTCTCCAAGCCCTGGCTCAACCGGGTGATCGAGAGCGCGCCGAGGCAGTATCTCAAGGCGGTGGACGGTGTCTCCTTCGACATCCGCAAGGGCGAGACCTTCGCGCTCGTCGGCGAGTCCGGCTCGGGCAAGTCGACGGTCGCACGCATGGTCGTCGGCCTGCTGCCGCCTTCCGGCGGGACGGTGAGTATCGCCGGTATCTCGATGAACGACGTCAATGTCGCGCAGGAACGCCAGCGCCTGCGCCGCCGCATCCAGATGATCTTCCAGGACCCTTACGCCTCGCTGAACCCGCGCTGGCGCGTCGGACGGATTATCGCAGAACCGATCCGCGCCTTCGACATCATCCAGGGCGACCGCGAGATCGAGGGCCGTGTCGGCGAATTGCTCTCACTGGTCGGCCTCCACCCCGACGACGGCAAGAAGTTCCCGCATGAGTTCTCCGGCGGCCAGCGCCAGCGTATCGCGATTGCCCGCGCGCTTGCCTCCAATGCCGAGTTCATCGTCTGCGACGAGCCGACTTCGGCGCTCGACGTTTCCGTCCAGGCGCAGATCCTCAACCTGATGCGCGACCTGCAGCAGAAATTCGGCCTGACCTATCTCTTCATCTCGCATAATCTCGCCGTCGTCCGGCACATGGCGACGCGGATCGGAGTGATGTATCTCGGCCGCCTGGTCGAGGTCTCGGAGGGCAAGCAGCTCTTCTCCGCACCCCGCCACCCCTACACCAGGATGCTGCTCGATGCGGTGCCCGACCTCGCCATGGTCGGCAAGGCCCGCGAGGGCGTGAAGGGCGAGATCCCGAACCCGATCAGCCCGCCATCGGGCTGCACCTTCCATCCGCGCTGCCCGCTGGTCTTCGATCGCTGCCGGGTCGAGAACCCGCCGGCGATC
>JAKFDB010000184.1:0-17471 GCA_036676315.1 Bradyrhizobiaceae bacterium
AGCTCGACGCGCTTCTGCAAACCGTAGGAGAGCGTGCCGACCGAGGCGTTGCGGATGTGCTGGATCTCGAGGAAGTCGATGATGCGCTCCTCGATCTCGGCCCGCAGCTCGAGCTCCTCCTTCCGGGCCCGGCCCCAGTAGAACAGCGCATCGAGCACGCCGGTGCGCATATGGGCGTGGCGACCGAGCTTGATGTTGTCGAGCACGGTCATGCCGCGGAACAGCGCGATGTTCTGGAAGGTGCGGGCGAGGCCGCGCGCGGCGCGCTGCGGGGCGCGCACGCCGTCGAGGCTCTCGCCGGCGAAGCGGATGCTGCCGGCCTGCGGCCGGTAGAAGCCCGAGATCGTGTTGAACAGCGAGGTCTTGCCGGCGCCGTTCGGGCCGATCACCGCCGTGATCGCGCCTTCCGGCACCTGAAACGAGACATCGCTGAGCGCGCGCACCCCGCCGAAGGCGAGCGAGACGCCCGACACCTCCAGAATGGGCGAAGCCACCATCTCAGCGCCCCTCGAACTGCGGCGGCCGCTTGGCCAGGAAAGCCTGCGCGCCCTCCTTGAAGTCTGCCGTGTGCGTGCCGGCGAGGAAAGCCTCGCGCTCGAGATCGAGCTGGGCGGAAAGGTCGTTGCCGAGCGAGCGGCCGATGAGATGCTTGATGCGGGCATAGGCCGCCGTCGGCCCCTGCGCGAGCCGCTTTGCCAGCGCCAGCGCTTCGTCCTGCAGCGACGCGGACGGCACCACCCGGTTGACCAGGCCGAGCGCCAGCGCGCCGGCGGCATCGACCGGCTCGGCCAGCAAGGCGAGTTCGAGCGCCTTCCGCTCGCCGACAAGGCGCGGCAGCCGATAGGTCGCAGAGCCATCCGGAGAGGCGCCGATGCGGGAATAGGCCATGGTGAAGACGGCATCATCCGCCGCGATGCAGAAATCGCAGGCCAAGGCGAGGCTGAAGCCCGCTCCGGCGACCGGGCCCTGCACGGCGGCGAGCGTCGGCAGCTTCAGTGCATCCAGCGCGCGCAATGCCGTGTGGAACGGGTCGATGATCGCCTCGACCGCGGCTGCCGGGTCTACCACTGCGAAGCGGGCGACATCGCCGCCGGCGCAGAAGGCGCGGCCCTCACCGCGCAGCAGCAGGACGCGCGCCGTGCCATCCCGTGCGATGCGTTCGATCGTATCCGCAAGGCCGCGCGCCATGTGCGGATCGATTGCGTTGAGCACGCGCGGACGATTGAGCGTGACGGTGGCGACGGCCTGCTCGATCGTGAGCAGCACCGGGCTCTCGGCCTGGTCCATGACGTTCCCCTTGAGCCCGCGGTCGTTTGCCGCCGCGGTGCCTCCAGCGCTACTCGCTGTTAATGACCTTACTCGCGAGTAAGCCCAAGCCCGACGCAATGCGCTATGTGCAATTCCGCACGACCGGGATTGTCAAAAGGGAACGAGCTGCAGGCCTACAGAGGGCGTCGGCAGAAGATATGCAACGAGCGGGATCGAGCTCGGCGCCGCGCTTGCGCTGCTATCGCGTCAGGCAATCGACCCTGGCCTTCGGAACTGCGAACGTCCGTATCGCCTGGCGCCGGCCAACCCAGCAGGGCCAGCTCCGGCGCCTCGGACATCCTCTCAGAAGCGCCAGATCAGCGGCACGATGAAGACCGCCACCACGAAGAACCAGATCAGCAAGGGCAGGCCGAGCTTCCAATAATCGCCGAAGGCATAGCCGCCGGGGCCCATCACCATCAGGTTGGTCGGAGTCGCGATCGGGGTGAGGAACGCCCCGGCCGCCGCCACTGCGGTGCTCATCAGGACGGGACGCGGCGAGATGCCCATGCTGGTCGCCGCTGCGATCCCGATCGGGATGACGATCAGCGCGGTCGCCGTATTGCTGATCAGCTGCCCCATGACGGCCGTCAGCACAAACAGTCCGGCGAGCAGCGCCATCGGGCCGGCATCGCCGACCATGTAGACCAGGCGCTCGGCCAGCAACTTGGCTGCGCCGGTCTCGACCATCGCGGTCGAGAGCGGCATCATCGCGCCGACCAGGATCACCGTCGTCCAGGAAATCGCGCGGTAGGACTGCTCGACGCTCATGATGCCGCACAGGATGATGGCCCCGGCCGCGAGCAGGCCGGCGACCGCCGGCGGCACGATGCCGGTCGCCAGCATCAGGACCATGCCGAACAGGATGATGATGGCCTGCTTCGCCCCCGGGCCCATCGGCACCGCCTGGCGCCGGACCAGCTCCGGCGAGCTGACGACCAGCACGTCGGGATCGTCCAGATGCGTGTCGAGCGCCTTCCAGGTGCCTTGCAGCAGCATGGTATCGCCCGACTGCAGCACGATGCCGCCGGCATCGGTGGTGGCGCTCGCGGCCACGACCTCGTTGCCGGCGCGCTGGACCGCCAGAATGATCAGGTCGCCGCTCTCGGTGACCATGCCCGGGAAGACGCGCTGCCCGATCAGCCCGGAGCGCGGCGGGATCACCACCTCGGCCAGGCCGGAACGGCGGTTGAACAGCGTCTCCTCGCCCTCGCCGGCAGCGGCGCTCTCGTCGCGGAAAGCAAGGTGCATCGCCGCGGCCAGATTGGCAGCGGCTTCCGGATCGCCCCGCAGGAGGATGTGGTCACCCTCGGCGATCGCGCCGCGGCGCAGCGGTCCGGCACTCTCGCCTTCCTGGACGGCGACAAGCTGCAGGCCGGGATAGGCGGCAAGGTCCACCGCGCTGGCGGGCTGGCCGATATAGGGGCAGGTGGCACGCACGCGCAGCTGATAGACGCCGCTGGCAAGGCCGTACTGCTCGACCAGCGTCCTGGCATGGCGGCTGAAATCGGCCGGCATCGTCGCGCCGTTGCGCTCGGGAAGGAGCTTCTGCCCGAACAGGATCATGATCGCCATCGAGCCGGCGAGCAGCGGGATGCCGGCAAGCGCGAATTCGAAGAAGCCGAAGCCGCCGACACCGGCATCCATCGCCGCCTCGGAGACCAGGACGTTCACCGGCGTACCGGTCAGCGCCAGCATCGACCCCGCATGAGCGGCGAAGACCAGCGGCATCAGCAGCTGCGACGAATTCCGCCGCAGGCGTACCGCGATGACCACCACGACCGGCAGCAGCGCCGCGACCGCACCGTTGACGCTGATCAGCGCCGTCAGCAAGGCGACGAGGCCCATGGTCAGGAGGAGCAGGCGCGTGCGGCTCTCCTCGCCCGCCCCCTTGATCAGGAGCTGGCCCGCCCAGGCGGTGACGCCCGTGACCTCGAGGCCCGAGCTCACGACGAAGAGCGCGGCGATGAAGATGACGGCGGGATCGCCGAGGCCGCCGAGCGCCTGCGGCAGGGTGAGCACGCCGGTCGCCCAGAGCGAGAGCGCCGTGCCCATCGCCACGAGCACGACGGGCACCTTGTTGGTGACGAACAGGACGACCGCGACTGCGATGATGAGGGCGGTATAGGCAATCGGGCTCACGCGCTCGGCTCCTTGTTGCGTCTGCTCGGGCCTTCACCGCCCCGCTCGACCCGTACTCAGTCTTCGAGCGTCGCCATCAGGATGCCGAGGCGGCAGCCCTTCTCGTATTCGTCGAGCTTCACGAATTCCTTGATGGTGTGGATCTCGGCCTGTCCGGCCCCGATGGTGATGGTCGGGATGCCGGCCTTGTCGAGCCAGTTGGCATCGAGCCCGCCATTCGAGAACAGATAGGTCGGCGCGATCCCGAGCATTTCGAGCGCACGGGTGGCGCGCTTCACCACCTTGGTGTCCTCGTCGAGCTTGAAGGGCGGATAGGCGGCGGCGCGGCGGAAGGTGACCTCGGCGGTGTCGCCCTCATGGTCGGTCACCTCGGCCTTGGCCTTGGCGAAGGCCGCCTCGTAGCCATCGACGATCTTGGTCGCGAAGCTGAGTTCCGGGCTGCGCGCCTCGCCCTTCAGGAAGGCGTAGTCGGTGACGACATTGGTGGCGTCGCCGGCCGGCTTGCCGTTCTTGCCGCCGAAGATGCCGATATTGCTGGTGCCGAACTCGTCGCCCCTGACGACCTTGCCGAACCAGCCGGTGCGCTTCGCCTCGGCGAGGCCGAGAGCGCCGACGAGCGTCGCCGAAATGCCCTTGTCCGGCGCGACGCCGGCATGCGAGGCGCGGCCCTTGATCTCGACCTCCCAGTTCTCCTGCCCGACCGCGCCGATGATCAGCTCGGAAGCAAGCTGGCCGTCGACATTGATGCACATCACCGGGCCGCCGAGTTCGGCAGGGTTGAGCTCGCGGGCGCCGTGCAGGCCGCTCTCCTCGCGCACCGTGAACAGCAGCGTGATCGGCGGATGCGGCAGCTTGTGCTTGAGCAGGGTCTCGGCGAGCACGACGAGCAGCGCCACCCCGGTGCGGGCATCGCCGCCGAGCGCAGTCGTGCCGTCGGAGACGATGCGGTTGCCCTCGCGCTTCGGCTTGGCGCCGGCGCAGAGCGGCACCGTGTCGAGATGGGTCGAGAACATCAGCCGCGGGCCTGGCTTGGTGCCCGGCAGGTCGACGATCAGGTTGCCGGTCTGGGTCGGCACCGGGATCCGCTTGTTGGCGTCGTCGAAGCGGATCGCGGAGGCCGGCACGCCGGCCTTCTTCAGGGCTTCGCTGACCGCGGCGGCGATGGCCGCCTCCTCGCCGGTGACGCCCTCGACCGAGAGGAAGTTCATCAGGTGGTCGATCGCCCCTTCGACATCGAGGGGAATGTTGGCAGTGCTCATGACATCCATCCGAAGGTTGGGGCTGGCTTGGTTTTCGATGTGGGTCGGCGGTTCGATCAGAGGCCCCAAGGCAGCCCCAGCATCTTCCAGACCGCGAAGAGCGCGGTCCACAGCACGAACATCCACACCACATAGGGCAGCATCAGCGAGACGATGGTGCCGACGCCGGCGTTGCGGTCGTATTTCTGGGCGAAGCCGACGACGAGGGCGAAGTAGGCGTTGAGCGGGGTGATCGCGTTCATCGGGGAATCGCCGACGCGATAGGCCGCCAGCACCGCTTCCGGCTCGACGCCGAGCTTCATCAGGAGCGGCACGAAGACCGGGGCGAAGATCGCCCATTTCGCGATCGCGCCGGTCAGCAGCAGGTCGATGATCGCGACCACGACGATGAAGCCGAGCAGCAGCGGCAGCGCGCCGATATTGGCCGCCTGCAGGACGCCGGAGAGGCTGAGCGCCATCACCGTGCCGATATTGGTGTAGGTGAAATAGGCGACGAACTGGCTCAGCACGAAGAACAGGAAGATCGTGCCGCCCATGCTCTTGATCGACTTCTCGATCGCGGCGATCACCTCGGTCAGGGTGCGCATCGTCCCGGCGCCGACGCCGTAGCACCAGCCACTGATCAGGAACATCAGCATGATCAGCGCGATCAGCCCGTTCATGAAGGGCGAGTTGCCGATCAGCTCGCCGGTGGTCGGGTTGCGCAGCGGCGCCCAGGAGGGAATGGTGAGCACGAGGAAGACCGCGATCAGGGCGAGCATGCCGAAGCCGGCATAGCGCAGGCCGCGCGATTCCGCCTCCGACAGCACGGCACCCTGTTCGGTCGTGGTGCCCTCGGCCGCCTTGGACGGATCGTAGGCGCCCAGTCGCGGCGCGATCATCTTGTCGGTGATGAAGGCGACGACGACGGTGAGGAAGATCACCGAGGCGATCGAGAACCAGAGATTGGAGGCAAGACCGATCGT
Organism: Bradyrhizobiaceae bacterium; assembly: GCA_036676315.1. Taxonomy (GTDB): domain Bacteria; phylum Pseudomonadota; class Alphaproteobacteria; order Rhizobiales; family Beijerinckiaceae; genus Allobosea. Next base: position 5,675 of record JAKFDB010000184.1, read on the forward strand.
CCGATTGGGATCGACGAGCCGCGCGGCGTCGTTGGTGAACTCGACCAGGACCGCGTCGAGCGGCTTGATCAGCATGTTGACGGTGAAGGCGCCGGCCACCGCCGCAAAGCCGAGCGCCAGGCCCGCCAGCGGGTTCCGCCCGACCGCGAGATAGGCGATGCCGGCCAGCGGGATCAGCACGAGATAGCCCGCATCGGCGGCGATCGAGGCCAGGATGCCGACGAAGGCCAGGATATAGGTCAGCGCCCAGGCCGGCGAAACGATCACGAGCTTGCGGATCAGCGCGGTGACGAGGCCCGATTCCTCGGCGACGCCGGCGCCGATCATCGCGACGATCATCAGCCCGACCGCGGTGAAGCTCATGAAGTTCGGGATCAGCGACGAATACAGGAAGCGGATGCCTTCGACGTTCAGAAGGCTCCGGATCGCCGTGCTCGCCGTCTCGACCTTGTGGGTGTCGGGATTGATGCGCTCGAACGAGACCGCCGCACCGAACAGGCTCAGCACCGCGGAAAGCACGATCACGATGCCGATCAGGATCAGGAAGATGATGACCGGATGGGGAACCATGTTCCCGACTTTCTCGACGGTATCGAGAAATCGCTGCATCGTGGTCTTCGGCGCGGTGCTCTCGACAGTCATATCGCCACTCCCCCGAGCCTAAGCTTGTCGCGCCCCGAATGGGCTGCGACGCAACAGGCGTGACGACCGGTCGTCCCGGAAGCACGTTCTCGGGAACTTAGTTCGCCCTGCGGAATGGACATCGGCACAGAATCCCAAAACGTGGGCCGCCTGTCCCAAAGTTGTCGGCAAGGCGTCCGAAATGCGGCATCCCCGAGCTTGCTGCTGCCGGACGGGTTCATTATCCTGACATATCCCTAGGTGAGCCTCCGATTCACATCCGCAGCCCGGACAGCAAAAGTGACACCGATGCGCGGCAAAGGAAGCGACGCTCCCTTATGCTGGTCACACCCCGCTCCAACGGCCCGGCGCCTGCGTGCCAAGGCACCGTGGTGACGCGAGGCGACGATCGTCGCGATTGGTGCCGCGCCGCGATGGGGTTTTCCCTGGCGCTCGGCCTTAGTGCTTGCGCATCCGCGCCGCGCGGCATGCTGCAACCCGTGCCACCCGCTCCAGGCACCGATCGCGTCAACATGCTCGCCGCGACGACACGCGCGCCTTCGGCCGAGCCCGGCGTTCTCTTCAGCGGCGACCGCGGAGACGCGGTCTCCTTCACCAACATCGTCGTCTCGATCCCGCGCAACCGTGAGGTCGGCACCATCCAGTTGCCGCGCGCCGTCCCGGGCAATCCGGAAACCGACTTCGCGGTGACCTCCGCGACGCCGATCCCCAAGGCCGGCCTGGAGAACTGGTTCAAGACGACGAACGGCCGCAAGCGACGGGTCTTCGTCTTCGTGCACGGCTTCAACACGCCGTTCGACCGCGCGGTCTTCCGCTTCGCGCAGCTGGCGCACGATGCCGACACCAACGCCGTTCCGGCGCTGTTCTCCTGGCCCTCACGCGGCCATCTGCTCGACTACAGCCGCGACTTCGACAATGCGTCCTACTCGCGCTCGGACCTCGCCTATCTGCTGAAGGCCGCCGCGAACAGCCCGTCAGTCAGCGACATCGTCATCCTCGCCCATTCCATGGGAAGTTGGCCTGCCGTCGAGGCCGTCCGCCAACTCGCCCTCGAGCATGGTGGCGTGCCCCGCAAGATCAACAACCTCATCCTCGCTTCGCCCGATCTCGATGTCGGCGTGTTCCGGCGTCAGATCGAGGACATGGGCGCACGGCGCCCGCAGATCACCCTGTTCGTCGCCCAGCATGACCGGGCTCTGCAGCTCTCCCGCTTCATTTCCAGGGGCGCCACGCGCCTCGGCGGCATCGACCTGACGCGCGAGGAGTATCAGCAGCAACTGGCAGGGCTGTCGGGCCTCACCGTCCTCGACCTCAGCGCCATCAACGCCGGCGATCGGATCAATCACGATCTGTATGCCGCAAGCCCCGATGTAGTCCGCCTGATCGGCGACCGGCTGCTGCAGGGGCAGGTCATCACCGATTCGGACGTGTCGCCCCCGCTGGCGGCAGCGGATGCGCTCGGCTCGGCGGCAAGCCTCCTCGTCACCGCTCCGATCCGCATCTTCGACGCAGCTTCCTCCCGCTAGGCAACAGCGGTTGTCGGAGCATCCCAAAAAACAACTCGGAAAGCCTGGTCCGAGCATAAAATTGTCGGTAGTTTAGCGCTTGCCAATGCTAATACAGGGCGGCACACTTCTGCGGCCCATCAATGAATACGCACTCCGCCCTGGTCACCAGTCCTCATGTTTGACGTAGATGGAACCGGAAGGAAGATGCCGTGCCTGCTCTCTCGTACACCAATCCGCGAACCGCGGCTGGAGCAGTCTTCGTTCAGAATTTCTCCACCAAGGATTTGCCTCCGGAAGATCAGTTCGACGCGTGGCGTTCCTTGCTTTCGGACACGATCGACCTTCTGCCGACGCAGGCAACCTCAGGGTCGTTCGCAGCCGAGTTTTCATCCTGGACCTTCGGCAACGTCGTCCTCACGCGAACGCTCTACTCCGACGCCCCGGCCCGGCGTTGGCGGCACCGGCCGCGGTCTTTCCTGGATCATTGGTGTGTCGTGCTTGCGCGTTCGCATTCGCCCCGGAGCGACACCCTCTCCCTGGAAACCTCACGACAGGACAATCTCAGCTTTCGCTCGCTCGCCCTGCCCTTCGAAGGCCAGGCCGAAGATACCGAAGTGCTGACGCTCTTCTTGCCGAGGGATTTCTGCCGGGACGAACTGGAGGATTTCGAACAGGCGCATGACCTGGAGATCAACCCGCAGCTCGGCGCCCTGCTCGCGGGCTACATCGAGAACCTTGCCCGGCAGCTGCCGGACATCTCGGCGGCGCAAGCGCAGGGGTTGGCGTCGGCAACGCGCTCCCTTGTCGCTGCCTGCATCGCGCCGCGCGTGGAGCGCTCCGAGGCGGCAGATGCCTCCCTCACCTCGCTCCTGATCGACCGGGCCCGCCTCGTCGTCCGGCAGAACATGGCATCCCCGGAATTCGGCCCCGAGCAACTGGCAAGGTTGATGGCGATGTCCCGCTCAAAACTCTACCGGATGTTCGAGAGCACCGGCGGTGTTGCCCATTTCATCAATCGCGAGCGACTGCGCGAGGCCTATCGCCGGCTCTGTTCGCACCGCGATGCTCCGTCGATCCACGTCATCGGCAACGAAGTCGGCTTCGTCGATCACTCGACCTTCAGCCGGGCGTTCCGGCGCGAATTCGGCCACAGCCCGAGCGAGGCGCGCGAACGGAGCCTGACGAAGCTCTCCGCCCGGCCATTTGGCCTTCAATCGGAGGCAGGGCACCAAGGCACCGCCTCTTCGGCAGCAGCCGATGGCCGTGAAGCCGACAATACCCTCCTTCGCCGCCCCTGGCCCGGCCTCATCGACGCCGGGCATGAGGAATGAGAGGGGCGACCGGCCGCCTTTCCTTTCTCTATGCGGTCCTGTTCTTCGAGCTCGGCGTCAATCTGCCGTTCTTTCCGCTCTGGTTGCGCGCCCAATCGCTCGGTGACGATTCCATCGGGATCGTGCTTGCCGCACCGCTGCTGACCCGCATCATCGCGAACCCTGTGGTCGGCGCCCTTGCCGATCGTCGCGGGCGAATGAATGCGGCCCTGATCGCCTGCTCGGCCTCCGTCGTCGTCGGCACGGCCCTGCTCGCCCTTGCCGGCGGCTTCCTGTCGATCCTGCTGATCGTCATTGCGATCGCCCTGGCCCAGGGCCCGCTGATCGCCCTGACGGATGCCGTCACGCTGCGCAGCCTCAAGGGCCTGCGTACTCCGGAACTTCGCTACGGGCGCATCCGGCTGTGGGGCTCGGCCGGGTTTGCCCTGGCCAATCTTTCGGCCGGCTGGATGCTCGACTGGCTGCCGATCTCGTCGATCATCGCCATGCTGCTGCTTTCGGCGATGGCAACGGCGCTCGCTGCTGCGGCCGTCGCGCTCGTCCCGGTACCGGAAAGGCCCGCCACCCCCGTCGCGCCGGTCGGACAACTCCAGCGGCCGCATCTGCTGGTCCTGACCATCGTCGGCGCGAGCCTCGTCCAGGCCAGCCATGCGGCGGTCTATGGCTTCAGCACGCTGCATTGGCAGAGCATCGGCATTTCCGGTGGAACCATGGGCAGCCTGTGGGCGGCGGGCATCGTCTCCGAAATCACCTTCTTCAGTCTGCTTGGATATGTCGTGCGTGGCTCGGCAGGCGCCGCGGCCTTGCTGGCGGCCAGCGGAGCGGTCGCCACGATGCGCTGGGCGGGGATGGCCCTGGATCCGGAAATCGGCTTCCTGGTCCTCCTCCAGTTCACCCATGGGCTGACCTTCGGCGCCACCCATCTGAGCAGCATCTTCCTGCTCGCCAGGTTTGCTCCCGAAGGGATGCTCGCCCAGGCACAGGCCTGGCTGGCTGCCGGCTGGGCCGGGTTGATGGCGGCCCTGACCACGCTCGCCGGCTATCTCTATGGTTCGTGGGGCGAACACGTCTACGGCCTGATGGCGGCCGCATCGGCCACCGGCTTCCTGCTGCTGATCCCCGTCGCGATCAGCTTCAGGAGCAAGGCTTCGCTCCCGCTCGCCCTCGCGGCCGAAGTCGAGCAGCCCTTCCGAAGATTGGGATGACCAGCGCAGAGTTGGGATTCTGAGCTAATCCGCCCCTCCCGGACTGTTGGTAGCGTTGCTTCTGTCACCCGAAGCGACCGGTGGACGAACCTTGCCTTGCGCCTGGGTTCCAAGCCTCCGCCTTGCGGTTGCCAGAGGAATAACATGATGGTTTTGAACGGCTTGCAGGAAATCCGTTCCGCATGCGCGAAGCGATCGGCGCAACGGTTCGGCGGCATGCAGCCACCGCGCAGTGCGGACCGCTAGCATGGGCGCGCCCGGCAAGCCCCACGCCGCTCGCTCCTTGCAGGCCGCAGCGCTCGCCACGATCGCGCTCGCCGTCGCCGGCTGCCAGAGCGAGGAGGCGGCTGCTCCTGCCCCCGTCCGGATCGTTCGCACGATAACCGTGGAGAAGCCGCGCGAGGCGACGGACATCAGCTTCACCGGCCATATCGAGGCGCAGGACCAGGCCTCCCTGTCCTTCCGCATCGGCGGCCGGCTCGCGGAACGAAACGTCAGCATCGGCGCGACCGTGCGCGAGGGCGAGGTCATCGCCCGTCTCGACCCGGAGAACGAGCTCAACGAGCTGCGTTCGGCCCGTGCCGCACTCACCGCCTCCCAGGGGCTGCTGCGCAAAGCGGAGAACCAGTTCCAGCGCCAGAGCCACCTGCTCGAGCGCAACGTCACCACCCGCGCCGATTTCGAGGCGGCCGAGCAAGGGCGCACCGCCGCGCAGGCGCAGGTCGATGCGGCCCAGGCGCGCGTCAGGTCGGCGGAGGACATCGTCGGCTTCACCAGCCTGAAGGCCGACGCGCCGGGCGTGGTGACCAGGGTCGGCGCCGAGCCCGGCGAGGTCGTCGCACCGGCCCGCATGATCGTGCAGCTCGCCCGGCGCGAGGGGCGCGATGCCGTCTTCGAAGTGCCGGCGGATGTCGTGCGCGTCCTGCCGCCCGATGCGCGTGTCCATGTCACCCTCTCCGGCGACCCGAACGTGACGGCCAATGGCCGCGTGCGCGAGGTCGCGCCCCAGGCCGACCCGGTGACGCGCACCTTCCGGGTCAGGATCGGCCTCTCCGATCCACCCCAATCCTTCCGGCTCGGCACGGCGGTCTCGGGCACGATCCGGGGCAGCGAGGCCTCCGCGCTCGCCATTCCCGCGACCGCGCTGGCGCAACGGGGGCAGGAGACGGGCGTCTGGATCGTCGACCCGAAGAACCTCACCGTATCGCTGCGCAAGCTTGAGGTGATCAGCGCCGATCCGGCGACGGCGGTGATCGGCAAGGGCCTCGCGCTCGGCGACATCATCGTCACGGCCGGGGTGAGCCTGTTGAAGGAAGGCCAGCACGTGCGCCTGACCGGGACCGAATCGCGATGACCTTCAACCTCTCGGAATGGGCCCTCAAGAACCGCTCGGTCGTGATCTACCTGATGATCATCGCCGTCGCCGCCGGCGCGCTCGCCTTCATCCGGCTTGGCCGCAACGAAGATCCCTCCTTCGTCATCAAGGCGATGGTCGTCTCCGCGGCCTGGCCCGGCGCGACGATGGAAGACACCCTGACCCAGGTCACCGAGCGGCTCGAACGCCAGCTCGAGGAAACGCCCGGCCTCGATTCGGTGCGCAGCTTTACGACGCCCGGCGTGACGACGATCTTCGTCGAGCTCAAGGAATCGATCCCCGCGCGCAACGTGCAGGACACCTGGTACCGGGTCCGCAATCTCGTCGCCGACATGCGCCACACCCTGCCGGCCGGCACGGTCGGCCCCTTCTTCAACGACCGCTTCGGCGACACCTTCGGCATCATCTACGGCTTCACTGCCGACGGTTTCACCGGCCGCGAGCTGCGTGACCATGTCGAGGCCGCGCGCTCGCGCCTGCTGCTCGTGCCGGACGTCTCGAAGATCGAGATCATCGGCGCCCAGGACGAGCGCATCTTCGTCGAGTTCTCGGTCAGGGAACTCGCCAATCTCGGCATCGATCGCGGCACCTTGCTCGCAGCGCTGCAGAGCCAGAACGTGGTCCGCCCCGCCGGCATCATCCAGACCCAGGACGAGAAGGTCTCGCTGCGCGTTTCCGGCGCCTTCCAGTCGGAAGCGGACCTGCTGAGCGTCAACTTCCCGGTCGGCGACCGCATGGTCCGTCTGGCCGACATCGCCACCGTGCGGCGCGGCCATGCCGACCCGCCGCAGCCGATGTTCCGCGTCAACGGCCAGGAAGCGATCGGCCTCGGCATCGCCATGCGCGATGGCGGCGACATCCTGGCGCTCGGCCGCAACATCAAGCAGGCGATGGCCGAGATCACCGCCAATCTGCCGCTCGGCATCGAGCCCAGGCTGGTCGCCGATCAGGCGGTGACCGTCGATCATGCCATCGCCGACTTCATGACCTCGCTCTGGCAGTCGATCGCCATCATCATGGCGGTGAGCTTCATCAGCCTCGGCGTGCGCCCGGGGCTCGTCGTCGCGCTGTCGATTCCGCTGACCCTGGCCGTCGTCTTCGCCGTGATGCTGGTCGCCGGCATCGACATGCAGCGCATCTCGCTCGGCGCGCTGATCATCGCGCTCGCCCTGCTGGTCGACGACGCCATGACGACGACCGATGCGATGGTGACCCGCCTCGCCGCCGGCGAGGAGAAGGCCAAGGCTGCGACCTACGCCTTCAAGAAATACGCCATGGCGATGCTCGCCGGCACGCTGGTGACGATCGCCGGCTTCGTGCCGATCGGCTTCGCGGCGAGCTCGGCCGGAGAGTACACCTTCACCCTCTTTGCCGTGGTCAGCATCGCGCTGGTCGTCTCCTGGTTCGTGGCGGTGATCTTCGCGCCGGTGCTCGGCGTCGCGATGCTGAAGGCGCCGGATTCCGCCGCGACGAAGGCCGGCCCGGGCAAGGTCGAGCAGACATTCAGGCGGCTCCTGTCAGGCGCGATCAGGCTGCGCTGGGCAACGATCGCGGTCACGCTCGGCCTCTTCGTCGCCTCGCTGCTGGCACTGCCGCTGGTGCCGCGCCAGTTCTTCCCGGCTTCGGACCGGCCCGAGCTCCTGGTCGACCTGACGCTGCCGCAGAACGCCTCGATCTACGCCAGCGAACAGCTCGCGACCCGGTTCGACGCGGCCCTGAAGGGCAATCCGGACGTCGAGCGCTGGAGCACCTATGTCGGGCGCGGCGCGATCCGCTTCTACCTGCCGCTGAATGCGCAGCTGCCCAACGACTTCTTCAGCCAGGCGGTGATCGTCGCCAAGGACGTGCCGGCGCGCGAGCGGCTGCAGGCCAAGCTCGAGGAATTGCTGGCCAAGGAGTTCCCGAACGTCGTCGCACGTGTCTATCCGCTCGAACTCGGGCCGCCGGTCGGTTGGCCGGTGCAATATCGCGTCACCGGTCCCGACCTCTCCGAGGTCCGTTCGATCGCGATGAAGCTGGCCCAGGTCGTCGCCGCGAACCCGAAGGCCGAGCAGGTCAATTTCGACTGGATCGAGCCTTCTCGCGAATTGCGTCTGCGCGTCGACCAGGACGAGGCTCGTAGGCTCGGCCTGAGCTCGCAGGCGCTCGCCACGATCCTTAACGCCGTCGTCTCCGGCACCGTCGTGACGCAGGTGCGCGACGACATCTATCTCGTCAATGTCGTGGTCCGCGCCCAGGACGCGGACCGGGTCTCGCTGGAAACGCTGAGGACCATGCAGGTCGCGCTGCCGAGCGGGCGCTCGGTGCCGCTGTCGCAGTTCGTGACCTTCAGCTACGGGCTGGATGCCCCGCTGATCTGGCGGCGCGACCGGGTCCCGAACCTCACGGTCGCGGCCGACGTCACGCCAGGAACTCTGCCGGAAACCGTCGTCACGGCCCTGCAGCCTTCGATCGACGCGCTCAGGAAGACGCTGCCGCCCGCCTACAGCATCGCAGTCGGTGGAACGGTCGAGGAAAGCGCCAAGTCGCAGGCCTCAGTCATCGCCGTCGTGCCGGTGATGCTGCTGATCATGCTCACCGTGCTGATGGCTCAGCTGCGCAGCTTCCGGCTGCTCGCGATCGTGCTCAGCATCGCGCCTCTCGGCCTGATCGGGATCGTCGGAGCGTTGCTCTTGTCCGGCAAGCCGCTCGGCTTTGTCGCCCTGCTCGGCGTTCTCGCCCTGATCGGGATCATCACCAAGAATGCGGTGATCCTCGTCGGCCAGATCGAGGCGGAGCGAGCCGATGGCAAAAGCGTCGTCGAGGCGGCTCTCGACGCCAGCAGCACGCGCTTCCGGCCGATCATGCTGACCGCCGTCTCGACCGTGCTCGGCATGATCCCGATCGCCCCGACCGTGTTCTGGGGGCCGATGGCCTTCGCCATCATGGGCGGCCTGCTGGTGGCGACCGTCCTCACCCTGATCCTGCTGCCGGTGCTCTATGTCACCGTCTTCGGCCGGGAGTCTCCGGCGCCGAGCAAGGCGAAGGCTCGTGTCCGGGCTGCCACGGGAGCTGCGTCATGATCCATCGTTCAGCAAGGCAGTTCCGCCTGCCTGGTGCACAGGGCCTGCGCTGCGCGGCCTCAGCGCTTCTGCTGCTGTCGCTGGCGGCCTGCCAGAGCGAGCCGGCCGCGCCCGCCGAAGGGCGCTTCGTTCGCGTCGTCACCGTCGAAGCCGGCAAGCTCGCCAATGACGTCCAGCTCAGCGGCGAGATCCAGGCGGAGAAGAATGTCGGCCTCGCCTTCCGCATCGGCGGCCGGGTGGTCGAGCGGCCGGTCAATGTCGGCGACCGCATCGCCGCCGGGCAGATCGTCGCCCGGCTCGACCCGACGCTCGAACGCAATGCACTCACCGCGGCCAAGGCGGCGCTGGAGGCGGCCAGGGGTGAGGTGAACACGGCGCGCGGCACCTTCGAGCGCCAGGAACGGCTGATGGCCCAGGGTTTCACCACCCGGCCCCGTTTCGACCAGGCGCTCAAGGCGCAGGAGGCGGCCCAGGCCCAGCTCGAGAATGCCGAGGCGCAGGTCGAGCTCGCCCAGGACCGGCTCGGTTTCACCGAGTTGCGCGCCAGCGTCACCGGCATCGTGACTGCCCGCGCTGTCGAGCCCGGCGAGGTCGTCCAGCCCGGACAGGTGATCGCCCAGCTGGCGCGCGACGATGGCCGCGATGCCGTCTTCAACGTTCCCGCCGGTCTGCTCGAGACCAAATCCGGCGACACCACGGTCCGTGTCGCTCTCGCCGATGCCCCGACCGTGACCGCGCTCGGCCGCGTCCGCGAGATCGCGCCGCAGGCCGACCCGGTCACACGCACCTTCCTGGTTCGGGTCGGGCTGAGCGATCCGCCGGAGGCGATGCGGCTCGGCTCGACCGTGGTCGGGACCGTCGAGGCCGCCACCGCCGCGATCATTGCGGTTCCGGCGAGCGCCCTGACCCAGCAGGGGTCCTCGCCGGCGGTCTGGATCGTCGACCCCGCGAATTCGACCGTTTCCCTGCGCAATGTCGACGTGCTGCGCTTCGATCCGAACCAGGTCATCGTCTCGCAAGGCCTCACTCCCGGCGAGATCGTCGTCACGGGCGGCATCCAGGCGCTGCATCCGGGCCAGCGCATCCGCCAGCTTCCGGCAGCGGCTGCCCCCGGCCGCACGGCAGCGGCAGATCGGCCAGCAGGACGCCCGGCCGTGCCGCCTTCGTAACCGAAGACCTTCGAGCTCCGCGACTCCTGGAGAACAGCGTTTCGTCCGCCTCCCGGCGACGGCCCCCTCCTCAACCAAGCGATGCAACGATGCCCTCGTGGAGACATTCTCTGGAGATCATCCCCGCAGTCGGTGATGCGGAAAGGCTCAGGACCGAGCTGCTCGTCATCGGCGTGTTCAGCGCCGGGCCGATGAGCGGTTCGGCGCGCCGCCTCGACGAGAAGACCGCCGGCAGGCTGTCGTCGATCGTCGAGCGCGGCGAGCTCGGCGAGGCCCCCGGTGCAACCTTGCTGCTGCGCCATCTGCCGGGCGCCGCCGCCGCCCGCACCCTGCTGGTCAGCCTCGGCAAGCGCGAGGCCTTTTCGGACCGCGCCTATTGGCGGGCCCTTGCCGCCACGGCGAGGGTCATCGCCGAGCGCGGTGTCTCCGAAGCCGTCGTGACGCTCGTCGAGAACGAGGTGCCCAGGCGCTCGCTGAGCTGGCGCGTGCAGCAGGCCGGGCAGCATCTCGCCGATGGCGGCTACAGTTTCGTCCTGCCGGGCGCCCATTCCCAGGCGCGGAAGACACGCAGCCGCCCGATGCGCAGCATCATGCTGCTCGTTCCCGAAACCCTCACCTCAGGGCTCGTGCTGGCGCTGCGGCAAGGCATCGCCGTGGCCGAAGGCATCGCCCTGGCGAAGGATCTCGGCAACCTGCCGGGCAACATCTGCACGCCGGCCTTCCTTGCCGATACGGCGAGGAAGATGGGCAAGGAGTTCGGCCTCGAGGTCGAAGTGCTCGAGCGACGGGATCTCGAGGCACTCGGGATGGGCGCCTTTCTCCTGGCCGGCAGGGGCTCGGCCAACCCCTGCAAGCTCATCGTCGTCCAACCCCAGGGCCGCAAGGGATACGGCAAGCCGATCGTGCTCGTCGGCAAGGGCATGACTTCCGATATCGGCGGCACGGCCGCCGCCCTGGACGCCGATCCCGCGGACGTGAAGTTCAACATGAGCGGTGCCGGCAGCGTTCTCGGCGTCCTGCGCACGGTTGCGCGGCTGGGCCTGGCCATCAATGTCGTCGGGCTGGTCGCTGCGGCCGAGAACATGCCGGGAGGCCACAGCAGCCGGCCCGGCGACGTCGTGACCTCGATGTCCGGCCAGACGATCGAGATCCGCACCCAGGACGCCGAAGGCCGGCTGCTGCTTTGCGACGTCCTGACCTATGCCGAGCGCTTCAAGCCGGCTTGCGTGATCGACGTCGCGACCCTGACCGAGGCTTGCGTGGTGGCCCTCGGCTCGCATGCGAGCGGCCTCTTCGCCAATGACGAGGCGCTGGCCGCCGAACTCCTGCGCTGCGGCGGCGTATCCGGGGACCGCGCCTGGCAGCTGCCGATCTGGGACGACGATTTCGGCCAGCCCGGCAGCAATCTCGCCGACACCAGCAATCTCGGCGGGCGGGCGGCGGGAGCGATCACCGCGGCCTGCTTCCTCGCCCGCTTCGCCAAGGCCTATCCCTGGGCGCATCTC
>JAKFDB010000185.1:0-62417 GCA_036676315.1 Bradyrhizobiaceae bacterium
CCGATCGGCCTGCCGTGCAAGCTGATCGGAACGGGCTCTAGCCGAGGGCCTGCCGATGCTTCCCGATATCCGCGATTATGAGCGCCTGCGCGCGGCGTTCCGCTGGCAGATCCCGGAGCGCTCCAATATCGGCGTCGATTGCTGCGATCGCTGGGCTGTGGTCCAGCCGGACAAGGTCGCGATCATCGAGCTCAATCCGGACTGGTCGCTCTCGCCGGTCAGCTATGGCGAGTTGCGGGCCCAGTCGAACCGCCTCGCCAATGCGCTGCGCCGGCGCGGCGTCGGTGTCGGCGACCGCATCGCGATTCTGCTGCCGCAGGGGCGCCATGTCCCGGTCGCCCATCTCGCCGCCTACAAGCTCGGCGCCATCGCCGTGCCGCTGGCGGCGCTGTTCGGCGCCGATGCGCTGTCCTATCGCCTGAACGATTGCGGCGCCAAGGCGCTGCTGACCAATGCGGCGGGCCTTGCCAAGCTGGCGCAGATCACCGAGCCCCTGCCGGAACTGGCGCTGATCCTGTCGAGCGACGGGGCCGACGGCCGGGCGGAAGGCCTGGAAAAGGCGCTCGAAGCCGAAAGCGCGGAGTTCACGCCGGTCGATACCGGCCGCGACGACCCGGCACTGATGATCTACACCTCCGGCACGACCGGCAACGCCAAGGGCGCGCTGCACGGCCACCGAGTCATGCCGGCGCATCTGCCGGGCGTCGAGATGCCGCATGAATTCCTGCCGCAGCCGGGCGATCTGATCTGGACGCCGGCCGACTGGGCCTGGGCCGGCGGCCTCTTGAACTGCCTGATGCCGGCGCTGCATCACGGCGTGCCGATCGTGGCGCGACCAGCGGCGAAGTTCGATCCGGAGGAGGCGTTCCGGCTGATGGCCGAGCTCGGCGTGCGCAACAGCTTCATCCCGCCGACGGCGCTGCGGATGTTGCGCTCCGTCGACAATCCGCGCCAGCGCTTCGACCTTAACCTGCGCACCGTCGCCTCGGGCGGCGAGTCGCTCGGGGCCGAGACGCTGGCCTGGGGCCGCGAGAAGCTCGGCCTGACCATCAACGAGTTCTACGGCCAGACCGAATGCAATCTGGTGCTGGCATCGAGCGCGGCGCTGGGGGTGGTGAAGCCGGGCTGCATCGGCAAGGCGGTGCCCGGCCACGAGGTTGCGGTGATCCGCGCCGATGGCAGTCTGTGCGAGCCGGAAGAGGAGGGACGGATCGCGGTCAGGCGGCCCGATCCGGTGATGTTCCTGCGCTACTGGAACAAGCCGGAGGCGACCGCGGCCAAGTTCATCGGCGACTGGATGACCACCGGCGACCAAGGCGTCTGCGATCCGGAGGGCTATTTCCGCTTCGTCGGCCGCGATGACGACGTCATCACCTCATCGGGCTACCGGATCGGCCCCGGCGAGATCGAGGACTGCCTGCTGCGCCATCCGGCGGTGTCGCTCGCTGCCGTGGTCGGCAAGCCGGACGCGCTGCGCACCGAGATCGTCAAGGCCTTCGTCGTGCTGGCTGCCGGCCATGCGCCCTCGCAGGCGCTGGTCGCGGAGATTCAGGGTTTTGTGCGCGAGCGCCTGGCGGCGCATGAATATCCGCGCGAGATCGAGTTCCGGACCGAACTGCCGATGACGACGACCGGCAAGATCATCCGGCGGCTGCTGCGCGACGAGGCGGGCTGAGGGCGCCCCTGCCGTCGGGGCGGCGGCCGCGCCGCGACTGCGGCAGCAGGCGCAGTTCGCCGAGCGCCAGTCTTTCGGTGACCGCGTGCGGGTCGGCGATCTCGCCGATCAGCTCATGGAGATGGCTGCGCTTGCGGGACTGGGCGAGGAGCTGCGCCAATGGCGCGAAGCTGGCGAAGCGCTCGTCCTGGGCGGTGGCGTAGAGCCAGCGGCGGCGCCCCTTGCCGAGCATGATCGCGCCGGCGACCGGCTGGCCGTCCAGCGTCAGCAGGCTGGCGCGGCATTGCCGGGTGCGGGCGAGGCTGCGGGTCATGGCGCGCAGGAAGGCGGTCTCCCGGATGTCCTGCAAGGTCGCGGCGCCGGCCCTGGCGAGCGGGCCCGAGGCCTCGAGCGCCAGCAGCATCTCGACGATGTCGCGCAGCTCCTGCCGCGAACCGGCCTCGACCAAAGCGAGTTCGCCATGGCGGGAAAGGCCATGGCGGAGCGCCGCGAGATCGGGGCCGCCCTCGGCTGGCGGTGCCGGCGGCGGCGACTGCGCGCCGAGCGCCGCCACCCAGCCCATCGCCGCAGCCTGCTTCAGCACCGTCCGGGCCAGCTGGCCTTCGCGATCGACGCCGGGCAGCAGCAGGCTGCTGACGGCGCTGCTGCCCCAGGCGCCGCGCATGCCGAGCACGGCGTCGAGCACGCGACCGGTCTCGTCGCGGTCGATCAGGGGGGCGGCGCTGCCGAGCCGGCTGTCGTGCCAGCCGGTCACGGCATCGCTGCCGAACAGCCGGCGGTTGCGCAGGACGGGGATGAAACCGAGCAGCCGGCCGGTGCCCGGTTTGCCCTGCCACACCAGCAGGACCGAGGCATCGCGGAAGCTGACGAGATGCTGCGCGGCGGGCAGGGCGAAGCCCGGCTCGAAGAAGGGATTTGGCTCGACGGCGCGCTCGGCGAGATCGCTCCATTGCGCCTCGATCGCGGCGCAGGCGGAGAGCAGCCGGCGCTCGACATGGAGCGCGCCGCTGACCGGCGCAGCGCTGCGGAGGCCGGAAAGCGCGGCGGGCCCGCCGCTGCCGGCCGGAGCGTTCAAGGCAAAGAGGTTCGGCATGGTCCTGCCTCCTGGCGCCCGGCCGCTTCGGTGCGGTTTCGTGCCGGAATGGCACTTCGCAGCAGCATGAGCGGCAGGCAGCAAGGCAGAGATCAAGAAGCGGGCCAGCTGGCCGGGTCCGGTGCTAGCCGTGATGATGCTGGGCTTGGCCTTCGACCCTGGCGGGCGCGGCGCGGCCGAGGAAGGCGGTCCAGAGGCGGGCGACGACCTCCTCGTCGAGATCGCGGACGATCAGGACGAGGCGCGAGCGCCGGTCGGCATCCGGCCAGGCGGCAAGCTGCACGGGCGGATGCAGAACCTGCTGGACGGCATGCACCAGCAGCGGCCCGTCCGGCTGCTCGGCCAGCGCGACCAGGCCCTTCAGGCGCAGCAGCTTCGAGCCATGGGTCGAGCGCAGCAGGGTCCAGAACAGCTCGAAGGTCGCCTGCCGGATCGGCTCGTCGGCCGTCAGCACGAAGGCGCGGATGCTGGCATCGTGGCGGTTGACGTCGTGGCGATGATGCTGGCCGCCATGCTGGTGGTCGTGGTCGTCATGGTGATGGTGATGACCATGCCCGCCTTCGATCGCCTCGGCTGCGAGCCAATTGCGCAATTCGCCCGGACGGCTGGCGATGTCGTAGAGGCCGGCGCCGACCAGCGCCTCGGCCGGGGCATCGGCCGGCAGGGTCGCGGCGCCGGGGTTGAGTTCGCCGAGGCGCTGGCGCAAGTCGGCGACCGCCTCTGAATCGGTTGCGATCTCGGTCTTGGTCAGGACGATCCGGTCGGCGGCGACGACCTGCCGGAGCGCCTCGGGATGGGCGTCGAGCGTCGCTCCGCCATTGATCGCGTCGACCACGGTGACGACGCCGTCGAGCCGGAAGCGCATGGCGAGATAGCGGTGGTTGATCAGCACGTTCAGGATCGGAGCCGGATCGGCGAGCCCGGTCGTCTCGATGACGATGCGCTTGAAGGGAGCGATCCGGCCATTGTCGAGCCGCCGCAGCAGATCCTCCAGCGTCACGATCAGGTCGTCGCGGATGGTGCAGCACAGGCATCCGGAGGCGAGCAGGATCATGTTGTCCTGCACGCCCTCGATCAGCAGATGGTCGAGGCCGACCTCGCCGAATTCATTGATGAGCACGACGGTGTCGGCCAGCGCCTCGTCCTTGAGCAGCCGGTTGAGCAGGGTCGTCTTGCCGGCACCGAGGAAGCCGGTGAGCAGGGTAAGGGGGATCGGCGGGGGCGGCAGTGCGGACATAGCGAGACGGTCATCCTGACGGGGCGAGCGCCAGCCTCGCGCGGCGCGCCCGCTTTTGTTCCAATATTACATTGGCCATGATCGCGGCCACGACAAGGGCCCCGCCGGCATATTGCAGCGCGCCGACCCGCTCGCCGAGCACCAGGGCGGCGATGATCACGGCGAAGACGGGCTCGGCGCAGAAGGCGAGCGCGGCCGGCCCGGGGGCGATCCGCGCCAGCGCCAGGACTTGCCAGAGGAAGCCGACGACATAGCCGCCGATCGTGACGAGGACGGCGAGCGGCGCCAAGGCGAGCGCCGAGGGCGGCAGCATCCCGCCGGTGAGGCCGAGGATCAGCAAGGTGACCGGCAGGATCAGCAGATGCGTCCAGAACAGCTTGGGCAGTGTTCCGGTCTCGCCGAGCGCCGCGGCTGCGAAGAACTGCGTCGCCGCGGCGACGCTCGCCAGCAGCGCCAGCGCCAGGCCGCGCGGATCGAGCCCGTGCCAGTCCGGCCCGACGACCATGGCGACGCCGATGAAGGCGATGAGGACGACGACGATGCGCTCAGGGCTCGGCCGCGTCCGGGTCAGCAGCGGCTCGGCGAGCACGACCAGCACCGGGAAAGTGTAGAACACGACCGCGGCGACGGTGACCGGCAGGAAGGCGACCGAGGAGAGATAGGCGCTGCCGACCAGCGCGGTCGAGACGCCGAACAGGATGAGTGCTGGCCAGCGGCGGCGGGGTACGGCGAGCCCGGTGCGCCAGATCAGGACGGCGCCGCCGACCAGGGCCAGCATCACGAAGACCCGGTAGAAGACCAGCAGCGGGCCGCTCAGCCCGGCCAGTCCCGCGATCTGGGCGCTGACGATATTGGTGCCGAAGGCCGCGGCTGCGGCGAGCGCCAGCGCGATGCCACGCTCGCCATGGGAGGAGTCGCCGACGCTGCGCACGGCGACTCCGGCTGGTTTCAGGCGTCAGGCTTGGCGGCTGCCGGGACAGGCCGCGCCGGCGGCTTGACCAGCGCGGTGCTGGGCTTGGCCTTGGCCGGAGCCGGCTTCGCCTTGTCCTTGGCCGGCTTGGTCAGCAAGGGCTTGGCCGCATTGCGGCCGGCGGGCTTGATGCCGGCAGCGGCGCCGGCCCGCAGGCTCGCCGGCGTCGCGGCGCCCGCCTGGACGGCGCCCTGCAGGCGCAGCGGGCCGGAGCCGAAGGCATTGGACGGCGGCTGGACCTCGTCGCCCGGCGCGGTCGCGGCGAAAGCGGAGGAACGCGCCGGGATCGCGCCATTGGCCGATTGCGTGCGTCCCGCACTGCCGCCGACGAGGCCAGCGGCGACCGGGGCGCCCGGCTGGATCGTCTCGCGCGCGACCTGGGTCTCGGGCTTGGCGACGACATTGGCGGCGAGGGGGGCGGAAGCGGAGGCCGGCGTGCGGCCGAAGGCGACCGGCACGGTGGCGAGCGGGGCGCGCGGGCCCAGCGTGATACGGCCCGAGGGCGAGCGCGTCAGGACCGACCCGCCGACGCCGGATTGCGGCGCGCCGACGGCGAAACGGTCGGAAGTGCCTTCGGCATTGCCGCCGACGCCCTGGCTGGTGGTGAAAGTGATCGGACCGCTGGTCTCGGTGTCGTCGCCCATGGCGCTGCCGCCGCGGCGGACGGTGTCGCAGATGCTGTAGGCGCGCCCGCCATTGCCGGAGGGCAGGCTGTTGACGGTGGTGCCGAGCCCGCCCCACTTCCCGAAGCCGTCATCGAGCAACTGCGCCGCCTTGACGGTGCGCTCCGCGCCGGAATGGGCGCCAAGCACCACCGTGATCAGGGTGCGCCCGCCGCGGCTCGCGGTCGCGACAACGTTGAAGCCGGAGGCGCAGACGAAGCCGGTCTTGAAGCCGTTGATCCCGTAATAGCGGCCGACGAGGCCGTTGGTGTTCTTCAGCACCTGCTTGCCGAGCTGGACGGCGCCGGTGTTCCAGTATTCCGAATAGTCGCTGAACTCGCTCATCAGCGCCATGGCGAGCACGGCGAGGTCGCGGGCGCTGGTCTGCTGGTCGGGATGGTGCCAGCCATTGGGGTTGACGAAAACGGTGTCGCGCATGCCCAGGCGCTGGGCCTCGGCGTTCATCATCCCGACGAAGCTCTCGACATCGCCGCCGACGCCCTCGGCGATGACATAGGCAATGTCGTTGGCCGACTTCACCATCATGATGCGGATGGCGTTGTCGAGCGTCACTTCCTGGCCGGCGCGAATATAGACCTTGACGCGCGGCTGGCTCGCGGCCCGCTTCGAGGCCGGGATCGCGGTCTCGAGCCCGATCTTTCTGTCGCGCACAGCCTTGAGCGCGACATAGAGCGTCATCATCTTAGTGGTCGAGGCCGGGTGCCAAGCCTGGCTTGGATTCTCGCTCGAGAGCACGGCGCCACTGGAGGCGTCGATCACCAGACTCGTGCCGGCCTGGGCCGGAACGGCTGCGACGAGGAAGCTGGCGAGCGTGGCGCCGGCGGCGAGGCGAAATGCGTTCATCGGCTAAGGTCTTGAACCTGTCTTGACGTGGAGTTGAGGGGCTTCAACGCGACGCTTGGGGCATTTTCGAGACGGCGAGCGATTTCGAGCCTCGCTGATCCTGCATACCTACCCCTCGCGGAGCGATTTGCCTAGCGCTGTCAAGCGGTCCACAAGCGGACGAATCGCATTTTTTCCGGGATTTTCGTGTGAGCTTCGCCCTTTTGTGGATTCCGGCGACGCTTGCCGCCTCCCTGCTCCAGACCGCGCGCAACCTGACCCAGCGCTCGCTGACCGAGGCGATCGGCGTGGTCGGCGCGACGCAGGTGCGCTTCCTGTTCGGCCTGCCCTTCGCGCTGATCTTCCTCGTCCTGGTCTGCCTGGCGAGCGGACGGCTGCCGCCGTTGCCGGACCTGCGCTATCTCGGCTTCACGCTCTGGGGCTCGGTGACGCAGATCCTGGCGACCGGGCTGATGCTGGCGGCGATGCGCGAGCGCTCCTTCTCGGTGACCACCGCCTATACCAAGACCGAGCCGGTGCAGGTCGCGCTGTTCGGGGCGTTGCTGCTCGGCGATGCGCTGAGCCTTCCGAAGTTCGCCGCCATCGTGCTCGCCACCGCCGGCGTCGTGGTGATGTCGTGGAAGCCGGGCGAGAAGCTCAGCGCCGCCGGCCTGCGCCCGGCGGTGCTCGGGATCGCGGCCGGGGCCTCCTTCGCGCTGTCGGCGATCGGCTTTCGCGGCGGCATCCTGGCCTTGCCGGACGGCAATTTCGTGCTGCGCGCCACCACCACGCTGACCTGGGGGCTGGTGTTCTCGTCGCTGATCCTCGCCGCCTACATGGCAGCGGCCGACCGCACGGCGCTGCGGCGCTCGATCGAGAACTGGCGGCCCTCGCTCGCCGCCGGCTTCCTCGGCGCCGCCGCCTCGCAGTTCTGGTTCATCGGCTTTTCGCTGACCAGCGCCGCCAATGTCCGCACGCTCGGCCTGATCGAGGTGCCGCTGGCCCAGATCGCCTCGCGCCGGATTTTTGCCGAAGGCACCTCCCGGCGCGAACTGATCGGCATGGCGATGATCGTCGTCGGCGTCGGCGTGCTGCTGGCGCTTTCGGTCGGCTAGGGCGATGGCGGCCCGCTTGACAGCGACCGGTTTCGTTGGCCTTTCCACGCACGGCAGAAATGCGCCGGTGCCCGCTTGTCGCGAGCGGTGCGCGAGGGCAGATAATGTGTATCTGCACATCATTCGGGAGATGACGCCATGAGCGCTGCAATCGTCGGTTGGGCCCATACTCCTTTCGGCAAGCAGGATGCCGAGACCATCGAGAGCCTGATCGTCAAGGTCACGACCGATGCCTTGGTCGATGCCGGCATCACCGCCGACCAGGTCGACGAGATCGTGCTCGGCCATTTCAACGCCGGCTTCTCGGCCCAGGACTTCACCGCCTCGCTCGTGCTGCAGGCCGACCCGGCGCTGCGCTTCAAGCCGGCGACGCGCGTCGAGAACGCCTGCGCCACCGGCTCGGCTGCAGTGCATCAGGGCGTGCGCGCGATCCAGACCGGCGCCAAGGTGGTGCTCGTCGTCGGCGTCGAGCAGATGACCACGACGCCCGGGCCGGAAATCGGCAAGAACCTGCTCAAGGCCTCCTATCTGGCGCAGGAAGGCGATACCCAGGGCGGCTTCGCCGGGGTCTTCGGCAAGATCGCCGGCGCCTATTTCCAGCGCCATGGCGACCAGTCGGACGCGCTCGCGATGATCGCGGCGAAGAACCACAAGAACGGCGTCGACAATCCTTACGCCCAGATGCGCAAGGATCTCGGCTACGCCTTCTGCCGCGAGGAGAGCGAGAAGAACCCCTTCGTCGCCGGGCCGCTGAAGCGGACCGACTGCTCGCTGGTCTCGGACGGCGCCGCCGCGCTGGTGCTGGCCGACGAGGAGACCGCCAAGACGCTGCGCCGCGCCGTCGGCTTCCGCGGCATGGCCCATGTCCAGGACTTCCTGCCGCTGTCGCGCCGCGACATCCTGAAGTTCGAGGGCGGGGCGCTGGCCTGGCAGAAGGCGCTCGCCGCCGCCGGCGTGGCGCTCGAGGATCTCTCCTTCGTCGAGACCCATGACTGCTTCACCATTGCCGAGCTGATCGAATACGAGGCGATGGGCCTGACCCGCGAAGGCGACGGCGCCCGGGCGATCAAGGAAGGCTGGACGCAGAAGGACGGCAAGCTGCCGGTCAACGTCTCCGGCGGCCTGAAGGCCAAGGGCCACCCGATCGGCGCGACCGGCGTCTCGATGCATGTGCTCTCGGCCATGCAGCTCACCGGCGAAGCCCCAGAAGGCATGCAGGTTCGGGATGCCCGCCTCGGCGGCATCTTCAACATGGGCGGCGCCGCTGTGGCGAACTACGTCTCCGTGCTCGAGCGGATCAAGTGATCGAACCGGGAGCCCCGCGGCCGGCCGAGGCCGCCTCGGCGCGGCGCGGGAGTTCCCGGTGACCATCTTCTTCGCGCTGCTGCCGGCCTATATCCTCTCGATCTTCTACCGTTCGTTCCTGAGCGTCATCGCCGGCCCGGTGATGACGGATCTGCAGATCGGCCCGGCCGAGTTCGGCACGCTCGGCGCGGCCTGGTTCATCACCTTCGCGGCCGCGCAGTTCCCCGTCGGCTGGGCGCTGGACCGGCTCGGCCCGCGCCGCACCGTCGCTTGCGCGATGGCGGTCGGCGCTGCCGGGGCCTTCCTGTTCGCCACCGCGCAGAGCGCCTGGGTCGCGGTGCTCGCCATGGGGCTGGTCGGCATCGGCTGCTCGCCGATCTTCATGTCGGCGCTCTACCTCTTCGCCCGGACGCAGGCGCCGATGCGCTTCGGCGTGCTTTCCTCGGTCTTCATCGGCCTCGGCTCGCTCGGCAATCTCGCCGGGGCGGCGCCGCTGGCGCTGGCGGCACAGAGCTATGGCTGGCGGCCGACCATGCTGGGCTTTGCCGCGATGTTCCTGCTGGCGACCGTGCTGGCAGCGCTGCTGGTCCGCGACCCACCGGTGGCGACCGACGCTTCCGGAAAGCAGGAAGGCCTGCTGCAGGGGCTGAAGAGCATCGTCACCATAGGGCCGCTCTGGCTCTTGGCTCCGATCACGCTCAGCGCCTATGCGATTCTGGCGACCGGGCGCGGCCTGTGGATCGCGCCGTTCATGAGCCAAGTGCACGGGCTCGACGCCGTCGCCGCCGGCCATGCGGCGCTCGCCATGGCCGTCACCATGACCGCCGGCGCCTTCATCTACGGGGCGCTGCAGAAGCGCATCGGCCGCAACAAGCCGCTGGTCGCCTGGGGCACGGCCGCGACCGGAGTGGGCTTTGGCCTGCTCGCCCTGCTCGGCGATCGCTCGATGCTGGGCTCGGTGGCGCTGTTCGCCATCGTCGGGGCGACCGGCTTCACCTATGCCATCCTGATGGCGCATGCGCGCGTCTTCTTCCCCGACCATCTCGTCGGGCGCGGCATGACCTTCGTCAATTTCCTGTTCATCGCCGGTGCGGCGATGGTGCAGTTCGGCTCGGGCTGGTTCATCGCCGTGCAGCGCGGCGCCGGCCGCGATGCGGCGATGTCTTTCGCCAATCTGCACTGGGTGTTCGCTGCCCTGCTGCTGGCCTCGACGGCGATCTATCTGCTGACGCCGGAGCGCAAGGCACGCTAGCGCATCGGACCGAAGTGGAATCCGCGGTTCGGGAAAATCCGATGCTACGACAAAGAGATCGATCGCCACTTTGCGTCCGGTAGGACGCACGGCGATCCAGGGTCCTTGTCAGCGAGCGTGTATCGGCACATGTATTACCCTTGGCGAGAAGGGTAATACGGAGGCTGATCATGGCCACGACGGTGACCAGTAAGGGGCAAGTGACGATTCCCAAGCCGGTGCGCGACCGGCTGGGGATCGAGCCCGGCAGCGCGGTCGAGTTCGAGTTGGCGGAGGATGGCCGCTTCTTCCTCGTGCGCGCCGACGGCAAGACGCCGGTGAGCCGTTTCGAAAAATTGCGGGGAATCGCAGGCCCGGGGATGAGCACTGACGAGATCATGGAGTTGATGCGCGGCGAACCATGAGCGCTACGCTGATCGACACCAATATCCTGCTCGATATCGTGACGGATGATCCGGACTGGTCCGGGTGGTCTCTCCACCAGCTCGACCTCGCTTCGAGCAAGGGCAAGCTGGCCATCAACGATGTGATCTACGCCGAGCTGTCAGTGCGCTTTGCGGAGATCGAGCTGCTTGAGGCCATGCTCGCCCAGATCGGCATCGAGCTGCTGCCGATCCCGCGGCCGGCGCTTTTCCTTGCGGCCAAGGTGTTCCGACACTATCGCCAGTCTAGCGGCGGCCGAACCGGGGTTCTCCCCGACTTCTTTATCGGCGCCCACGCGGCGGTATCCGGCATGCCGCTGCTCAGCCGCGATGCGCGACGGTTCCGCGGCTATTTTCCCGATGTCGAGCTGATCGCCCCCGAAGTCTAGGCTCAGCCCTCCTCGGGCGCGCGCGCCACGATCGCCAGCGCGTGCACGCCGCCGGCCAGTTCCTCGGCCAGCGCGGCGTTGACCAGGCGGTGGCGCTCGAGGCGGCTCTTGCCGGCGAAGGCCTGCGACACGATATCCACTCTGAAATGGGTTTCGCCGCCCTCGCGCCAGCCGGCATGGCCGTGATGCTGGTGGGACTCGTCGATCACGGCGAGGCGGGCGGGCGTCAGCGCCCGTTCCAGCTTGGTCGTAATCCGTTCAGCCATTGCGGTCATGATCATGCCCTTGTCGCGCGGCACGACTCACCGCCGCGGCGCACTTGTCGCTTTCACGTTCCGGTCCCATAACGCGTTCAGCATGAACTTCAACTCACGCCTTTTCGATCGCATCAGGATCGGCCCTTCCGAGGCGGAAGCGGTCGTGGAGGAACCTGCGCGCCGTTGCGACCATCCCGGCTGCGCCAAGTCGGGAGAATTCCGGGCGCCGATGGGGCGCGGCAAGGAAGGCAAGTTCTTCCAGTTCTGCCTCGACCATGTGAAGTCCTACAACGCGACCTACAATTATTTCGCCGGGATGAACGACGAGGCGCTCGCCGCCTATGCCAAGCAGGAAGAGATCGGCCATCGGCCGACCTGGAAGCTCGGCGTCAATTCCAAGGCGGCGCGGATGGCGCAGCGTGGCCGGGTCGCCGGCGGCGCGGCCGGGCCCGAGGTCCAGGACGGATTCAACATCTTCGGCGCCCGCGGCGGCGAGCAGGCGGTAAAGCAGGAGCCGCGCGTCGGCATCGTCGCGCGCAAGGCCTTGGAGACGCTCGGCCTCGACGAGAATGCCGACCGGGCGGTGATCAAGGCGCGCTACAAGGAACTGGTGAAGCGTTTCCACCCCGACGCCAATGGCGGCGACCGCTCGCGCGAGGGCACGCTGCAGGAGATCCTGAAGGCGTATCAGACCTTGAAGAGCACCGGCGCGGTCTGAAGGCCGGCCGCAGATTATTTGCAGCGGCCGGGAATAAACCGGCCAGGGCCGTCGTTTGCGCGGCATGGACACTTCCCCGAACCAGACCCTGACCGAGGCCCGCATCGGCGCGCCGCGATCCTTCGCCCTTCCTGCACCGTCGATGCGGCCGCGGGCGCGTGCCGGGGTTCTGCCGCTCGGGCTCGCCGCCCTGCTCGGCCCGGCGATCTGGTTTTGCCTGCCGCTCGCGGCGGAGGCCCGGATCGCGCTGATCGTGTTCGGCCTGGCGACGATCGCCTGGTGCCTGACCGCGATCGACGACACGCTGATCGCGCTCGCCGCGGCGGCGGCGCTCGTCGCCAGCCGCACCGTTCCGGCACGGGATCTCCACGGTGCGCTCGGCAGCGAGCTGATCTGGCTGCTGATCGGCGCCTTCATCATCGCCGCTGCCTTGCGGGCCTCGGGCCTCGCCGAGCGGCTGGCGCTCTCGGCCCTGAGCCGGGTGCGCGATGTCAGGACGCTGTTCCTCGCCGTCACCGGCGTGATCATCGCGACCGCCTTCGTGGTGCCGTCGACCTCGGGCCGGGCCGCGCTGCTGCTGCCGGTCTATCTCGCCCTCGCCGCGGCGATCGACGACGCCAGGATCAATCGGGCGCTCGCCTTGCTGTTTCCCACGGTCATCCTGCTCTCGGCCGGCGGTTCGCTGATCGGGGCGGGCGCGCATCTGATCGCGGTCGAGATGATCGTGCAGAGCGGCGGCGCGCCTTACGGCTATCTCGGCTGGATGGCGATGGCGCTGCCGCTTGCCGTGCTCGCCAGCTTCGCTGCGGTCGCGGTCATCCTCCGGCTGTTCCTCGAACCGGCCGAGCGGCGGCGGGCGCTGTCGCTGCCCGCAATGGCGCCGGGGCCGCTATCGCGCCAGCAATGCTATGTCGGCGCTGTCGTCGGCCTGGTGGTGCTTGGCTGGAGCACGCAGGGCCTGCATGGCGTCGACGCTGCTGTCGTGACGCTGCTCGGCGCCGTCGCGGTGACGCTGAAGCCGTTCGCGCCGGTCTCGATGAAGCAGGCGGCGAAGTCGGTGGAATGGCAGCTCATCCTGTTCCTGGCTGCGACGACGCTGATGGGCAGCGCGCTGATCTCGACCGGCGCCGCGAGGTCGCTGATGCAGTTCCTGCTCTCGGCGCTGCCGCCCGGCGCCCTGGCGTCCCCGCCATTGGTCGCGGCGCTGGTCGCCGCAGTGGCGCTGCTCTCGCATCTCCTGATCACCTCGCGCAGCGCGCGCGCCACGATCCTGATCCCGCTGCTGGCCTTGCCGCTGGTCGCGCATGGCTATGATGCGCGGGCGCTGATCGTGCTGATCGTGATGGGCACCGGCTTCTGCCAGACCCTGGCGGTGAGCGCCAAGCCGGTGGCGCTCTATGCCGATCTCGAGAAGCCAACCTATGCGGCGCGCGACCTGATGCGTCTTTCGCTGGCGCTGCTGCCGATCATCTTCGCGCTGCTGCTGACGTTCTCGCTCTGGCTCTGGCCGCTCGCGGGCCTGTCGCTGCGCTAAAGCCGCTGCCTGCAAAAAATAATGAGCCGGCATCGGAATAAGCCGGAGACGGCGTCGTTTACGGAGCAGAGGCGCAAGGCCTCGTGTCACTGTGAGGAACTTCCGATGACGCTCAACATCCTGATCGCCCCGTCGGGTTTCAAGGAGAGCCTGGACGCCAGCGACGTCGCCGCCGCCATCGCCGCAGGCGTCAGGGCCGCCATGCCCGACGCAAGGACCCTGCTGGCGCCGCTGGTCGATGGCGGGGAAGGCTTTACCCGGGCGCTGGTCGCCGCCACCGGCGGACAATCGCACGAGCGAACCGTGACCGGCCCGGTCGGCCAGCCGGTCACCGCCTGCTTCGGCTTCCTCGGCCGGCCCGGCCCGAAGACGGCGGTGATCGAGATGGCAGCCGCCGCCGGCCTGGCGCTGGTGCCACGCGACCAGCGCAACCCGATGCTGACGACGAGCCATGGCGTCGGCGAACTGATCCTGGCGGCGCTCGATGCCGGCGCCGAGCGCATCCTGATGGGGTGCGGCGACAGCGGCATCAATGATGGCGGGGCCGGCATGGCCGAGGCTCTCGGCATCCGCCTGCTCGACGCAGGGGGCGCGCAGATCGCCCGCGGCGGCGGCGCGCTGGCCGAGCTCACGCGCATCGACCTCTCCGGACGCGATCCGCGCCTCGACCGCGTCAGGATCGACGCTGCCGTGAACTGGCACAACATCCTGCTTGGTCCGAAAGGGGTGGCGCGCGTCTTTGCGCCGCAGAAGGGCGCGACGCTCGAGCAGGTCGTCGCCCTGGAGGCGGCGCTCGAGACCTATGCCGCCTGCTTGCGGGAGGCGACGGGCCAGGACCTTTCCAGCGCTCCCGGCGGCGGCGCTTCCGGCGGGCTCGGCGCGGGATTGCAGGGCCTGCTGGGCGCGAGGCTGCACCCGCGCTACAACATCGTGATGCAATATCTCGCTTTCGAGGACCTGCTGAGCCAGGCCGACCTCGTCATCACCGCGGAGGGCTGCCTCGATGAGCAGACGCCCTTCGGCAAGATCCCGGCCGAAGTGGCGCGGCGTGCGAAGGCTCGCGGCATCCCGGTCGTGGCGCTGGCCGGGACGATCGGGCGGGGCAAGGTGCGCATCAATTTCGAGCATGGCATCGACGCCTTCGCCAGCATCCTGAAGCGGCCCTGCACGCTGGAGGAGGCGATCGCCGAATCGGAGAAGCTGCTGCGCCGCGCGGCCGAGGATGCCGTGCGCATGATCGGCGTCGGCATCCGCCTGAGGGGCGAGAGGACGGCGGCATGATCGACCGCCGCCTTTCCTGCGCCGGCCTGGCAGGCCTGGCCCGGACCCTGGCGCTCGGCATCGGGCTGGCGCTGACTCCGTTCGCAGGCCTGCCCGACGCCTCCGGACGCTTCGCCGTCGCTCTCGCCGATGATGATGGCGGCGGTGACGATGGCGGCGGGGGAGGCGGCGGCGGCGGAGGCAGCGGTGGTTCGGGCGGCGGCGGTGCCGGTGGCGGCAGCTCGGAGCGCAGCAGCAGTGGACGCCATATCCGTTCCTTCAACCTTTTCGGTTTGTTCGGCATTGGGCAGGGCTCGCCGCGGCGCGAGCAGAGGGTAGCGCACCCGGACCGGCGCCGGGCGGCCCAGGCTGTGCCGCGCGAGATCGTCGCGGCGGGGCTGACCGAGGCGGATATCGCCCGGCTGCGCGAGGAGGGCTTTCGCCTGGTCGCGCAGCGCAGTCTCGGCCTGGTCGGCAATCTGACGGTGCGGCTGCGGGTGCCGCGCCGCCTTTCCACGGCGCGGGCGGTGGAGCGGGTACGCACGCTCTTTCCGGCGGCCCTGGTCGACCTCAACCATCTCTATCGCGGCGTCGCGGCGCCGTGCCCCGACACGCGCTGCTTTTCGCTGCTGGCGCCGGAGGCGCGCATCGCCGGCGCCTGCGTGGCGCGCGGCACGATCGGCATGGTCGATACGGCCGTTGACCTTGCGCACCCGGCGCTGGCCGGCAAGTCGATCCTGGCCGAGAGCGTGCGGGAGGCGAGCTATCGGCCGGCGGGCGATGCGCACGGGACTGATGTGGCGATCCTGCTGACCCGCGGCGCTGCCGGCGGCGACGGGGCGCGCATCGTCGCGGTCGACGCTTTCCACCGGCGCGGCGGCAGCGCCAATGCCGACAGCTTCGACCTCGTTGCGGCGCTCGACCTGCTGGCCGGACGCCAGGTGCAGATCGTCAATCTCAGCCTGGCCGGGCCGGCGAATGCGCTGGTCGAGCGTCTCGGCAGCCTGATGCATGAGCGTGGCGCCGTGCTGGTCGCGGCGGCCGGCAATGACGGGCCGGGTGCCGCGCCGCTCTATCCGGCCGCTTATCCCTGGGCCGTCGCGGTGACGGCGATCGACCGCGACGGCAAGGTCTATGCGCGGGCCAATCGCGGCGACTATCTGGCTTTCGCCGCGCCGGGCGTGCGTATCCAGCTGCCCGACAAGGCAATGCGGCCCGACCCGCCGCGATCTGGCACCTCCTATGCCGCGCCGCTGGTCACGCTCGCCTTCGCCCATCGCCGGATGCAGGACGAGAAGGCGATGCCACAAGCGCTGCTCGCCTCGCTGTCGGCCGAGGCCAGGGATCTCGGCGCTCCCGGCCGGGACCCGGTCTTCGGCTGGGGCAGCCTGTCCTGCCCGCAATAGGTTCGAGCGAAACCGAAAGAAGCTGATGTCGGAGACGCGACCAGGCCAGAATGCGAGCGGATCGCCACTGCCGGGGCGGGCAGGCGGGCTCTCGCCATTTGCGACCGAGCTGGTCGCGCTGCTGCCGCGGCTGCGCCGCTACGCGATGACGCTGACCCGCTCGGCCAGCGAGGCGGACGACCTCGCGCAGGCGAGCTGCGAGCGGGCGCTGAAGGCGCAGGCGCAATGGCAGGAGGGAACGCGGCTCGATGCCTGGCTGTTCAGCATCGCGCGCAATCTCTGGATCGATGCGCTGCGCAAGCGCCGGCGCGAGGGCCGAAGCGAGGAGATCGACGCCCATCTCGATCTGCCGGGAGAGGATGGGCGGCAGGTGAACGAAGTCGCGCTGACGGTCGATTCGGTCCAGCAGGCGCTGGCGCAGATGCCGGAAGACCATCGCCGGCTGCTGATGCTGATCTGCGTCGACGGTTGCAGCTATCGCGACGCCTCGGAGCAATTGGCGATCCCGATCGGAACGGTGATGAGCCGCCTGTCGCGGGCGCGGCAGGGCCTGGCGGTGAGACTTGGAATGGACCCGAAATGACCAAGCCTGTGGTTTCCGACGAGATGCTGATCGCCCTGGCCGATGGCGAGCTTGCTGCCGGCGAAGCCGACCGGCTGCACGCCCGGATCATGGACGATCCGGAACTGGCCGAGCGCTTCGCCATCCTGGCCGAAACCCGCTTCCTGCTCGAAGCCGAGGGGGAGGCCAAGCAGGAGGCGGTGCCCGAGCGGTTCCTGAGCGCGATCGCGGCGGCCGATGCCCGTCCTGCCTCCGTGCAGCCAAAGCTGACGGTGATCGCCGGAGGAGCGGAGGCGAGGCCTGCCGGCAATCTGCCACCGCGCGCCCCACGGGCCCCCTGGCACCTGCCGCTGGCGGCGAGCTTCCTGCTCGTCGCCGGCGGGGTCGCAGGCTATCTGGTGGCCGGGCGCGGCGGGCCGGATGCCGGACGAGGCATCGCGGTCGCCGGCCTCGACCGGGCCGCCCTCAGCGCTGCGCTCGACACGGTGGCGAGCGGCGGCACGGTGGCGCTGCCCGGCGGCGCCCTGCGCATCATCGCCTCGCACAAGCTCGCGGATGGCCGCCTTTGCCGAGAATACACGGTTTCCGGCGCCGGCCAGGGCGCATTGGGCTGGAACGGCGTCGACTGCCGGGACGGGCAGGGCTGGCGGACCGAGTTCGTCGCGGCGACCCCGCTGGAGACGGCAGGCTACAAGCCGGCGAGCGGGGGCGCGCTGGCAGAGGCTTTTCTGCTCGATCGCGGCGCCGAGGGGCCGCTGGATCCCGCGGCGGAACGGACCCTGCTGAAGGGGCCGGAATAGCCTTGCCTGGAAGCGCGCTGTCATTCCGGGGCGGCCCGCAGGCCGAGCCCGGAACCCATGAACACGGCGCTTGAGGTAGAAATCTCCGGCTAGCCGCGGCCAGAGCCCGGCAGTCTCATGGTCATGGGTTCCGGGCTCAGGCCTTTCGGCCTGCCCCGGAAAGACGCTCCGGTTCCGAGCGCACGCGGCAGGCGTCAGCGTTCCTTCGCAGCCAGCCCGGCGACATCGGCGATGATGCCGTCGAGCGCGAAATCCTTCGGCGTGTAGACACGCGCCACGCCCATGTTGCGCAGGGCGTTCTCGTCGTCCGGCGGAATGATGCCGCCGACCACGACCGGCACGTCCATGCCGGCGACGCGCAGGCGGGCGGTAACGTCGCGCACCAGCGGCAGGTGCGAGCCGGAGAGGATCGAGAGCCCGATGATGTCGGCCTCCGTCTCCTTCGCCTGGGTGACGATCTCCTCGGGCGTCTGGCGGATGCCGCCATAGCTGACCTGCATGCCGGCATCGCGAGCGCGGACCGCGATCTGCTCGGCGCCGTTGGAATGGCCGTCGAGGCCGGGCTTGCCGACCAGGAAGCGCGGCGTCCGGCCGAGCTTCTGCGTGGCGCGAGCGACGGCGGCCTTGACGGTGGCGAGTCCGGTGTCGTCGCCGAGCTTGGTGGTGTCGACGCCGGTCGGGGCACGGTACTCGCCAAAAATCTCGCGCAGCGTCTGGGCCCATTCGCCGGTGGTGACGCCAGCCTTGGCGCAGGCGATCGAGGCCGGCATGACGTTGCGGGCCTCCTTGGCGGCGCTCGCGAGCTCGGTCAGGGCGGCTTCGGCCACCTTGGCATCGCGGGCCGAGCGCCAGGCTTTCAGCCGGCCGACCGCCTCGATCTCGACGGAATCGGGCACGGTGACGACATTGCCTTCGCCGGCGGAGAGCGGCGAGGGCTCGGTGCTGGTGAATTTGTTGACGCCGACGACGATCTGCTCGCCGCGCTCGATCGCCTCGATGCGGCGCGCGCCGTTCTCGACCAGGGCCTGCTTCATATAGCCGGTCTCGATCGCGGCGAGCGCGCCGCCCATCGCGTCGATCTTCGCCAATTCCTCCAGCGCAGCCATCTTGAGCTCGGCGACCTTGCTGTCGATCACGGTCGAGCCGTCGAAGATGTCGCCGAATTCGAGCAGGTCGGTCTCATAGGCCAGGACCTGCTGCATGCGCAGCGACCATTGCTGGTCGAAGGGGCGGGGCAGGCCGAGGGCCTCGTTCCAGGCCGGGAGCTGGACGGCGCGGGCGCGGGCCTTCTTCGAGAGCGTCACCGCCAGCATCTCGATCAGGATGCGGTAGACATTGTTCTCGGCCTGCGGCTCGGTCAGCCCGAGCGAGTTGACCTGCACGCCATAGCGGAAGCGGCGGTGCTGCTCCTCGGTGACGCCATAGCGCCCAAGCGTGATCTCGTCCCAGAGCTCGACGAAGCTGCGCATCTTGCAGAGCTCGGTGACGAAGCGCATGCCGGCATTGACGAAGAAGGAGATGCGGCCGACGACGCTGCCGAACTCCTCGGCCGAGACTTCCGGACGGGCCTTGATCGAATCGAGCAGGGCGATCGCGGTCGCCAGAGCGAAGGAGAGCTCCTGCACCGGCGAGGCACCGGCCTCCTGGAGATGGTAGGAGCAGACATTGGTCGGGTTCCATTTCGGCAGTTCGCGGGCCGTGAACACGACGATGTCGGTGGTCAGCGCCATCGAGGGGCGCGGCGGGAAAACGTATGTCCCGCGCGACAGGTATTCCTTGACCAGGTCGTTCTGGGTCGTGCCCTGCAAAGCGAGTCGCGGCGCACCCTGCTCGTCGGCCACCGCGATGTAGAGCGAGAGCAGCCAGGCCGCCGTCGCGTTGATCGTCATCGAGGTGTTCATCTGCGCCAGCGGGATGTCGTTGAACAGCGTCCGCATGTCGCCGAGATGGGTCACCGGCACGCCGACCTTGCCGACCTCGCCCCGCGACAGCACATGGTCGGGGTCGTAGCCGGTCTGGGTCGGCAGGTCGAAGGCGACGGACAGGCCGGTCTGGCCCTTGGCGAGATTGTTCCGGTAGAGCTTGTTGGATTCCGCCGCATCGGAATGCCCGGCATAGGTCCGGAAGATCCAGGGCTTGTCGCGCTGGGTCTGTTTCCCGAGCGGATCGATCGCGTTCATGGTCGCTCCCTGCCGTGCCGTCTTCTTGAGCTCGTGCAAACTGATTGTTGCACTGCAGCGAAGATAACGCCAGAGGGGGCGAAAGGTCCCGTCAGACCTTGGGATGAGGCGAGCGAACTCCGTCATGCTCGGGCTCGACCCGAGCATCTCCTTCAGGAGATTCTCGGCTCTGCGCTTCGCTTCGGCCGAGAATGACGGCGTATGAGCTCTACTCCGCCAGCTCCCGCATCACCTTGATCAGGTCGCTCTTGCCCTCGAAGCCGATGCCCGGCAGCTCCGGCATGGTGATGAAGCTGTTCTCGACGCGGACCGTGTCGGGGAAGCCGCCATAGGGCTGGAACAGGTCGGGATAGCTCTCATTGCCGCCGAGGCCGAGGCCGGCGGCGATGTTGAGCGACATCTGGTGGCCGCCATGGGGAATGCAGCGATCCCAGCCCCAGCCAGCGACTTTGAGCGCCGCCAGCGTGCGCTGGTATTCGCACAGGCCATAGGAGAGGGCGCAGTCGAACTGCAGCCAATCGCGATCCGGCCGCATGCCGCCATGGCGTAAAAGGTTGCGCGCGTCCTGATGGCTGAACAGGTTCTCGCCGGTCGCCATCGGACCCGGATAGAACTCGGCCAGCGCCGCCTGCAGGGCGTAGTCGAGCGGGTCGCCCGCCTCCTCGTACCAGAACAGCGGATAGTCGCGCAGCATCTTGGCATAGGCGATGGCGGTTTCGAGGTCGAAGCGGCCATTGGCATCGACGGCGAGCTGGGCGTCCTTGCCGATCTCGGCGAGCACCGCCTCGATGCGGCGCCGGTCTTCGGCGAGCGGGGCGCCGCCGATCTTCATCTTCACGACGCGGTAGCCGCGGTCGAGATAGGAGCGCATCTCGGCGCGCAGCGCATCGTCATCCTTGCCTGGGTAATAGTAGCCGCCGGCGGCATAGACGAAGACTTTTGGATCGGCCTGCCGGCCATGGCGCTCGGCGAGCAGGCGGAACAACGGCTTGCCGGCGATCTTGGCGGTGGCGTCCCATATCGCCATGTCGAGCGTGCCGACGGCGACCGAGCGCTCGCCATGGCCGCCCGGCTTCTCGTTCTTCATCATCGCCGCCCAGCAGCGGTCAGGGTCGAGATTGTCGCCGGCGTCATTGATGAGGCTCTTCGCCTCGGCCTCGAGCAGGCGCGGCGCAAAGCGCTCGCGGATCAGCCCGCCCTGACCATAGCGGCCGTTCGAGTTGAAGCCGTAGCCGACGACCCGGCGCCCGTCGCGGACGACATCGGTGACGACGGCGACGAGGCTCGTCGTCATCTTCGAGAAGTCGATATAGGCGTTGCGGATCGGCGAGGCGATCGGCTGCGTGATCTCGCGGACATCGACGATGCGCATGGTCTTCGGCTCCCTTTTGCGCGCTTATGCCCGCCTGCGCCGCCGCTGACCACTGCCGGTCCGGGGCCGTGCCATGCGCCCGGGACGGTTTCGCGGGCGAGGGCGGCTCTGTAGGGTCGCGCGGATCATCAGCAGCTCAGGGAGCAGCATGTCCGTTTCCGAACCGCGCGCCGGCCGTCCGGCGCTCGCCAACTGGCTCTCCACCGGCAACAGCATCACCCAGCAGTTCATGGCGATCGGCGGCCAGGCCGATTTCGTCAGCCTCGCCGGCGGGCTGCCGGCGGCCGAGCTCTATCCGGTCGAGGCGATCGCGGCGGCCCAGGAGAGGGCGCTGACCCGCTGGGGCTCGGCGATCCTCGAATACGGGCCGATCGAGGGGCTGCCGGCGCTGCGGGCGGCTGTGGCGGAGCGCGTCTCGGCCGCGAGCGGGCGCCGCTTCGGGCCGGAGAACGTGCTGCTGACCACCGGCGCGATGCAGGGGCTCGACCTCGTCGGCAAGGTGCTGGTCGATCCCGGCGAGCTGATCGTCTCGCAATTCCCGACCTATCTCGGTGCGCTCGACGCCTGGCGGCCACGGGCGCCGCGCTATGAGAAGCTCGACTGGAGCCTGCGGACGCCGGGCCAGGACGCGGCGCTCAGGCAGGCCAAGTTCGTCTATGCCGTGCCGAACTACTCGAACCCGACCGGCGTGCTCGTCTCGCAGAAGGAGCGGGCGGGACTGCTCGACAAGGTGGTGGCGGCCGGGACCTTTCTGCTCGAGGACGATCCCTATCTGCCGCTGCAGTTCGACGGACCCGCGGGCCCCGGCATCCTCGCTCATGATGCAGCCCGCCAGCCGAACGGGCCCTATGCCGGGCCGGTGATCTATCTCGGCACGCTGTCGAAGAGCCTGGCGCCGGGCCTGCGCGTCGGCTGGATCGTTGCCGAGGCCTCGATGATCGCCACGCTGGCGCTGGCGAAGCAATCGACCGACATCGCCTCCAGCCTGCTGACGCAGGCGCTGGCGCTCGAGATGATCGAGAGCGATTTCGAGGCGCAGCATGTGCCGAGGATCGTCGCGACCTATCGCGAGCGGCGCGATGCACTGTGCGCGGCGGCCAGCGAGCATCTGTCCGATTGGTTCGAATGGGACGTGCCGCCCGGCGGCATGTTCGTCTGGATGCGGGCGAAGACGCCGGAGATCGACACCGACGCGCTCTACACCCATGCCCTGCAGGAAAAGATCGCCTTCGTGCCGTCGAGCGTCTTCGACCCCGATGGTGCCCTGAAGAGCGCGATGCGGGTGAACTTCACCCGCTCGGCCCCGGAGGTTCTGACCGAGGGCGTGCGCCGGCTGGCGCGAGCGACCCGGCGCCAGCTCGCCGCGCGGCCGGGCCGGGCGGCGTGACGGGCTCTGGTCCCGCCGCGTCACCCCGCTCCTGACCGCCGCGGTCAGGCCGGCTTGACCACCGACCTGTCGAACTGGCTGCCGCGCATCGTGATGCAGAAGGCAGCAGCGAAGAGGCAGAGCGCGCCGGCGATGAAGAAGGCCGGCAGATAGCTGTCATAGACCGTGCGGCTGAAGCCGGCGCCATAGGCGGCGAAGGCGGCACCGAGCTGGTGGCCGGCGAAGACCCAGCCGAAGACGAGGTTGGCCTTCTCGCCGAAGCGGTCGGCGGTGATCTTCACCGTCGGCGGCACGGTGGCGACCCAGTCGAGCCCGTAGAAGATCGCGAACAGCGACAGGCCGTAGAAGGAAAAGCCGGTGAAGGGCAGATAGAGCAGCGAGAGCCCGCGCAGGCCGTAATACCAGAACAGCAGCCAGCGGCTGTCATAGCGGTCCGAGAGCCAGCCCGAGCCGACCGTGCCGAGGAAGTCGAAGATGCCGATGACGGCGAGCACGCTCGCGGCCGTCACCGCCGCCATGCCGTAGTCGCCGCAGAGTGAGACGAAATGGGTCTGGACCAGGCCGTTGGTGCTGGCGCCGCAGACGAAGAAGGTGCCGAACAGCACCCAGAAGATCCGCGTCGCCGCCGCCTCGCGCAGCGCGACGAGCGGCGATAGCAGCATCGCCCCGAAACTCGCCGGAGCGGCGGGTGCCGGAACGATGCTGGTCTCGCCATAGGGAGCGAGCCCGACATCGGCGGGCCGGTCGCGCATCAGGGCGAGCACGGCGAGCGCCGCGACGACGATCATCGCCAGCACGAAGACCATGGCCGAGCGCCAGCCGACCTGCTCGGTGAGCCAGGCGAGCAAAGGCAGGAAGACGAGCTGTCCGGTCGCGGTGCTGGCCGTCAGCAGGCCGACAACGAGGCCGCGCCGATGCGAAAACCAGCGCGTCGCGACCGTGGCGCCCAGCACCATGGCGGTCATGCCGGTGCCGAAGCCGAGCACGACGCCCCAGAGCAGCATCAGATGCCAGAGCTGCGTCATGGCGAAGGAGCCAAGGATGCTGGCCGCGATCAGGACGAGCGCCACGGAAGCGACCGGCCGGACGCCGAAACGGTTCATGAAGGCGGCGGCGAACGGTCCCATCAGGCCGAACAGCACGAGGCGGATGGCCAGTGCCGAAGAGATGTCGGCGGTCGCCCAGCCGAACTCCTTCTGCAGCGGCCCGAGCAGCACGCCGGGCGCGCCGACGGCGCCGGCTGTCACCAGCATGGTGAGGAAGGTCACCCCGGCGACGACCCAGCCATAGTGCACGCCGCGGCGGGCGAGGGCGCCGGCAAGCCCGGTGCCTTGAGGTTCTGCAAGATCGGTCGGCATCTGGAATTCCTTTTTGCGGGTATATGCCCGTATATGGTTGAGAAAATTCAGAGTGAATCGAGGGCAGAGTGAAGTTGACGCATGAAATCGGCACCGAGCCGGTCGTCCAGGGTCTTCTGCGCGCCATCCCAGAGCGGAGCGCCATCGACCAGCACCTGGCGGCCGGCGTCGGAAAGCTCGACCGTCGCCTCGCGCTGGTCCTTGCCGCGCCCGAGCGCGACCAGTCCCATCTTCTCGAGCACGCGCACATTGCGCCCGATGGTCGAGCGGTCGAGCTCGACCCTGCGGCCGAGCTCGGTCAGCGTCACCGGCTCGACGCGGGCGATCGAGCGCATCAGGCTGAACTGCGCGATGTTGACGCCGACCGGCGCGATCGCCTCGTCATAGAAGGCGATCATCCGCCGCGAGGCCGAGCGCAGGGTCGTGCAGATGCAGGGAACCGACATGAGTGCGGGTATATGCCCGCGATGCGGTGATTGCAAGCTCAAAGGTTGGGGAGGGAGGTGTCGGGTCATCCCGGACAAGCGGCGAAGCCGCGCCGATCCGGGATCCATGCCTGGAGCGTTCCGGCATGGATCCCGGGTCTCGCTGCGCTCGCCCGGGATGACCAGTTCGATTGATTGAAGGAGAAGCTAGTTGCGCGTGCCGGGAAGCTTGGGCAGCGGCAGGAACTCGACGCCTTCCTCGTTCAGCATCCGGGCATCCTCCGGCGTCGCCTCGCCATAGATGGCGCGGCCCTCGCTCTCGCCGTGATGGATCTTCAGCGCTTCCTCGGCGAAGCGCGGCCCGACATGCTCGGCATTCTTAGCGACATGCTCGTGCAGGGCGGTCAGCATGGCGCGGAAGGCGACTTCCTTCTCGCCCATCAGCGCGACGGATGCCGGTGCGGGCGCTGCCGGAGCGGCCGGAGTGGGGGAGGCCGCGGCGTCGGGCGCCTCGACCGCCTCCGCCGGACGGGCGCTGCGATCCGTGCGCGCGACGGCCGGCGCCATGACGCCGCGCTCGATCTTGATGCTGTCGCAGAACGGGCAGGCGACGAGGCCGCGCTGGGCCTGCTCGTCGAAACCGGAGGAGCTGGCAAACCAGCTCTCGAAGCCGTGGCCATTGTCGCAGATGAGGGCGTAGCGGATCATGACTTCTCTTGTCGGGGCGCCGGGGCTTGTCGGCGTGCCGAAACTTCTTAAGGGCCTCAATTACCTGAGATGGGGCTTCGCACCTGCGGCGCCAAGCCCGGCGGGTCGGCTCACTCTGCCGCGTCGCGTTGCGGGCGCTCGGCCTGCAAGGTCTGGACCGCGAAAGGCCTCGTGTGCCGCAGGCTCGGAATGCGGGCCCGGGCATCCGCCACCAGCGCAAGGTCGATCTCGGCGAGGATCAGGCCCGGCTCGTTGCCGGCCTCGGCCAGGACGCGGCCCCAGGGATCGACGATGATCGAATGGCCATAGCTCTCGCGGCCGTCCTCATGCACGCCGCCCTGCGCCGCCGAGACCATGAAGGCGCCGTTCTCGATGGCACGCGCCCGCTGCAGCACCTGCCAATGCGCCTCGCCGGTCTGGCGGGTGAAGCAGGCCGGCGCGGTCAGCATGACGGCGCCGGCCTCGGCTTCGGCCCGGTAGAGATAGGGGAAGCGGACATCGTAGCAGATCGACATGCCGACCAGCCCCCAGGGCGTTTCGACCAGCGTTGCGCGCTCGCCGCCGCTGAAGGTGTTCGACTCGCGCCAGGTCTCGCCATTGGGCAGGTCGACATCGAAGAGATGGATCTTGTCGTAGCGGGCGGCGATGTTGCCCTCGGGATCGATCATATAGGCGCGGTTGGCGATCTTCTCGCCGGCCTTGACCGAGACGGAGCCGATCTGCAGCCAGATTTTGCGGTCGCGCGCCGCCTCGCGCAGCCCGGCAAGCACCTCGTGGGCCTCTTCGGTCTGGCAGGTCTCGCGCAGGCGCTTGGTGTCGCGCTCGCAGAGATTGGTGACCTCCGGGGTCTGGACGAACTGCGCCCCGGCGGCGACGGCCTCGCCGATCATCCGCACCGCATCGTCGCGGTTGCGCAGGGGATCGCGCGTCGAGCGCATCTGGACGCAGGCGGCGATGAAGCGTGTGCCGGTCATGGCGGTCTCCGTTCAGGCAGCGAGGAGGAGGTCGAGCTTGCCCTGCGCGTCGAGGGCGTGAAGATCGTCGGAGCCGCCGACATGGCGCTCGCCGATGAAGATCTGCGGCACCGAGGTGCGTCCGCCGGCCTTCGCCGTCATCGCCTGGCGCAGTTCCGACTTGCCATCGACGCCGATCTCCTCGAAGGCGACGCCTTTCTGGGTCAGCAGCGCCTTGGCGGCATGGCAATAGGGGCACCAGCTCGTGGTGTAGATCGTGACTTGCGGCATTGCTCGGGTCCGGATCGCTTTCTCTGCCCTGCTATATAGGGCCGGCTTACGTTTCCGTCACGACCCGGGCGAAGGTCAGCACGTCGACGGCGCCGGCGCCGCCGCGCAGCAGGGCACGGGCGGCCGCGTTGGCGGTGGCGCCGGTGGTCAGCACGTCGTCGACCAGCAGGATACGCTTGCCCTCGAGCCGTGGACGAATGGCGGGCAGAACCTTGAAGGCGCCCTGAAGATTTTCCCCGCGCTGCGCCCGTGTCAG
Source organism: Bradyrhizobiaceae bacterium (assembly GCA_036676315.1). Taxonomy (GTDB): domain Bacteria; phylum Pseudomonadota; class Alphaproteobacteria; order Rhizobiales; family Beijerinckiaceae; genus Allobosea. Next base: position 26,431 of record JAKFDB010000185.1, read on the forward strand.
CCCGACCTGCTGCTTCGTCCGCTTGATGCGGGCCAGCGCCTGGCGCTCGCAGGGCAGACCGGCCTGCCTTGCCACGACCTCCGCCAGGGCCGCAGCCTGGTTGAAGCGGCGCGTCCAGAGGCGCAGGCGGTGCAGCGGCACGGGCACGACGAGGTCGGCCTCGGTGGTGAGCTCGCGCCCGGCCTGCGCCATCATCCGCCCGAGCATCAGGGCAAGCTCGAGCCGGTCGCCATATTTCAGCCGGTGCACCAGTTCGCGCGCCGTGCCGTCGAAGCGGCAGGCGGCGCGGGCCCGGGCAAAGACCGGCGGCTCGGCGATCGCGGCAGGCGAGACCAGCCCGGCGCCGAGATCGACCTCGAAGGGCGTGCCGAGGCGCTCGCAATAGGGCCGCTCGATGAAGCCGATGCCGCCCCAGCAGGCGGCGCAGAGCCCTTGCGCCTCGCCGGTGGCGGCCCGGCAGGCGACGCAGGAGGGTGGATAGACCAGGCCGACGACACCTTTCAGCCCGGCGCCGAGCCAGCGCCGGCCGCCGCGCAAGGCGCGGCCGGAGGCGATCGCCATCGTCTTCGGCGACATCGGCGGAAGGTTCATCCCGTGCGCGCCTCGCAGGAGGATGGATCCCGGCTTTTTGCGGTGCGGGCTTGCGCAGGCATGTCAATTCGCCAAGCTGGCCCTGTCTCAGAGATGAAGGCGCGGCCCCGGCGGCAAGGCCGGCGCGCCGCCTCCGTTCCACCAGGCCGGTCGGCCGCTTGCCAACAAGGATCGCCAAGATGAGCCATTCCGGTGCTTCCGCCAGCCCCTCGGTCCCGAAGCTGTTCACGCCCTTCCGCCTCGGCGACCTCACGCTGAGGAACCGCGTCGTGATGGCGCCGCTCACCCGCAACCGCGCCAACAAGCATGATGATGCGCCGAATGCGCTCAATGTCGAGTATTACCGCCAGCGTGCCGGCGCGGGGCTGATCATCACCGAGGCGACGCAGATCTCGCAGCAGGGCCAGGGCTATATCTGGACGCCCGGCATCTATCGCGACGAGCATGTCGCGGGCTGGAAGGCGGTGACGGACGCGGTCCATGCGCAGGGCGGCACGATCTTCGCGCAGCTCTGGCATGTCGGCCGCGTCAGCCACACCTCCCTGCAGCCGGGCAACCAGCCGCCGGTCGCGCCGTCCGCCCTGCAGGCGAAGACCAAGACCTATATCGAGAGCGGCTTCACCGAGGTCTCCGAGCCGCGCGCGCTTCGGCTCGACGAGATCCCCGGCATCATCGCCGATTTCGTCAGGGCGGCCGAGAACGCCAGGGCGGCGGGCTTCGACGGGATCGAACTGCATGGCGCCCATGGCTACCTGCTCGACCAGTTCCAGCGCGACGGCTCGAACAAGCGCGACGACGCCTATGGCGGCTCGATCGCCAATCGCGCCAGGCTGACGCTGGAAGTCGTCGACGCCGTGACCAAAGTCTTCGCGAAGGAGCGGGTCGGCATCCGGATCTCGCCGGTGAGTCCGGCCAATGATGCGCGCGACAAGCATCCGCAGGAAGTCTTCGGCTATCTGGTCGGGGAGCTCGACCGGCGCGGCATCGGCTTCATCCATGTCGTCGAGGGGGCGACGCGAGAGGCGCGCGACTACCTGCCCTTCGACTACCTGGCGCTCCGCAAGGCCTTCCGCGGCGCCTATATCGCCAATAACGGCTTCACCCGCGAGCTCGCGGTCGAGACGGTGGAGAACGGCGAGGCCGACCTCGTCGCCTTCGGCCGGCTCTTCATCGCCAATCCCGATCTGCCCGAGCGGCTGCGCCGCGATGCCCCGCTGAACACGCCGGATACGGCGACCTTCTATGGCGGTGACGGCAAGGGCTACACCGACTATCCGGCGCTGGAGCGGCCGGAAAGCGCGCTGGCGGCGGGATGAGGGCGTAGCCGCCGCGGGGCGGGAGCCCGCTCGGCCTCCGCCCGGCGCATCCGGCGCGGCGCGTATCGCAAAGGCCGGCCTTGCGCCGGCAGTCGCAGCGCATCGCGCCAAAAGCCCAGGTGCAGACCGCGCGCTTTTCTCGCTGCCGTGCCGGCGCCATGACGAGCCCACCGGAGCGATGATGGTGACCGCCGGCCGATTTCGACGGGGCCGCTTCGAAGCTTTTGCATTCGAGGCGAACGAAGGGCTTGCGGCCGGCGCGAGGTCCGACTATACGGACGGCCTTGCCGCGCTGCTCCCATCGTCTAGCGGTCAGGACGTCGCCCTCTCACGGCGAAAACCGGGGTTCGATTCCCCGTGGGAGCGCCATCAAGATCAAGCGCTTAGCGTTGGTTTTGCCCGGCCTATCGAATATTCGTCCAGAAAACCCTGACATGCGCTGTACGCCCTCGTGGACGTCCCGTACGGCCTTTTAGGCGCTTGCCATGGAAAGCCTGCCTGGCCACAGGTCCGTATTGGCGCAATCGATGAAGATGTAGACGGAGCAATTCCGCTCGCGCGGGGGGCGGGCCCTTTTTCCTTCCAGAGATGCTCTTATCTTCCTCCGTGAAGGAGGAAAAAATGCCATTTCGATCAATAGCCGACCCTGTCGATCTGGCCCGCGCGATCGCAGCCCTTGAAGAGGCCTGGGCTGAAATTCGATCGTCGTCGTTTGAGCTTCTCGGCAGCGAGGACCAGGAGCGCGAGCGGCTCAAGTTCATTGTCGCCAGTCTGGTACCGTTCGCCGTGGATGAGGGCGATCTCGTCGCGCGAGCCGTAGAACGCTTCCGCGGCAAAGCCCGATCAGATAGCGTCGCAGCCGGCGCCCAAAATGAGGAACCGCGCGTACGATAACGCGTTGTGATGGTGGCGCTCCCTTGCCCCCTCCGAGCGCCATGCCTGTCGCCTATCTTAGCCCGTCTCGGATCGGGTGGCAGGCGCTCTGTGTCGCGTTGGGTGCGTGTCATGGAAACAGATCGCGTGGAAATCATCGCCAGGACGCTTTGTCGTTCGACCGGCTTCGATCCGGATGCCGTCCTTCCTCCCGACCTGACCTGTTCGCTGATGTCGCCGGCAAGCGAGGCTATGCCGGCATGGAAACGCTTCCGGCGCGCGGCGGAGGTCTATTGCGACGCGCGACCGGATCTCGAGCCTGCGCCCACGCTAGCGGAAAGGCGGCCTGCCAGGATGGCCTCGATCTAGACCGCTATCGCCGGCCAAATGAGAGGGCAAAGCCGATGGCAGCGATGACCAGAATGGCGGTCAACAGCCAAAGAGATACGACCAGAGACATAGGGCCGAGTACTTTCGACGCCATTGGCGTGATTTCGAAGAGCGAATCGTCCAGCTTGATCTTCGCGCAGTGTACCCCAACGTCAAGCCGCCGGATAGAAGCCGGCGCTGGGCTTACTGCTTCGGCTGGAGCTTCGCGTGCTCGATATCCGCTCTGGTGAGCATGGCCTGCAGCTTTGCGAGCGTCTCCGCCGACATCCAGATTTCAACATCAACGCCTTCGCGTACCTTCAGGCCGATCATCGCGCCCTCGCTGGCGTCTTCGCTGATCGAAACATCGCGAATATCCGAGACGAGGAACACGCGGGAAGGATCGTGAGGCATGGAGAGGCGGTCCCTTCGCTCGTGAATCTCAGTTGCGCTTCAGCACGAATGGCGAGCAGCACCCGCAGCTCCCCGCGCTCGCCCTTCGTCGGCAGGAGGTCTTTCCGAGCGCGGGGGATGGGTCATTCGCATTCGGTCAGCTCGCCATTACCGGCCTTATGTGTATGGCACTTCAAGTCGTGAGTATCGCCCTGCGCGCATGCAGAAATCGCGCAAGCGAGGATCAGCAAGGCCATGATGAGGGTGTTGGGGCGGAACATTGCGCGGTCTAGGGCCTCTGGTCGCCGGAAGTGCGGGCGAGGATCGCTTGCGAGTTTTGCGTACCCTAAAGCCACCAGGTGATCAGCGCGATGGCGTCACGCAGATTGATCGAGACGCCGAGGCGGTCGGTGATGCGATAGCTGATCGAGATTGGCATATCGCGTTCTCCTGCATGCTGCCGCGAGTAACCGACCGTTTCCCTCACGCTCCAAAGTCGGGCACGCGGCATTGATTTTGGCAGTGCTTTTGTCCGCCTGTCAGACCGCAGAGCAAGCCTCCTCGCTACGAGATGCTGGTCGACACGGTTGCGACGGACAGCAAGGGTGCCGCTGATACGTGGAAGGTGACGCAAATCTCTCGAAGCGGACCCTGCTGATCGAATATCTGACGAGCCCTGCGACACGCGCTCAGTCCCGGCGCTTGGCGCACGGGTCTTCCTAGGCTAATCATCTTCCGCGGGCATTGCTGGTCTCGCTTAAAATCAAGTCGAAAGCCCGAAAATGTCTGATAACAACGAAGAATTCCTCGATCTGACGGTGTCGGTTGTTTCCGCCTATGTCGCAAACAACAATGTTCCTGCGGGCGACCTGACGGCGTTGATTGCGAGCATTCATTCCGCGCTGTCCAAGCTCGGTGGCGCGCCTGAGGCGCCGGCCGCCGCGCCACTGGTTCCCGCCGTCTCGATCCGGAAGTCCGTGACCCCGGAGGCGATCATCTGCCTGGAAGACGGCAAGCCTTTCAAATCGCTGAAGCGCCATCTTAGCAACAAATACGGCCTGACGCCCGAGCAGTACCGCACGAAGTGGGGCTTGCCCGTTGATTATCCGATGGTCGCGCCAGCCTATTCCGAGGCGCGCTCTGCATTGGCGAAGGCGGCCGGGCTCGGCCGCAAGTCCGTAGCGGCCCCAGATCCGGTTGAGCCGGTCAAGGTCGCAAAGGCCAAGCGGACAGCCAAGGCGAAGGCTTAGTTCACGAGAGACCAAAGGCGGGTGCAAGAGCCCGCGTGCGGAAATGAGAGTGGCCATTTGCCCCTCCCATTCACGCCGGGGCGCGGATGGCCTGGGAAAGCGCGCCGCGAACCCGTCGACAGCGCCGTGCTCGGCGAGTGCTGGCGCTCCGCCGACCGGCGGCCGCGGTATTCCACGATCGCGGATAGCGCGGCGCGGCCCGAATAAGCGACAACGCTCGCCTGGCCCGGCCTCGCTCAGGCGGGGCCGGGCCTTTCTCGTTTCAGCAGTTTCGGCATTCGACGGGCTGCACGGTCGGCTTGCCTTGCACGGTAACGATCCGCTCCACGGCGCCATCTGGCTTGACGCGGATGATGCCGCCAAGGCTCTCGTCAATGAAGTAGGCCGGCAGCCCTGCCGCGATGGCTTGCTGGATCGAGCGCTTCCGGAAGAGCTTGAGCTTCTCATGGTACATGACACCACTCCTGCACGATGAGCTGCCGCTAGGTTGCGTCAAAAATTTTGACGGAAATTCGGCATTGGCGAGCGAAAATCGGAGGGTGATTGGCGGGCGGAGCGAGCTGCCCATCATCCCGCCATCATCCCGCCCGGATCTGCTCTTCGAATTCCTCGGGGATTTCGCCATGCCGGGCGAGCACCTCGATCGAGGCGACTTCGCCGGTTTCATCGTCTGCAACGACGTGAACAACCGCGACGCCCTCCGCAGTGCGCCCCATGCGCACGCCGTCATTCAGCGCATGGTGCTTTGTCTTCGCCAGCACGCGTTGGCCCGGCACCAGGCGCTTCCGGTGCGTCTTGAAGGGCTGAAGGAAGAAGCTATCAACGCTGGCCATGGCTTGACTCTTTGGGGTAGGATGTTCTCACAATGTTCTCATAAGCGAGAGCAAGGACGATGTCATCAGCCGAGCCCGAAGCCGCGGCGGAGCGAGACGGCGGTCGCGACGGCAGTGTTGGATCAAGAGTATTTTACCAAGGCCAAGTATTTCAAACGTATAGTTAATGAGATTGGCCGATCTTTTGCGTTCCGCTTTCGGTCAGCGATACAGATGCATGCGTCCAATTCCAATAAAATTGTACAGTATTGTGGTCATGGTAGAATGATTTAGGGAAATGCCTGGATCGCCGCAGAATGCGGCGCGGCCGGGCAAAGCTGGCCAGCAGGGGCAAAAAGCAGACCCTGAGCAATGTCCGCGACCTTGGCAGCAGGGCGCCGTGTGCTACCTTCGCTTTAGAGCGGATCAAAAAGCCGCCTTCGGCCTCGCCGTTGAAACCTTCGGCGTGGTCAGACACGGAGGGAGGAGATACGATGCGAAAGGTGCTTTTGGCCGCTGTCGCGGCCTGTAGTCTCGTCGCTGCCTCATCGGTTGCCGGCGCCCAAGAAAAACTCAAGATCGGCATGATGGCGACGCTGTCGGGCGCATTGACGTCTGGCGGCGAGGACGGGGTGCGCGGCGTCCAGGTAGCGTTGAAGCAACTCGGCAACAAGATCGCGGGTCGCGAGGTCGAGCTGATTATCGCGACGACCGATGCCAGCCCGGATTCCGCGTTGAGGGCTGCGCGAAAGCTCGTCGAGCAGGACAAGGTCCAGGTCATCGTCGGCCCGCTCTCGGGCTCGGAAGGTATTGCGATCCGCGACTATTCCAAGACGGTTCCGAACGTGACCGTCGTCGACGGCTCCTCGGGGGCGCTTGAGACCACCTATGTCAATCCCTCGCCGAACTACTTCCGCTTCAACAGCAACGGCGCGATGTGGATGGCGGGGCTCGGCGAGTACGTCTTCAAGGACAAGGGCTTCAAGAAGGTCGCGGTGATCGCGGAGGACTATTCCTTCCCCTACACGCAGGTCTTCGGCTTTGCGCTCGGCTATTGCGGCGCCGGCGGGCAGATCACCCAGCGTCAATGGGTCCCGCTCGGCACCAAGGATTTCGGTTCGGTCATCGCCAACATCCCCGATGACGTCGATGCGGTGTTCCTTGGCCTCGGCGGTGGCGACGCCGTCAACTTCCTGAACCAGTACAGCCAGACCGGCGGCAAAGCGAAGTTCGTCGGCGGGTCGATCATGGTCGACCAGACCGTGCTCTCCTCGCGCGGGGCGGCCAAGAAGCTGCTGGTCGGCACGCCGTCCTCGGGCGGCGTCGCGGATGCCTGGGACGATCCGCGCTGGCAGGCCTGGGTCAAGGCCTATCAGGACGCCTTCCCGGCCGACAAGCGCTTCGCCAGCCCGTCGCTCTTCGCGACCAATTACTACAACGCCTTCACCGCGCTTGCGACGGCGCTGGCGAAGGTCAATGCCGATCTCTCGGACGGTGGCGCCAAGCTGCGGGCCGAACTCGCCAAGGTCGAGCTCGATGCCCCCAATGGCAAGATCAAGCTCGACAGCGACCGGCAGGCGATAGCGACGACCTTCATCACCGAAGTCGCGGAACTGCCGAACGGCGAACTCACCAACAAGTTCGTCCGCACCGTCCCGGATGTCACGAAGACGATGGGACTGTCTCCGGAAGCCTTCAAGGCGGTGGGGCTGCCCTCGCGGACCAATCCGGAATGCAAGAAATAGGCGCCTGAAGACTGCCGGAGGGGGAGCAACGCGATATGCGCGCCCCCTTCGCCCCCGTGACGTTCCGGTGCCGGCGCCCCCGATGAATTGCGGGGGCGCAGGGATGGCGGCTTGCCTGATGAGATCCAAGTCGCGCCGCCGGACTTGCCTTCGAGAGGAACCATGAGTCGCGCAGTCGCGGTCTGCCACGGTCCCTTCGGCCGGGTTTCGATCTACGATCTCGACCGACCGCTGGTGCTGCATGCCCATCGCGAAGCTCATCTGATCTTCTTCCTGGAGGGATCGCGTGGGCTCGTGACCGTCGGTGGCCGTTCCACGCGCGTCGATCCGTTCATGGGCGTCGCCATCAATCCCTGGGAGCCGCATAATTTCCAGCCGGAGACCGCTGGCTGCTTCGGGCTCTTCCTCGTCGTATATCTCAGGCCCGAATGGCTCGCGGCCCAGATGATGACGCCGGCCGGCGGGTTGGTCTTCCCGTCGTCGGAACTCGTCGTCACCCGCGAGCTTGCCGCCTGGCGCGACAAGATCGTCGAGATGCTGCTGTCCTCGCGCCGCGACCTCAATCTCGGACCCGTGCTGATGGCCCTTGCCCAGGCGTCCAGCGAACCGATCGAACCGGAGCTGGCCTCCTCCTTCGCGCATCTCGCGCCGGAAGGTGCGCTCGACCGCCGCGTGCTGCGTGCCTGCCGCCTGCTCGAAGACCATCCGAGCTATGACGGCGCTCTCGAACGCGTCGCCCGCGAGGCGGGCCTGTCGCGCGCGCATTTCTTCAAGCTCTTCCGGCAGCAGGTCGGCGTCACCCCGACGGTCTTCTCGAATACTGTCCGCCTCGACGCCGCGCTCGATCGCCTGGTGTTCTCACAGGATCCGGTGACACGGATCGGAAACGGCCTCGGCTTCTCCTGCCAGAGCGTCTTCACCCGCTTCTTCACCGCCCATATGGGCATGGCGCCGCGCGACTATCGCCGCGTGCTGCGCACGGTCGGGCCCGCGCCGATGCAGGCGGCCCATGTCTGATTTCATCGCGCGCCGTCCGGTCTGGTCGCTGGTGATCATTTTCGCGGTCGGCATCCTGCTCTGGCTGGTCTTCTCGATCTGGACGCCGGGATTGGAAGCCATGCTCGGCCGCAAACGCGTCTTCCTGAGCGCGCTGTTCAACGGCATCACGCTCGGCGCGCTCTATTTCCTGGTCGCCAGCGGGTTCACGCTGATCTTCGGGCTGATGCGCAACGTCAACCTCGCCCATGGCTCGCTCTATCTGTTCGGCGGCTATCTCGGCTACAGCGTCGGCAACCTCACCGGCTCCTGGCTCCTGGCGCTTCTGGCCGCCTTCGTCGTGGTCGGCATTGTCGGCGTGCTGATGCAGGTGCTCCTCTTCCGCTGGATGGAGGGACAGGACCTGCGCCAGACGCTGGTCACCATCGGCCTCTCCATCATCTTCGCCGACCTCCTGCTGTGGAACTATGGCGGCGACACCTTTCAGGTGACGACGCCGGACTGGCTCTCCGGCCCCGTCCAGCTGCCCTTCGTCGTCGCGCTGCGCGGTAATGGCGAGGCGGTCATGATGACCTATCCCTTCGTCCGCATCGCCATCCTGATCGGGGCGATCATCGTCGGCGTTCTGATGTGGCTCGCGCTGAACCGTACCCGGGTCGGCATGCTGGTCCGCGCCGGCGTCGATGATCGCGACATGCTCTCGGCGACGGGCGTGCGCGTCCAGCTCGTCTTCGTCATGATCTTCGCCTTCGGCGCCGGGCTTGCGGGGCTGGCAGGCGTCGTCGGCGGCACCTTCCAGTCGCTGCAGCCGGGCGAGGACACCAAGATCCTTTTGTCCTCGCTCGTGGTCGTCATCGTCGGCGGCATGGGCTCGATCCCGGGCGCTGCGATCGGCGCGCTGATCGTCGGCCTCGCCGAGCAGTTCGGCTCGGTCTACATGCCGACCTATGCCGTGATGCTGACCTTCATCATCATGGTCGCGGTGCTGGCGGTACGGCCGCAAGGCCTGGCGGCGAGGCGCTGAGGATGGCCATCGCCGATCTCAACCTCGAGCAGCGCGCTCGCTCCCGGGAGAGCTTTCCAGCCTGGCTGGCGCGTCGTGGCACGGCCTTCTGGGTCGTGGCGGTCCTGCTTCTGGTCATGCCGGCGGTCGCGAGCTCGTTCTGGCTCGTCCAGATCATCGCCTATTCGATGATCCTCGGTCTGGTGGCCCTCAGCCTGATGTTCCTCGCCGGCTATGGCGGCATCGTCAGCCTGGCGCAGATGACGGTCGCCGCTTTCGCCGGCTATCTTGTCGCGATCCTCGGCGACAGCGCGATCTCGCAGATCAGCCTGCACTGGCCGTGGTGGATGGTAGCGCCCATCGCGATCCTGCTCGCGACCTTGTTCGGCACGCTGAGCGGTGCGCTTTCGGTGCGGACCGAGGGCATCTACACGATCATGATCACGCTCGCGATCGCGTCGGCATTCTACTATCTGACGCTGCAGAACTACACGGTCTTCAACGGCTTCAGCGGCTTCAACGGCGTCAAGCCGCCGGTCTTCCTGGGCGTCGACTGGGGCCAGAACCTGCCCTTCTACTATCTGACGCTGGCGTGTTCGGTCCTCGCCTATGGCGCGGTGATCTATGTCTCGCGGGCGCCTTTCGGGCTCGCCTTGCAGGGCACGCGCGACAATCCGCGCCGGATGGCGGCCCTGGGGTTCGATGTGGTCGCACATCGCATCGCGGCCTACAGCTTCGCTTCCGTCATCGCCGCCTGTGCCGGCGTGCTGCTCGTCTGGTATCAGCGCCAGGTCTCGCCGGGCACTGCCGGCGTCGGACCTGTCGTCGACATGCTGATCATCGCCGTCGTCGGCGGGCTGAGCCGCCCGATCGGGCCTTTCATCGGCGCCTTGATCTATGTGCTGCTGCGCACCTTCTCGTTCGACATGCTCGAAGGGGTGGGGCTCGACGGCAAGCGCTATCAGCTGCTGATCGGCCTCGGCTTTCTCGTCATCGTGCTGTTCTCGCCCGACGGCCTGATCGGCATCTGGCAGCGCCTGCGCGAGCGCTATCGCAAGGGCAGCGATGCCCGCGACGCCGGGATGCGTGTCGGCGGAGGCGCGCCGTGAGCGCGCTCGCGGCACGGGAGGGGCTGGCCTCCGCCGGCTCGGCCAATGCACTGGAGTTGCGCGGCGTCTCGCGGCTGTTCGGCGCGCTCGCGGCACTGTCGGACATCACCCTCTCGGTCAAGCCCGGCGAGCGGCGCGCGGTGCTCGGCTCGAACGGCGCGGGCAAGACGACGCTGTTCAACTGCATCACCGGGGATTTTTCACCGAGCACCGGCATCATCCGCTTCTTCGGCGAGGATGTGACGGCTTTCCCACCGCAGGAGCGTATCCGCCGCGGCTTGCGGCGCACCTACCAGATCTCCTCGCTCTTTGCCGGCCTCTCGGTCCTCGACAATGTCTATCTGGCCTGCCGGGGGGTGTCGCGGAACCGCTTCTCGCTTCTGCGCCCGCGGCGGGACGACGCGCTGATCCATGCGGCCGAAGGCCTGGTCGATGCGGTGCATCTGTCGGGGGTCAAGGACCGCCTGGTCGGCGAACTCGCCTATGGCCAGCAACGCCAGCTCGAGATCGCGCTCGCGCTCTCCGGCGCGCCGCGTTTCATCCTGTTCGACGAGCCGGCGGCGGGCCTGTCGCCGACCGAGCGGCGCGACCTCGTCCATATCCTGACCTCGCTGCCGGGCCATATCGGCTACATCATCATCGAGCACGACATGGATGTGGCGCTGCGCGTCGTCGAAAGCGTGACGATGATGCACAACGGCCGCATCTTCAAAGAGGGGCGTCCGGAAGAGATCGAGTCCGATCCCGAGGTTCAGGAACTCTACCTCGGAGGCGCTCATGGCTGAGCGACTGAAGGCGCCTCCCGCCGCCGGCGTGCCGATCCTGCAGATCGCCGGCCTCAACGTGTTCTACGGGCGCTCGCATGCGCTGCAGGGCGTCGATCTCACGCTGCACAGCGGCGTCCTCTCCGTCGTCGGCCGCAATGGCATGGGCAAGACGACGATGTGCAAGGCGATCATGGGGCTCGTGCCGATCAGCGCCGGCTCCATCCGCTTCTTCGGCGAGGAGATCGCCGGCCGCTCGCCGGCCGAGATCGCCCGCCTCGGCGTCGGCTATGTCCCGCAGGGTCGCAGGCTCTGGCGCTCGCTGACCGTCGACGAGCATTTGCGGCTGATGCAGCGCGGCAAGCGCGGCGCCTGGACGCCGGAACGGGTCTACGAGGTTTTCCCGCGGCTCGCCGAGCGGCGCAACAATGGCGGCGCGCAGCTTTCCGGCGGCGAGCAGCAGATGCTCGCGATCGGCCGTGCCTTGCTGCTGAACCCGCGCCTGCTCGTCATGGACGAGCCGACCGAGGGCCTGGCGCCGGTGATCGTCGCCCATGTCGAGGAGATGCTGGTGCGGCTCGCCGATCAGGGCGATGTCGCAATCCTCGTGATCGAGCAGAACATCGGCGTCGCGACGCAGATGTCCGATCCGATCGCGATCATGGTCAATGGCCGGGTGAACCGCATCATCGCCGCGGCAACGCTTGCCGGCGACCGCGAACTGCAGCAGCGCCTGCTCGGCGTTGGTCGCCATGGACATGACGAGACCGACAGCGCGCCTGAACCCGCGACGGGACAAGCCGGGGCCACCCGTGCCGTGCCGGTCGCATCCACCGGCCCGATGCGGGTCTACAACGCCAACCCGGTCATCCCGACGCGCTGGTCGCAACCCGTGCCGGCGGCGCGGATCGAAGCACAGGCGCGCACCATCTCGCGCCCGACCCTGGCGACGCGCAACGGCGAGCCCGTGGGCGCGATCCGGCCGCTCGCGGTTGCCACGGCGGGCGAGCCCTATGTCGTCATTGCCGGCACGCTCGACACCAAGGGCGAGGAACTGCGCTATATCCGCGACCTGATCCGTTCCGAAGGGCTGCGAACGCGGCTGGTCGACCTCTCGACTTCCGGCCGCAGTGCGGGCGGCGACGTCACCCCGCAGCAGGTCGCGCTCGCCTCGGCCAGGGGCTCGACCGGGATCTCCTCGAGCGATCGCGGCACGGCGGTCGCGGCCATGGCGGAGGCCTTCGCAGCCTGGCTGCCGCGGCAGGAAGGCGTGCTCGGCATCATCTCTGCCGGCGGCTCGGGCGCGACCGCGATGGTGACCCCGGCGATGCAGGCCCTGCCCGTCGGCCTGCCCAAGCTGATGATCTCGACCATGGCTTCGGGCGACGTGCGCGCCTATGTCGGCGCGACCGACATCGCGATGATGCACGCCGTCACCGACGTGCAGGGGCTGAACCGCGTCTCGCGTCTCGTGCTCGGCAATGGCGCGCGGGCGGTCTCTGCCATGGCCAAGGGGCGGCTGGCGGAGCTCAAGCGCGAGGGCGTGGCACGGCGCGCCGCCGAGCCCGAGAAACCGCTGGTAGGCCTGACCATGTTCGGCGTCACCACGCCCTGCGTGCAGCAGGTTGCAAAGCTGCTCGAGCCCGAATGGGAGCCGCTCGTCTTCCACGCCACCGGAACCGGTGGGCAGTCGATGGAAAAGCTGGTCGATTCCGGCCTCGTCGGCGCGGTCATCGACGTCTCCACCACCGAGATCTGCGACCTGCTGATGGGCGGCTTCCTGCCGGCGACCGAGGACCGCTTCGGCGCCATCATCCGCACGCGCATTCCCTATGTCGGCTCGGTCGGCGCGCTCGACATGGTCAATTTCTTCGCACCCGAGACGGTGCCGGAGCGCTATCGCAGCCGCAAGCTCTACCCGCACAACCCGCAGATCACGCTGATGCGCACGAATGCGGAGGAGAATGCGCTGATGGGCCGCTGGATCGGCGAGCGGCTGAACCAGATGGAGGGGCCGGTGCGGTTCCTGATCCCCGAGCGCGGCGTCTCGGCGATCGATGCGCAGGGCCAGGCCTTCCACGATCCGGCGGCGGATGCCGCCCTCTTCCAGAGCCTGGAGCAGACGGTGCGGATGAGCGCCAGCCGGCAGCTCATCCGCCTGCCGCTCCACATCAACGATCCCGCCTTCGCGGCGGCCCTGGTGCAGCAATTCCGCTCTCTGCATGCCGGCCGCCGGCGCGAGCGGGCCAGCGGAGGTAGGTCATGACGGCGTCGCACAGAACCTCCGCCGTCATTCCGGGGCGGCCCGCGGGGCCGAGCCCGGAACCCATATCCGCAGGGCACGCAGGACAGGGCCGGACGCCGCCGCGTCCTCGTCTTGGGACGGCCGGTGTTCATGGATTCCGGGCTCATCGCTGCGCGATACCCCGGAAAGACGGTGCGGTTCAGTCGCCAATTCCCAGGGGGCGGCCATGACGAGCTTCGACAAGAAGAGCCTGCTCAAGCGCTTCAGGGCCATGATCGCGGCAGGCGAGCCCATCGTCGGCGGTGGCGCCGGCACGGGGCTTTCCGCCAAATGCGAGGAGGCCGGCGGCATCGACCTCATCGTGATCTACAATTCCGGACGCTATCGCATGGCCGGGCGCGGCTCGCTTTCCGGGCTGATGCCCTATGGCGACGCCAACGCCATCGTCATGGAGATGGCGGCCGAGGTGCTGCCGGTGGTGAAGCAGACACCGGTGATCGCCGGCGTCTGCGGCACCGACCCGTTCCGGCGCATGGATGTCTTCCTGGACGAGGTGAAGCGGGTCGGCTTTTCCGGCATCCAGAACTTCCCGACGGTCGGGCTGATCGACGGCGTCTTCCGCCGGAACCTCGAAGAGACCGGCATGGGCTACGGTCTCGAGGTCGAGATGGTCGCGCTCGCCAACGCCAAGGGCCTGCTGACGACGCCTTACGTCTTCTGCGAGGCCGATGCGCGCGCCATGGCCAAGGCCGGCGCCGACATCATCGTCTGCCATCTCGGCCTGACGACCGGCGGCTCCATAGGCGCCGAGACCGCGCTCAAGCTGGAAGACTGCCCGGCATTGGTCGATGCCTGGGCGGCGGCGGCGCTTGCCGTGAAGAAGGACGCGATCGTGCTGGTCCATGGCGGGCCGGTCGCCGAGCCGGCCGATGCCGACTTCATCATGAAGAACACCAAGCACTGCCACGGCTTCTACGGGGCCTCCTCGATGGAGCGCCTGCCCGTCGAGGTCGCGATCCGCGACCAGACCAGAGCCTTCAAGCGGATCGCGCGCAGGCAGGCGACGCCAACCAAGCAGACGACGAAGAGACCGGCGCGCAAACCCGGCAAGTCGAAATGACCCGAATGACGGGCGGGAGGATGAGGACATGACGGGACAGCTGATCGGATCGCTGATCCTCTGGCTGATCGTGGCGGTGATTGTCATCGCCATCGTCGTCTATCTGGTGAACTGGCTCTATCGCCGCTCGTCGAAGGAGGTGTCCTTCGTCCGCACCGGTCTCTTCGGCGAAAAGGTGGTGATCAATGGCGGCGCCTTCGTGCTGCCGATCATCCACGACGTCACGCCGGTCAACATGAACGTGCTGCAGCTCGCCGTGACGCGCGCCAACAACGACGCGCTGATCACCCGCGACCGCATGCGCGTCGATATCGACGCCGAATTCTATGTGCGGGTCAGGCCGCAGCGGGAATCGGTCGCGGTCGCTGCCGCGACGCTCGGCCGGCGCACGCTGCAGCCCGACCAGCTCAATGCGCTGCTCTCGGGCAAGTTCATCTCGGCGCTGCGTACGGTGGCCTCCGAAATGACGATGGAGGAGATGCACGAGCAGCGCGGCACCTATGTCCAGCGCGTCAAGGACGCCGCCGCCGAGGCGCTCGACCAGAACGGCCTCGTGCTGGAATCGGTCGCGCTGACCGATCTCGACCAGACCGACCTGCAGTTCTTCAACCCGTCGAACCGCTTCGACGCAGTCGGTCTGACGCGGATCATCGAGGAGATCGAGGACAAGCGGAAACTGCGCAACGACATCGAACAGGATTCGATGATCCGCATCCGTACCCGCAACCTCGAGGCCGAGCGGCAGGCGCTCGACATCGAGCGCGACAGCGAGTCGGCACGGCTCGAACAGCAACGCGAGATCGAGATCAAGCGCGCCGTGCAGCGCGCCGAGATCGCCCGCGAGCGGTCGGCCCGCGACACCGAGGCCGAGCAGGCTCAGATCTTGTCGCGCGAGGAGATCGAGAAGTCGCGCATCGCCAATGAGCGCGCGATCAGCGAGGCGCGCATCGCCTCCGAACGCGACATCCGCCAGCAGGAGATCGCTCGTACTCAAGCCGTCGAGGAGGCCGAGATCGCGGCCCGCGAGACGGTCGAGAAGGCGCGCATCGCCAATGATCTGACAATCAATGCGGCGCGCATCGCCTCCGAGCGCGACATCCGCCAGCACGAGATCGAGCGCGCCAAGGTGCTGGAGGCGGCAGAAATCGCCGCCCGCGAGGCGACCGAGAAGGCCCGTATCCTTCAGGAGACGGCGGTGAGCGCCGAGCGCATCGCCCGCGAGCAGGAGGTGCGCAATCGCGAGATCGAACGAACCCGCGTTCTCGACCAGGAGGATATTGCGGCGCGCGAATCTGTCGAGACGGCGCGCATCGCCCAGGATGAGCGCATCCGCGCGCTCGGCATTGCCCGCAACCGGGCGCTCGACGAGGCCGAGATCGCGGCCCGCGAGGCGATCGAGAAGGCGCGCATCGCCCAGGAGAACGCGATCACCGCCGACCGTATCGCCCTCGACCAGCGCAAGAGCCTGCTGGAGATCGGGCGCACCGAGGCGATTGAAGCCGCGGAGATCGCCGCCCGCGAGAACGTCGAGAAGGCCCGGATCGCACAGGAGCGGGTCGTCTCGGGCGAGCGCATCCGCCGCGACGAGGAGATCCGCAATCTCGAGATCGTCCGCAACCAGGCGATCGAAACAGCCGAAATCTCGGCGCGCGAGGCCACGGAAGCCGCCCGCATCGCCCAGGAGAAGACCCTCGCCGCCGACCGGATCGCGGCCGAGCTCGCGACGAAGGAGCTCGAGATCAAGCGAAACGCCGATCTCGACTCCGCGGAACTGAAGCGCCGCGACACGGTCGAGCGCCAGCGCATCGTCACCGAGCTCGGGCTGGAGATCGAGCGCATCGACTCCAGCAAGACGCGCGAGATGCAGCAGATCGCCCAGAAGAAGGCGGTCGAGGTGGCGGAGGAAGAGCGCGCCATCGTCCTCGCCGCCAAGAAGGTCGAGCGGACCGATGCCGACAAGGCGCTACGCCAGGCCGAAATCACGGCGCGCCAGCAGGTCGAAACCGTCGATATCTCCCGCGAGCAGGCGCTGGAAGCGGCGCGGATCGAGCGGCGCCGGGCGCTGGAACAGCTCGATATCGCCCGCACGCAGGCGCTGCAGGAGGCGCAGATCGCCTCCAACGAGGAGGTCGAGCGCGCCCGTATCTCGTCCGATCGCGGGCTCGACGAGGCCCGCGTCGGCCGGCAGCGCGAATTGCGCAAGCTCGAGATCGAGCGCGAGCGCGAGGTCGAGAGCGCGGCGATGGACAAGGCCATCGCCATCTACGCCAAGTCACTGGAGGAATCGGCCGCCCAGGCCAATGCCGAGATTGCCCGCGGCAAGGCGGTCGAGGCCGAGGAGCAGGTCAAGACGATCCGCGAGAGCGAGGGCGCCAGGCGGCGCAAGACCGTCGAGGTCCTGCTCGCCGAGAAGGCGGCCGAGGAATCGCGCATCGCTTCCGAGGCCGAGAAAATCCGCCGGGCCGTCGACGCCGAGGCCCAGAAGCTGCTCTATGAAGCCGAGAACGTGCTCAGCGACGGTGCCCGCTACGGGCTGTTCCGTCGCCGCCTGCTCGACAAGATCGAGGGGATCGTGCGCGAGAGCGTCAAGCCGATGGAGAAGATCGAGGGCATCCGCATCCTGCATGTCGATGGGCTGGCGGGTGGCGGCGGCTCGTCCGGCGCGGGCGGCGCGGCGCGCTCGCCGACCGACGAGGTGATCGAGTCGGCCCTGCGCTACCGCGTGCAGGCGCCGATGATCGATCAGGTGCTGAAGGAGATCGGCATCGAGGGCGGCAATCTCGCCAAGATGGGCGGGCTGATGCGCGAGGCCTCCGACCTGCAGCGTGTCGCCAAGGAAGCGCAGCCGGCCAAGCCCAAGGGCGGCGGAACCAGCGACGGCACCAGCGGCGGCACCGGTGGCGGCGAGAGCACGCCCGAGACGAAGGCTTGAGGACGAAACATCATGGCCCGCGTCTACGTCTCCAGCGTCATCGCCGCCCCAGCCGCCAAGGTCTGGGCCCGCGTGCGCGATTTCAACGGCCTGCCGAACTGGCATCCAAGGATCGCCGAGAGCCGCATCGAGAACGGCGAACCGGCCGACAAGGTCGGCTGCATCCGCGCCTTCACGCTGCGCAGCGGCGACCGCTTACGCGAGCAGCTTCTGGGCCTGTCGGACTACGACATGTTCTGCACCTATTCGATCCTCGACTCGCCGATGCCGCTGACGAACTATGTCGCGACGCTCAGGCTGACGCCGATCACCGACCAGGAGCGAACCTTCATCGAATGGTCCGCCGATTTCGACTGCGCGCCCGAGCGCGAGGCCGAGCTGATCGAAGGCGTCGGCACGAATGTCTTCCAGGGTGGGTTCGACGCGCTGAAGCGCGCATTCGGGGGATGAGGCCATGCCTCACGTCGTCCGCAGCACCATCATAGACGCGCCGGTGGACCGGCTCTGGTCGATCCTGCGCGATTTCAACGGCCATGAGCGCTGGCACCCGATCGTGGAGCGGAGCGAGATCGAGCGCGGACACCCCTCCGACAGGGTCGGCTGCATCAGGCGCTTCTCCCTGCAGGACGGCAGCGAGCTGCGCGAGCAGCTGCTGACCCTCTCGGACCTCGAAATGACCTTCAGCTACTGCCTGCTCGACACGCCGATCCCGCTCTTCAATTACGTCGCCCATGTCCGGCTGCTGCCGGTCACGGACGGCAACCGGGCCTTCTGGCATTGGGAAAGCCGCTTCACCACGCCGCCCGGCCGCGAGGCGGAGCTCGCCCGGATCGTCGGCGACGAGGTCTACACCAACGGTATCGAGGCGGTGCGCCGCCTGCCCGAACTGGCCTGGGAGGGCGCCTGACATGCTCGGCGTGAGAAGCTGCGCGACGATTGCCGAGGCCGCCGGCATCCTCTCCGGAGATCGCCATGCCGTGCTGCTCGGCGGCGGGACCCTGGTGATGCGCGACGTCAACGAGGGGCGCCTGACCGAGGGCACCTTGGTGCGCGTCACCGATCCCGCCTTCAGGCAGGTCAATGCCGGCGGCTCGCGCATCGAGCTCGGCGCCGGCGTCACCATGGCGCAGCTGCTGGCGAGCCGCGAGCTCTCCTTCCTGCACGCTCCCGCACGCGCCATCGGCGGCCCGGCCATCCGCAACATGGCCACGGTCGGCGGCAATCTCTTCGCGGCCTGTCCCTATGGCGACTTCACCGTGGCGCTGCTCGCGCTCGACGCGCAGGTCGTGCTGCAGGCCGGCTATGGCACGGGGCGCGGCGTGCCGCTGGACGAGTTCCTTGCCGGGCGCGATCGCGGCACGGCGCCGGGCCTCGTCGCCGGCGTCCAGTTCGCGCGGCCGGCCAATCCCGGCGAGTTCCATTTCCGCAAGATCAGCCGGGTCAAGCCGAAAGGCATCTCGGTGCTCTCCATCGCCGCCTATCTGCCGTCGCAGGCCGGCCGCATCGTGCAGGCGCGCGTCGCCTATGGCGCCATGGCACCGACGCCGATCCGGGTGCGCGGCGTCGAGCGGGCGCTGGAGGGCAGGGCGCTCGATGCCGCCACCATCCAGGCCGCGAAACAGGCGGCGCTCGAAGGCTGCCAGCCTGCCACCGACGCGATCGCGAGCGAATGGTATCGCCGCGAGGTGCTGCCCATCCATCTTGGCCGGCTGCTCGCCGGCGAACCCCGCTGAGGAGGCGCGCCATGGCCAAGATACCGGTCCAGTTCCGGCTCAACGGCTCCGACCGCGCCGCCTTCGTCGATGCGCCGGAGACGCTGCTCAACACGCTCAGGCGCGGCCTCGGCGATTTCGCGCCGAAATATGGCTGCGGCCAGGGCACCTGCGGCGTCTGCACGGTCCTCATCGACGGCGAGCCGCAGCTCTCCTGCCTGACGCTCGCGGTTGCTTGCGAGGGGCGCCATGTCGAGACCGCTGCGGGCCTGGCCGACGGCCCTGATCTGCACCCGCTGCAGGGCGCCTTCATGGATCATTTCGCCGCCCAATGCGGCTTCTGCACGCCCGGCATGCTGACGGCCGCCCGCGCCCTGCTTGCGAAGAATGCGAACCCGAGCCGCGATGATGTGATCGAGGCGATCAGCGGCAACATCTGCCGCTGCACCGGCTACGAGCCGATCGTCGCTGCGATTCTCGCCGCTGCGAGCGCGCCGCAACCGAGGCGGGCGTGATGATGCGGGGCCATTCGTCACGCGTGCCGTCATCCCGGGCGCAGCTCAGCGGAGACCCGGGATCCATGCCTGAACCGTTCCGGCATGGATCCCGGCTCGGCGCTGCTGCGCGGCGCGGCCGGGATGACACAGAACTCGGAGCAGTTGGCCACTCTCGTCGGAGGACCCGTCCATGACGATGGAGATGCGCAAGGACATCTTTGCCGACGAGCGCGATGACAATCTCAACGTGATCGGCAAGGGCCTGCAGCGGCAGGACATGCCGGGCCATGTCACCGGGCGGACGCGGTTTTTCGACGATCACGCCTTCGACGGCCTGCTGCACCTCAAGGTCGTCCGCAGCCCGCACGCCCATGCGCGCATCCGCGCCATCGACATATCGGCCGCCGAGCGCGCGCCCGGCGTGAAGCGGGTGCTGCGCGGCGCCGATGTGCCGGTGAACAAGAACACGCTGCTCAGCCTGATCAATTTCGGCAAGGACGACGAGCCCACGCTCGCGGTCGACAAGGTCCGCTACAGGGGCGAACCGGTGGTCGCGATCCTCGCCGATAGCGAGGCCGAGGCGCTGGCGGCGAAGAAGCTCGTGCGGATCGACTATGAGCTGCTGCCGACCGTGTTCGACGTCGAGGAGGCGCTGAAGCCCGGCGCCCCCGTCGTCAACGACACCTACCCCGGAAACTACTTCGAATATCACGAGCGCTTCGACCATCAGAAGCTGCGCTTCGGCGATGTCGAGCGCGCTTTTTCCGGCGCCGACATCGTGATGGAGCATCGCTACCAGATGTCGCCGATCGAGCACGCGCCGACCGAGACGAACGGCACCATCGCCGCGCCGGACCAGAACGGGCGCTACGTCGTGCATTCCTGTGCGCAGGGCTTGTTCTTCGCGCTCGACACCACCGCCAAGATCGTCGCGCTCCCGTCGAACCAGCTCCACTTCATCGGCGGCACGGTCGGCGGCGGTTTCGGCGGCAAGGTCGATGCGCTGACCGAGCCGCTGGCCGTCCTCGGCGCGATGCTGACCGGCCGGCCGGTGCGCTTCGTCCTCGATCGCGAGGAGGAGATGCTCTACGGCTCGCCGCGCGGCGCCGAGCGCATCTACGTCAAGGACGGGGTGATGCGGGACGGTCGCATCGTCGCCCGCTACATCCGCAGCTATTTCGACGCCGGCGCCTATACGCGCCTGTCGAGCTATGCGGCGATCAAGTGCACGGCGCATGTGCCGGGGCCGTACTGGATCCCCAACGTCGCTTCCGACATCTACGTTGCCTACACCAATCGCTGTCCCTCGACCGCCATGCGCGGCTTCGGCGTCACCGCGGTCGACTTCGCGCTCGAGGTCCAGATGGACCGCCTCGCCGAGGCCGCGAACCTGGACCCGATGGAGTTCCGCATCCTCAACGCCTATCGCGACGGGGACATGAAGCCGCACCGGCGCGCCGCCAAGAATACGGCGCTGATCGAATGCGTGCAGGTCGCTGCCGGGAAGGCGAACTGGCCGCTTTCCGAAGAGGCGAAGCGGGCGTCTTCGCTGATCGGCGGCGCCGGCGAACGCGGGCAGATCCCGGCGACCGTGCTCGACGCCAAGGGCGAGATCGGGAGGCCGGATACGCGCAGCGGCGGCACCACGCAGACGCTTCCGGCCGGAACGGCACGCATTCCGCTGAGCAAGCAGCCGGTCATGGAAGGGGCGCGCGATGGACGCGCCGTGCCGACGCAGGTGCCGCGCTATGAACAGGCCCGGCCCGCCACGCCGTCGCTCCCCGCGCCACCCGCTTACGCGCCTTCGCCCTATCAGCCGGCCAGCCCGCCTGCTGCGCCGCCTTACCAGCCTTCGCCCGCGCCGCCGGCTGCTGCACCGTCTGCGCCGGCACAGACTCAGCACGGCGCGGTGCGGTTCTCTTCCGTCTTCGGCACCAGGAGGCGCTGACATGGCTCGCCACGAAGGCAGGGGCATGGCCTCGGTCAACTACCCCATCGGCATGAATCTCGGCGGCGATCCGAGCCAGGCCCTGATCCATTCCAACCCGGACGGCAAGTTCACCGTCGCGCTCTCGGCCATCGATCTCGGCCAGGGCATGAAGCAGGTCTCGCGGCAGATCGCGGCCGAGACGCTGGGCGTTCCGATCGAGGACGTCTTCGTCGACACCGCCGACAGCGACACCGGCCCGCACGATATGGGCTCCTTCGCCTCGCGCGGCACGCACCGCATGGGCAACGCCATCATCGTCGCGGCGCGCGAGGCGCGCGGCGTCCTGCTCGAGGCCGCCGCCGAGGAACTCGAGGTCAATGCCAGCGACCTCGTCACCGACGGGCGCGGCAACATCCATGTCCGCGGCGCGCCCGCGAAGACGATCACGGTCAAGGCGACGGCGCAGGCGGCGCAGTTCAAGCAGGGCAAGACCATTGCCGGGCGCGGCATCTTCCTGATCCCGCTCTCGGCCGTCGATGCCGAGACCGGCGAGATGAACCCCAACACCGCCTTCGCCCATGCCTGTCTGGTCGCCGACGTCGCCGTCGATGACGAGACCGGCGAGGTCGAGGTGCTCAGGATGACCAGCGCCTATGAGCTTGGCCGCGTCATCAATCCGCGGATGGTCGAGCAGCAGCTCGTCGGCGGCGCCTGGATGGGCATCAGCCACGCATTGTACGAAACGCCGGAGCCCTATTACCCAAACCCCGAGCACGGCCCGCGCGACTTCAACGAGTATCTGATGCCGGGTCCGGGCGAGATCGCGCCCTATCATGTCACGGTGCTGGAGCGGCCGGCACCGGACGGACCGTTCGGCGGCAAGGGGCCGGGCGAGATGTGCGCCAACCCGGTGCTGCCCGCGGTCGCAAACGCCGTCTACAACGCGGTCGGCGTCAGGGTCGACGAATTGCCGATCACGCCGGAGAAGATCCTGCGCGGCATCAAGGCCAATGGTGGCGTCAAGCCGGGCCCGCGCCGCGGCGGCCCGGTGAACTGGCGCTGACGCCATGGCCCTGCGCACGACCGTCGCCGGCATCTCAAGCCCCGAGGACCTCGCCCAGGCCCTCACGGCGGCGATGTACCTCGCCGATGACGGCATCGCGACGGCCGGCTACCTTTCGCTTGCGCTCGGCAAGCCGCTGCTGCTCGAAGGCGCGCCGGGCGTCGGCAAGACGGAAGCCGCCAAGGCGCTCGCCGGCATCCTCGGGCGGCAGCTCATCCGGCTGCAGTGTTTCGAGGGCATCGACGCTTCTGCTGCGCTCTACGAATGGAACTATCCGCGCCAGATGCTGGCGATCCGCCAGGCGAAGGAAGGCGAGCAGCTCGACATCTACCGCGACGACTTCCTGATCGAGCGCCCGATGCTGACAGCGCTGCGGCGGCCGGAATCGACCGTGCTGCTGATCGACGAGATCGACCGATCCGACCATGAGTTCGAGGCCTTCCTGCTCGAATTCCTCTCCGATTTCTCGATCTCGATCCCGGAGCGGGGCACGCTGCGCGCACCCGAGCGGCCGGTCGTGGTGCTGACCTCGAACCGCACCCGCGAGCTGCACGAGGCGCTGCGCCGGCGCTGCGTCTACCACTACATCGCCTATCCCGAGCCCGAGCGGGAGGCGCAGATCATCATGCTGCGCTCCTCGGCCGTGGCGGAAAGCACGGCGCGCGCCGTCGTCCATGCCGTCGGGCTGCTGCGGCAGGAGCCGCTAGCCAAGCCGCCGGGCGTGGCGGAAGCGGTGGACTGGGCCGAGGCGGCAACCGCGCTCGCGCAGACCGGCGCATCCTGGCCCGAGGCCTTCCGTCGCTCGCTCGGCACGGCGATCAAGGACGAGGAGGATCTTGCGCATTTGCGGCCGCGCCTGCCGCTGTTCATTCCGGGGCTCGCTGCATGATTGCGCTCGTCCCGCCCGCCGCCCGGCTGTTCGTTTCCTTTCCCGCGTTGCTGCGCCAGCATGGCCTCGCCGTCGCGCCGGAGCAGACCGTCGCCTTCCTGAGCGCCATCGAGCTGCTCGGGCCGCGCAGCCTGGAGCATGTCCGCAAGGCGGCGGTTGCGACGCTGGCGCCGCATCCCGAGCAGCGCGAGCGCTTCGAGGCGCTGTTCGACGCCCATTTCCTCGGCGCCATCGCCAAGCCCGGCGACGAGGATTTCGCGCCCGATGACGAAATGTCGGTGCAGGAGGACAGCGGCTCCCGCGAGATCCTGCTGGGCGAGGAGATCAACGAGACCGGCCAGGCGGCGACCGGCGCGGAGGCGCTGTCGGTTCGCCTGCTGAAGCCGCTCGACGAGAACGAGACGCTGCGCCGCTTCGGCCGGGCCTTGCCGGCAGCGCTGCCGCGCCGGCGCGGCTATCGCCATCGCACCGCGCGGCGCGGGCCGATGGTCGATCTCGCCCGCAGCCTCAAAAGCGCGATCCGCCATGATGGCGAGGTGATGAGCCTGAAAAGGCTGCGCCGCGTCGCGCGGCCAAGGCCGATCCTGCTGCTGATCGACGTTTCCGGCTCGATGAAGCAGCGCAGCGACGCCAATCTCGCCTTGGCGCATACCGTGGTCCAGTCGGCGCCGCGAGCCGAGGTCTTCACCTTCGGCACGAGGCTCACGCGCCTCACCAAGGCGCTGCGGCGCAAGCGCCGCGAGCAGGCGCTGGTGGACGCCGCCGGGCTCGTGGCCGACTGGGATGGCGGCACGCGCATCGGCGACGCGCTGCATGCCTTCCTGGCCGTGCCGCGCTTTGCGGCCTATGCCCGCGGCGCGGTCGTCGTCGTGCTCTCGGACGGGCTGGAGCGCGGCGACCCTGCAGCGCTCGTGACCGCCGTCGCGCGGCTTAGCCAGCGTGCCCACCGCATCGACTGGCTGACCCCGCTCGCCGCCGACCCCGCCTATCGGCCGGAGACCGAGGCGCTGCGGCTGATCGCGCCGCGGCTCGCCAGCCTGGGCAATGGCGCCAGCACGGTGCGCATCTGCCGGCACATTCTCTCGCTCGGAGGCTCGCAAGCAGCATGACCGGCTTCGTCGATTCCCATTTCCACATCTGGCGGCAGGCGGATCTGCCCTGGCTCGTCGGGCCGATGCAGCCGCGCATCTTCGGCCCCTATGAGCCGATCCGCCGCGACTACCCGGTCACGGAGTATCTGGGCGATTGCCGGCCGGCGGGCGTGACGCAGGCGGTCTATGTCCAGGCGAACTGGGCGCCGGCGCGCCATCTCGACGAGGTCGAATACGTCTCGCGCGCCTCCGACGAGAGCGGCTTGCCGATCGCCATCGTCGCCTATGCCGACATGCTGGCCGATGACGTCCGGCCGCAGCTCGATGCGCTCGCCGCCAACCCGCGCGTCCGCGGTGTCCGGATGCAGCTGCACTGGCACGAGAATGCGCTCTACCGCTTCGCCAGCGGGCCGGATCTGGCGCGCGATCCGAAGCTGGGCGCCAATATCGCCCGCCTCGCCGATTACGGTTTCAGCTTCGACCTGCAGGTCTTCGCCGGCCAGATGGCGGGCGCAGCCGATCTCGCCGCTTCCTACCCGGGCGTGACCTTCGTCCTCCAGCACGCCGGCATGCTCGAGGATCTCTCGCCAGAGGGCATCGCCGGCTGGCAGGGCGGCATGACGCTGCTGGCAGCCCAGCCCAACATCGTCAGCAAGCTTTCCGGTCTCGGCACCTTCCTGCGCCGCAACGACCCGGAACATGTCGGCTTCATCGCCGCGCAGACCCTGGCGCTGTTCGGCGCCGAGCGCTGCCTGTTCGGCTCCAATTTCCCGATCGAGAAGCTCTGGACGAGCTATGCCGAGCTGATCTCGGCGCATCTGGCGGCGGTGCCCGAAGGCGCCCGAGCGGCGGTATTCAACGAGACGGCGCGGCGGGTCTACCGCCTGCGGCAGGACTGAGGGGAGGAAGGCATGGCGCTCGAAATCAAGATCCTCGACTACGGCGATATCGAGCTGGAGGCGAGCTTCCTCGTGCTCGGCCATGATTGCGGCCGGACCCGGCGCGTGCCGACCTATGGCTTCCTGATCCTCGGCGGCCCCTGGCCGGTCGTCGTCGACACCGGCTATCGCCACAACCAGATCATGGAAAGCCTCGGCATGCGCGGCCTCCAGTTCCACGAGAACATGATCGAGAACCAGCTCGCCCGGCATGGCGTGCGGATGGGCGACGTGCGCTATGTCATGCACACCCATCTCCATATCGACCATGCCGGGAAGGACGAGCTCTTCCCGATGAACACGACGGTGCTCGTCAACCGGCGCGAGCTCGAATATTCGGTCTCGGGCCTGATGCACCCGCAATATCCGGCGCCCGACATCAAGCATCTGATCGACCGGCTGCACACCCGCGACGCGCTGCGCTTCGAGGATCTGGAGCTGTCGGGGATGATCGAGCTCTTCCCCGGCTGCTATCTGGAGGCTGCCGGCGCCCATACCGAGGGCTCGATGAACGTCCATGTCGATACGGCCGAGGGCCGCGCCATCATCTGCGGCGACGTGATCTACGATTTCAACGACCAGATCGTGACGCCCTTCCACGAACTCCATGCCAATGAGCCGCGCACGACCGGCAATCACGGCGTCTCGAAGCGCGAGGAGAAGGCCGCGATCAAGAAGCTGCTCGCTTCGGCCAAGTTTCTGCTGCCGGTGCACGACAAGCCGGCCAAGATCGCCCATGGCCAGGTCGTCGGACGGATGGACATGGCGGTTCCCGGGCCGGTGGTGCAGTCGCTGCCGGCGCGCAACTGGTTCGCGGCGTGAGCGCGGCTTCAGCTGTCAGGCAAAGACGCTCGCTCTCCTCAGGCCTCATCCTGAGGAGCCGCGCAGCGGCGTCTCGAAGGATGGTCCAGGAGGCTCCGGAACCGGCTGGTCGATCCTTCGAGACGCGCCCTGCGGGCGCTCCTCAGGATGAGGGCTGGAGAATCCGAAAGGAGTTCCGTCCCGGCCGGCCGCAGCCCACCAATCCAGTTCACGGTGCTCCATGACCACGCACACCGCTGTTCAGTCGCAATTCGCCGAGCTGGTCGATCTCTGGGCGCCGGTTCGCCAGCTCGGCAGCGGCTTCGAGTTCTGCGAAGGCCCGGTCTGGCACCCGCAGGAGCAGCATCTGCTGTTCTCCGACATGCCGGGCGATGTCCGCCGGCGCTGGGACAAGAGCGGGGTGCGCGAGGTCATGCGCCCGGCGAACAAGTGCAACGGCATGACCTATGATGCCGAGCTGAACCTGATCGTCTGCGAGCATGCCACCTCGAGCCTGGTCCGCGAACGGCCGGACGGGCGGCACGAGGTCCTGGCCTCGCATTTCGAGGGCACCGAGCTCAACAGCCCCAATGACGTCGTGGTGAAGGCGGACGGGTCGATCTATTTCTCCGACCCCTGGTATGGGCGGATGCCCGTCTTCGGCGTCGAGCGGCCGCGGCAACTCGGTTTCCAGGGCGTCTACCGGATCCCGCCCGGCGGGGGAGAAGCCCAGCTCCTCGTCGATCGCTATCTCTTCGACCAGCCGAACGGGCTCTGCTTCTGCCCGACCGAGGACCGGCTTTTCGTCAACGATACGGTCCAGCACAATATCCGCGTCTTCGACATCCTGCCGGATGGACGCCTCGGCCCACCGCGGATCTTCGCTTCGGGCATCGTTTCCGCCTCGGAGCCCGGCGTTCCCGACGGGATGAAATGCGACGCGCAGGGCAATCTCTGGGTCACCGGGCCCAGCGGGGTCTGGGTCTATACGATCAGGGGGGAACTGATCGGCAAGCTGCGCGTGCCGGAACTGGTCGGCAACCTCGCCTGGGGCGGGCCGGACTGGCGCACATTGTTCCTGACGTCGACGCATTCGCTCTATGCGGTCGAGACCAAGGTCGGCCCACGGCTCGAACCTTTCATGAAGGCGCGCGGCGGAACGGTGGCGCGCAGCACGGATGTGCGGCCCGCCGCCAGCGTCGCCCGCAACGGCGCAAACAAGGCCACACCCGGCTATCGGCTCGAGGCCTCGCGCTGCGCACTCCTGATCCAGGACATGCAGAACGACGTGGTGATGGAGGGCGGCGCCTTCGCGTCCTCAGGCTCGCCGGCGCATTGCAAGGAGCAGAACGCCGTCGCCAATGCGGCCAGGCTGGCGCAGGCGGCGCGTTCGCGCGGGATTCCGGTGATCCATGTCTGGTTCGTCGTCGAGCCCGGAGCGCCCGGGGTCACCATGAATGCCCCGCTCTTCGAAGGGCTGGCGGATGCGAACGCGCTGGTGCGTGGAACATGGGGCGCAGCACCGGTGCCGGGACTGGAGGCGCAAGGCGGCGACCATGTCGTCGAGAAGCAGCGCATGAGCGCCTGGGAAGGCACGCGGCTGGAGACGGTGTTGAAGGCGCTCGGCCGCGACATCGTCATCGTCACCGGCGCCTGGACCAATATGTCGATCGAGCACACGGCGCGGACGGGGGCCGACAAGGGCTATTTCATGGTCGTGCCGGAGGACGCCTGCTCGACGATGAACGCCGAATGGCACGCAGCCTCGGTCAACTACGCACTGCAGAACGTGGCGGTGGTGACCGATGCCGACGCGGTGATCGACGCGACCAGCGGGTGATGTCTCACGAAGGTGCGCCAGGCGAGTTCAACGGCTTGCGTCAGCGCATGTCGTGATTTTGTGGGTCGGGATTCGCAGATCAGCTGCAACGTGGCTCAAGATCAGCGCCGGACCTTAAACGCAGTATATGCTTGCGGATGGATCTCTCTGGTGCCCCGCAAGTGGCGCATGGTGATTGACGAAATCTTGCGCGTTCAGCCTGCGCGCAATGCGCGTACGATCTTCGCGGCCCGCCGGAGCGCGGTCACGGCGGCACCCGCCGTGATGAGCCAGAGAGCAATGACCAATACCTCGTTGTGCCCCCGCCAGAGCGGCTCCAGCAGCGACAGCAGCGCCGCCGCCGTGATCGTCGCCATGCGGTGCTGCTTGGCCATCGGCCCGGAAAAATCGGCAGGCAGCCCGCAACTCCGACCGAGCTCACGGGTATAGGCGGTCAGCACGGCAAGACCGGCTGCCGCCCAGCCCAGGGCCGGCGCGCCGATCCCGTACCCCACGCCGGTCAGAATGAGGATATCGGCGATCCGATCGGGAAACTCGTTCCAGAACGGCCCGTCGGCAGCCTGTTTGCCGCCCTCGATCGCCACCATCCCGTCGAAGAGATTGCAGAGCAGCCGGAGCTGGCAGAACAGGGCTGCGGCAAGAAGCAAGGTGGCGCGCGGCCCGGAGGTCGCCGTGCCCGCGAGCCAGAAGGCGGCGCCGGCGAAGGCCGCCATCACCATGCTCGCCATCGAAATCTGGTTCGGCGTGATACCGGTGGCACTCAGCCGGCGGGCGATTGCCCGGGCCCAGCCGGAATCGCGGCTCGCGAGCGGCCGCCGATCGTCATCCTGCGCCATGGTTCATGGCCTTTCTGGTCCGCCACAGCGAGAAATTGTAGAGCGCCGCATAGCTGGTCGCGACAGTCAGCGGGACGGCGATCGTCCTGCCGATTTCGGGCGTGCCGCCGATCGCATGGATCGCCGTCAGCAGGCTGGCCGAGACGAGCCCGGCGATCACGGGCGGGGCCAGAAGGGCGGTCAGGCCGGAGAAGCGCCTGGCCAGCCCTTCGATTCCCCGCTTCAGGAGCAGGGTGATGACGGCCGAGAGTGCGCCCTGGATCAGCCCCGCATGCAGAGACGCCGGCATCGGATGGCCGCGATTGGCGAAAGCAGCCCAGCTTCCCATGGCGAGGAAAGCGAAGGCGACATGCACGACGCTGCTTTGCATCAGGCGCGCGACCGGCAGCGTCATCAGGCGGACCAGCCGTAACGGACCAGATGGAAGAAGATCGGAGCGGAGAACACCACGGAATCGAGCCGGTCGATGAAGCCGCCATGGCCGGCGATCAGGTGTCCCCAATCCTTGACGCCGCGATCGCGCTTGATCGCCGACATGACGAGCCCGCCAAAGAAACCCATCAGGACGATGACCAGCGACAGGAAGGCGGCCTGGAGCGGCGTGAAGGGCGTCATCCAAGACAAGGCGGCGCCGACGGCCGTCGCGCTGAGCGCGCCACCGACGAACCCCTCGACCGTCTTGGAAGGCGACAGCCGGGGGGCGATCTTGGTGCGGCCGAGAAGCTTACCCCAGACATATTGCAGGACATCGCTGATCTGCACGACGATGACGAGGAAGGCTATCAGGAGCACGTTGCGCCCCTCATAGCCCGGGATGTCCAGGTTCAGCAGCGCAGGCACATGCGAGGTGCAGAAAACGCAGATCATCAGCGCCCACTGCACCTCGGCGATGCGCACGAGGAAATGATCGGTATCGCCGCGCAGCGCCGCGACGATCGGCATCAGCAGGAAGGCGTAGACCGGGATGAAGATCGAATAGAGGCCGTACCACTCGATCCAGACGAGATAATACTGCACGGGCAACACGACGAAGAAGCCGAGCGCCAGCGCCCAGTGGTCGGCGCGGCGTGTGTTGGTCAGCGTGATGAACTCGCGCAAGGCCGCGAAGGAACAGAAGGCAAAAAGCAGTGTCACACCGGTCTTGCCGCCGACCAGCGCCAGCCCCATCAGCACGACCATGACCCACCAGGCGCGGATGCGGTCGTTCAGATTCTCGACCACGGCATTCGAGCCGTCGGGCGATAGCCGGCGCTGCAGCCCGTAGCCGATGGCGGAAGCCAGGACCAGGACAGCGAGCAGGCCGGCCAGCACGGCCACCAGATCGGGATGCGGCATCGTCATGGCGTGCTCGCCTTCGGCGAGAGTGCGAGCAGCGCTCCTTGTGCCCTGGCCAGGAAATCCTGTTTCGCCTCCATATCAGCGAGCCGGAGGGCGGCACCGAAGGTGACGGTGCAGATCAGCGGGATCGGCACGAACTCGCCCTTCGGCATGACGCGGTTGAGATTGTCGATCCACACGGGCACGAGGACAACCTCCGGCCGTGCTTGCGCCAGGTGGAAGAGGCCGCTCTTGAACGGCAGGAGCGGGGCGTCCGTGGTGTTGCGCGTGCCTTCCGGAAAGACGATGAGAGAGGAGCCGGCATCCAGCGCATCCGTCATCTGGAGGATCGGATCACTCGTCCGGCTGGCGCGATCGCGATTGATCAGGACGGCGTTGAAGACGTCGCAGCCGATGAAGCGCCGAAGGCGGCTCTTCAGCCAGTAGTCGCTCCCGGCGACTGGCCTGGTCGCAAATCGCATGCGACGCGGCAGCACCGTCCAGATCAGGACGAAATCGCCGTGGCTAGCGTGATTGGCGTAATAGATTCGCTGCTCGTCGACCGGCGCGACCCCGTCCCATCGTCCGCGGACGGCGGTCAGGAAGCGGGCAAAGAGCAAAATCAGCGTGCCAGCCAAGCTTATCGTTGCTCCACGCATCTCCAAGCCCCGGCTGCAACCCCATAGCTGACGTAGCGTTCATTTCAGGCGGTGTCGATAATGTCGGAAGGCTGACGGTCAAGGGATTGCAAGGGGTACTTGCGATACTCGGCGTCCGTTCCGCCGCGCCGCAGCGTCCTCATCGCAGCTTTGCAACCTCCTCGGCCTTGACGGTCGGCTGCTGGCCGCCCCAGCGGGCGCGCATCCAGTTGGTCAGGTCGGCGAGCGCCTTGTCGTCGAGCAGTTCGGTGAAGGCCGGCATCGCCTCCATGCGCTCCAGCCCGGGAAAGCGCTGGGCGGGAATGCCATGCAGCACCGCACGGACGAAGTTTCGCGGGCTGGCGAGCCGGAGCGAGGCGTTGGTCGACAGGGGGACCGCGACATGCGGGATGCCCTGGCCCTCGGAGCCGTGGCAGCCGGCGCAGAGGTTGAGATAAGTGCCGCGCGCCGCTGCGGTGACGGATGGCGAAACCTCGACGGGCGCGGGGGCCGGTGGCGGAGCCGAGGTCGCCGGCAGCGCCTCGAGATCGAAGAGATAGGCGGCCATCGCCCGCAAATCGCCTTCGCTCATGTATTGCGTGGAGAAATGGACGACCTCGAACATCTGGTGCGTCATCGAGCCCTGCGCCGACAGGCCCGATTTCATGAAGCGGGCGAGCGTCAGCGGATCGAACCCCATCCGCGCGAGGCCTTCCTTGGTGATGTCAGGCGCCTCGACCCCTTCGATCACGGCGCCCTTCAGATAGGCGCCGGATTCCATGCCCTGGAGCAGGTTGCGCGGCGTGTGGCATTCGCCGCAATGAGCCAGCGCATCGACGACATAGCGACCCCGATTCCAGACTTCGGATCGCGCGGCGTTCGTGGTGAAGCCCTCCCGCCGCAGATTGACGAGGTTCCAGAAGGTGAGGGATTGCCGGATGTTGAAGGGGAAGGGGAGCTCGTTCTCCCGGTTCGCGACCCGCATCGGCTCGCGGGTCATGAGATAGGCGTAGACAGCATCGACATCCTGCTCGCTCATCTCGCGATAGGACGCGTAGGGCATGGCCGGGTAGAGGTGCCGCCCGCCCTTGCCGACGCCATCCCTGACCGCACGATGAAACTCCGCCCGCGTCCAGGCGCCGATGCCGAATTCCTTGTCCGGAGAGATATTGGTGGCGTAGAGCGTGCCGAAAGGCGTCTCGAAGGGCAGCCCGCCGGCCCAGGCAGCGCCGTCCTTGGCGGTATGGCAGGCATAGCAGTCGGCGGCGGTCGCCACATAGGCGCCGCGCTCGGCAAGCCGCTTCATCTCATCGGCACCGAGCGGGCTTTTGGCGGCGCTCGAGACCACGCTGGTCTCCAGGGCGCCGAAGAACACGCTGCCGGCGGCAGCAGCTCCGGCGAGGATCAAGGCCGCTGCGCCGAGCAGCAAACTCCGCTTCTTCATCGGTCGCCCCATCAGCCCGTCAGCAGGCCGGGTGTGTTGAGGATGAGGTCGCGCACGGCCGTGTGATAGCGCACATACCCGGTGCAGCGGCAGATGTGCTTGTCGAGCGCTTCGGTCACGACCTGCTCCAGTTCCGCCCGGGCGACCGGCTTGCGCTTCAGCCGGTCGAGAAGCACGGTCGCTCCCGTGACGAAGCCGGGCGTGCAATAGCCGCACTGGAAGGCGAAGTGCTCGATGAAGGCCTGCTGGACCGGCGACAGGGCGAGCACATCGCCATTCGCGCCGTGCCTGGCGTGTCCCTCGATGGTCACGACCTTCTTGCCGGCAAACCAATGCGCCCCGGTGATGCAGGTGCGCATCTCCCTGAGCGCGCCGCCCTCGTTCTCGACGATCACGGTGCAGGCATGGCAGATGCCCTGGCCGCAGCCCATACGGGAGCCGGTGAGGTTCAGGTATTCGTGCAGGAAGTCCTGCATCATCAGCCCTTCCGGCACTTCGACCGGGCCAAACTGGCGGCCGTTGACGGTGAGGGCGAGCGGTTTCGTCTCCGTCGTCATGACAGGGCCTCGCGGATTTTCTCGGGCGTGATCGGCAGGTCGTAGAAGCGCTTGCCGATCGCGTGCGTGATGGCGTTGGCGATGGCCGGGACCACGGCGATCATCACCACTTCGGCGATGCCCTTCGGAGGGTCGCTGTCGGAAAGCGGCGGCAGCACCTCCGCCGTCTGCGACCAGAGGGCGACATCCTTGGCGCGCGGCAGCTCGTAGCGGTTCCAGTTCCAGGTGCCGTCGCCGGGGCCGTCCTCGTAGAGGGGCAGATACTCCTTGAGGGCGTGCCCGATCCCCATGGCGATGCCGCCCTGGATCTGGCCGGAGACCAGCTCCGGCACGACCTGCCGGCCGCATTCGAGAATCGAGTGATGGGAGAGCAGGGTGACGGTGCCGCTTCCGGTATCGACCGAAATCTCGGCGAGGGTCGCCATCGGGGCATAATAGGTGACCCCGGCATTGTTGCGCTGGACCGGCGGATAGGACACCGCCGCGCGCTCGACGAAGTGCCAGCCGCCGGTCGTCATCGTGCGCTTCCGTTGCTCGGGAGCCGCTTCACCGTAACGCAGGGCGAGGGCATCGATCGACAGCCGCAGGCGCCCCCGGTCCGGCACGTCGAATTCGGCCTCCGTCCATTGCCAGCGATTGAAGGTGTGAACGGTCACGCCAGTCGGGAGGCCAAGGCGGTGGGCTTCCGCCGTCACCGCCTCGAAGGCGAGGGGCGGCAGGCCGCCCGCATTGATCATGCCGCGCGCCAGCCTGAGGTCCTCGCGGCGTACGTCGTAGGGCGCGAGCGCGCCGCCGCCGATCCCGCGCGACCAGAGCGACCGCGCCGCTGGCCAGAGCGCAAGATCGACGAGGATGCGCGCCGCCTCGCGGGTCGCATGGCCGAGATAGTAGACACTGTTGGTCGCGCTCATCGGCGAGGTGATGCGGGGCGTCCAGCGCGGATTCAGCTTGCGCCGGTCTTCCTCCTCCTGGCTCAGCGTATAGGGCTCATCCGTCGTCTCGAGCGGCATCTGCGGCCAGCGCACGGCGCCATACTCGGTCTCGTCCGGCACGCGGCCGAGGATCTCGCCGACCATGATCGCCTGGGAGGTGGTGACGCCGGGGCCCATCTCATGGGCGACATGGCGAAAGCTGATCCGGCCTTGCGGATCGAGCTCGAGCGAGGCGAGCGCCGCCTCCGCGCCGGTACCATAGTCCTTCTGTACATGGCCGTAGCCGACGCCGTATTTCTTGCCCGGATTGGCGGCCTCGAACGCCTTCTTCCTCTGCGCCCGCGCGCTCCAGAGCGGATGTGCCCTGGCCTTGAGCAGGACCTCTTCGTTTCGCAGGGCGCCTGCCGGAATGGCGCCCTGGCTGTTCTTCATTCCGGAGCGGAAGACGTTCCTCAGCCTCAGCTCGATCGCATCGATCCCGAGCAGTTCCGCCGCCTCGTCGACCATCATCTCGGTCGCCGACATGGTCTGGAGCGTGCCATAGCCGCGGGTGGAGCCGGCCTCCACTGCCCGCGAAGCGAAGGCGGCAGCCGAGAAGTCGCTCTGCGGCAGATAATAGATCGACTGCGCTGCCGTGGCGCCGACGAAGGAGACCGAGAACGAGTAGTTCGCCCGCCCGCCGCCATCGGTCCTGAAATGCCCGGTCATGACGCGGAACTTGCCGGTGCTACGGTCGACGACCAGCGTGTTGTTCATCCAGAAGGCGTGCCGCTTGAGGCCCGTCTGGAACTGCTCGAAGCGGTCATTGGCTAGCCGCACGGGCCGCCCCTCGCCATAGAGCCCGGCGACGACGCAGAAGAACGGGAAGATGTGGTGATCCTTCGTCCCGTAGCCGACGGTGTAGCCGACCTTGAGGTCGACCTCCTTCAGCGGGAACTTCGACTTCGACACCAGCTCCGCCGATACTTCCGCCACCTCGTAGGGCGATTGCGAGGCCGCCATGATGTGGAGCACGCCGGTTGCCGCGTCGTACCAGACGTTGCCGTTGTCGGCTTCCATGGCCGACGCGTCGATCGACTGCGAGAAATAGCTCCGCTTCAGGACGAGCGCATCGCTCCCCGCGCCGGCGATGCCCTGCTCGATCTCCGCAGCCGCGGCCATGCCGCGCCCCATGGCGTTGCCGCCGGCAGCCTCGGGCCAGACGACCTCGTTGCCCGAGAACTTGCCGAAGATGGTCGTATCCTTGAGCGACGAATAGCGATCCTCGGCCTCGGGCGCGCCACCGTCGATGCGCACATAGCGCGCCGCGCCGTAGTGCGGCGGCGGGTTGTAGGGCGTCTGCGCGCCATAGCGGACCACGGTATCGTCGAAGCGGATCTTGCGCTTGGCGGCGTCATAGCGGGCGAAGTCGCGATAGATCAGGAGCGCGACCGGCTGGCCGAGAAGCCGCGGCGTCTCGCCCCTGGGCACCAGGAAGACATCGCCGAAGAAGTCGGGATGGGGCGTCTTGATGCCGTCCGCGACGAGATCCTCATGCAGGACCACCCGGTCGGGCTTCAGCGCGTCGCCGAGGACCGAGAGGTCGATGCCCTCGAAGGCCCTGTCGGCCTTGGTCGCGTGGATCAGGAAGGCATGCGACTGCTCCCGCGGCCAGCCGGGAAGATCCGCGGCCCGGTAGTCGCGCGCGAAGGTCTTCGCTCCTGTGACCTTGGCGATGGCGTCGAAGCGATAGCGCGGCCGGCCGGCAGGAGTGAGCCAGTCGGGGCCGGGGCGCGGCGGCGTCTCGATCAGCCGGGCGCGGGCCGCAGGCGCCAGAAAGGAGACATTGAGCGCGACGCCCGCCGCCGCTCCCCCGCGCAGGAAACCTCTGCGTGAAATGCCGGCTCCCATGCTTCCCCTCCCGCCTCGCGCAGCTCAGCCGGCGGTAACCTCGCCGACATGGGCACGCGATCCATGTCCTGATAATTCCCGGAAGATTGCAAGT
>JAKFDB010000186.1:0-8722 GCA_036676315.1 Bradyrhizobiaceae bacterium
CAGCGGCGCCGTCAGCAGGAAGCCGAGCGCCTCCGAGGCGGCGACATAGAACAGCACCGCTCCGGGTACGAGCAGCAGCCTGGCGAGGGCGGCAGGACTGCGCGCCCAGTCGGCCAGCGCCAGCGCCGGGCCACGCCCGGTCGCGCGGGTGCCCTGCCAGGCAAGCAGCACCGCGCAGAGCGCCAGCAAGCCGCCGAGGATCAGCGGGAAGGCGGAGGGGCCGAGCGGTTGCTGCGACGGATTGGGCAGGTTCCAGGCCCCGGCGGCGAAGAGGCCGGCGACGACCAGGAAGAACAGCCCGGCGACGAGATCGTTGACTTTCATGCGCGGCTTGACCCGGGAAACGGACGGAGCGCCAGGGGTCGGCGCTCCGTGAAAGGTTGATGGCGACGAGCCGGCTGCTACTGGCGCAGGCGCAGGCCGAGCGCGCCCATGATCTCGCCGTTCTGCTTGTGCTGGGTGGCGAGGAACTCGCCGAAGGCCGGGCCCTTGGCAAAAGCGTGGCCGAAGCCGCGCTCGGCCAGGAACTTCTTGTATTCCTCGGAATTGGCGACCTTGTCGGCAGCCTCGACCAGCTTGGCGACGACATCGGCCGGCACGCCGGCAGGAGCGGCAAGGCCGCGCCAGGTGCCGCCCTCATAGTCCTTGCCGATGGCTTCCTTGACGGTCGGGACCGCCGGGAAGGCGCCGATCTTCTCCTTCGACATCACCGCGAGCGACTTGACCCGCCCGGCATCGAACATCGGCTTGCCCTCGGGCAGCGAGGACGGGACGATCTGCACGCCGCCCGAAGCCAGCTCCTGGAAGCCCGGCGCCGCGCCCTGGCTCGGCACCACGACGACCGCCTTGGGGTCGATGCCCTCGAGCTGCAGCAGGCCGGCGAAGGCGAGGTGATAGGCTGCGCCTGCCGCCATGCCGGAGAGCTTGAACTTGCCGGCCGGCTGCTTCTTGATGTCGTCGAGAGCCGCGCGCAGATTGGCCCAGGACGAGTTCGCCGCGACGTTGAAGGCGGCGGAATCGAAGTTCACCAGCGCGATCGGCGTCAGCTTCTCATAGGTGAAGGGTGCGGTGTTCGACCAGTAGAAGGTCGTGACCTCGGCCGTGGCAAGGCCGATCGTGTAGCCGTCCGGCTTGGCGTTGACCATTTCGGTATGGCCGACGACGCCGCCGCCACCGGTGCGGTTGACCACGTTGACCGGCTTGCCGAGCTCCTTCTCGAGACCGGCGGCGACGATGCGCGCGACCGCGTCCGTGCCGCCGCCGGCAGCCCAGGGCACGACCAGCGTGATCGGCCGCTCCGGCCAGGCGGCGCTGGCCGACCAGCTGGTCGCTGCGAAGGCGGCCGCCATCATCAGACTCTTGAGTTTCATGCGTTCCTCCCAGTGGGTTGGTTGTTTGGGGCTCCCTCGGCCTTCAGCCGGCCGGAGAGGAGATGTTGCTGCGTGTAGCCGAGCAGCTCTTCCATGGCCTGGCGCGCAGCCATCGGATCGCGCACGGAAATGGCGCGCGCCACCGCGGCATGGTTGGGCAGATTGCCGGCGAAGACGCCGACCGTGATGTCGAACAGCGCACTGAGGATGGTGTCGATCACACCGCGGAAGCTGCGCAGGATCGGGTTGTGGGTCGCATCGATGATGGCGAGATGGAACGCCTTGTCGGCGGCGATCGCAGCGGCCGGATCGTCCTGCCCGCGCTCCATCGCCGCGAGCGCAGCCTCGATCCGGGCGCAGTCCTCGGCCGTCGCGCGCTCGGCCGCCAGCGCCGCGGCAGCCGGCTCGATGATGGCGCGCGTCTCGTCGAGCGCCAGCAGGATCTCGTGGCCGAGCCCGTCGCCGCCGCGCAGCCAGCCGAGCACGTCACGGTCGAGCATCGA
The DNA here is from genome assembly GCA_036676315.1 of Bradyrhizobiaceae bacterium. Taxonomy (GTDB): domain Bacteria; phylum Pseudomonadota; class Alphaproteobacteria; order Rhizobiales; family Beijerinckiaceae; genus Allobosea. Next base: position 1,874 of record JAKFDB010000186.1, read on the forward strand.
CCAGTCATGGGCGGGGCGGACATGGGTGCCGTGGCGCGGGCGGACGCTGACCAGCCCCTTGGCGGCAAGCATCTTGACCGCCTCGCGCACCACGCCGCGGCCGGCCTGGTAGCGCGCCTCGAGCTCGTGCTCGGGCGGCAGGGTCTCACCGGGAGCAACCTCGCCGCGCACGATCGCCGCGCCGAGATGGGCGACGATGGCTCCGATCTTGCCGGGCTTGGCGCCACGCCGCATCCCGCCTCCCGCATGCTCTTGTTGTCTTCAGCCACGGCTCTTTGGCACAGCTTTGAACTGCCCGCAACCATTCATCGGATGTTTAACATCCGATCTTTGAGCCGCGACTTCCAACGGAGCCCCCGCCTCAGCGCGTGACCGCAGCGCCTGAGCCGCTAAAAAAAGATTCCGCCCCTTGTCGAATCCGCCCGCCGCCGAACGACAAGCTGCGTCAATGCGCAAGGAGAAGGAGTTTCCCGATGCGTTACGCCTGCCTGATCTACTACGATCCCAAGACCCTGTTCGGCGGTGCGCCTGAGGCCAACACCGTGCTCGCCGAATGCGCGACCTATGACGTCAAGCTGACCGAGACCGGCCATTTCGTCTCCGGCGAGGCGCTCGAAATGCCGGACACGGCGATGACGGTGCAGATGCGCGACGGCAAGATGTCGGCGACCGACGGCCCGTTCATGGAGACGCGCGAGATGCTCGGCGGCATCGTCATGATCGAGGCGGCCGACCTCAACGAGGCCGTGCGCGTCGCCTCCGGCCATCCGATCGCGCGGATCGGCTCGATCGAGGTCCGCCCGGTCGTCGATTTCAGCACGCCGCCGCCGCAGCTGTGAGCGAAACCACAGCACGGGCCGCCGTTGAAGCCGCCTATCGCGGCGAGCGGCGGCGCGTGCTGGCAACGCTGATCCGCCTGCTTGGCGGGTTCGAGGCGGCGGAGGAGGCGCTTCACGAAGCCTTCGCCGCCGCCGCCGAGCGTTGGCCGCGCGAGGGCGTGCCGGCCAACCCCTATGCCTGGCTGGTCTCGGCCGGTCGCTTCAGGACGATCGATCGCTGGCGCCGGCAGGCCAGGCTCGCCGCTGCGACCGCCGAGCTTGCGGCGCTGGCCGATCCGGCGCTGGAGCCGGCCCTGCCGGAGGAGATCCAGGACGACGAGTTGCGGCTGATCTTCACTTGCTGCCACCCCGCCCTGCCGCCGGATGCGCAGATCGCCCTGACCCTGCGCGAGGTCGGCGGCCTGACCACCGAGGAGATCGCCCGCGCCTATCTGAGCCGGCCGCCGGTCATCGGCCAGCGCATCGTCCGGGCCAAGGCGAAGATCCGCGACGAGGCCCTGCCCTATGAAGTGCCCGGCCGCACCGAACTGCCGGAGCGGCTGCAAAGCGTGCTGCGGGTGATCTACCTCGTCTTCAACGAGGGCTATGCCGCCACCGCCGGCCCGCAACTGACGCGGCAGGATCTCTGCGCCGAGGCGATCAGGCTCGCCCGCCTGCTCACGACCCTCCTGCCCGACGCCGAAGCCATGGGCCTGCTGGCGCTGATGCTGCTGCACGAGGCGCGCCGGACCGCGCGCACCGACGCCGCCGGCGACATCGTCCTGCTCGACGATCAGGACCGCTCGCTCTGGGACCGCGCGATGATCGCCGAGGCCGCCGGCCTGATCGAGCTGGCCTTCGCGCTGCGCAGCCTCGGCCCTTATCTGCTGCAGGCGGCGATCGCCGCGACGCATGCCGAAGCCGAGAGCGTCGCCGGCACCGACTGGAACCGGGTCGTCGGACTCTACGACCTGCTGCTCAGGCTCGATCCCTCGCCGGTCGCGGCCCTCAACCGCGCCGCCGCGCTGAGCCAGCGCGACGGAGCGCAGGCCGGGCTTGCCGCCATCGAAGCCGCCCTTCACCAGGGCGGTCTCGAAACCTATCCCCTCGCCCACGCGGCACGTGCCGACCTGCAGCGGCGCCTCGGCCTGATCGGTGCTGCGCAAGCCTCCTATCGCCGCGCAATCGAGCTCACCCATCAGCCGGCGGAGCGGCGCTTCCTGGAGCGGCAGCTGCGGGAGCTCGCCGCAGAGGAACGCTAGCGACAAGCCGCGGCGCATCGCCGTGCCGACGCCGCCATGCCGGCAGATGGGGCCGGCCCCGACATCTTGCCCGATGCCTTCAGCGGCGGCTGTGCTAGACCTCGACCGCAATCTGCGGCGCGCCATGCGCCGAAGCTCGAGGGCAGGCAGCATGAAAGACATCCGCATTCTCGCCGACAAGCAGGAGCTCGGCCGGCAGGCTGCGGCGCTCGGCGCGCAGACGATCCGCGCGGCCATAGCCCGCCATGGCGAGGCGAATATCATCGTCGCCACCGGCGCGAGCCAGTTCGAGATGCTGCAGAACCTCGTCGCGGCCGAGGGCATCGACTGGTCGAAGGTCACCGCTTTCCATCTCGACGAATATGTCGGCCTATCCGAGTCGCATCCGGCGAGCTTCCGCGGCTATCTGGAAGAGCGCTTCCTTGCTCCGCTCGCAGTCAAGCCAGCCTTCATCCCCGTCAATGGCGAGGGCGATCCCGTCGCCGAGACCGAGCGCCTCAATGCGCTGATCGCCGGCAGGCGCATCGATCTCTGCTTTGCCGGCATCGGCGAGAACTGCCATCTCGCCTTCAACGACCCGCCGGCCGATTTCGAGACCGAAAAGCCCTATATCGTCGTCACGCTGGACGAGGCCTGCCGCAACCAGCAATTCGGCGAGGGCTGGTTCGAGAGCCTCCAGGCCGTGCCGGAGCGCGCCATCTCGATGAGCGTGCGCCAGATCCTGAAGAGCGAGCTGATCGTTCTTTCGGTTTCGGACGCCCGCAAGGCGAAGGCGGTACGCGACGCGCTGGAGGGCGAGATCTCGCCGCTGCACCCGGCCTCGATCCTGCGCCAGCACCCCAACACGGTGATGTTCATCGATCCGCCGGCAGCCTCGCTGCTGAAGCAGGGCTGAGCCGGCCATGCCACTCTCGCCCGGTCTCGTCGACCTCCAGGTCAACGGCTTCGGCGGCGTCGACTTCAACGATCCCGCGATCACCGCAGGTGATCTCGACCGGGCGCTGGAGGCGATGCTGGCGACCGGCGTCACCCTCTGCCTGCCGACCATCATCACCGCCCATCCGCATGAGCTGCTCGAGCGCTTCCGGGCGCTCGACGCCGCGGTTTCGCAAAGCCGCCTCGGCGCCCTGATGTGCCCGGGCTACCATCTCGAAGGGCCCTACCTGAACCCGGCGCCGGGCTATCACGGCTGCCATCCGCCCGATGCGATGACCGCGGCGAGGCCGGAGCTCGTCGCGGAGATCGAGCGCGGGCTCGACCGCCCGATCCTGATGGTGACGCTGGCGCCCGAGCGCGAAGGGGCTCTCGCCCTGACGAAGACGCTGGCCGAAGCCGGCAAGATCGTCGCCATCGGCCATTCGGCAGCCGATTTCGAGCAGGTCACGGCGGCTGCCGATGTCGGCTTGTCGCTCTCGACCCATCTCGGCAACGGCCTGCCACAGACCCTGCACAAGCTCGCCAACCCGATCTTCGCCCAGCTCGCGGAGGACAGGCTGGTGGCCTGCTTCATCGCCGACGGCATCCATCTGCATCCCAAGGCGCTGAAGGCGCTGATCCGCGCCAAGGGGCTCAGCCGCTCGATCCTCGTTACCGATGCGGTGGTCGCGGCCGCCGCCCCACCCGGCCGCTATCATTTCGCCGGCATGGCGGTCGAGCTGATGGCCGACGGCTCGGTGCGCCAGGGCGCTGGCCTGCTTGCCGGCTCGGCGCTTTGCCTCGACCAGGCAGTGCGGAACGTCGTCGCCTGGGGCATCGCCACGGCGGAGGAAGCTATCGCCATGGCCTCGCGCCATCCGCTCGCTGCAATCCGGCCTGCGCTCGATGCGCATGGCCTTACCCTTGCGGAGACGCGAGTGGAGTGGTCCGATGAGCTCTTCGTCGAGCGGGTCCGGATCGGGCATCTGGAGCGCCGCTACGAACGAGGGCAGGCAACTGCCCCGACGCGATAACAAGACACCAAAGCAATAACAGGGGAACGCGATGACCGACGATTTCAATGCCATCAGCCGCCGCACCGTGCTCGGCGGCCTCGCGGCCGTCGCCGCCGCCGGCCCGGCCTTCGCCGCTTCGCCGCCGCTGCCGACCAGTCCCGTCGTGATCAGCGTCATGGATGTCGGCGGTGCGCTCGCCCTGATGCAGAAGGCGTTCGAGGATTACCGCACTGCCAATCCGAAGCTGGTCTCGCGCATCGCCTTCGTGAAGGCGCCGGCGCCCGAACTCGCCAGCAAGCTCAAGGCGCAGCAGGATGCCGGCAAGGTCGATCTCGACCTGATCCTGACCGGCAGCGACGGCCTCGCCGCCGGGCTCGACCAGAAGCTCTGGCAGAAGATCCTGCCGGATTTCGCCGACAAGTTCCCGAACATCGAGGCCAATTACGAGCCGGCCGCACTCAACCTGCACAAGGTCCAGGGCGACGGCTTCGGCGTCGTCGTCAACTACTACCCCTCCGGCCCGCTGCTCGAATACATGCCGGACCGGGTCAAGAGCCCGCCGACCACGGCCGAGGAATTGCTCGCCTGGGCCAAGGCCAATCCTAACAAGTTCATGTATGCCCGCCCGACCAATTCCGGCCCGGGCCGCACCTTCATGATGGGGCTGCCCTATATCCTCGGCGACAAGGACCCGCAGGACCCGGTCGGCGGCTGGGACAAGACCTGGGCCTATCTGCAGGAGCTCGGCCAGTACATCGAGTACTACCCGGCCGGCACCGGCGCGACGATGAAGGAGTTCGGCGACGGCTCGCGCGACATCATCATCTCGACCACCGGCTGGGACATCAATCCGCGCGCCCTCGGCATCGTGCCGAAGGAAGCCAAGATCCAGACGCTGAAGGGCTTCCACTGGGTTTCGGACGCCTTCTTCATGTGCGTGCCCAAGGGCCTGCCCAATGACCGGCTCGCCGTGGTGCTCGACATCATGGCGCATGTGCTGACGCCGAAGATGCAGGCTTATTCCTATGACGAGGGCTATCTCTATCCGGGCCCGGCGGTGAAGAACGTGCCGCTCTCGCTGGCGCCGGAAGCGAGCCAGAAGGTCATCGCCGAATTCGGCCGGCCGGAATATGCCGACCTGATCGCCAACAATCCGATCGAACTGCCGCTGAAGCCCGACAAGATGGTCGTCGCCTTCCGCAAATGGGACGAGCTCGTCGGCGCCAAGCGGGCGAAGTGAGCTTTCATTGAAACAGCCGCTCGCGCCACCTGGCGCGAGCGGCGCAGATTGCTGTCGAGGTTGATGCCGATGATCTCCGGAAGCTGGGGCTTGCGCCTCGCGGCCCGGCTCCTGGCCCTTGCTTTGCTGCTTGCCGGCGGATCGCAGGGCGCGAGCGCCCAGCCGGTCGAGGGCCGCCATCTGTCCGATATCCTCCAGGACCCCGCCTATCGCCGGGCCTGGTCGCGGATGATCGGCAATCCCGGGCCGCGCGAGCGCTGGCTCCGGGCCGACAAGCTCGCCGGTCCGGGCGGGCCGAGCACGCAGGTCTGGATCGCCGGCCGCAGCTATGAGCGGGCCGACACCTGCAAGCGCCATGATTGCGGCGACAACCGGTTCGAAGTGCTGTTCGCCCCCGGCGGCACGCGCGCCGTCGGCGTGCTGCGCCAGCCCGGACGCGCGCGCCTGTTCGGCTCGCCGACAGCGGCGGAGCGGCGCACCCTGCTCGGTGTCTGAGGTCGCAGCGGCACCCGGTTGACTTCGCCCCGGCCTTGCGCTTTTCATCGCCGCAGAGCGCTTGGGGCGCCACCTGTCCGCGGCAAGGGAGCCTGCTCCCACCCAAATCGACTGGACCTCGTCGCACCATCGCTTTCTTCCGGCCTGTGAAGCGGACATCAGGCTCTTTCCGGAAGGAAGAATCATGTCTCAGCCCACCCGCGAACTCACGTCCCGCTCCAGCCTCGAAGCCGTCCGCCGCCAGGCCAAGCGCTGGCTGAAGGAGATCGAGGCCGGCGACACGGAGGCGCTCGCCCGTTTCCGCAAGCTAATCCCGAACCAGGCCGGCCTGCCAAAACTGCGCGAGGTCCAGCATGCCCTCGCCCGCGAATACGGTCTCGCCAACTGGTCGGCGCTGAAGCAGGAACTGGCCGCCCGCGAACTCGCGTCGCGCGGCCAGGCCGCGATCGTCGCGCTCTTCCTGGAAAAGTCGGCGCTGCGCTACGGCGTCAGGCCCGGCACGCAGGAATGGGGCCAGTACGAGGCCGACCGGCCGGCCCGCGGCGCGCTCGCCCAGCGCCTACTCGAACGCCATCCCGAGATCGCCCGCGACAGCATTCACAGCGCCGTCGCGGCGCATGATCTCGGTGCCATCAGCGGCTTCCTCGCGCGCGACGCCGCACTCGCGACCAGCCAGAGCGAATTCGATGGCTGGACGCCGCTGCTGCGCCTCGCCTTCACGCGGCTGCCGAACGATGCGGTGTCCGGCAACGCGGTCGCGATCGCGGAACTCCTGCTCGATCACGGCGCCGCCGCCAACGCCTTCTGGAGCGATGGCAGCAACCACTTCACCGCGCTGACCGGCGTCATCGGCGGCGGCGAGAACGGCCAGCCGGCGCATCCGCAGGCTGAGGAACTGGCGCGCCTCTTGATCGCCCGCGGCGCCGATCCGCTCGATGGCCAGGCGCTCTACAACAACTCGCTCGGCGCCGACGAGACGCTCTGGCTCGACCTGTTCTGGGACGAGACGCTGAAGCGCGGCCAGCAGGGGCGCTGGCTCGAACGGTTACGCGAATTGTCGGCGCCGCCGCTCGATTACCTGCTCGGCAACGCCGTGCCGCGCC
>JAKFDB010000187.1:0-24532 GCA_036676315.1 Bradyrhizobiaceae bacterium
CGTCGGGCTCGATCAGGGTGACGTGGTGGCCGGAGCGCTGGATCTCCAAAGCCGCGGCCAGGCCGACGATGCCGGCCCCGATGACGGCGACACGCGAACTCGAGGAAGCCGTCATCGCTCTGCCTGCCGCTATCAGCCGCGATTATGGAAGTGGCTGAGGAAGGTGCGCGTCGCCTCTTCCTTCGGGCTGTCGATCACGTCATGCGCCGGCCCTTCCTCGACGATCACGCCGTCGCGCATGAAGACGACGCGGTCGGCGACTTCGCGGGCAAAGCCGATCTCATGGGTGACGATGATCATCGTCATGCCCTCTGCGGCCAGCGCCCGGATGACGTTCAGGACCTCGCCGACCAGTTCTGGGTCGAGCGCCGAGGTCGCCTCGTCGAAGAGCATCACCGCCGGTTCCATCGCCAGAGCGCGGGCGATGGCGACGCGCTGCTTCTGGCCACCGGAAAGTTTGTTGGGGAAGACGTCGACCTTGTCGCTGAGGCCGACCTTTTCGAGCAGCCGCCGCGCCAGAGCGTCAGCCTGCGCCTTCGGCATGTCCTTGACCGAAAGCGGACCCTCCATGACGTTCTGGAGCACCGTCATGTGCGGGAACAGGTTGAAGTGCTGGAACACCATGCCGGTGTTGGAGCGGAAGCGGGCCTGCTCGCGCACGCTCGGCAGCTTCGCCGTGCCGTCGAAGGCGAAAGCGTCGTCGCCGATGCGGATGCGCCCGCCCTCGGGGATGACCAGCAGATTGAGGCAACGCAGCAGCGTCGACTTGCCGGAGCCGGAGGGGCCGATCAGCGCGATGACCGCGCCGGGCTCGACCTTGAGGTTGATGTCACGCAGGACGACGAGGTCGCCGAACTGTTTGCGGACGCCGGAGATTTCGATTTTGCAGGTGCTCATCGCCGCCTCAATTGCTGTGCGCCAGGTGCCGCTCGGCCCGCTTGACGATCACCGTCAGCGGCAAGAGGACGACGAAGTAGATCGCCGCGATCACGGTATAGACCTCGAGCGCGCGATAGGTGTCCATGGCGACGATCTGGCCCTGATAGAGCAGATCCGGCACCGCCAGAACCGAGACCAGCGAGGTGTTCTTGAACTGGATGATCGACTGGTTCATCAGCGGCGGGATCATCCGCTTGATCGCCTGCGGCAGGACGATGCGACGCATCACCTTGCCCGGCGTCATACCGAGCGCCATTCCGGCCTCGCTCTGCCCGGCCTCGATCGAGACGATGCCGCCGCGAATGACCTCGGCATAGAACGAGCCGCCATAGAGCGAGAGCGTCACGACTGCCGCGGTCAGCGCGTCGATCTTGATGCCGGTCAGCATCGGCAGGGCATAATAGAACCAGAGCAGCAGCACGAGCAGCGGCGTCAGCCGGAACATCTCGATATAGAGCCAGGACAGCCAGCGCAGGACAGGCGAGCGCGACAATTGGCCCAGCCCGGCGACCAGGCCTATCAAAAGACCGAGGACGACGACTGCGATGGTGAGACCGATCGTGACCGCCGTTCCGGTCAGAAACAGCTCGCGATAGCCCCAGACGGCATCGAAACGCCACGTGTACATGCTTGTCCTCTCGGGAGCCCGCCCGGCGACCTGGCCGCAGGAACCGTTGGAATTGGAAGAAGGTCTCCGGCACGGAGCCGGAGACCTTGCATCATGATCAGAAGGTGACGCCCGGCGGGATGTCGTCCATCGTCAGGTCGACCTGGGCGAGGCTGTTCACCACCGCCTCGCGGATCAGGCCGAGACCGCGCGAATAGGTGATCCAGGCCGAGGCGAAATCGCGCCAGGTCTTGTCGACCTCGCGGCGCACGATAGCGTTCGAGGTCGACCCGAACATCGGCTGCGGCACCACGACCTTGCCGAGCCCGGGATCGCGCTTCACGGCGCGCACGCCGCCCATCCAGAAGATGCTCTGGGCGTCCACGCGGCCGCTGCGGAGCGCGAGAGTCGCTTCCTCCAGCGACTTGAAGCGCACGATCTGCGCCTTCGGGCAGAGCCGGGCGGCGACATGGTCATGCGCCGAGCCGACATCGACCGAGATCTTGACCTTCGGGTCGTTGAGATCGGCCCAGGTCTTCGGCTCGAAGCCGGGACGGGCGATGACGACGAGCGCGCTGTCATAGACCGTCGAGGTGAAATCGACCACCAGAGCGCGCTTCGGCGTCAGGTTCATGCCGAACATGATGTCGATCTTGTCGGCCTGGATATCGAGCACGGCGTTGCCCCAGGTGGTCTCGACGATCTCCAGCTGCACATCCATGTCGGCAGCGAGCGCCGTACCGATGTCGACGAACTGCCCGCCCCATTTGCCGGTCGCCCGGTCCTTGAAGGTCCAGGGCTGGCCGGCGGCGACGGCGCCGATCCGGAGCTTCTTCGAGCTGAGGATACGCTCGAAAGTGTTGGTCGTGGCCGCCTGCGCGCTCGCTTCCTTAGAAGCCAGCGTCAGCGCGGTGGCGGCAACGGCGCCGGCTCCAAGCAAGCCCGCGAGATCCCTGCGTGTGGTCATGTCGTCTCTCCCGATTGGAAACATGCCCCATGGTCGATGGGGCTCGATCCCGCTTGTGTCAGCGGGTATCCCGTCCCGCGCCCCTGGTGGGGCGCCGGCGGATTTGCTTGCGGCGCCGTCACGTGGCCTTCGCCGCGAGAAGGACGCCGGGATTCATCAGCTCGTGCGGGTCGAACAGCGCCTTGACCTTGCCCATCAGCTCGTAGCGCAGCGGATCGGCGAGGCGCTCCAGCTCCTGCGTCAGCTTGCGGCCGACGCCGTGCTCGGCGCTGAAGGTGCCGGAGAAACGCGCCGCGACGTCGTGGACGGCCTGCTCGACCTCGAGCGCGAAGGCCTCGGTGTCACTGAGCGTCGCCCAGAAAGCACGAGGGAACATCAGGATGTAATGCACATTGCCGTCACCGAGATGGCAGACGACCTGGGGCACGGCCTGCGGATAGCGCGCTGCGGCGACGACATCGGCTGCTGCAATGAAGCCTGCGACATCGGAGGTACGGACGGCGACGTCATGGACGACGCCGATGCCCTCCTTCTTGTTGGCCTCGGAGACCGAGTGGCGAACATGCCAGAACTCGGCCGCCTGCTGCTGCGAGGTGGCAACCACCGCGTCAACCACCGTCCCCTTTTCCAGGGCATCGCCGAGGACCTCTTCGAGAATGGCGTCGAGGCCGGTCGAGGCATCCTCGCTACCGAGCTCGATCAGCACCGACCAGGCGGGGATGGCATCGAAGGGGATGCGGATGCGCTCGACATGGCGGCGGACCAGCTCGAACTGCGAGGCGGAAACCAGCTCGAAGGCCTGGATCGCGCTGCCGGCCCGGTCCTGCATTGCAGTGAGCAAGGCGACGGCCGCAGCCGGATCGGCGACCGAGACCCAGGCATGGGCGCTGTTCGGCGTCTGCGGATGCAGGCGCAGCGCCGCGCCGGTGATGATGCCGAGCGTCCCTTCCGCGCCGACGAAGAGATGACGCAGCATATAGCCGGTATTGTCCTTGCGCAGCGCCGCAAGATCGTTGAGCACGCGGCCATCGGCGAGGACGACCTCGAGCCCGGCGACGAGATCGCGCATCGGTCCGTAGCGGACGACACCGGTCCCGCCGGCATTGGTCGAGATCAGCCCGCCGATCTGGGCGCTGCCCTCGCTGCCGAGATGCAGCGGGAACTGGCGGCCTGCCTCGGCTGCCGCCACGTGCAGGTCGCCGAGCACGACGCCGGCATCGACGGTTGCGACGTTGCCGGCGCGATCGATGGCGCGGATCTTGTTCATCCGGCGCAACGACAGGACAATTCCGGGCTTTTCGGGGCGGCCGCTCTCGGGAACGGCGCCGTAGCAGAGCCCGGTATTGCCGCCGACGGGGAAGACCGGCTGGCCTTCCGCCGCGCAAAGCCGCAGCACTGCGGCGACCTCGGCCGTCGAAACCGGGGCGACGACGCAGAGCGCGCTGCCCCGGCGCCGCTCGCGCCAGTCGGTCAGCCACGGAGCCATCTCGCCGGGATCGGCGATCAGGCCCTTGTCGCCAACGATGTCGCGCAGCCGGTCGAGCACGATCCAGATCCCTTCGTTCAGGCGAGGCTGATCGATTTCGCCTGCCGGGCGGCCGTCTCGAGCTTCGACAGCGTCTCGGCGCTCGGCCCCTGCAAGGGCAGGCGCACGCCACCGACCGGCATGCCGGCAAGCGCCATGTAGCGCTTCAGCGGTCCCGGATTGGTCTCGACATAGATCGAGTCGATGACCGGATCGATCTTGTCCTGGAGCTTCAGCGCCTCCAGCAGCTTGCCCTGGCGGGCGAGCTCGAAAATCTCGATCCAGATCTTCGGATAGATCGTCGCCGAGGCGAGCACGCCGCCACGCGCGCCGAGCGCGATATGGGTGGCGAAGAGCGGCTCCTCACCGCTGAGGATCGCGATCTTGTCGCCGGCGTATTTCACCGTGCGGATATAGTCCGGCATGTCATAGGACGAGTACTTCATGCCGATGATCGAGCCGTCCTCGGCCATCGCCTGCACCGTGTCGGCGAAGGCGGCGACGGTGGTCCGGCGCGGGATCTGGTAGAGCATCACCGGCAGGTCGAGCGAGTCCCGGTAGCGCCGGAAATAGGCGCGCATGCCTTCCTGGGTGCCGGGCGCGTAATAGGGCGTGACCGTCATCACCGCGGCAGCGCCTGCCGCCGCGAAGTCGCGGCCGGCCTCGAGCGCATCCTCGAAACCGGTCGAGAGCACGCCCGGGATGACCGGCTTGCCGTCGGCAGCCTCGACGCAGGCGGAGACGATGGTGCGGCGCTCGTCGCGCGAGAAGGCCGGATATTCACCCGTGCCGCCAATCGGCACGATGCCGGCGGCACCGGCGGCGATCTGGAAGCGCACGAGCTTCTGCAGCGCCTTGACGTCGACAGACCCATCCTCGGCAAGCGGCGTGACGATGGCCGTGTAGAGGCCGTTCAACTGGTCTTTCGTGAGCGTCATCAAGCGTTTCCCTTGTCTAGCTGCCAACCGGATTCAAGCCGGCGCATGCCCTGAACAGAGCTTCGCGCAGCGGTTTGCCGGCTCGTCAGCCAATCCAACGCTCATCCACCATTCGACTGTTGTCAATACTAAGATAGAAATATCCACTATCCGACATTTTGTGGAGCATTATGGATCAGGCGCTTTCCATGCCCCATGGTGACCGCTAAGAAGGATGACGCAGGGCGCCGTCAGGACCGCGCAAGGAGATGAGGATGCCGGAAATCTCGTCGTTTGACCGGGATGACATGGCCCGCGGCGCAAGCCGCCAGGGCGATCACGATTCCGACGACGTAAGAGGCCAGCTCGATATCGGCGCGCGCCTGCTGAAAGTGCGCAAGCGCCGGCACCTCACCTTGCAGGACGCCAGCCGGTTGACCGGCGTTTCGGCCTCAGCCTTCTCGAAGATCGAACGCAACGAGCTGTCGCCGACGATCTCGACGTTGCAGCGTATCGCCCAGGGGCTCGGGATCGAGCTGGTGACCCTGCTCAACGACCAGGACAACGACCCCGGCGCCTTCCGGGGCCGGCGCAGCGTGACGCGGGCGGGCGCCGGAAGCCGCCATGCGACGGTCACCTGCAACAACATGCTGCTCTGCGCCGACCTCAAGAACAAACGCGCCACGCCGATCCTGACCACGGTGACGGCGCGTTCGCCTGAGGATTATCCGGCCTGGGCCAAGTCGGAAGCCGAGATCTTCGTGATGGTGCTGGAGGGCACGCTGATCGTCCACAGCGCGCTCTACGAGCCGCTTGAGCTCAACAAGGGCGATTCGGTCTATTACGACGCGAGCACCGAGCACACCTGGACCTCGTCGGGGCCGAGCGACGCCGTCGTGCTCTGGGTGCTGGTCGACCTCTGAGGCAGGCACTCGAGCAGCCACTCGACCGCTGGTGCGTCAGCTGAAAGCCCTGCTGAATCAAAGGCTTCCCGCGCCTTCCAAAGACGATGATTCCGGCCGCTCCCCGGCCTTAGATCGCGTTTTTTTTGCGGATCCACCTCGTCATCCCGGACAAGCCGCGAAGCGGCGCCGATCCGGGATCCATCATAGGCCGCCGCGCTTTGCGATGGATCCCGGCGCTCCGCTTCGCTACGGCCGGGATGACAAGGCATTTTAGGAAGCAGCCGCATGCGCGGTCAGCCGACTGCTCGCCGCGCCTAGCGCGGCATCAACCAGTCATGGGCCGGATCGTTGGCGAATTTCCAGATCCGCTTCGGCCCGGCCATGACGTTGAGATAATAGAGCTCGTAGCCATGCGGCGCGCCGACGGGATGATAGCCCTTCGGCACCAGCACGACGTCGCCGTTCTCGAACGCCATGGTCTCGTCGAGCGAGCGGTCGTCGGTGTAGACGCGCTGGAAGCCGAAGCCCTGGGGCGGGTTCAGGCGGTGGTAATAGGTCTCCTCGAGCTGCGATTCGTCCGGCAGGCGGTCCTGATCATGCTTGTGCGGCGGATAGCTCGACCAATTGCCGGCAGGCGTGATCACCTCGACGACAAGCAGCCCGTCGGCGGCTTGCGTCTCCGGCAGGATGTTGCGGACATGGCGGACATTGCTGCCCTGCCCGCGCGTCAGGCAATCGACGTCTGACGGGGCGATCAGGCGCGGCGGGCGCTGGCCGACCATGCCCGGAGCCGAGCAGATCGCGAACTCGCATTCCCCTCTCGCCGCAACGCTCCAGGCCGATCCGGCCGGCACGTAGAGCGACCAGGGATCGGGCTCGAAGGGCGAGGCGCGCCCGCCGATCACGCCGAAATCCTGCCCGTCGGCGCGGGCCGCCAGCTTGCCTGAAAGCAGGACGAGGCAGTGCTCGCGGTCGCCGGTCTCACGCGACAGGACCTGACCATCCGCGAGGCGATGGACGGCGAAGCCGACATGGCCCCAGCCCGCCGATTCCGGCGTGATCTCATGGATGCGCCCCTCGGCATCGGGCGCCTGCGGCTTGACCAGAAGTTTCGACATGACGTTCCCAGGCTCAGGCGAGCCCGGCCTCCTTCAGGCTGGGCTTGAGATGAGCGACGCCTCGTTTCGCGTAGGCCAGAGGATTGGCTTTTTCAGGGTCCTGCTCGGCCTCGACCACGACCCAGCCGGAATAGCCGGGCAGTGCGCGAAAGACGGCCGGGTAGTCGACCATGCCGTCGCCGGGCACGGTGTAGACGCCGAGTTCGGCGCCTTTGCCGAGAATCGCGTCGAGGAAGCTCCAATCCTCGGCCCTCGCCTGCTCCATCACTGCCTTGCGAACGTCCTTGGCGTGGAAATGGCTGATGCGGCTGCGATAGCGCCTGGCGAGAACCGCCGGGTCGGCTCCGCCCCAGGTCGCGTGACCGGTGTCGAGCAGCAGGTGCACCGCTTCGCCGGTCGCCGCCATGAAGGCGTCGATATCGGCCTCGCTCTCGACGATCGTGCCCATGTGATGGTGGTAGACCAGCCGGACGCCCTCGGCGAGCGTGCGCTCGGCTACCTCAGTGATGCGCTGGCCGAACTGCGCCCAGTCGCCCGGCGCCATCACCGGGCGCTGCGATAGCGGCTTGCTGCGGTCGCCATGGATGGCGTTCGAGGTCTCGGCGAAGACCAGCACGTTCGAGCCCATCGCCTTCAGCAGGTCGAGATGGGCGCGCAGATGCTTCATCTCCTCATCCGCGTCACGGAGCAGCAGCTCGGCCGAGTACCAGCCGGAGATGCAGGCCATGCCAAAGGGTTCGAGCGCGGCCTTCAGTGCCTTGGGCTCGCGCGGGAACTTGTGGCCGAGCTCCATGCCGACGAAGCCGGCCTCGCGGGCCTCCGCCAGGCAGGTTTCGAGCGAAGTTTCTCCGCCGATCTCCTGCAGGTCGTCATTCGACCAGCCGATGGGGTTGGCGCCGATACGGATGGGCATGTCCTTCGTCCTTCTCAAATCAAACCCTCAGCCCTCATCCTGAGGAGGCCCGCAGGGCCGTCTCGAAGGATGCTCGCGGCGGCCGGCAACCAACTGGAGCATCCTTCGAGACGCGGGCTTCGCCCGCTCCTCAGGATGAGGGCTGGAAGGAAATGCGATCAATCTCTTGCCTGGAGAGCGTGCTCATAGCGCTGGCGTGCCGCCTTGACCTCGTCGCGCACCGAGACCTCCGGCACGGCGACATCCCACCAGTGCCCGCCGGCATCGGTGGAGACCAGCGGGTCGGTGTCGATCACCACGACACTGGTGCGCTCGTGATGGCGTGCCTCGGCCAGCGCGCCTTCCAGTTCCGACAGGCTGGCGACCTTGCGGGAAATCGCGCCCATCGAGGCCGCATGTGCGGCGAAATCGATCGACGGCAGCGTCTCGTGACGGGTGTCGCGCAGCAGGTTGTTGAAGGAGGCGCCACCGGTCGCGTTCTGGAGCCGGTTGATGCAGCCGAAGCCGCGATTATCGAGCACGACGATGGTGAGCTTGAGACCCAGCATCACCGAAGTCGCGATCTCGGAGTTCATCATCAGGTAGGAGCCGTCGCCGACCATGACGAAGACCTCGCGGGCCGGATCGGCCAGCTTGGCGCCGAGGCCGCCGGCGATCTCGTAGCCCATGCAGGAATAGCCATATTCCATGTGGTAGCCGCCGGCCGCACCGGCCTGCCAAAGCTTGTGCAACTCGCCCGGCAGGCCGCCGGCGGCGCAGAGCACGACATCGCTTGGCAGGCTCTGGCGCTGGACCGCGCCAATGACCTGCGCATCGCTCGGCAGTGCCTGATTGCCCGCGGCCGTATAGCGGGCGGCGGTGGCGAACCAGGCGGTGCGCGCCGCCTGCATCGCCTCGCTCCACGCAGTCGGCGCCCTCCAGCCGGCAAGGCTCATCTCCAGTTCGCCGAGCCCAGCCCTCGCATCGGCGAGAAGCGGCTGCGCACCATGCTTGCCGGCGTCGAAAGCCTGCGTATTGAGGCCGATAATGTGGCACCCCGGATCGGCGAAGAGGGCGCGTGAGCCAGTCGTGAAATCCTGCAGGCGCGTGCCGACCGCGAGCACGACGTCGGCCTGCCGGGCCGCCTCGTTGGCGGCGGCCGTGCCGGTGACGCCGATCGCGCCGAGATTGAGCGGATGGTCGTGCGGCAGCGCGCTCTTGCCGGCCTGGGTCTCGGCAGCGGGAACGCCGTGCTCCTGGCAGAAGCGGGCGAGCTCAGCCTCCGCCTCGCTGTAGAGCACGCCGCCACCGGCAACGACGAGCGGGCGCTTCGCCGCCTTCAGCTGCTCGATGGCGCGGGAGAGCTCGTTCACATCCGGCCGCTGGCGGCGCGGCGTCCAGATCCGCTCGGCGAAGAAGCTCTCCGGGTAGTCATAGGCCTCGGTCTGCACGTCCTGGCAGAGTGCCAGCGTCACGGGGCCGCACTCGGCCGGATCGGTCAGCACCTGCATGGCGCGTTCGAAGGCGGGGATGAGCTGTTCCGGCCGGGTCAGCCGGTCGAAATAGCGCGAGACCGGCTTGAAGCAGTCATTGGCCGAAACCGTGCCGTCGCCGAAATCCTCGATCTGCTGGAGCACCGGGTCGGGCCGGCGGCCGGCGAAGACGTCGCCCGGCAGCAGCAGCAGCGGCAAGCGGTTGACATGGGCGACGGCGGCGGCCGTGACCATGTTGGTCGCGCCCGGGCCGATCGAGCTCGTCACCGCCATCATCCGGCGCCGGCGCGAGGCCTTGGCGAAGGCGATCGCCGCATGCGCCATCGCCTGCTCGTTATGGGCGCGATAGGTCGGCAGAACATCGCGGGCGCCGTGCAGCGCCTCGCCGAGGCCGGCGACATTGCCGTGGCCGAAGATCGCCCAGACGCCGGCAAAGAGCGGCACGGCCTTGCGGTCGATCTCCGTCTTCTGCGCCGCCAGCGCGCGCACCAGCGCCTGCGCCATGGTGAGCCGGATCGTGCTCATCGCCATTCTCCTCAGCGACGTTCCCAGGCCGCGACCAACTGGCCGAAGCGCTCCGCCATCATCGCCGTCGCCGCCTCGTCATCGAGCCGGCCGGCGAGCCAGCCGCGCGCCGCCTCGCCGAAGATCGTCCGGCCGACGGCGAAACCCTTGACGGTCCGCGACGCCTTGGTCAGCCGGAAGGCCTGCTCCAGCTCCTCGGCGGGAGCGTCGAGGCCGAGCAGCACGACGCCGCGGCAATAAGGGTCGTTCTGTTCAATCGCGGCATCAATCGCCGCCCAGGCTGCGGGAGACGGCTGGCCTTCGAGCTTCCACCAATCCGGGCGGATGCCGATCTGGTAGAGCCGGCGCATCACCGAGGCGGTGGTGTCGTCGCCGACCGGGCCGTGCTTGGAGGCGATGATCTCGACCAGCAATTCTCGGCCGACCTGGCGGCAGGCGAGCGCGACGCGCTTCAGCACCGCCTCCTGCTGCTCCTTCAGCGCCGCATCGTCATCGGCATGGTAGAACGCCAGCACCTTGGCGACATGGTGGACCGGCCATTCGGCAAGCTCTGCGCCGAGCGAGCCGGCCGCATCGGTCTCCAGCGCCAGCGGCCGGGAGCCCGGAACCTCCAGCGGCCGCGCCACCCAGAAATCATGGTCGCCGGCACGGAACAGCGCCTCGCGGCCATGGCGGCCGTCGAGCAGCATGCCGAAGCCCGGGCGCCCTGCAGCGACACGGGCCGCAGCCTCGACCGCGAGCCGCTTGAAGGGGGCGATGCGCTCATGCGGCACACCGGCATCGTCGGCCATCTTCTCGATCTGGGCACGGTGGTCGATGGCGAGCGCCATCAGGGTCTTGGCCTGCGGCCGGCGCGTCGTCGCCCAGTGGATATGGTTCAGCTCGGCGTCGCGGCGCAGGGCGCGATGCGGCGAGCCTTGGGCGAGGAAGTGCAGCAGCTCCGGGAAGGTCGGGCTGTCGGGCGAGCAAAGCAGGCGCGATACGGCAAAGGCGCCGCCGGCATTGGCATAGGCGCAGCAGGTCTCCAGCGGCTCGTCGCGCAGCCAGCCGCGCAGGAAGCCGGACATGAAGGCGTCGCCGGCGCCGAGCACATTGTAGACCTCGACCGGGAAGCCCGGCCCCTTGATGCCCTCCTCGAGCGAGGCCGGGATCGCGCCCGGAAACACCACGCAGCCCATCGGCCCGCGCTTGCAGACGATGGTGGCGGCGCTGAGGTTCCGGATGTTGCGGATCGCGGTGAGCGTATCCTCCGAGCCGCCGGCGACGTGCAATTCCTCCTCAGTGCCGACGACGAGGTCGCAATCGGGCAGGATCGCCTGGAGGTGCTGGGTCACCGTGTCGGAGCGAATATAGCGCTCCTCTCCGGCGCCGTGGCCGGCCAAGCCCCAGAGATTGGGGCGATAGTCGACGTCGAAGGCGACCTTGCGGCCGTGCTTGCGGGCGAATGCGATCGCCTTGCGCTGGGCGGCGGCGGCACCGGAAATCGAGAAATGCGTGCCGGTCACGACAATGGCGCGGGCCGAGGCGATGAAGTCCTCGTCGATCTCGCTCTCGTTAAGCGCCGCATCGGCGCAGTCGGTCCGGTAGAAGATCAGCGGGAAAGTTTTTTCGTCACGCACGCCGAGGATCACCAGCGAGGTCAGCCGCTTCGGATCGACCACGACGCCTTTGGTCTCGACGCCTTCGCGCTCCAGTTGCTCGAGGATGAAGCGGCCCATCTGCTCGTCGCCGACCCGGGTGATGACCGCCGATTTCAGGCCGAGCCGGGCGGTACCGATGGCGATGTTGGTCGGGCAACCGCCGACCGCCTTGGAGAAGCTCGCCATGTCCTCCAGCCGGCCGCCGATCTGCTGGCCGTAGAGGTCGACCGAGGAGCGGCCGATGCTGATGAGATCGAGCACGGGTTCAGGCATCGTCGCGGACTTTCTCGGCAGTGCCGACGGCGAGCGTCATCGCGAGCGCGAAGGTCGCCGCCATCGAGCGGAAGGCGCCATAGTCAGCCTCGCTGACTTCGAGGCAGAGGTCGCAATGCGCCGCCAGCGGGCTGAGCGCATTGTCGGTCAGGGCGATCACGGGAACGTCGGCTGCCTTGGCCGCTGCCGCCATCTCGATCGTCGCCAGGGTGTAGGGCGCACAGCTGACCGCAAGCATCACGTCGCCAGGCCGCGCCATCGCCGCCTGCTCGGCGCCGAGCGAGGCGACATTGTCGACCAGCACGGCCCGGATGCCGACCTTGCCGAAGGCATAGGCGAGATAGGCGACCACCGGGAACATCCGGCGCGCCCCGACGAGGACGATGGTGCGTGCGCCGGCGAGCATGTCGGTCGCGGTCTCGATGTCATCGGGAGGCAGGCCGGTGCGCAACCGCTTCAGCGAGGCCTCGCTGGCATGGATGAAACCGTCCAGCAGGACCGAGGCCATGTCGGCGCCGGCCGCGCCGCCCTCGCGCAAGGCGGCGAGCCGCTCGCGATGATCGGGCAATTGCTGGCGCAACCTCATGCGGAAGACCTGCTGCAGCTCGCTGAAGCCGGAATAGTCCAGCGCCTGGGCGAAGCGGACCAGGGTCGAGGGCTGCACGCCGGCCTTCTGCGCGATCTGCGAGGCGGTGTTCAACGCCATGTCATCTGGATGGGCTAGCGCATGGTCCGCGACCTGGCGCAGACGGCGCGGCAGGAGCGGCCCACGCTCGCGCAGCAGCGCGACGAAGCCCTCGAAATCCGGCCTTGGCGTTCCCTGCTGAAACTCTGCGGACATAGGGCTCCGATCACGTCCGGCCGGCTCTGCGGCGGCCTTGACTTGCGGGTGGGAAGATTGAAATATTTGTTCCACTAGTCAAGCAGAACAAAAAATCTGTGCCGAAAGTCGAATTCGGGGAGCCAGGCGCCAGTTGTCGGAAACACCCAGCTTCAGCCGCAATCTGACCGGCAAGACCGCGATTGTCACCGGCGCGAGCCAGGGCCTGGGCGAAGCGATCGCCCGCGAGTTCGCGGATCGCGGCGCCGCAGGCCTGATCCTCACCGGCCGCAGCCGAGAACGTGGCGAGGCCGTCGCGCAGAGCCTGCGTTCGGGCGGCTGCGATGCGCGTTTCCTGAGCGTCGACCTTGCCGATCTCACCGCCGTCCGCACCATCGTTCCGGCCGCCGAGAAGGCCTTCGGCCGGCTCGACATCCTCGTCAACGCCGCTGGCGACACCGACCGCGGCACGATCTTCGACACGACGCCCGAGCTCTACGAGCGCATCATGGCGGTCAACCTGACTGCGCCTTTCTTCCTGATCCAAGATGCTGCCAGCCTGATGCGGCGCGAGAAGATTGAAGGCAGCATCGTCAACATCCAGTCGATGTCGGCGCATGGCGGCCAGCCCTTCCTCGCCGCCTACAGCGTCTCCAAGGGGGCCCTGGCGACATTGACCCGCAATGCCGCCTACGGGCTGCTCGCCGACCGGATCCGCGTCAACGGCCTCAATATCGGCTGGATGGCGACGCCGGGCGAGGACGCGATCATGCGCCTGCGCCATGATGCCGAGGATGGCTGGCTCGACAAGGCGGCCGCCGGCCAGCCCTTTGGCAGGCTGGTCGACCCGCGCGAGGTCGCCAAGGCCGTCGCCTATCTGGCTTCGGGCGAATCCGGGCTGATGACCGGCACCAACATCGATTTCGACCAGACCATCCTCGGCGCCCACGACTAGCGCCACCGACGTGACGACAGGACATAGAGAGACGATGCGATTTGGTCTTTTGGGCGCCGGAAGGATCGGCAGGATTCACGGGCTGAACGTGGCGGCACGCGGCGATGCAACGCTCGTCGCGCTGGCCGACGCCTCGGCGGATGCCGCTGCGTCGCTTGCCGCCGCCTCCGGTGCCAAGGTCGCCAGCGCCGAGGCGATCCTCTCGGACGCCTCGATCGATGCCGTGTTGATCTGCACGCCGACCGACACCCATGCCGATCTGATCGAGGCCGCCGTCTCCGCCGGGAAAGCGGTGTTCTGCGAAAAGCCGGTCGATCTCGACGCCGCCCGCATCCGGCGCTGCCTCGACGTCGTCGCGAAATCGGGCAAGCCGCTGATGATCGGCTTCAATCGCCGCTTCGATCCGAACTTCGCCGCGCTGGAAAAGCGCCTGCGCCAGGGCGAGGCCGGCGCGATCGAGATCGTCAGCGTGATCTCGCGCGATCCCTCCCCGCCCCCGGTCGACTATGTCAGGCGCTCGGGCGGGCTCTTCCGCGACATGATGATCCACGATTTCGACATGGCGCGCTTCCTGCTCGCCGAAGAGCCGGTCGAGGTCTTCGCGCTCGGCTCGGCTCTGGTCGACCCCGCGATCGGCGAGGCCGGCGACGTCGACACGGCCGCGGTGCTGATGCGCACGGCGAGCGGGCGGATCGCCCAGATCTCGAATTCGCGCCGCGCCAGCTATGGCTACGACCAGCGCATCGAGGTGCATGGCGCAAAGGGCATGCTGCGCGCCGGCAACATCCACGAGACCACGGTCGAGATCGCGACCGGCGCCGGCTTCCGTGCCGACCCGGTGCAGAACTTCTTCCTGGAGCGCTACGCCGCCGCCTACCGGGCCGAGCTCGACGCCTTCATCGGCGCCTGCCGCGACGGCCGCCCGCCGGCCCCCTCCGGACAGGACGGGCTGAAGGCGCAGATCCTGGCCGATGCGGCAACCGAATCGCGCCGCACCGGCAAGCCGGTCAGCGTCGCGCTGGAGGCGATCTGACCATGTCGCCCTCCGATCTCGATTTGCGCCAGTTCGCCGTCCTCGGCCTCGTCCACGAGGCCAGCCGCGTGGCGCTGGATTATTTCCGCAAGAGCGACAGCCTCGGCATCACCATGAAGGGCGCGCAGGACTGGCTCACCGTCGCCGACGGCGCCGTCGAGGCCTTCCTGCGTGAGCGTCTGGCAGTGCTTTTCCCCGGCGACGCGGTGATCGGCGAGGAAGGGGGCGGCGAAGCCGCCGACGCCGTCTGGATCATCGACCCGATAGACGGGACCGCCAACTTCGCCCATGGCGACCGCAACTGGTGCATCTCCATCGGCCTGCTGCTGAACGGCGTGCCCGAGATCGGTATCGTCTGCGCGCCGGCGCTGGACGAGCTCTATTTCGGCCGGCGCGGCGGAGGGGCGACCTTGAACGGCGAGCCGATCAAGGTCTCCGGCCAGGCCGACATCGCCCGCGCCTGCGTCGAGATCGGCTGGTCGACGCGCATCCCGCACGAGGATTACCTTTCCACCGTACAGCGAACTCTCGCCGCCGGAGCCTCGGTCCGGCGCGTCGGCTCCGGCACGCTCGGCCTCTGCCATGTCGCCGCCGGCCGAACCGACGCCTATGCCGAGCGACACATCAATGCCTGGGACGTCACCGCCGCCATGGCGATCGCGGCCGAGGCGGGCGCCGACCTCAACGATTTCTTCGCCGGCGACGGCATCCGCTCCGGCAATCCCATCCTGTGCTGCACGCCCGACCTGGTGCCGGACCTCGAACGGATCACGGGGATCATGAGCCGGCACAAGGGAGATTGATCTTTTCCGGCGAACGATCAGTATCGCTGCAACAACGGCAGAAAAAAGCCGACCATCGGGGAGGACGACATGCAGAAATCCAATTGGCTCCGGGCCGGGCTCCTGGCAACGCTCGCCGGCGGCGCGCTGCTCGCGGCGTCGCCCGCACGGGCGCAGGGCTCGCTCGTGCTCTATTGCGCCGTCCAGGAGGAATGGTGCCGCGCCATGAGCTCCGCCTTCGAGAAGGAGACGGGGATCAAGGTTGCGATGACCCGCAAATCGTCGGGAGAGATCTACGCCCAGGTCAAGGCAGAGGCCTCGAATCCGCGCGGCGACGTCTGGTGGGGCGGCACCGGCGACCCGCATCTGCAGGCGGCCGAGGAAGGGCTGACGCTGGAATATGAATCGCCGGTCAACAAGGATCTGCACCCCTGGGCGACCTCGCAGTGGAACGCCGCCAAGAAGCGCTCGATCGGCATCTATGCCGGCGCGCTCGGCTTCGGCTACAACACCCAGCAGATCAAGGCCAAGGGCCTGGCGGAGCCGAAATGCTGGGCCGACCTGCTCGATCCCAAGCTGAAGGATGACGTCCAGGTCGCCGACCCGAATTCGTCGGGCACGGCGTATACGCTGCTCGCCACCGTGGTCCAGCTGATGGGCGAGGAGAAGGGCTTCGACTACCTCAAGGCCCTGCACAAGAACATCAGCCAGTACACCAAGTCCGGCGCCGCGCCGGCCAAGGCGGCGAGCCTCGGCGAAACCGCCGTCGGCATCGTCTTCATCCACGACGTCGTGGTCTTTGCAGTGCAGGGCGACCCGATCAAGCCGGTCGCGCCCTGCGAGGGCACGGGCTACGAGATCGGTTCGATGTCGATCGTCAAGGGCGCGCGCAATCTCGACAGCGCCAAGAAATTCTACGACTGGGCGCTGTCGCCGGCCGCGCAGGCGCTCGGCGCGCCTGCGAAATCCTATCAGGTTCCCTCCAACAAGAACGCGCCCGTGCCTGCGCAGGCGCCGAAAATGACGGAGATGAAGCTGATCGACTACGACTTCGTCAAATACGGTTCCTCGGCCGAGCGTGTCCGGCTGCTCAGCAAATGGGACAAGGAGGTCAAGTCCCTGCCGAGATAAGCGGCGACGATCGAGACGAGAGGACCAAAAGACGATGCGTTCCGCGACCCGGCTCGCGCTGCTGGTCGGCTGGCTCGGCTATGCGCTCATCCCCTGGTATCTGGCCGAGGGGATGAGCCTTAGCGGGTTCGGCTGGCTTTCCGGCTACCCGTTCGGCAAGGCCGGCACCGCGCTGGCGCTGGCGCTCTCCGGCGCCGCTCCCTGGCTGCTGCCGGTCGGCATCGCGCTGGTGGTCGCGACGCTGCTGAGCAACCGGCAACCCAGCGCCGCGAGCGGTTCGACCCTGGCCTGGACCGGGTTCGCCGGGCTCGTCTTCTTTTTCGCCCAGGGCTTTGCCGTCACGCTCAAGGGCCAGGGCCTGCCCTGGCTCGCGGCACTGCTCGGCGGCGCCGAGGCGGCCCAGCCCGGCATGGGCTTTGGCGCCTTCCTGACCGTGCTGTCGCTGCTGCTGCTGCTCTGCCATGGCCTGGCCTATCGCGGCGTCTGCCGCGGCGACCTCTTCACCACCTCCTCGATCGGCATCGTCGTGCTGCTGATCGGACTGTTCATCTTCCTGCCGGTGGCGACGATCCTGCGCAGCGCGCTGGTCGATTCCGATGGCGGTCTGGCGCTCGGCGAGTTCGTCGAGCGCTTCCTGAGCCCGACCATCTGGGGGCTGGGCTGCCTCAGCGCCAACACCAATTGCGGGGTCGCCTGGAACACGCTGATCCTCGCCGTCCTGACCGGTGTGATCACCACCTTGCTCGGCCTGGCCTGCGCATTGCTGATCCTGCGCACCGGCATGCCGGGCAAGCGCGCCATGCGGCTGCTCACCGTGCTGCCGATCATCACGCCGCCCTTCGTCATCGGCCTGGCGCTGATCCTGCTCTTCGGCCGCTCCGGCCTGTTCTCGAACCTGATGTTCGAATGGTTCGGGGTGCCGCGCTCGCGCTGGATCTACGGCCTGCCGGGCGTGCTGCTGGCGCAGGTGCTCGCCTTCGCTCCGATCGCCTTCCTGGTGCTGATCGGCGTGGTGCAGGGCATCAGCCCGAGCCTGGAGGAAGCCTCGCAGACGCTCGGCGCCAAGCGCTGGACGACCTTCCGCACCGTGACCTGGCCGCTGCTCCGGCCCGGGCTTGCCAATGCCTTCCTGCTCGGCTTCGTCGAAAGCATGGCCGATTTCGGCAACCCGCTGGTGCTGGGCGGCAATTTCGAGGTGCTCTCGACCAAGATCTTCTTCGCCGTGGTCGGCGCCGCGCATAATCAGGGCCAGGCGGCGGTGCTCGCCATCGTGCTGCTCGGCTTCACGCTGGCCGCCTTCTGGGCGCAGCAGCGCTGGCTCGGCAGCAAGTCCTACACAACGGTGACCGGCAAGGGCGATTCCGGCCTGCCGACGCCATTGCCGCGGCGGATCTCCTGGCTCGCCGGGCTGGTAATCGTGCCCTGGGTGACGCTGACCCTGGTGATCTACGTCGTCATCCTGATGGGCGGCTTCGTCAAGACGATGGGGCGCGACCATACGCCGACGCTGCAGCACTACATCACCGGCTTCTCGATCGACTTCAGTCGCGGCCTGCATTTCGACGGCTCGGCCTGGAGCTCGTTCTTCACGACGCTCAAGCTTGCGGCGATCTCGGCGCCGTTGACCGCGCTGATCGGGCTGCTGACCGCCTATCTGCTGACCCGGCAGCGCTTCGCCGGGCGCGGCACGCTCGAATTCGCCACCATGCTGAGCTTCGCCATTCCCGGCACCGTGCTCGGCGTCGCCTATATCCTGGCCTTCAACGTGCCGCCGGTCGAGATCACCGGCACGGGGCTGATCCTGGTGATCGCCTTCGTCTTCCGCAACATGCCGGTCGGCGTGCGCTCCGGCATCGCCGGGCTGTCGCAGATCGACAAGAGCCTGGACGAGGCCTCGACCACGCTCAGCGCCCGCAGCTTCACCACGCTGTGGCGGGTGGTGCTGCCGCTGCTGCGCCCGGCGCTGGTCGCGGCGCTGGTCTACAGCTTCGTGCGCAGCATGACGACGGTCAGCGCCGTGATCTTCCTGGTCTCGGCCGAATACAACCTCGCCACCGCCTACATCATCGGCCGGGTCGAGGCCGGCGAGTTCGGCCTCGCCATCGCCTATTCCTCGGTGCTCATCGTGGTCATGGCCATCGGCATCAGCCTCATCCAGCTCGGTGTCGGCGAGCGCAAGCTCGGCCGGCGCGGCACACCGGCGCTCGCCACCTCGGCCGCCGAGCCGGTCAAGTAAGGATACCGCACCGCGATGACCAGGCAGGGCCCCGCCTCCGTCGAATTCCGCAATGTCAGCATGCGCTACGGCTCGGTCACGGCCGTCGACAATGTCAGCTTCGACATCGAGGCCGGCAAGCTGGTGACGCTGCTCGGCCCCTCCGGCTGCGGCAAGACCACGACGCTGCGCATGATCGCCGGCCTGGAGATCGCCAGCGAAGGCCAGATCCTGATCGGCGGCAAGGATGTGACCCGCCTCTCGGCAGCCGATCGCGACGTCAGCATGGTGTTCCAGTCCTACGCGCTGTTCCCGCATATGAGCGTGCTCGAGAACGCCGCCTATGGGCCGACGGTGAAGGGCCTGCCCAAGGAGACGGCGCGCGACATGGCGCTGGAGAAACTGGCGCTGGTCGGGCTCAAAGGCTTCGAGAAGCGCTACCCGTCAGAGCTCTCCGGCGGCCAGCAGCAGCGCGTCGCGGTCGCCCGCGCCCTGGTGCTGGAGCCGCAGGTGCTGCTGTTCGACGAGCCGCTCTCCAATCTCGACGCCAAGCTGCGCCGCCGGGTGCGCGAGGAAATCCGCGAGCTGCAGCAGAACCTCAACCTGACCGTCGCCTATGTCACCCATGACCAGGAGGAGGCACTCGCCGTCTCCGACCGAATCATCGTGATGTCGAACGCCCGGATCGCCCAGGAAGGCGCCCCTCGCGAGCTCTACGAACAGCCGGTCAACGCCTTCGTCGCCGACTTCATCGGCGATGCCAATCTGCTCGACATCTCGATCCGCTCGGTCTCCGGCGAGACGGCTGAGGTCGCGGTCGGACCCGCCACGCTGTCGCTGCCGGCGCGCGGGCTCGCAGCCGGCCCCGCGCGGATCGCGATCCGGCCCGAAAGCCTGCTGCTGGGCGGCGAGGCCACGGCCTCGTCCCTGCCCGGAACCGTGCGCAAATGCACCTATCTCGGCAACCATCAGGACATCATGGTGGCGACCGATCTCGGCGAACTCTTCGTCGTGCGCTACGGCGCCCACGCCATGCTCGAGCCCGGCACGCCGGTCCTGCTCAGCTTCGCCACATCCGGCGTGACCCTGATTCCGCCAGTTGAGGCGAGGTAGCTCGAAATTCTTTCGGGAGATTCGGGATTTCCGCCGCAAAATCAGCATGTTTTGCGTGCATCCAACATAAGCTGGCTAATGAAAAATGCAGGATTCTGGGCTATGATGCGGCCTTGAGTCGGCGCCTCCCTCGGAAAGACCCTCGGCACGATGAACGCAAGCGACAACGCCACCACGATCCTCATCCACCTCGCAGGCGGCGTCGCGCTGCTGATCTGGTCGGTGCGGCTGGTGCGAACCGGCGCGATGCGTGCCTTCGGCGTCTCGCTCCGCCAGGCGCTGCAGAGTTTCACCCGCAACCGTTTTGCCGCCTTCGGCAGTGGCATCGCCGTCACCATGGTGCTGCAGAGCTCGACGGCGACGACGCTGCTCGTCTCCTCCTTCGCCGGCCGCGACCTGATCGTGCCGGCCATGGCGCTGGCGGTGCTGCTCGGCGCCAATCTCGGCACCGCGCTCGCCGCCTTCGTCATCTCGATGGACCTCGGCTGGGTCTGGGGGCTGTGCCTTGCGGTCGGCGTCGGGCTCTACCTCGCCCATGAGGCGATGGACCGCGCCCGCAATATCGGGCGCGTACTGGTCGGCATCGGGCTGATCCTGCTCTCGCTGATCGAGCTCAACGCGGCCGCCGCGCCGCTGGCGCAGTCGCCGACCTTCCGCACCGTGCTCGGCGCGCTCGCCGGCGAGCCGCTGCTCGCCGTGCTGGTCGCCGTCGCCGCGACCTGGATCACGCATTCGAGCATCGCGGTCATTCTGCTGATCACGACCTTCGCGGCGTCGGGCCTGTTCCCGCCCGCGACAGCCATCGCGCTGGTGCTTGGTGCCAATCTCGGCAATGCACTGATCCCGGTGCTCGATCAGCTCGGCGCGCCGACAGCGCAGCGCCGGGCCGCGATCGGCAACCTGGTGACGCGGCTCGTCGTCGTCGCCGTGCTGCTGCCCTTCGCCAAGCCGCTGGCCGCCTGGCTGCACGCCCTGCCCGGCCATGATGCGCGCCTCGCCATCGAATTCCATGTCGGCCTCAACCTGATCGGCGCGCTGATCTTCCTGCCCTTCGTCGGGCCGATCTCGGCCCTGGTCGGCCGGTTGATGCCTGGCGAAAAGTCGGCCGAGACCGTCGCCAAGCCACGCCATCTCGATCCGAGCGTGCTCGACAGCCCGACCGAGGCACTGGCCGGAGCGATGCGGGAGGCGCTGAGCCTTGGCGACCGCGTCGAGGCGATGCTGCACGACACCATGGAGATGATCAGCAAGGACGAGCTGAAGCTCTCGCGCGCCATCGCCCAGGCGGATGACGGCGTCGACGCCATCCATGAATCGATCAAGCTCTATCTCGTACGCGTGTCGCGCGCCGAGTTGAGCGAGGCCGAGAGCCGGCGGTTGTTCGAGATCATCACCCTGATCACCAATCTCGAGCATATCGGCGACATCATCGACAAGAACCTGCGCGACCTCGCCGAGAAGAAGATCCGCAAGCGCTACGCCTTCTCCCCCGAAGGGCTCGAGGAGATCCGCGAGTTCCACCAGCGCGTCGCTTCGGGCCTTCGCCTGGCGCTCAACGTCTTCGCCACGCGCGACCTGGCGCTGGCGCGCCAGCTCTTCGCCGAGAAGGCGATAATGCGCGATGCCGAGCGCCACGCCACGGAAAGCCATTTCCAACGCCTGCGCAGCGGCCGCCCGGAATCGATCGAGACCAGCGCGATCCATCTCGACATCATCCGCGACCTCAAGCGCATCCATGGCCACGCGGTCTCGATCGGCTATCCGATCCTGGAAAGCGCCAATGCGCTGCGCGAGAGTCGGCTGAAGGCCGAGGAAGAGGCGAAGCCGGAGGTCAATCTGACGGCGACGGCCCAGCCCGGGCGTTGAGGAACGGTCTGTAGGCGCGATTTAGGCTTCCGCGCCATGGTTGCCATGCGTCGGTTGCAGCGCGCTCCGATTGACCTGGCGGGCGGCTGCGCTCAAGCCTGAAGCCATGACCTCGATCCCGCTGACCGCCGCCGCGACCCGCCCGCTGATGCCGATGCTGGCGGCGCTCAGCCTGGCGCATCTCCTCAACGACCTGATCCAGTCGATGATCCCGGCGATCTATCCGCTGATCAAGGAC
Source organism: Bradyrhizobiaceae bacterium (assembly GCA_036676315.1). Lineage (GTDB taxonomy): Bacteria > Pseudomonadota > Alphaproteobacteria > Rhizobiales > Beijerinckiaceae > Allobosea. Next base: position 21,955 of record JAKFDB010000187.1, read on the forward strand.
GCCTATCATCTCGACTTCGCCCGGATCGGCCTGATCACGCTGGCCTTCCAGGTCACCTCGTCGCTGCTCCAGCCGCTGCTGGGCTACATCACCGACCACAGGCCCTGGCCCTATGCGATGGTGGCCGGGATGGGATCGAGCCTGCTCGGGCTGCTCGGGCTCTCCTTCGCGGTCAGCTACGAGATGGTGCTGGTTTCCGCGGCGCTGGTGGGGCTCGGCTCGGCCGTGTTCCATCCCGAGGCGACGCGGATGGCGCGCCATGCCGCCGCCGGCAGGCAGGGCCTGGCACAGGGCGTGTTCCAGATCGGCGGGCATGCCGGCTACGCCATCGGCCCGCTGCTGGCGGCCGCCATCGTCGTGCCGCGCGGCCAGCAGAGCCTCGCCTGGTTCTCGCTGATCGCTCTCGTGGCGATGGTGCTGATGTCGTGGACCGGCTCGCGCTACGCCGCAATGCGCCGCGAGCAGGCAAGAGCGAGCAAGGACCGGCCGGCCGAACCCGCCGTCGCGCGGCTGCCCTTCCGCCACGTCGCGCTGGCGATGACGGTGCTGGTCGTCATCCTGTTCTCGAAGAACGCCTACTCCGCCGGCTTCACCTCCTATTACACCTTCTATCTGATCGAGCGTTTCGGAATCAGCCTGCAGCTCTCGCAGATCATGCTGTTCCTCTACCTGGTGGTCGGCGCGGTCGGTGTGATCATCGGCGGCATGATCGGCGACCGTATCGGCCGCGACCGGGTGATCTGGATCTCGATCGTCGGCTCGCTGCCCTTCGCCCTGCTCCTGCCCTATGCGGACCTATTCTGGACCGGCGTGCTCAGCATCCTGATCAGCCTGATCATGGCGAGCGCCTTCTCGGCGATCCTGATCTACGCCATCGACCTGGTACCGCACCGCGTCGGGCTGGTCGGCGGCCTGTTCTATGGGCTCGCCTTCGGGCTCGGCGGCATTGCCGCCGCGGGGCTCGGCGTGCTCGCCGACCAGATCGGCATCATCGCGGTCTTCAAGCTCTGCTCATGGCTGCCGGCAGTCGGCCTTCTGGCCTTTCTCCTGCCGCGCATGCCGAACGCCTCCTGACCCGGCCGCGGGGCGGCGATTGCCGCGCCGGCAAGGCAGTATCTCGGAGGCCGGCGGGCCCGTCAGCTATGGGCGCGGCGCCGTGCCGGGGCGTTCGTCTGGCCGGCATGGTCACCGGCCGCCGAGCCCGAACGCTGACTTTTTGTCTCCGCAGCCTCATCGTCGCGATGGCGGAAGCTCCAGATCTCCTTGGCCTTCTCCCAGTGCTCGCGGTCGCGCCCGTCGGGCTGGCCTTCCTCCATCCACAGGGCATAGGCGATCCTGCGGATTTCCCGCTGCGCATTGCCGACATCGGCCATGTCGTCCTCCTTGGCTTGCTGCTGCAGGTCTGGGCGTAACGCCGCGAACGCCGGATCGTTCCCCGATGCGACCTGCTCCGTAGCGAGCGCGACGTGATCAGCCCGCGTAGCTCCTCGCCTCAACCCGGCTTGTTGCTGCCGCCGGGCGGCGACGCCTCAGGGGCCGGCTCGTGCCTGATCGCCGCTGCGCCGTCGTGCTCATGCTCCTCGAAGGGCGCGTGCGGCCCGGTCGGATGCGGCGAAAGCGGGCTCGGGCCGCTGCGCCTCTGTTCCGGGGCACCGGACTGGCCCGGCCGCTGCGCGGTGCGATAGGTCGCCGGCGTGTCCGTCAGCGACGTAGTCCTGGGGTTTGCCATGGCTTCCCCTCCTCTCCGGAGCAACGAGCGAGCTCGGCCCGGGTTCCGGCACCGTCACCGCATCACCAGCCGTGAGCAAAGGGGAGAGGCGACTGCGCCGGCCATCCCCGTTTCCTGTTTGCCAATTCGCAAACAAGCCCGGGGATCGACCCGCTATCGCTAGGCCGCTCCATCTCGCGCAGCGAGCTCCGGAGCGCGGTGCCGGCATCGCCGGTCAGCCGCCGCAACGGCTTTCAGCGGAAGGGAAAATGCATGGCCGAACGTCTGACAAAGGCGGGGGCGCGAAACGTCTTCTATGGCGGCTCGATCTTCTTCTTCGCCATCTTCGTCGGCCTCACCGCCCACAGCCACTGGTACATGCGGACGCAATCGACCGATGAATCGACGCTGACCCCGGCGGTCGCCCGCGGCAAGCATGTCTGGGAGCGCAACTCCTGCATCAACTGCCACACGCTGCTCGGCGAGGGCGCCTATTTCGCGCCCGAGCTCGGCAATGTCTGGAAGCGCTATGGCGGCGACAAGGACCATGCCGGGGCGCGCGAGAGCCTGAAGGCCTGGATGGCTGCCCAGCCGACCGGGATCGAGGGCCGTCGGCAGATGCCGCAGTTCAACCTGACCGAGCAGGAGTTGAACGATCTCGCCGATTTCCTGGAGTGGACGAGCCGGATCAAGACCCAGAACTGGCCGCCCAACGATGCCGGCTGAGACAGCGCGACAGGAGAGAGCCATGAGCGGCTACAACACCACGAGATACAAGACCCAGAACGTCGCGATGCTGTATTTCTACGGCGCGCTCGCGCTGTTCGTCGCGCAAGTGACGTTCGGGGTGGTCGCGGGGCTGATCTATGT
>JAKFDB010000188.1:0-10694 GCA_036676315.1 Bradyrhizobiaceae bacterium
CTCGGGAAAGATCAGGACCTGGACGGCGAGCAGCGTGCCGTCCGGCTGGGGCCGTGCCCCGATCCCGACGAAGCTGCCCTTCCCGATGTCGCCGACGGTCGCCTTGACCACTCCACCCACCGAATAGCCTGGAGCCAGGGCGACCGCGACCGCCTCGCCGGTCGCCGTCTTCACCGTCAGGGTCGAGCCCTCGAGCTTCTCGACCGTGCCGCGCACGCGCGTCGCAGGCGCCTGCGCCTGCGCCTGAACGACACCGCTCGTCAGGACGAGGGCCGCTGCGAAGAGACCGGCAGAGAGCGTGCGCATGGAAGGCTCCGTCACGGGGGCTAAGGCAGATGGCAGCCTCGCAAGGTCCTGCGCTTCCGTGCCACGGCCCGCCATGCACTTTCGCGTGAGGCGTGCTCCGGCTCGCCATCTTGTCTTTTGCTGCCGTGCACCCAATAACGCCCCGGAGAAACGAAATGCTGTATCGCGGCCGCCCGAACCCGGCCATGACCTGACGAGCGAGCGAAAATGGGCTTCAAATGCGGTATCGTCGGCCTGCCGAATGTCGGCAAGTCGACCCTGTTCAACGCGCTGACGCAGACCGCGGCGGCCCAGGCGGCGAACTATCCCTTCTGCACGATCGAGCCCAATGTCGGCGACGTCGCCGTTCCCGACGAACGGCTGGAGAAGCTTGCCGCCATCGCCGGCTCGAAGGAGATCATCCCGACCCGGCTGACCTTCGTCGATATCGCCGGGCTGGTCCGCGGCGCCTCCCGCGGTGAGGGCCTCGGCAACCAGTTCCTCGCCAATATCCGCGAATGCGACGCGATCGCCCATGTCGTTCGCTGCTTCGAGGATGGCGACATCACCCATGTCGAAGGCAAGGTCGCTCCGATCAACGACATCGAGATCATCGAGACCGAGCTGATGCTCGCCGATCTCGAGAGCCTCGAGAAGCGGGTGCTGCCGCTGGAAAAGAAGGCCAAGTCCGGCGACAAGGAAGCCAAGGAGCTGGCCGAGCTAATGAACCGCTGCCTCGTGCTGCTGCGCGAGGGCAAGCCGGCCCGCCTCGTCCAGGTCGCGGCCGAGGAGCGCAAGGCCTTCGCCATGCTCGGGCTGCTGTCGTCGAAGCCCGTGCTCTATGTCTGCAATGTCGAGGAGGCGAGCGCCGACAAGGGCAATGCCTTCTCCGAGCAGGTCAAGGCCCGCGCCGCCGAGGAAGGCGCGGTCGCCGTCGTCGTCTCGGCCAAGATCGAGAGCGAGATCGCGGTGCTGCCGCAGGCCGATCAGAAGGACTATCTCGACGCGGTCGGTCTCGAGGAGCCCGGCCTCAACCGGGTGATCCGCGCCGGCTACGCGCTGCTCCACCTCGTCACCTATTTCACCGTCGGCCCCAAGGAGGCCCGCGCCTGGACGATCGAGAACGGCACCAAGGGCCCCGCCGCCGCCGGCGTGATCCATACCGATTTCGAGAAGGGCTATATCCGGGCCGAGACCATCGCCTATGACGACTATGTCGCCAACAAGGGCGAGGCCGGCGCGCGCGAGGCCGGCAAGTTCCGCCTCGAAGGCAAGGAATACGTCGTCGCCGATGGCGACGTGCTGCATTTCCGCTTCGCCAACTAACGCGCTTTGCGTTCGCCCGCCAACGGGCGAACGCTCGCAACTCGCGCCGGACAGGGGGCATCGGCAATGCGGTATTTCGAGGATTTCGTCGCGGGCGCGGTCGTCGAGGGCGGCTCGCTCGCCATCTCGCAGGATGACATCCTCGCCTATGCCCGCCGCTTCGACGCGCAGGACTTCCACACCGATCCGGAGGCGGCCACGGCAAGCTTCGTCGGCGGCCTGATCGCGTCGGGCTGGCATAGCTGCGCGCTTCTGATGCGGCTGATCGCCGAGAGCTTCATCCTCGATTCAACCTCGATGGGCGCGCCCGGCATCGAAGAGGTGAAATGGCTGCGGCCCCTCAAGCCGGCCGACGTCGTCAGCCTGCGCTGGACCGTCGTCGAAACCAAGGAATCGCGCTCGCGCCCGGAAATGGGCCTGGTCAAGTTCCGCTTCGAGCTTCTCAACCAGCGCGGCGAGCCCGTGCTCGAGCAGATCAACTGGATCATGTTCGGCCGCCGCGGCTCCGGCTTCGAGGCTCCTGCCGGCAACTGGCTGGCGCATTCACCGAGCTATGTCGCGCCGGCCCGTACCAGCGAGGTCGAACCGGCCGCCGGCCCGGCGAGCCCGGCCCGCTTCTTCGACGATCTCGTGGTCGGCGAGAGCCATGAGCTCGGCAGCCTCGTCTTCACCGCCGAGGAGATCGTCGCCTTCGCCCGCTCCTTCGACGCGCAGCCCTTCCATATGGATGAGGAAGCGGCCCGCAAGAGCTCCTTCGGCGCGCTCTGCGCCTCCGGTTGGCACACCGCCGCCGGCTGGATGGCGGCGATGGTCGTGCACCGGCGCCGCCAAGAGGCAGCCTTCGGGGCGAGCAGCCCGCCGCGCCTCGGCCCCTCCCCCGGCTTCAAGAACCTGCGCTGGCTGAAGCCGGTCTTTGCCGGCGACCGCATCACCTATCACTCCAGGATCGTCGACAAGCGCGCCAGCGCCTCGCGCCCGCAATGGGGCCTGTTCTTCCACGACAACAGCGGCGTCAACCAGAACGGCGAGACCGTGTTCAGCTTCGAGGGCTGCGCCTTCGTCGAACGTCGCGTCTGATCAGCCGACGATGCGCTGCGGCTGCGACCGCTCGCCCGATATCTCGATGCGGTCGCGACCATTGCGCTTGGCGGTATAGAGCGCATCATCGGCGCGGGCATGGAGGCTGGTGCCGTCCAGCGGCCCCTCCCCGGCGCAGAGCCCGATCGAGACCGTCACCCCCGTCAGATCAGGATGGGGCGCCTGCCAGGGCACCAAAGCGAGCGCGCGACGGATCCCGGTCGCGATCTCGTGCGCGGCCTCGATCCGCAATCCCGGCAGCAGGACGCCGAACTCCTCACCACCGATCCGGGCCACAAGCGCCGAGACCGGCGCCACCTGATCGGCGATGACCTTAGCGATCGTCCGCAAGCAGGCATCTCCGACCAAATGGCCGAAGCGGTCGTTGATCGATTTGAAGTGGTCGGCATCGATCATCATCAGCGAGAGCGGCTGCGGCAGCGCGACCGCGTCGGCGAGGCCAGCGACGAAGCGGCGGCGATTGGCCAGGCCGGTCAGCCCGTCCGTCTCGGCCAGCTCCGCCAGTGCCGCGTTGGCCCGGCGCAGCGCCTCCTGAGCTTCCAGCAACTCCATCTGCTGGCGCTTGGCCACGGTGATGTCGGCATGGGTGAAGAAGCTGAGGCCGCCGGCGCTGTGCCGCGCGATCAGCCTGAGCCAGCGCTGGCCCGGAAGCTCGATCTCGAAGGGCACGCCGTCATAGCGCAGGCCATTGCTGATTGCCGCGCGCCAGGCGCCTGCGGGCGAGGCTCCGCGCCAGCACCAGGCGATGATCTCGTCCAGCGTGCGGCCGACGACGGTACTGCCGCGAGGCAGGTCATAGAGCCGCCGGAAGGCATTGTTCGCCGCGATCACGCGTTCCTTGGCATCGAGGATCGTGGCGCCGTCGGGAATGAAGGGCAGCGCGTCGATGATCGGCAGCACCAGTTCCGGTGCCGTCTCCGCATGGTTCTCGACGTCGAGCCGCTGCCACATGCGCACGCGGCCGCCATCGGGCGCGCGTAGCGAGGAGGCCCGCAGCTTGCGGCCGTGATGGATGAACTCGAAGGGTTGCGTCTGGTTCTCGTGGCGGGCGACGCCCTCCGCGACATGTCGATCGATGTCGGGCAGTTCTTCGGGCGGCAGGCGGCCACGATAGAAGCGCAGCAGATTGTCCCCATAGGGTTCGCCGACGTAGATCACGCCTTCGTCCTCGGGGAAGAACTGCAGGAAGGTGCTGTTCCAGCCCACGGCCCGCATATCGGCATCGTATTCGCAAACCCCTATACCCAGGGCGTCGAGCGAATCGTGCAGATAGCGCGAGAGCTTCATTCTCCCGTCCTTAGACGAGAGGCCTTAACAAGCAGTAAGACGCGTCCTTAAGATCAGCCTACCTTTCCGTAACCGGAGAACTTCGCCGAGACGCGCGCCATCTCGGCCGCATCCAGGATAACCGGCTTGAGTCCCGACGCCAGCAGGTCGAGATACTGCCCGGCCAGGTTCTCGACCTCGGCGACGATGGTGTGAGCGCCGGCAAGGCTGCCGCCGAGCGCGATGACGCCGTGATTGGCGAGCAGCACCGCCTTGCGGCCTTCCAGCGCCTTGACGGCATTCGCCGCCAGCTCCGGGCTGCCGAAGGTCGCATATTCGGCGCAGCGCACATCGTCGCCGCCGCAAAGCGCGATCATGTAGTGGAAGGCCGGGATGCCACGCCGCGCGCTGGCGAGCGCGGTCGCGCGCGGCGAATGGGTATGTACGATCGCCTGCGCATCCGGGCGCGCCTTGTAGATCTCGGTATGGAACGGCCACTCCGAGGACGGCTTGCCGGCGCCCGACAGAACGGCGCCATCGAGCGCCAGATGGATCAGGTCCTCGGCCTTCGTCTTCGCATAAGGCAGGCCCGACGGGGTGATCAGCAGCCCGCCCTCGAAGCGCGCCGAGACATTGCCGGATTTCGACGGGCAGAAGCCGGCGCGGTCGATCGCCTGCGCCACCTCGACGATCTGCTGGCGAAGTTCGGTCTCGGTCATTTCGCGCGCTCCTGCGCCAGTTCTGGGAAAAGCCGGCTCAGGCCCTCGAAGCTCGCCGGCACGACGCCGCGCTCGGTGACGAGGCCGGTGACGAGCCGGGCCGGCGTGACGTCGAAGGCCGGGTTGGCCGCCGGGCTGCCCGGCGCCGTGACCTGGAAACTGCCCGGGCGGCCGTCCGCGCCCAGCCCGCGCAGATGCGTGACCTCGCTGGCCGAGCGTTCCTCGATCGGGATCTCGCCGACCCCGTCGCGCAGCGACCAGTCGATCGTCGGCGAAGGCAGCGCGACATAGAAGGGCACGCCATTGTCGTGTGCCGCCAGCGCCTTGAGATAGGTGCCGATCTTGTTGGCGACATCGCCGGTCGCCGTCGTCCGGTCGGTGCCGACGATCACCATGTCGACCTCGCCATGCTGCATCAGATGGCCGCCGGCATTGTCGCTGATCACCGTATGCGGCACGCCATGGCCGCCGAGCTCATAGGCCGTCAGCGCCGCGCCCTGATTGCGCGGGCGCGTCTCGTCGACCCAGACATGGACCGGGATGCCTTCGTCATGCGCCAGATAGATCGGCGCCAGCGCCGTGCCCCAGTCGACGGTGGCGAGCCAGCCGGCATTGCAATGCGTCAGGATGTTGATCCGCTTACCCGGCTTGCCGGCCGCGATCGCGCGGATCAGCCCGAGCCCGTGTTCGCCGATGGCGCGGCAGAGCGCCACGTCCTCGTCACAGATCGCCGCCGCCTCGGCATAGGCCGCCGCGATGCGCTCCGCCGCGGGCAGCTCGATCAGCCGCTCCCGCATCCGCGCCAGCGCCCAGCGCAGGTTGACCGCCGTCGGCCGCGTCGCGCCGAGCAGGGCGAGCGCCCGCTCCAGCGCCGGGTCGGAGGCATCGGCACGCAAGGCGAGCGCCACGCCATAGGCGGCCGTCGCGCCGATCAGCGGCGCGCCGCGCACCGTCATCTGGCGGATGGCGTCGGCCGCCTCCTCGACATGCGAAAGACGGACGGTCTCGAAGCTGAAGGGCAGCTTCGTCTGGTCGATGACCTCGACGCTCCAGCCGTCCTCGCCGAGCCAGATCGTGCGATAGGCCTTGCCGCCGATCTTCATGCCAGCCTCAATGTCCCTCGAACGAAACCAGCGTCCGCACCGGCACGCCGAGCCGGCGGACCTTGTCGGCGCCGCCGAGATCCGGCAGGTCGACGATGAAGCAGGCCGCGACCACCTCCGCTCCGAGTGAGGAGAGCAGCTTGACCGCGCCCTCCGCCGTGCCGCCGGTCGCGACCAGATCATCGACGAGCAGCACGCGCTCGCCGGGCTGGACGGCGTCCTTGTGGACCTCGATCTCGTCGCTGCCATACTCCAGCGAATAGGGCATGCTCACCGTCTGGTAGGGCAATTTGCCCTTCTTGCGGACGGGGACGAAGCCGGCCGAGAGCTGGTGGGCCACCGCCCCGCCGAGAATGAAGCCGCGCGCCTCGATCCCGGCGATCTTGGCGATCTTCAGCCCCGCGAAGGGCTGGACGAGCTCGTCGACGGCCCGCCGGAAGGCACGCGCATCGCCAAGCAGGGTGGTGATGTCGCGGAACAGGATTCCGGGCTTCGGATGATCGGGAATGGTCCGGATCGCGTTCTTCAAGTCGGAGAAAGAGGTCCGGTCCATCAGGTCTTCCATCGGCTGCGGTGCTCCCTCTTAGAGCAGGATGCGCGCGCCGGAAACGGCATAGGTGCCGCGTCGCTCGATCGGGGACGCAGCTCAGCTCGCCGGCTTCAGCACCCGCCCGGCCACCGCGTCGAGCTTGGCGACCAGGGCCGGATCGCGGAACTCCGGGGCGGTGACGATGGCAAAGTCCAGCGCCCTGTCGGAGCCGACCGGGCAAGCCTGGCGCTCCACCGGAAAATCCGCCGCGAGCCGCGCCACCAGCCGGCGCGCCTTGTCCGCATTCTCGTGCAGCACCGCGATCACCGAGGCGACATCGACCGCCTCATGCTCCTCGTGCCAGCAATCGTAGTCGGTCACCATCGCGACGGTCGCATAGGTGATCTCGGCTTCGCGGGCGAGCTTGGCCTCCGGCATCGCGGTCATGCCGATCAGGTCGTAGCCAAGCCCCTTATAGGTCAGCGATTCCGCATAGGTCGAGAATTGCGGGCCTTCCATGGTGACGAGCGTGCCGCCATTGACGAAGGGCAACTCCTCCGCCTTCGCGGCCTCGGCGATCCTCTCCTGCAGCGCCGGGCCGACCGGATGCGCCAGCGAGACATGGGCGACGCAGCCCTTGCCGAAGAAGGAGCTTTGCCGCCCTGCCGTCCGGTCGACGAACTGGTCGACCAGCACGAACAGCCCCGGATAGAGCTCGGCCTTGTAGGAGCCGCAGGCCGATAGCGAGACCAGGTCGGTGACGCCGGCGCGCTTCAGGACGTCGATATTGGCGCGGTAGTTGATCTCCGATGGCGGGATCGCATGGCCGCGGCCATGGCGCGGCAGGAAGACGATCCGGGTCGTGCCGATGCGGCCGAAACGCAATGCATCGGACGGCTCGCCCCAAGGGCTCTCGATGCGCTCCTCGCGCAGGTCGGTCAGCCCCGGCAGGTCATAGATGCCCGAGCCGCCGATGATCCCCAGAACCGCTTCAGCCATGGTCAGTCCCCGCTATCGTCCCGGATCAGGATCAGGAGTTTGTGACGCGCATGCAACCGCCCGTCGGCCAGCGGGAGCAGCGTCCACAGCCCTCTGCACAAACGAAAAGAGCCCCGTTGCCGGGGCTCTCAATCTCGAAGGCTGGATAAGCTCAGTGCACCGAGGCGTGGTCGGGCAGGCGCGACCAGACCTTCTTCTTGGTGTAGTAGAGCAGCCCCGCGAAGATGATCAGGAACAGCATCACCTGCATGCCGGTGCGCTTGCGCGCCTCGAGATGCGGCTCGGCCATCCACATCATGAAGGCCGAGACGTCCTTGGCGTACTGCGCCACCGTCTCGGGAACCGGCGGCTTGCCGTCGGGGCCCTTCGGGTATTCGACCTGACCGTCATTGATCGGCTTCGGCATCGCGATCAGATGGCCGGGCATATAGGTGTTGTAGTACTGGCCGGGCAGCAGCGGCGCGTGTTCAGCCGGCGGCTCGGTGTAGCCGTTCATCAGGGCCGCGATATAGTCGGGCCCCTGCTCCTGGTACTGGGTGAAGATGTCGAAGACGAACCAGGGGAAGCCGCGCTCATAGGTGCGCGCCTTGGCCAGGACCGAGAGATCGGGCGGATAGGCGCCGCCATTGGCGGCGCGCGCCGCCTGCTCGTTCGGGAACGGCGCCGGGAAGGCGTCCGCCGGACGGCCCGGCCGGTCGAACATCTCGCCGGCCTCGTTGGGGCCATCCTTGACCGTGTAGGTCGCAGCCAGGGCCGCAACCTGCGAGGCGGTGAAGCCCGGCCCGCCCGGCTGCGACAGGTTGCGCAGCTTGATCAGGTTCATCGAGTGGCAGTTGGCGCAGACTTCCTTGACGACCTTGAAGCCGCGCTGGAGCTGGGCCTGATCGAACTTGCCGAACGGGCCGGAGAAGGACCAGGTCTCGGCAGGCGGCTTGATGCGGTCGCCCGCGCCGAAGGCCGGGCCGGCCAGCGCCACGACGGCGAGGCCGGCGGCGAGCGAGAGACGGAACGGGATCATACGCATGGTCTCATCAACCCTTGGCGTTCGGTGCGGAGGCGGTGGCGGCGCCGAGGCGCGCGCCCGAACCACCCTGGAGATTGCCCAGCACCGAGTCCGCGATGGAAGCCGGCAGAGGCCGCGGCCGCTCGAAGATGCCGATCAGCGCCAGCGCCACGAAGAAGCCGAAATAGAGCACGGTGAAGATCTGCGAGGCGATGACATAGCCACCTTCCGCCGGCATGGCACCGAGATAACCGAGCGCGATGCAGACCACGAGGAACGCCCAGAAGAACTGGCGGGCGATCGGGCGGTAGGTCATCGACTTGACCTTGGAGGTGTCGATCCAGGGCAGGAAGGCGAGGACCACGATCGCGCCACCCATGGCGAGGACGCCGCCGAGCTTGTCGGGAATGGCACGCAGGATCGCGTAGAAGGGCAGGAAGTACCATTCCGGCACGATATGGGCAGGCGTCGCCGCCGGGTTCGCCGGGATGTAGTTGTCGGCGTGGCCCATGAAGTTCGGCTGGTAGAACACGAAATAGCTGAACACGAAGATGAAGCAGACCATGCCGAACAGGTCTTTGATGGTCGCATAGGGGGTGAACGGCACCGTGTCCTTGGCGACGTTCTTCACCTCGACGCCGGTCGGGTTGTTCTGTCCGACGACGTGCAGCGCCCAGATGTGCAGGATCACCACGCCGAAGATCATGAACGGCAGCAGGTAGTGCAGCGAGAAGAAGCGGTTCAGCGTCGGATTGTCGACGGAGTAGCCGCCCCACAGGAAGGTGACGATCGTCTCGCCGATCACCGGCAGGGCCGAGAACAGGTTGGTGATGACGGTGGCACCCCAGAACGACATCTGACCCCAGGGCAGGACGTAGCCCATGAAGGCGGTGGCCATCATCAGGAGGAAGATGACGACGCCGAGGATCCAGAGCACCTCGCGGGGCGCCTTGTACGAGCCGTAATAGAGGCCACGGAAGATGTGGACGTAGACGGCGACGAAGAACATCGAGGCGCCGTTGGAATGCAGGTAGCGCAGCAGCCAGCCATAGTTCACGTCGCGCATGATGTGCTCGACGGAGTTGAAGGCCATCGTCGAATGCGGCGTGTAGTGCATCGCCAGGACGATGCCGGTGACGATCTGCGCCACCAGCATGAACATCAGGATGCCGCCGAAGGTCCAGAGATAGTTGAGGTTGCGCGGCACCGGATAGGACACCGCCGAATCGTGAGCCAGCCGCACGATCGGCAGGCGCGCGTCGAGCCAACGCTCGATACCCGTCTTCGGTTGATAGGTGCTGTGACCGCTCATGCTGCTTGCCTCAAGCTCTCTCAAATCCGCTGAATGCCGTCTTCGCCCGTTTATTCAGGCTCAGCCGATCTTGATCTTGGTATCCGCTGTGAACGCGTAGGGCGGAATGGGAAGGTTCAGCGGCGCAGGCCCCTTGCGGATACGGCCCGACGAATCGTAGTGCGAGCCATGGCAGGGGCAGAACCAGCCGTCGAAATCCCCCTTCGGGTCGCCCGGCGCATTGCCGAGCGGCACGCAACCGAGATGGGTGCAGTTGCCGTAGACGACGAGGAACTGCTCATGGCCTTCCTTGACACGGGCCTGGTCGGTCTGCGGATCGGGCAGAGTCGCGACATTGACCGCGCGCGCCTCGTCGATCTCCTTCTTGGTGCGGTGCCGCACGAAGACCAGCTTGCCACGCCAGAACAGCTTGATCGCCTGTCCCTCGGCGATCGGCGCGAGATCGAGGTCGATCGGGGCGCCGGCGGCGACCGTCTCCGCGTCGGGAGCCAGCTGGCTGATCAGCGGGATGAGCACAGCGCCCGTGCCCACGATGCCTACAGCCCCGGTCGCCAGCATCAGGAAGTCGCGGCGGGTGGTCTCGGTGCCTGTCGTCTCGGTCGCGTGCGCCACGATCCAGTTCCCTACTCGGCCGCCGGCCCTGCCGGCTCAAACAATGTCCTGCGTCCGTCATGCGAACGCCAGCGTCATGCCGCCGTGAGGCAGCTTGTCGGCTCGGGGCTCTTTGGCATGCAGTTTTGATGAAGTCTACTGTCGCTCGCGCCGCAGCCTGTCGCGTTGCAGCAACCCCGCCGTGCGGCTGGCTCAGGCCGGGATTTGGTCGCTGTCCGCCAGCGCCAGGAAGCCGCCCGACTGGCGGGCCCAGAGCCGGGCATAGAGGCCGCCGCGCGCGACCAACTCGGTGTGGCTGCCGCTGTCGACGATCCTGCCCTTGTCGAGCACGATCAGCCGGTCGAGCGCCGCGATGGTCGAGAGCCGGTGGGCGATGGCGATCACCGTCTTGCCTTCCATCAGCGTGGTGAGCTGCGCCTGGATCTCGGCTTCGACCTCCGAA
>JAKFDB010000189.1:0-13671 GCA_036676315.1 Bradyrhizobiaceae bacterium
CATCCGCATGCTGAACGACGACGTGATCGACCTCTACGAGCGCGCCAAGGTCGGCACCCGGGTCGTCGTCGCCCGCTGAGCCGAGAGGTCAGCAGAGTTTGCAAAAAGGTCGGCGCTACGCCGGCCTTTTCTGTTTTGTGTTTGCGCTGGCAGAACAGCAGCGGAAGAAAATGGGCTTGCGAACGCAACGGCAGAGTCGCGCATGGGTTGGGTTGCCGACATAAGGCAGATCGATGTGGCGAGGCCGCGCGCCCCAGCTCCGTCTCGGCACCGCGCCCCCTCCGTCACCGTTTCCTTGCCACCAGGAACGGCCGCGCATCCTTGCCGCGCGAGGCGTGACGCCCTCGCTCGATGATCTCGAAGCCCGCCGCCGCGATCTCGCGCTCCAGTTCTTTCGCGTCGAGAGAGCTCACATAGGGGGCCTTGCCGACGAACTGCATCAGCGGCACCGCGAGGCGCACGAGCAGGTTCATTTCCCCGAGGCACGGCGTCTTGGAAATGAAGATCCCGTCGGGCTTCAGCATCCGATGGATGTCCCTCAGGGCCGCCTCGCGCCCGGCCATCAGATGCAGGACGTTGAAGCCGAGAGCCGCGTCGAACGTCCCGTCCGCGTCAGGCATCGCGCCGGGCGTCGCGACCTGGAACTCGGCATTGGCGCAATTTGCGGCTGCTGCCTTCTCTTCGGCGATCGCGATCATCTTCGCCGATATGTCGGTCGCCACGATGCGCCTGACGTCAGATGCAAGCCTGAGCGCCGTCGTGCCCGTGCCGCACCCGAATTCGAAGACCGTATCGCTGCCTTTGAGATAGTGCCGCGTGCGCTCCAGGGTGCGTTCGTAAGCCGCGGAATCCGCGATCGGATCGGCCGCGTACTTGCTCGCCGCCCGATCCCAGAAGCGCGCATCATTTGCAGTCTTCAACACGGCGACCTCCGATGGATGCCAGCCAGCCTTTGCGCAGGCATTCAAAACGGCCGCGCCTACCCTCGCCGCACGCGCTCGCGCGACAGCCCCTTCGCCGCGAGCGCGTCGAGATAGGCCTGGAGCTTGGCCTCGCCATCGCGGCCAAGCTCGCGCAGATAGTCCCAGCCATAGATGCCGGTGTCGTGCATGTCGTCGAAGGTCAGCCGGACGGCGTAGTGGCCGACCGGCTCGACCTTGAGGATCTCGACCTCGCGCTTGCCTGGCACCGTCTGCTTCTGCGTCGGGCCATGGCCCTGGACCTCGGCGGACGGACTCTCGACACGCAGCAATTCGGCAGAAATGGCATGGCTCTCGCCGCTCTCGAAGGTGACGTGCAGGGTGCGGCGGTCCTTCGACAACCTGATCTCGCTCGGCCAATCTGACATCTTCGTGTTCCCCGGAGCCGGATGCGGCCTTGCGCACGCTTGACTCGCCCGTAGCCGTGGCGATGCTCTCTGCCTATATCAACGGAAGAGCCGGCGCATCCCGCCACGCGCCGCCGCCATGACCAGCAGGGGACGAGAGCTTTCGTGCTGCACGATCCGCTAAAGCCGTTGACGCGCGCGCCGCTGACCGACCCGTTCGGTCGCGACATCTCCTATCTACGCATCTCGGTGACGGATCGCTGCGATTTCCGCTGCGTCTACTGCATGTCCGAGGATATGGCCTTCCTGCCCAAGCGCGACCTGCTGACGCTGGAAGAAGTCGACCGTGTCGCCACGGCCTTCGTTTCGCGCGGGACGCGCAAACTGCGCATCACCGGCGGCGAGCCGCTGGTCCGGCGCGACATCATGAACCTGTTCCGTTCGCTCTCGCGCCACCTGACCTCGGGCGCGCTCGACGAGCTGACGCTGACGACCAATGGCTCGCAGCTCGCCCGCTATGCCACCGAGCTCGCCGCCTGCGGCGTCCGCCGCGTCAACGTCTCGCTCGACACGCTCGACCCCGACAAGTTCCGCAAGATCACGCGCTGGGGCGACCTTTCCAAGGTGCTGGCCGGCATCGAGGCGGCGCGCGCCGCCGGCCTGCGCGTCAAGATCAATGCGGTCGCGCTGAAGGGCGTCAACGAGGATGAGATCGAGGGGCTGATGCAATGGGCCCACGGGCTCGGCATGGACCTGACGCTGATCGAGGTGATGCCGCTCGGCGAGATCGAGCCTGCCAGGCTCGACCAGTTCCTGCCGCTCTCGGTGGTGCGCGCAAGGCTGATGGACCGCTACACACTGGCCGACGATCCCTACCGGACCGGCGGGCCGGCGCGCTACGTCAAGGTCGCCGAGACCGGGGGGCTGCTCGGCTTCATCACGCCGATGACCCATAATTTCTGCGAGAGCTGCAACCGGGTGCGCCTGACCTGCACCGGCACGCTCTATATGTGCCTCGGCCAGGAGGACGCAGCCGACCTACGTAGCCCCATCCGCGCCTCGAGCGACGACGCCCTGCTCTACCGGGCCATGGAAGAGGCGATCTCGCGCAAGCCCAAGGGCCACGACTTCGTCATCGACCGCAGGCGACCGAGGGCGGCGGTCGGCCGGCATATGAGCGTGACCGGCGGCTGAGGCGGGATCGGTTCGCGTCTGACTATCGGGCCACCCCGTACTGAGGCGCCGGCGCAACCACCTTCGGTCCCTCGCGCGCACGTTTGGGTCGGTCAGTGCCGTTGGGCGATCTGGATCAGGTTGCCGCAGGTATCGTCGAACACGGCAGTGGAGACAGGCCCCATGGCGACAGGTGGCTGGGTGAAGCGAACGCCCGCGGCGGCGAGACGTGCATGCTCGGCATGGACATCATCGACGGCGAACGAAGTGTAGGGGATGCCATCGGCCACGAGCGCCGCCTTGAACGGCTTCGCGGCCGGGTGCCCGTCCGGCTCGAGGAGCAGTTCCACCCCATCCGTATCGCCTGGCGAGGTCAGGGTCAGCCAGCGGTGCTCGCCCATTGGGATGTCGTGCTTCGGCGCGAAGCCCAGCACATCGCGATAGAAGGCAAGCGCCTTCGCCTGATCATCGACCAGCACGCTCGTCAGCACGATCTTCAAGGCTCTCTCCCTCCGTTGGGCGCTCGGCCAGTGGGCCAAGCCAGATGCGCCAGAGCCGGCGCAGCGGCTCTCGCTCCAGGAAGTGGTGCTTCGACCGCCACTTCCACTCGGTGCGGACGAGCCGTGCCTCCTCCAGCACGGCAAGGTGCTTGGAGAGTGCCTGGCGCGAGAGGGCCGCTCCGTGCCAGCTGATCAGCCGGACGTGCAGCTCGAACAGCGTCTGCCCGTCCCGCTGGTCGAGCTCATCGAGCAAGCGACGACGTGTCGGATCGACCAGGGCTTTGAAGATCGGCTCAAGGTCCACTCCGAGAGACTGCACCAATCTCCCGCATCACGCAACCTTACAGTTGCATGATTGCAGGCGGCACCACCCTGCGAAGCTCAAAGCAGCCAGAAGCGGGAGAAGACGTGGTCGACCTGACTCGTAACCGCGTCGTGCTGCCCCCTGGCATCAATGCGTGCGCGGAGCCGCCTTGTAGGGAGCGGCGGAGCCCCGGCAATCGCCGAGGTCGACCGTCAGGAGCGGTTTCTCGTCCTCCTAAGTACCCTTCCCACTGGCCTTCTTCGAGGTCTTCGCCGGCGCCGCCGGCAACACGGTTATGGTCACCTTCTTTGAGATGAGCATCGGCTTGAATGGCCTGTGCTCCGGGTCGCCGAGCACCAGTTGGAGGGTATGTTTTCCAGGCGGCAGCTCGAGCCTCGCTTCCGTCTGGCCCGCACCGAAGTGAAGATGCTTGTTGTCCGTCGCAATCGGCTCTTCCGGATCGATCTCCTCGGTGACATCGACCAGGAGGTGGTGATGCCCGGCATTCGGGGCGGAGCTGCCGGCCTGCGTCACGCCCATATTTCGCAGGCCGAATCGCACCCAGAGCTCGCCGCGGATCTGCGCTCCGTCCCAGGGATAGATGATGTACAGGCGCGCATCCGGCGCAGGCGCTCGCTGCGGTGTGGAAGGCTTTGGGGCCGGTGCGGTCTGCGCCAGGGCTCCCGGAAGGAAAAGGCTGACGACAGCGAAAGCAAACAAGATGCTGCCGGCTGATCGGCCCATGGAACCCTCCTTCAGAGCGAGCGAGCTATCCTGAATCCGTGTGCGGGGTAACGGACTCCCGTATCGTAATGGGTTCGGCTCGCCGGCCTGACGGAAGCAGCGTTGCTTCGCCAGGAGCCGCCTCTCAAGACGTTCTCGCGGCAATTCTCAGCCGTTCGTGGAGAGCCATCGGCAGGCGCATCCCGGTAATTGGGCAGCCAGCAATCGGCCACCCACTGCGCGACTCCGCCTCCGAAATCGGCGCCACCGAATGCATTGCGTGCAAAACTGCCGACCGGCATCGGAGCCCTAGGATCTTGGGCGGCGCCGCAGTCCCTGCAATTGGCCTTGCCGGGTTCGAGCTCGCGCCCCCACCAGAAGCGGGTCGAGGTCCCCGCCCTGGCGGCGTATTCCCACTCCGCTTCGCTCGGCAAACGGTAAGGCTTGCCCGTCGATTGCGCGAGCCAGTCGACATATTGCTTGGCATCGAGCCAGCTCAGATTGCGGGCCGGCGCTGTGTCACTTCCGTCGAGCGCCACGCTGCAGGCTTTTGCCGCCGCACACCGGTTCCACTCGGCGACGGAGATGGGAGACAGACCGATCGCGAACGGCGCGATGGTCACGGTCCGGAGCGGTTGCTCCGAAGGGTCTTCGTCGCTGCCCATCCGAAACGTCCCGCCGGGTATCCGGATCATCTCGGGGCAAGTCTCGCAGTCGCGGAAGCCGGAAGCTGTCTGGATCATCCGCGCGGCAGGAAGATTAGGCGCCGCAATCGCGACCTGTGGATCTGAAGCCGGGACGCCCGGTGCAGGATCGGCCGATGGCGCCGAAGGCTTGGCCGCTTCCGCATTGTTGCTTGCTGGCGGCTCGCCGCGTGCGGGAGGTGCAGGTCGACTTGCGACGGAGGTCAGCGGGACGGGCACCCATTGCGGGAACCGTTCGACAGCCACCAGGCTTGGCTTCCCGCCGACTGGCAAGTCGTCGATGGCGTAGAGGCCGACGGCAACCAGCGCAAAACCCGCCGCGATCACCGCAGGGACCAGAAAAGAATGTCTGGCTTTCGTCGCGCTGGTGAACGAGGCGGGGTCGGATAACACACGGTAGATACGAACAGGATCGGTGATGTTCTTCAGCTTCTCGTCACCGAGCGATTGATACCCGCAGACGAGCTTGTTCTTGATCTGCTCGTAGACGCCACCCGAAATATAAACGCCACCGGGTGTCGCCAGAGCCTCCAACCGGGCGGCTATGTTGACGCCGTCACCAAAGACATCGTCCGGTTCAACGATGACATCGCCTAAATTCACGCCGATCCGGTATTGCAGCCAGTACTCGCGCGGCAGACCAGTGTTCCGTGCTGCCACGGACTGCTGAATGACGATCGCGCATCTCACGGCTTCGAGCGGGCTGTCGAACATGGCAAGGAAGCCATCGCCGGTGCTCTTTATGAGCTTGCCGTAATGCTCTTCAAGCGTGGGATCGACGATCTCGCGGCGAACGTGCTTCAGCCGACGAACTGTCCCTTCCTCGTCGTGGCCCATCATCTGGCTATAGCCAGCGATGTCCGCCGCGAGAATAGCCGCGAGCCTACGATGAGCGTGCGGATGAGTTGAAAACTCTTCGCGCATCACAACCACCATTCGATGACCAGACAGCGCTCAGGCCACCCATATCAGGCAACAGGCTCAGCGTCGCGAGTTTTCCGCCTATCTGCGAGCGTAGGGCATCGCCAGCTAAGCCGTAGATGTAGGCTTTCGGATGGCAGCCCGAGTTCCGATATTGGCAGATGCTGCGCTTCAGTGCTGCCGAATGGCTGAAACAGCCCGCAGCAGGCGGCTCGACATTGTGATGTCGTGCCGACCGGCAGGCTCCGCTCCAGCGCCGCGCATCACCGTCCTGCTCCCGCCGCATCTTGCCTGCCGCGAGACTGGTGCACTAGTATACATGTCAAGGCCGCGAGCCGCCGCCACCCGGCGACGCCGACAGCAGGCCAGGAACGGGGAGAAGACATGGCCAATCCGACACGGCGCGGCGTCATCGCCGGCGCATCCAGCCTCGCCGCGCTTCAGGCGACCGGCGCCTTCGCCCAGAGCGCGATGCCGGCGAGCCCGGTGGCACTCAACATCATCGACGTCGCCGGCAATCTGCAGCTGACGCAGATGTCGATCGAGAAATTCGCCAAGGACAATCCGAAGCTGATCTCGCGCCTGAATTTTTCGCGCGCTCCCTCGCCGGAACTGCCGGCCAAGCTCAAGGCGCAGCAGGACGCCAACCGCGTCGACATCGACATGGTGCTGACCGGGCCAGGCGCGATGTCGGACGGCATCCAGCAGGGCCTCTGGATCGACGTCTGGAAGTCGCACACCGCCGCCCTGCCCAAGGCCGAGGAGGTCTATCACGAGCAGGCGCTGATGATGCAGCGCAATTTCGGCCAGAACGAAGGTGTCGCGGTGGTCTACTCGCCGTCGGGCCCGCTGTTCGAATATGCCGCCGACCGGCTGAAGACCGTGCCCAAGACGGCCGAGGAGTTCCTCGCCTACGTCAAGCAGAACCCGAACCGCTTCACCTATGCCCGCCCGCTCAATTCCGGCCCCGGCTGGACCTTCCTGCAGGGCCTGCCCTACATCCTCGGCGACAGCGACCCGAGCGATCCGATGAATGGCTGGGCCAAGAGCTGGGCCTATCTCAAGGAGCTCGGCACCGGCATCGACTACTATCCCGGCGGCACCACGCCGACGATGAAGGAGCTCGGCGAAGGCACGCGCGACGTCATCGTCTCGACTCTGGGCTGGGACATCAACCCGCGGGCGCTTGGTATCGTGCCGAAGGAAGCCAAGGTCTTCGTCCTCGCCAATACGCACTGGATTCCCGACACCCAGTTCATGTGCATCCCCAAGGGCGTCGCCGCGGCGAAGATCCCGGTAATCCTGGCGCTGATGTCCCACATGCTGAAGCCCGAGGCGCAGGCCGCGACCTATGACAAGGGCTATTTCTATCCGGGCCCGGCGGTAAAGGGCGTGACCCTCGCCATGGCACCGAAGGAGAGCCAGGACGTCATCACGGAATACGGCCGGCCCGAATATGACGGGCTGATCGGCAGCCTGCCGACGCGGCCGCCGCTGACCCCAGAGCGCCTGGTCGCCGCCTTCCGGCGCTGGGACCAGGAGATCGGCGTCGGGCACGCGCCCAAGTAGGATGCGCACGTAAGATGCGCTTCGCCGCCATCGGCCTCGACCACCGCCATATCTACCATATGGTCGGTGGTCTCCTGGAAGCCGGCGCGCACTGCGTCGGCTTCGAGCCGCAGACCAGCGATCCGCGCGTGCTGGCAGGCTTCCGCGAGCGCTTTCCCGCGCTCAAGGAGGTTGCAGGCGCGCGCCTGCTCGACGATCCCGCGATCGACCTGATCGTCTGCGCCGGTATCCCGTCTGAACGGGCCGGCCTGGCGGTGAAGGCGATGGCCGCCGGCAAGGATGTGATGGTCGACAAGCCGGGCGTGACCTCCTTCGCCCAGCTCGCGCAGGTCGAGGCGGCCGTCGCCGAAACGGGCCGGATCTTCTCGGTCTGCTTCTCGGAGCGCTTCGTCGTGCCTTCGACCATCGTCGCCGGCAAGCTGATCGCGGACGGGGCGATCGGGCGCGTGGTGCAGACCGTGGGCTTGGGCCCGCACCGGCTGAACCGCGCCATCCGACCGGACTGGTTCTTCGACAAGACCCAGGCGGGCGGCATCCTCGCCGACATCGCCTCGCACCAGATCGACCAGTTCCTGCACTTCACCGGCTCGCAGGATGCCGAGATCGTCGCTTCCGGCATCGGCCATTTCGGCGAGGCCGACCTACCGGATTACGAGGATTTCGGCGAGGTGCTGCTGCGCAGCGACAGGGCCTCCGGCTTCATCCGCGTCGACTGGTTCACCGCCGACGGGCTGCCGGCCTGGGGCGATGGCCGCCTGACCATCCTTGGAACCAGGGGCACGATCGAGCTGCGCAAATATGTCGACATCGCCGGGCGGCCGGGGACCGACCATCTCTTCCTCGTCGACGGCGCCGGCACGCGCCATATCGACGCCTCCGGCGAGAAGCTGACCTATTTCAGCAATCTGATCGCCGACATCGCCGACCGCACCGAAACCGCGGCGGCGCAGCAGCACATGTTCACCGTCTGCCGCCTCGCTTTGCACGCACAGGACCGGGCCGTTCGCCTGCCGCCGAGAAGGACAGAAAGCCAGTGACACGCAAGATCGGCGTCGCCGTCATCGGCCTCGGGCCGGCTTCCCTGCCCCATTCGCGCAGCCTCGTCGATCTCGCCGAGCGGGCGGACGTGCGCTGGGTCGCCAGCCGCTCCCGCGAGCGCCTCGCCGCCTACCGCCAGCAGTTTCCCTTCCCCGGCACGACCGATATCGAGGCCGTTCTCGCCGATGCGAGCGTCGAAGCGGTGATCGTGCTGACCCCACCATCGAGCCATCTCGAGGTCTCGGCGTGCTGCCTCACCGCCGGCAAGCATGTTCTGGTCGAGAAGCCGCTCGAACTGACGGTCGCGCGCGGCGAGCAGCTGGTCGCGGCGGCGCAGCGCTCCGGCAAGGTCTTCGCCGTCATGCTCCAGCATCGCTTCCGGCCGGCGAGCCTGCGCCTCAAGGCGGCGCTCGACGGCGGCGAGCTCGGCGAGGTCGAGGCCGCGCTGCTGCAGGTGCCATGGTGGCGGCCCCAGGCCTATTACGACGAGCCTGGTCGCGGCACCATCGCCCGCGACGGCGGCGGCGTGCTGCTGACCCAGGCGATCCACTCGCTCGATCTCTTCCGCTCGCTGATCGGCGTCAGGAAAGTGGTCGCGGCGCAGGTCCGCACCACCGGCCTGCACAGGATGGAGACCGAGGACTATGTCGGCGCGCTGCTCGAGACCGGCAATGGTGCGCCGGCGACCCTGGTCACCACCACCGCCGCCTATCCCGGCCACCCCGAGCGCATCGAGATCATCGGCCGCAAGGGCCATGCAGCGCTCGCGGGCGGGCGGCTGCAGCTTTCCTTCCTCGACGGGCGCAGCGAGGTCGTGGAAGCCGAGGGCAGCACCGGCAGCGGCGCCAACATCATGGACTTCCCGCATGATGCGCACCGGGCGGTGATCGCGAACTTCCTCGATGCCATCGAGAGCGGCGGCCAGCCCGTGGTCACCGGCGAGGAAGCGCTGAGCTCCCAGCGGCTGATCGACGAGATCCTGGCGGCGGGCCGGCGCTGAGGCGGCCGGCAGCCCGGCCGCGGCGCCGCCTCACATCCGGTAGGCCATGCGCACGCCGCCCCAATGACGCCCGTTGATGCGCAATGGCGCATCGACCTCACGCACCAGCTGGGTGCCGGCGGCACCCATGTCGCGATGATAGGACTGCACCAGGAATGGCCTGGTCGACCGCGCCGCCATGATGCCGGCGCGATCGTCGAAGATGCGGCGGTCTCGGCTATAGGCCGGGTCCCAATCGCGATCGCCCGGACGCTGCGGCTGCGAGTACTGCGGGTGATGCACCGGGATGTAGCCGTTGCGGTCGATCGCCACCGCGAAGACCAGGCGCGAATCGCTTTTCAGCATCTCCGCCAGCACCGGCGGCAGGATCGCCTGCAGCACCTGCAGCGCACGATTGGTGAATTGCCGGGGCTCGGTATCGGGCAGCGCGACATAGTCGGTGTCGAAGAGCTCGTCCTCGCTCAGCCGACGCCGGCTCAGGGCATCCTCGAACAGCAGCGTGACCTGCCGCGAAAACAGCTGGGCCCGTTCGATCAGCGGCCGGTAGCCGTCCTCGACCTCGGCCAGGCGCTGACGCAGCGCAGCCTGGCCCTCGCCGTCATCGGCATCGAAGGCGATGTCGAAGCCGATATGCAGGCCAAGATCGCTCTTCGCCTTGACCCGGCAGGTCAGCGCCGGCAGGCCGTCGATGGTGAGTTCGCCGCGAGCACCCAATGGCAGGCGCAAATCCTCGCCCCCGGAGAGAAGCGTCCCGCCAAAGCCGAGATCGATGGTCTGCAGCGTGAAGTCCTCGCCCGCGACCGCCAGCCTGGCCGAAAACTCGGCCGGGAAGCGGTCATGCCGGCGCCGGTCGGCGAACAGGGTCTGGCGCAAGGTCGGGACGAAGCGCTCGAGCAGGCCGTCAGCCTGGCGCGCGCCCTCCGAGAGGGCCCGGCGCGCGCCGGCGCTCTCGTCGGCAGCGGCGAGCGCGACCCGGTCGATGTCGCTGACCCGGTGCTGGACGGTCTCGATGAAGCGCGCCGTGACCTCGGCGGAGCGCGAAAGCTCGGCGGCCGCCGCGGCTTGCTCATGCGAGGCTTCGCCGATCGTCGCCATGACGGGATTGACGTCGCTGACCAGCCGGAACGCGTCGCTGACGAAGGCAGCAGAGCCTTGCGCCGTCTGGTTCAGCCGGTCGACCCGCCCGCGAATGTCCGCGACGGCGTCGCGGACCTCGAGCGAGAGCGACTTCACCTCCTGCGCCACCACCCCAAAACCACGCCCCGCCTCGCCGGCGCGGGCGGCCTCGATGGTGGCGTTGAGGGCGAGCAGATTGGTCTGGCGGGCGATCTCGGCGATGGCATCGACGATCGAGCGGATCTCGCTGGTCGCCAGCGCCAGATCGCTCATCATCTGGGTTGCCTCGGCAGCGCGGGTAGCAGCTGCGTCGAGCATGTCCCTGGCGCCCATCATCGAGGCACCGACGCGTTCCGCCGCTTCGGAAACCTGAACGGTCGCGCTGGCGAGCGCCGATGAATTGGCGCTGGCGGTGAAGGTGACGTCGCGCAGATCGGCCATGCCGCCATGGATCTCGCGCGAACGCGCCTCCGAGCGCGCGGAGAACTCCTCGGCGCGGTCGAGCCCGTCATTGAGCCGGCGCATGGCGGCCACGACGTCGTTCTCGAGTTCGTTGATGGCTTCGCCAAGCGGTGGCTCGACCTGCGGCGCCGGCTGCGCCGGTGCGGGGATGGGCTCGGCCGGTCCCGCGACCGGCGCGGCAGGGCCGTCACGGCCCAACAGACGCCGGACTGAGCGAGCAAGCATAGGCCGATCCCGGAAATACGCGTACCTGCAAGCTATGCCGCAGACATGGTTAACAAACCCTGTTCCCGGTGCCGGCCCGAAGCGGGATTCCGCAAGCCCTGCACCATCTTGCCTCCCGCCATGCGCATGCAGCTGCCCCCGCCACAGGCATGGACCCTGCCCGGCACGCCGGACTAGATTGCGGCAGTCCTTCGGCCGGCGGCCGGACGCCCTTCGATCTCTCTCCCTTCGCTCTCGCCCGCTTCGGCGCCTGAGTCGACCGACCGGACTGGAGCCTACCTTGGCCACCGCCGCCCAGAACCGCAGCGGGATCTTCGCCATGGTGGCGGGGATGGCGCTGTTCGTCGGCAACGACGCGCTGATGAAGCTTGCGCGTGCTGCCTTCCCGCCGGGCCAGGCAGTGGCGTTGCGCACCTGCTTTGCCCTGGTCATCGCCCTGGCGCTCATCGGCATCCTCGGCGACTGGCGCAAGCTCGCTTCCGGGCTGCGGCCCATCCTGCTGCTGCGCGGACTGCTCGACGCCTCGGCGGCCTTGAGCTTCATCTGGGCGCTCGGCCTGCTGCCGCTCGCCAACGTCACTGCGATCGGCATGGTTTCACCGCTGCTGATCGTGGTTCTGGCGGTGCTGCTACGGCTCGAGACGGTGGGCTGGCGGCGTACCGCAGCGCTCGCCGTCGGCTTCCTCGGCGTGCTGGTCGTGATCCGGCCGGATGCCGGCGGCTTCGAATTCGCCGCCCTGCTCGCTCTCGCCAGTGCGGCACTGACCGCGATGCGCGACGTGCTGACCCGCTGGATCAACACCGACATCCCGGGCACCATCATCGCCCTGACCACCATCGCCATGGGCGGAATCGTGTCGCTAGGCCTCGGGACCTTCGAAGTCTGGCAACCGGCCTGGCGGATCGAGATGCTCTATCTGGCGCTGGCATCGCTGCTCGTCTCCGGCGGGAGCCTCTGCATCATCCGCGCCTTCCGCCAGACCGATGTCGGCGTGGTCGCGGGCTATCGCTACTCCGTCGTCGTCTTCGCCGTCATCCTCGGCTACCTGATCTGGGGCCAGACGCCCGATCCTGTGGCCTTCGCCGGCATCGCACTGATCGTCGGCAGCGGCTTGTACACGCTGCACCGCCAGCGCGTACGTCCCGATTCCCGACTGAAACCCGACGCCAGCATGCCGCTATGAATCCGAAGCGCCCCGCCCTGCTGATCCTGGTCGCGATTTCAGCGCTGCAGCCGATCGCGCTCAACATGGTCGCTCCGGCGACCCCGGCGCTGGCGCGCGGCTTTTCCGCCAGCTACGCCACGATCCAGCTGACGCTGACGCTGTTCCTCGTCGCCGTCGCCCTGACGCAGCTCGTCGTCGGGCCGCTATCGGACCGCTTCGGCAGACGCCCCTGCGTGCTCGCCGGCATCGCCGTCTTCATCCTCGGCTCGGCGCTCGGAGCCATGGCGGAGAGCACCGAGGCGCTGCTGTTCTCGCGGGTTCTGGAAGGGGCCGGCGCCGGCACGACCTTCGCCCTGGCGCGCGCCATCATCCGCGACACGTCGAGCCGCGACGAGGCGGCTGGCCAGATCGCCTCGGTGACCATGGTCATGGTCGTCGCCCCGATGATCGCGCCCTATGTCGGCGGCCATGTCGAGACCTGGTTCGGCTGGCGCATGATCTTCTGGGCGATGACGGCGGCCGGGGTGGTGACGCTGGCGCTGACGGCCTGGCGCCTGCCCGAGACCGCGCCCAGCGTCGGCGTCCGCACCTCGCTGCTCGGCATTTTCCGCGCTTTTCCGGAGCTTGCCTCCAACCGCGCCTTCATCGTCGACGTCATCGCGCTGACGATGACGTCCGCCTCCTTCTTCGCCTTCATCGCGGCGGCGCCCTTCATCGTCGTCGAGACCATGGGGCGCGGCTCGGACGTCTACGGCGCCTATTTCATCCTGAACGCCTTCGGCTACATGATCGGCAATTTCGCGATGTCCCGGCTCGCGATGCGAATCGGCACGGCGCGGATGATCCGCATCGGCCTGGCGATCTCGTTCGTGGCAATGACGGTCGCTCTCGCCGTCTCGTTTACGCCATACTGGACGCCGCTCACCCTGTTCCTGCCGCTCGCGCTCAACGCCATCGGCAACGGGCTGACGATACCGGGGGCGACCGCGTCTGCCCTCTCGGCCAAGCCCGAGCTTGCCGGCTCGGCCGCCGGGCTGATGGGCGCCGTCCAGCTCGGCTCCGGCGCATTGGCGACGATCGTGATCAGCGCGGCGGTAACGATCTGGCCGCAATCGCTGATGGCGATGATGTGGCTCATGCTGGTCGTCGCGCTGTT
The DNA here is from genome assembly GCA_036676315.1 of Bradyrhizobiaceae bacterium. Taxonomy (GTDB): domain Bacteria; phylum Pseudomonadota; class Alphaproteobacteria; order Rhizobiales; family Beijerinckiaceae; genus Allobosea. The sequence continues at coordinate 13,384 of JAKFDB010000189.1, forward strand.
CTCCCTGCGCTTCGGCCGCCTCGAGACCGGCCGCTGAGCCGCAGTACCGCCTATTGGATAATCTTGCGCGGCATGTAGCATTGGTATAACCGCCCTTCATCTGGCGCATAGTCCCGCCATAATCAGAGATGTCAGGGAGGACGGCAGTGGAAGGACCACTCGCGCTCAGCCGCGTGATCGACAAGGTCAACAGCCAGATCGGCAAGAAGGTCGCCTGGCTGATCCTGCTGGCCGTCATCGTCGCCACCGTCAACGCCATCATCCGCAAGGTCTTCAGCCTCTCGTCCA
>JAKFDB010000190.1:0-78544 GCA_036676315.1 Bradyrhizobiaceae bacterium
CAGGCGGGGCGTTCGGCGCGGCGACCTTGATCGCACTGTGCATTACCGGGTAGATGACCGTCCGAGCGCACGAACAGGCGAAGAGCCTCGCCGCATTGAGGATCAACCCGCCATCGCGCGCCTTTGCCTCTTCCTTCCGAAATTAACTTTCTGTTAAGAGTTTCCGGATTCCTTTCCGGTGACTATGGCCCGCCGCCTGAGGCAGGCCAGACCCCGCAATCAGGAGATGACCGCATGAAGCGGACCGCGATCGCTGCAAATGCTGTCCGTTTCACCGGTATGAGCCGCTACGGCCGCAAGGCGATCCCGCTTCTGATTTCACTGGCCGCGCCGGCTCTGGGCGCCTGCAGCATGTCGCCTGTCGAGACCGCCTCGACCGCCCCCACGGCAGCGGCAAAGCAGCCGCACGAGACCCGCAAGCGCGCCATCGAGCTGGCCAAGGCCGACCCGCGCGAGAAGGAATGCCTCGTCCGCGCGATGTATTTCGAATCGAACCGCTCGAGCGATGCGGGCCTGCTCGGCGTCGGCACGGTGGTGATGAACCGGGTCGGATCGCCGCGTTACCCTGAGACGATCTGCGGCGTCGTCGGTGCGCCGCGCCAGTTCGCCGCCGGCGTGCTGACCCGTCAGATGGTTGCCCGCGACCTGCCCAGGGCCGAGGCCGCCGCCGAAGCGATCCTGAATGGAAAGCGCAACGAGGCCGTCGGAAACGCCAAGCACTTCCACATGGCCGGCCTGCGCTTCTCCTATGCCAACATGCATTATGTGACGGTGGCAGGCGGCAACGCCTTCTACGTCAAGGGCGAGCGCCCCGAGCGGCGGCGCATCGAGGAGCCGAGCTATCAGCTCGCCGCGGTCTCCGCGCCGGCGCCTCTCGCCACCACCGCCTCCACCGGTTCGACTTCCTTCGCGACCGCGCCGCTGGCCTTCGCGCCGGTCACGCCCGCGCCGGCCGTCGCCGCATCCGCAAGCCCGGCCGCAAATCTCGTCGCCAATGCGCCGCTGCCGCCGAGCCGGCCTTACGATCTCGGCATGCCCAGGAAGACCGCAGGAGCCTTCACCGCGCCGAAGAGCGACGCCCGCCTCGCCGCGCTGATGCCCGCCTCCCGCAACCTTCGCGGCAGCCTGGCGCAGGACTGAGCGTCCCCAAAACCCCAAGCACTGCCCTTTTCGTCATGGTCGGGCCTGTCCCGACCATCCACGTCTTCGTGCCGAGCGCGCAAAGAACCACGCCGCAGAACCCCTCTCCTGCAAGGAGAGGGGCAGGGGTGAGGTGTTCGGGAGCTGAATCGTTGGCTTGAACCGAAACGCGCGGTTGGCACTCGCGCCACTAGTCAAACGGCCTACACCTCACCCTGCCCTCTCCTTACAGGAGAGGGTTCCCCGCGCCTCTCCTTCTTGAAGACAGAGCCAACGGGGACAATTCCCCAATCAATCCCCGCCTCCAAAACCTGCTGTATGCTTCTCCCCGTCCCGCCCGAACCGAGGGGGCTTCGCGAGGCATCATGAGGCCGGGCGGGAGAGCGGTGTCCGTGGCGAAAGGACCGTTGCGGGTCCGGAGTAGCTGCGGAGGGGTTTCGTCGTTCGGGGCAGGCACCCCGGTCCAGCTGGGCGCAACACACGGCGAAGGCTCAAAAGAGAACCGCGCGCGGGGCTCGGGCAGCGGCCAGTGGCGCTGCTTCGACAATTCGACATCGACATTCGGCACGCAGCCGTCGACTGCGACGCCGCTCGGCCCCGCGCCTCCCTCGGATGGCGTCTAGCATCGAACCCTCGCGGCGAAAGCCGGCGGGAAACATTGTCATGAACAATCGCAAACCGAGCACAATCGCCTTCGCCATTTTGATGCAGGTCGTCCCGGGCGGCCGCAGGGAGACCCGGGACCCATGCCTGAACCTCATTCGGGAAAGCTCCGGAATAGATCCCGGCTCTGCGCTTCGCTTCGGCCGGGATGACCGGAACTTTCGGGAAAGTTGACGCCTGCAGCCCTCATCCTGAGGAGCAGCGGTCAGGTTGTGTCTCGAAGGATGCTCCAGATGGTTCCAGAGCCTCCTGGACCATCCTTCGAGACGGCCGCTGAAGCGGCCTCCTCAGGATGAGGTCGCGCGTTGTCAAACCAGCTTCCGCGGATGACGCCGCCACGCGAAAACCCTTCCGGAAACGGCGGCGGCGCCGTCTTCGGCGCGGTCTTCATCGATCCTGATGGCCTATCCCGGCGCCCGCCTGCTCGGCCTCAACAAATACGGGCTCGATCCCGTGACGATCGAACAGACCCGGTATTTCCGGATCATGTGGGAGGTCTGCATGGATCCCGCGAAGTTTGTGGAGACGATGATGGAGGAGTGAGGGCGGCGGTGCTGAGTGCGAGTAGCGCTACTCATCAGCACTTGGATGCTCATCTTTTGACTCAGTTGGCTTCTGTCGTCGCGGCCAAGATAAGCGCGCCGCCGCTCGATACTCGTATTTGTCTGATATATATTTCTGCATCTGTTCGCGCAAAAGGCTCATTTTAAGCTTTGTTTCCAGCTCAAATTTCTCATCAGGCGATAGGTCCAATGAGGAGGCAGAAGCTGTCGAAACATCCTTGGCAATTATGCTAATGGCAGATAAATTCAACCTCTGGTTGTTGGCGTCAACGATTTCATTGATAAATCTTTTGATAAAAACACCGCAAACTTGAAGTATAGCTAAAGAAACAATAACAAAAGGCATCCTTGTTAAGAATATTGTCCAAACATCAACCTCTCCAGTTTTATATATCTGAGTTAGGTCGGTGGAATTTTTATATAAATTATATGTAACATACAAAATAATCGCCATCGGCAAAGCCGATAGAAATATGTAAGACAGAATACTACGCTTCGCCTCCTGAACAAATCCACTGATTTCACTCGGAAACAAGCGGATTTCTTCTATGAGCTTCGCCCTTTCATTCTTCTTGTCATTTAATTCAGATTCTTCAGCTCGCCGCTCCGCGCGAAGGTTTTCAAGTTTACTTTTGAGATCCTCCGACGCAGAGATAAACTCTTCTTTCCGTTTTAGATTTTGCGCTATCTCAGCCTTCAGCGTGTCAAACTGAGCGTTAGCCTGCCCTATATCTTTGTCGAGCTGACCGCTTTCCGCTTTGAGTTCGGTTACGTGCGCTTCGGCGGCAGTTACCTTTTCAGACGCCGCTTTTTCTCGCTCATCAATTGAAGAAAAACGAGTTTGAAGATCTGCTTTGTCGCGCGAAATTCGGCCCGCCTCCTCCTCCAACTGAGCAAACTCAGCTGGCGTATATCCGATTACAATCACACTTGAAATAAGTTGATTGGTAAAAATGGTAAACCTGACATCGGGACGAAAGCGAAATCCGGTTACGAATCGACCAACTCCTAATGAAAACTTTCCATCTGAAAAATTTGATTTTAATTCAAAAATTTTTCCAGAAACGTGAATAAGTTCTAAACTTACTGCATTCCAATCATCATAACCAGACGCAATTATCTGTATTGATTGTACATATACATTTTCGGAAAATTCAAATTCAAACCACCTCTGCTTAGCTTCGAAAGCAAAATCTTTCTTTGAATTATTAATCAATGCGGTCGTCTTATTGCTTTTTTTAGAAAAGAGAGAGACCGGAATGACTTCAGGCCGTAAAACCCCTTCTTGAGCTACCTCGTCCATCATCTCCCCCAGGTAAGCTTATTCGATTAAGCCTTAACTCAAAGATTTTTGTACGGCAGGGCAATGTGTCTTTGAAGCACGAACAATGAAGGGAAACGAGCGCTCCACAAAATACTTTACTTCTATGAAAGCACGTACGGTACGATTCCTTGATACGCACGGCTTAAGGCTGCAAACATGCTAGCCTTGATGGATTCGGCTAAGATTGTCAGGCTTCCACGTTGCCCCACTCCCTCTCCCCCGCCCGTCTCCAGGCCGCCGTCGAGTTCGCGCAGGCGCATGATTCCCCCTGGCCGCGCAGCATGTTCTATCCGGACGGCGCCTATGTCGGGAATCGCGAATGGGACGAGAAAGGTCCCTGGACCGAGATCGTCGGGCCGGTCGAGCCGCGCGGCGGGCCGGCCGGCGTGGTCTTGAAGAGCGGCCAGGTCGTCGCCGAATGGGGCGATGTCGAGCGCGCCGACATGACCTTCTCGATCGCCAAGAGCTATCTCTCGGTGCTCGCCGGCCTCGCCGTCGCCGACGGGCTGATCGCCGACCTCGACGAGCCGGTGGGGAAAAGCGTCGACGGCCCGCATTTTTCCAGCCCGCACAACGGGAAGATCACTTGGCGGCACCTGCTCAACATGAACAGCGAGTGGCAGGGCGAGATTTTTGGCAAATCCGACCAGGTCGACCATAACAGGCAGATCGGCATCGGCGCCGACAACAGCCGAAAAGGCCAGCGCCGCGAGCTGCGCGAGCCGGGCAGCCTCTACGAATACAACGATGTCCGGGTGAACGCGCTGGGTTACGCGCTGCTGCGCCGCTTCCGCCGGCCGCTGCCGCAGGTGCTGCGCGAGCGCATCATGAACCCGATCGGCGCCTCGCAGGGCTGGCGCTGGGAGGGTTACGAGACCTCATGGCTCGAGATCGACGGTGAGCGCATGCAGTCGGTCCCCGGCGGCGGCCATTGGGGTGGCGGCCTCTTCATCAGCGCCCGCGACCATGCCCGCTTCGGCCAGTTGATCGCGCAGAAGGGCATCTGGGACGGGCGCGAATTGATCCCCCCGGCCTGGCTGGCGCAATCGCTGGTGCCCTCGCCGACCCTGCCGAATTACGGCTTCCTCTGGTGGCTGAACCGCGGCCCCGCCGCCAATCCAAAACTCCCGGCGAGCGCCTTCAGCGCCCAGGGCGCCGGCAACAACCTGATCTGGATCGACCCTGAGCACGACCTCGTCGCCGTGCTGCGCTGGATCGACAAGGCCGCGATCGACGGATTCCTCGAGCGGCTGGTCGCGGCGGCGGAGTAGCGGGGAACCGCGACGGAGAACCCCTCTCCTGGAAGGAGAGGGGCAGGGGCGAGGTGTTCGGAGCGGAATCGTTAGCCTCAATCCGGCCGCGGTGGGCGCTCGCGGCACTGGTCACAGGGCCTACCCCTCACCCTGCCCTCTCCCTCCGGGAGAGGGTTCCCCGCGCCCTTCATCCGCCCCCCTCCGCCCATGCGTCCAGCGGAGAGCGCCCTCGCCGGCCCGCCCTTGCCGCCTGCCCCGCCCCCGCGCATAGAGCCGGCTCTCTTCGCCCGAAAGCCGCCTGCGTGACCCAAGCCTCCCCCCTCGCCTCCCGGCCCGCCTTCGGCCTTGCCTGCGGCCTGCTCTGCGCCGTGATCTGGGGTGTGCAGGCCGTGGTCTCGCGCCAGTCGGTCGCGGATGGTTTCTCGGCCGGCGACGTCACCATCCTGCGCTTCGTCGCCGCCTCGCTGGTGATGCTGCCCTTCGCCCTGAAGCGCCTGAAGCCCTTCCCGGTCGGCTCGCTCGGCTGGAAGCGGGCGCTGGTCCTGACCGCGCTGGTCGGCCCGACCTACAGCCTGATCCTGGTCGGCGGCGCCCATTTCGCGCCGGCCCTGCATTCCTCGGTGATCTCGCCCGGGCTGATCCCTGTCTGCACCGCCCTGCTCGCCTATCTCGTACTTGGCGAGCGCGCCAGCAAGGCAAGGCTCGCCGGCCTCGGCCTGCTCACGCTCGGCATCGCGGTCTTCTCCTGGGAGGCGCTGCTCAACACGCCGACGCGCGAGGGCGCCTGGATCGGCGACCTGCTCTTCCTGCTGATCGCGTTGCTCTGGTCGGTGTTCGGCGTGCTCTGCCGGCGCTGGGGCGCGAACGCGGTCGAGGTCACCATGGCGACCTGCCTGCTCGCCCTGCCCTTCCTGCCGCTGCTGGCGCTGGTCCAGCCGATCAACCTGGCGCAGCTGCCGCTTTCAGCGATAGCGCTGCAGGCGGGCTATCAGGGCGTGCTGGTCGGCGCGCTGGCGCTGTTCCTCTACACCCAGTCCGTCGCCACGCTCGGCGCCGGCGGCGCCGCGCTGTTCCTGCCGCTGGTCCCCGTCGTCACCGCAATCGCCAGCGCCGCCCTGATCGGCGAGTACGCCTCGCTGCAGGAGATCGCCGGGATGGGCCTCGCCATCGCCGGCATGATCGTGGCGCTCCGGGCTCCCAGCGCGGCCTGAGCTTGTCACAACCCTCAGGATGAGGGCTGTGGAAATCGTCAGCCCTTGTGGTCCTTGGCGATCGGCTCGACATAGGCGAGCCCCATATCCCAGGGGAAGTAGATCCAGGTGTCCTGGCTGACCTCGGTGACGAAGGTGTCGACGGTCGGCACGCCCGCCGGCTTGGCGTAGACGGTGGCGAAATGCGCGTTCGGCAGCATCTCGCGGACGATGCGCGCGGTCTTGCCGGTGTCGGTCAGGTCGTCGACCACCAGCACGCCCTTGCCCTTGCCGTCGCCGATGGCACGGATCGACGGCGCGATCTCCTTCATCACCTTGAGCTCGGTCTGGTTCTTGTAGTCGTGATAGCTCGCGACGCAGACCGTCTCGATCAGGCGCAGGCCGAGCTCCCGGCAGATGATCGCCGCCGGCACCAGCCCGCCGCGGGTGATGCAGACCATCGCCTCGAAGGGGCCGGCATCGGCCAGGCGCCAGGCGAGCGCCCGGGCATCGCGGTGGAACTGGTCCCAGGAAACGGGGAAGGCCTTGTTGGCGGCGGCTTCGGCCATGGCGGGCGGTCCTGCGGAAAGCGTGGCTGGGTTTTCCGCAAAGCGCATCCGGCCGGCGCGCGCAAGTGCCGACCGGAAGCTTTTCCCCGCTGCGATCGCCGCAGCGATCTGGAACGCCGTGCCGATCAGGATGAATCGGCCTGACCGGGCCGGCTCTAGAACTCGGACCAGCCGTCCGCGCCCCCATTCGCGACGCGCATCGCCGTACGGACCGGCGCCCTCGCCGCCGGGGCGGCAGCGGGCTTCGCCAGCGGCAGCATCGTACGCAGATTCGTCGCCATCTCCCCGGCGGCATCCGACGGCCCGCGCGCATCGAGTCGGAACGCCCCGACCAACGCCGCCAGCGTCTGCGTCTCGCCCTGGAGTTCGCGCGAGAGCTTCGAGCTGGCATCCGCCATCAGCGAGTTCTGCTGGGTCATCTCGTCCATATGCGCGACGGTCCTGGCCATCTCGTCGACGCCGTTGGCCTGCTCCACCGCGGCGCTGGAGATGTCGGCGATGGTGCTCGCCACCCGCGTGGCGGCGCTGACGATCTCCTCCAGCGTCTTGCCGGCTTCCTTGACCAGCTGCACGCCCGAGCGGACCTGCTCGCTCGAATTGCTGATCAGTTCCTTGATGCCATTGGCCGATTCGCTCGAGCGCTTGGCCAGCGCCCGAACCTCCGAGGCGACGACGGCAAAACCCCTGCCGGCATCGCCGGCGCGGGCCGCCTCGACCGCGGCATTGAGCGCCAGCAGATTGGTCTGGAACGAGATCTCGTCGATCATCGAGATGATGTCGGCGATCGAGGTCGAAGCCTGCTCGATGCGCCCCATCGCCGTCACCGCATCGGCGACGATGGCGCCGCCGCGCGAAGCGACCGTCTTGGCCTCGTCGCCCAGCGCCGCCGCCTGGCGCGAATTGCCGGCGCTGGTCTTGATCGAGGCGGCGAGCTCCTCGGTCGTCGCGGCCGTCTGCTGCAGGCTCGAGGCCTGCGCCTCGGTTCGCTCGGCAAGGTTGACGCTGTCGGTCGCGATCCGGTCGGCGGCCGACGCGACCTTGCCGGAAATCCCGCCGACTGTGCCGATCACCTCGGCCATGTTGTCGATCAGCTCGTTGATGCCGGCACAGAGATCGGCGACCTCGCCCTCCTTGCCGGCCATCGGGATGCGCTGCGTCAGGTCCCGGCTCTTGGCCCGGCCGATCACGCTCTGCGCTTCCGCAACCGCCTGGGCGAGCTGGCGCGCCGCCTTCTGCTCGCTGATGTCGGTGGCGTATTTCACCACCTTCATCGGCCGGCCCTTGGCGTCCATGATCGGGTTGTAGCTGGCCTGGATCCAGATCTCCTTGCCGCCCTTGCCGACGCGCAGATACTGGCCGGCATCGTATTCGCCGCGGCCGAGCTTCTGCCAGAAGGCGCGGTATTCCGCCGAGTTGCGATAGCCCGGCTCGCAGAACATGCCGTGGTGCTGGCCCTTGATCTCGGGCAGCGAATAGCCGGTCACGGCAAGGAAATTCTCGTTGGCGCCGAGGATATGGCCGTCGAGCGAGAACTCGATCACCGCCATCGCCTTGCCGATCGCCGAGACCTGCCCGGTCATGTCGGCCTCGTGGTTCTTCTGCGCGGTGATCACCGTCGCGAACTTGATCACCTTCACCGGCTTGCCGCCGGCATCCAGAACCGGGTTGTAGCTCGCCTCGATCCAGACTTCGCTGCCGTCGGCGGTGACCCGCAGGAACTGGCGGGCATCGTATTCGCCGCGTCCCAGCCTTGCCCAGAACTCCCTGTACTCAGCGCTGGCCGCCTCCTCCTTGGTGACGAAGAGGCTGTGGTGGCGCCCGCGCACCTGCTCCAGCGTGTAGCCGACCGTCTTCAGGAAGTTCTCGTTCGCATCGAGAATGGTACCATCGAGCTTGAAGGTGATTACTGCCATGGAGCGGCTGAGCGCCGCCATTTCACCTTCGAGTTCGCGGCGCGCAGCGCCGCCCATGAATAGATTCAGCCGCATGCCCGTCCCCCTGCATTCAGCACCACGGAGCCCCATCCGCGAAATAGAGGATAGACGCAGATGATTTACGGACAGCTAAGGGACCTAATATTCAGCGCGATAACTAAATCGTGATCGATCGAATACTTGGATATAAAAGTAAATATAAAACAAAATATCACCCAGATCCGCTCCGGCGGCTAAATACAATAGAATTACATCAAGGTCTTGACGTCGTCATTGCAAAGACGCCCCCTCTCCGAGCAAGGCAATCCGCGGAGTTTAGGGACTTTAGAAGACTTCAAAGGTGAAACACGAAAGGGCGCAAATGCGCCCAATACGGCAAAGAAGAATCCATTCCCCTGCGCAATCGGAGCTTGCGGTCCTTTGACGCCGATGCAGCTTGAGCCTTCTTAGCCCTTCAGCCGGGCTCGTTCCGCCTCGACCATCGCCTCGACCGCGGCGACAGCCGCCATCAGCTTCTCCGGGTCGCGCGAGCGCACGACGACGTTGGTATCGGGCCCGGTCTCCGACCAGAACGGATAGGAGCCGATGGCGCAGTCCGGATGCGCCTTGGCGATCGCGGCGAGCGGCGTGCCGATATCGCCCTCGCGCAAGCCGGCGCGCACGGTCTCGGAGAGGATCTTGACGCCGGTCTTCAGGGTCGGCGCCACGACGTCGAGCATCGCCTGCATGATCGCCGGCACGCCGGCCATGACATGCACATTGCCGATGCGGAAGCCCGGGGCCTTCGACACCGAATTGGCGATCAGCTCGGCCCCGGCGGGAATACGCGTCATCCGCATCCGGGCCTCGTTGAGTTGGTCCGCCGGAAAGCGCTCGGACAGCATGGCGACGGCGCGCGGATCGTAGTCGATCGAGACGCCGAAAGCGCAGGCGACCGCGTCGGCGGTGATATCGTCATGGGTCGGGCCGATGCCACCCGTGGTGAAGACATAGGTGTAGCGCGAGCGGATGGCGTTCAGCGCCGAGACGATCTCGTCCATCAGGTCGGGCACGACCCGGACCTCGCGCAGCTCGATGCCGATATTGGTGAGGAACTCGGCGATATAGCCGATGTTCTTGTCCTTGGTCCGCCCCGACAGGATCTCGTCGCCGATCACCAGGATCGCGGCGGTGACCGGCGGCTCGAAGGTCTTGGTCGACGGCGCGGTCATGGGCAGGCTCCTGGAGTGTCGGGGCGGAAAAGAAGCCGCTGGAGAAAGCGCGAGCTAAGCGCCTCCCGGGCGGCCGCTCAAGCGCCTTCCAGGGCGGAGCCGTCATGCGCGGCAGGGCGGATCAGGACGCCTTGCGCTCATAGACCAGGTTGAGCCGGGTCTGGGCCAGCAGGCGATACCCCTTGGCCTCCAGCAGTGCCGGCAGGTCCATCTGCCAGCGGGCGCGCGAATCCTCGATGACGATGAAGCCGGGCCAGAGCGCCTCGGGCGCATCCCGCAGGAAGGGCTCCAGGATCAGGTCCTCGGCGCCCTCGACATCGAGCTTGATCGCATCGAGCCGCTCATAGCCCTCGCTCTGCATCAGTGCCAGCAGAGTCGTCGCCGGCACCCGCACCGAGGTCGAGGTGCTGGAGCGCAGGATGCGCACGCTCGATTCGCCCTTGTTGGCGGGGTCGAGGAAGAGGGTCAGCTCGCCTGGCTTGTCGGCAAGCGCGCAGGCGACGGCCTTGATCGTGCCGAAGGGATTGCGGGCGATGTTGTAGGTCAGCCTCGCGAAGATCTCGGGCTGCGGCTCGACGGCCAGGATGCGCGCCCGGCGCCCTGCCCTGGCGGCGACGAACAGCGAATAGGCGCCGATATTGGCGCCGATGTCGATGAAGCAGAAGCCCTCGCCGATCCGCGCCTCGAGCAGCTCGCGCTCGCGGGCATCGAAGTATTGCGGCGTGAACAGCACGCGCTTCTCGCAGACATTGCCGTCCGGGTAGAGCCGCATCTGGGCGCCCAGCGCCTCGATGTCGACCGGGCGCCCCTTCAGCGCCTTGAGCCCGAGCCGGCGCAGCGCGAAGGCGAGCTTGCGCCCGAGGAAGGAGCTGGACGCGCGGCGCGTCCGGCTGATGATCCGGGCCACCAGCCCTTGTGGCGCGAAGGTCCCGTAGGGCAGGTCTTCGGCGGATTGCAGGTCGTTCAGTGCCATTGGGCGGCTGATACACCCCGAGCGCGCCATACGCCAGAGCCCGTTGAGCTCAGCCGCGCGCTTCCGGCAGGGGACAAAGGCTGCCGCAGCAGGCGACGCCCGGCAGCAGATAGCGCAGGCAGCAGACTTTCCGCTGCCGTATCGGCGCGCCATCCTGGAGCGGATAGCGCACCGCACCGAACATCGGATTGCGCTTCCCGTCAGGCCCCATCTGGCTTTGCAGCAGGGCAAACCCCTCGCCAAGAGCCTCCGGCTGCGCCGTGCCGGCGGCGGCGAACTCCTGCAGCGTCCATTCGAAGATCGCCGACGCATTGGCCCAGAGCAGCCGCGGGGAGACATCGAAATGGCCGGCGAAGAACGCGATCAGCGGCGCGACATGACCGTCGAACAGGCGCGAGAAGCGCGCCGCCCGCGGCATCCGCTTCTCTCCCTCGTTGGCGAGGACGAGCGCGGCGGTGCGGCCTTCCTCATGCGGAGCGAAGCGGACCCGGTCGAGCTCGACCGGCAGGTCGCGATCGAGCACGAGCATCGCCGCCGTGGTGGGAATGACCAGCATGCCGAAATGCCATTGCGTCCACATCGAGACGAGGGCCCGGCGGTCGCCGCCGGGACGGCTTTCCGAGAAGCGCAGCATCAGCCGGTCGGCAACGGCGCGGTCGAGCAGGTCCGCACCGGGAATGGCGTTGGCATGCGCGCCGGTCAGCGCGAGCTTGTCGCGATACCAGGCAAGGGCCTCCGGGAGGCACTGGGCCAGCACCGGCAGCATCGCCAGCCTAGAGCCCGCCCGCCATGGCGGGCTGCCCGCTTTCGACGCGCCGGAACGCGGCGGCGCGACGGGCCAGGACCGCGACCACCGGCGCAGCAAGCAGCGCCGCTGCGGCGGCCAGCGCAAAACAGGCGCCATAGCCGAAATGCTGGGCGATCCAGCCGGCGCCGATGCCGCCCACCATGCTGACCAGCCCGTCCATGCATTGCAGCAGGGTGAAATCGACGCCGGCCTGGCGCGGATCCGACAAGGCCATGAAGCGGGCGTAGAGCGCGACGAAACCGAGCGCCATCACGCCGGACGAACTGCTCAATGCGAGCATGAGCAGCACCGGCTGCGGCAGGCCGCGCCAGGCGGCGAAGGCAAGGCCGGCCAATGAGGCGCCCTGCAGAACGAGCGCCAGAACCATGACGGCGCGCGCGCCCCAGAGACGCACCAGCGCGCCGCCGAGAAGCGCGCAGGCGAAGCCGACCGCCAGCCCGCCGAGCCCATTGACGATGCCGAGCGCGGCGAGGTCCAGCCCGGTATCGACCAGGAAGGGCCCGAGCATCGCGACGCCCCATTTCTGCGCCGTGACAAAGACGGCTGCCAGCACCAGGCCTGCCCGCATCTCGCTGCGCGCCAGCGCCTCGCGCAGCGAGGGCTGATGCGTGCGCAGGCCCGGCGATGGCGGCGCCGGCGATAGCAAGAAGGGCAAGGCGAGCCCGATCAGCAGCGCCGCCATGATGAGCGTCGCCGATGTCCAGCCGGAACGAGCGACGAGGACGAGGAACAGGCCGGAGCCGAGAGCCGAGCCGAGATAGGCGCCGCCGACCTGCGCCGCATTGCCCCAGCCGTGATGACGCTCCGACAGGCTCTCGACCGCATGGCCGTCGCAGGCGATGTCGCCGGTCGAGGCGGCGAAGGCGATCAGGACGAAGGCGGCGATGAGCGGCACGAGATTGGTGGGGCCGATCAGGGCGGCGAAGCCGAGCCCGAGCGCCGAGAGCGCAGCCGTGGCGAGGACGATCCGGCGCGAACGGCTCGCGCCGACGGGCGGCAGCCGGTAGCGCTCGACCGCCGGGGCCCAGAGGAATTTCAGCGCCCAGGGCAGGACGGCAAGATAGGTCAGGCCGATCTGGTCGAGCGGCAGGCCGCGCTCGCGCAGCACGCTCGGCAGGGCGATGAAGGTCAGCCCGCCGATGATGCTCTGGCCGACATAGAGCCCGCCAATGGCGAGCACGATGCCGGTGGGTGAAGCCAGGCCGCGTCCGCCGGGGGCCGCTCCGTCAGCGGCGCTCACCAGCGGTAGCGCAGGCTGGCGATGACCTTGCGCCCCTCGTCGAAGTAGCAGTAGCCGGCGGTACAGGTCTGGCTGACCTCGTCGAGCAGGTTGGTGGCGTTGACCTGCAGCCGCATGCCCTTGAGCTGCGGGTTGAGGTTTTCCAGATCGTAGCGGATCGAGGCGTCAACGAAGGTTCGGGCCTTGTTGTCGATCACCGGCCGACCCAGGTTGTCGCCGAGGCTGGAGCCGACATAGCGCACGCCGCCGCCGATGCCGAAGCCCTTCGCAACACCCTGCTGGACCGTGTAGTCGAGCCAGAGCGAGGCCATGTGATAGGGCACGCTGGTCAGGCGGTTGCCGACGGTCTCGGGCGTGAGCTTCTTGATGCGCGCGTCGTTGTAGGAATAGGACGCCTGCAGGCTGAGCCCGTTCGCCAGCGAGGCGACGCCTTCGATCTCGAAGCCGCTCGAGCGCAGGTCGAGCTGGACCTGCCGGTTGAGGCCGTCGACGACCTCGTAGACCACGCCATTGTCCTGGCGGATGTTGAACACCGCCGCCCGCAGCGAGGCGTTCTGGCCAGGCAGGTCATACTTCACGCCGAGCTCGGCCTGTTCGCCGCTGGTCGGCTGGGCGACCCCGCCATTCAGCACCGTGCCGGGATTGGGCACGAAGGAGGTGCCGTAGCTGACATAGGGCGCGAGGCCGAAATCGGTGACGTAGGACAGTGCGGCGCGGCCAGTGAACTTGCCGTCGCTGCGCTTGCTCTCGGCCGGCACGGCGCCGGCCGAGCCCGCCTCGAAGGTGCTGTCGACCCAGTCGTGACGGATGCCGGCGGTGAGGCGCCAGTTCTGCCATCTGACCTGATCCTGCAGGTAGACGCCGGTCGTCGTCAGCGTCTGCTCCGTCCGCCACAGGAAGGCCGGGTTGTAGCCGAGCGGCACGCCACCGAAGGCTTCCTTGCTCTTGTAGTGGAGCTGGCTGAAATCGACGCCGGCGAGCACAGTATGGTCGGCCGGCCCGGTCCGGAACTTCGCCTCCAGCGACGTATCGGCCGAGAAGCCTTCGGTGTTCTCGCGCGTCAGCCCGGGATCGCCGTAGACATATTGCTGGTTGTTGCCGAGCTTCGAGAAGCGGGCCCGCTGGCGCAGCGTGAAGACCTCGTCGAACTTGTGCTCGAACTCGTAGCCGATGCGCGCCTGCTGCTGGCGGAAGTCGTTGTAGCGCTTGTCGCCGACATAGAACTTGGTCGCGCCCATGGTCTTGAACAGCACATTGCCCTTGCGGTCGACGTAAGGCCCGTACTGGTTGAGATAGGCCGCCGTGCCGCCCGTGGTCGAATCCATGTATTCGCCGAGCACGGTGAGCTTCGTCGCCTCGTTCGGCTTCCAGGTCAGCGCCGGCGCGATGAAGACGCGATCGTCCCTGATCGCGCTAATATCGCTCTTCGCGTCGCGGACGAGGCCGGTCAGCCGGTAGAGCAGCGTGCCTTCGGGATTGGCCGGGCCGGACAGGTCGAAGGCGAACTGCTTGCGGCCGAAGGAGCCGCCCTGGATCTCGATCTCGCGAAACGGCGTCTCGGTCGGCCGCTTCGAGATCAGGTCGACGATGCCGGCGCTGGTGCTGGCTCCGTAGATCGCCGAGGCCGGGCCGCGCAGGATCGAGATCGCCTCCAGCCCGTAGGGTTCGAGCCGCATCAGGCCGTTCGGGCTGCCGATCTGGCGCAGGCCGTCGCGGAACACGGCATTGTGCGTCACGTCGATGCCGCGGATGGTGAAGGCGTCATAGCGCGGATCGAAGCCATAGGTGCCGATGCGCGCGCCGGGCGTATAGGCCAGCGCTTCTAAAAGGTTCTGCGGCTTGCGCTGCTCGAGCTGCGTCTGCGTCACCGTCGAGATCGACATCGGCGTCTCGAGCAGCGGCGTATCGGTCTTGCTCGCGCTGCGCCCGGAGGTCGCGACATAACCGTCCGCCGCGAAGACCCCCTTGGCGCCGCCGCCCTGCCCTTCGACCAGGATCGTCTCGAGCTGGATCTGCCGGCCGGCATCGACCTGCGCCAAGGCGGCAGCCGGTACCAAAAGCAAAACTGAAGACCCGAGGAGGGCAAAACGAATATTCACGGCGCGCGCCCTTCGAAACAAATCCATGGCGCGGCCTAACAATACCGAAAGAGTCGAGTCAATATTTTTAGTTTTTAATTATTACAGATAGATATTGGAGAATAGTTTGAATTTCACAAAGATTATATTGTATCTATCAGGTCAACAGACCAGCCAGGTTGTCGCAGATCATATCTCGACCACACACTGGCCGCCTCGCGAACGGTGACGGCAGAAACCGGCCGGGCAGGCGCCATCATGGCGCACTCGCCTTGCGCCGAGGCCCAAACCCAATAGATAAGGATATCAAGGAGCCCCTCTCGACATGACCCTCGATGAATCGATCGCGCGCGTGAGACGCGAATCCGCCATCAAGCTGCACGGTGCCGAAGCCTTTCATGGCATGCGCAAGGCCGGGCGCCTGGTCGCGCAGGGGCTCGACATGCTCGCCGACGAGGTTCGCCCCGGCGTCACCACCCAGCGCCTCGACGACCTCGCCTTTCAGTTCGCCATGGACAACGGCGCCTATCCGGCGACGCTGTTCTACCGCGGCTACACCAAGTCGATCTGCACCTCGATCAACCATGTCGTCTGCCACGGCATCCCCGACGACAAGCCGCTGCGCGAGGGCGACATCGTCAATATCGACTACACGCTGATCCTCGATGGCTGGCACGGCGATTCCAGCCGGATGTTCGGCGTCGGCGACATCCCGCGCAAGGCCGAGCGGCTGATCGAGATCACCTATGAGAGCCTGCTGCGCGGCATCAATGCGGTGCGTCCGGGCGCGACGACCGGCGATATCGGCTTTGCCATCCAGCGCTATGCCGAGAGCGAGCGCTGCTCGGTGGTGCGCGACTTCTGCGGCCACGGCCTCGGCCAGGTCTTCCACGACGCGCCGAACATCCTGCACTATGGCAGCCCCGGCGAAGGCGCCGAGCTGAAGCCCGGCATGCTCTTCACCATCGAGCCGATGATCAATCTCGGCAAGGCGAGCGTGAAGGTGCTCTCCGACGGCTGGACCGCCGTGACGCGCGACCGCTCGCTCTCGGCCCAGTTCGAGCACACGGTCGGCGTCACCGATACCGGCTGCGAGATCTTCACGCTTTCGCCCGCCGGCCGGGACAACCCGCTCGCGCCCAGATAGGCGCCTCGGAGCCGTCGCGGCGACGACTGGACGGTCGCCTTACGGCAGGCCCAGCGTCGTCTCGAAAGCGCGCGCGAAACGCTTTGTCGCAACCTCGCGCGCATGCAGCTCGTCATACCATTCGTCGGGCTTGGCCGCCTTGCGGAGATCGACATAGACGATGGCGCCGCTCGAGGTGTCGGCAAGCTGCTTCAGCCGCACGTTGAACGCGTCGAGCATGACCTTGACGATCGCCCGGCAGAGATCGGCCTTGTGGACCGGGTCGAGCCCCAGGAAATCCTCCATGGTCTTGCCGAGCCAGGCGCCGTTCTTCTGTGGCAGGACGCAGGCATAGCCGTGGACCACGAGCTTGGTCGCCGGCGAGGTCCTTTTCACGATCGCTGCGATCTTGCGGTAGAGCGCCAGCACACGGTCGAGCGCGTCCACGAAGGCGTCCTTGACGTACCAGGCCGCGTCGCCCGGCGCCGGATGGCCGACATCGTATTGCCGCACGAAATCCTGGATGCGGCCACCGCCGACGATGTCGTTCCCACCGCCCGAGAACAGGAAGTGCTTGAAGGCCTTGGTCTTCAGCGGCTCGACGAACTGGGCGGACGCGACCATGTCCTCGAGCGTGTCGCCCCATTGCGCCAGGGTCACGATCGGATGGCGCTCCCCGAGGAAGTCGACCAGCGTCTTCGGGTAGATGAAGGGCAGGTCGAACCAGGAATCGCCTTCGGCGAGGATGGTCGCCCCGGCGGCTGCGGCGACAACCGCCTCGCCCGGCGTCGACGCCTTCGCGGCGAAAGCCCGTGGCCGCCGTCCGCCGCGGAACACGCTGAGGCCACGCTCGAGGTCGCGCGCCAGGGCCGTTGCCACCGAATCGGCTGACTCGCGCAGGCGGCCGGCATCCACCGTCTTCGGATTGAGCCGAAGCTCAGGCCTGAAGGGCGCGCCGGCGCCAGGTTCGACGACGAAATAGCGTTTCGCCGCCTCGCGGGACAACTCGCCACTTTCAACCTGCGCAACAAGCCGCGAGAGTAGGAGCTTGTTTGCCATCGCCGTCACTTTCGGTTTCTTAATTCCAGACAAGCAGACGCTACGTCACGTGTCAAAAAAATTGTCCAATACCAATTCCCACAACCAGGAGCCGCACCATCTCGGCCATCGCGAGCGGCTGCGCCAGCGCTTTCTCGAAGGCGGCGACGGCGCCCTGCCCGATTACGAGTTGCTCGAGCTGCTGCTCTTCCGCTCGATCCCGCAGCGCGACGTCAAGCCTCTGGCCAAGCAGCTGATCCAGCATTTCGGCTCCTTCGCCGAGGTGATCGGCGCTCCGGCTTCACGGCTGACCGAGGTCAAGGGCGTCGGCGAGAGCGTGGCGCTCGACCTGAAGATCGTCGAGGCGGCGCTCAGGCGCATGGCCAGGGGTGCGGTCGCCAAGAAGCCGGTGCTGTCCTCCTGGTCCTCGGTGATCGAGTATTGCCGCACCGCCATGGCCTTCGCCGAACGCGAGCAGTTCCGCATCCTCTTCCTCGACAAGAAGAACGCGCTGATCGCCGACGAGGTGCAGCAGACCGGCACGGTCGACCATACGCCGGTCTACCCGCGCGAGGTGATGCGCCGGGCGCTGGAGCTCTCGGCGACGGCGCTCATCCTGGTCCACAAAGATCCCGCTCGATACCCCACGAGCATTCTGAAACACGATCGATCACGCTTCGACCTGAATGCCCTCTGAAATGAGGGGCTTGCGAATTTTCTCCGACCTGTCCAACCGCTGTCCGACGGGTGGTAAACCGCAAACGCACATCGTCAGCTTGCAGGGGCCATTCTGCGGGCAAAGAAGCCCCCTTCCCCGCCTCGCACACTCGATGGTGTTCGTCCCTCTCCAGCGTTCGACTGACCCACCGAACGGCAAAGAGCGCAATCAACGGTCGCAAAGTGTTGACTCGCGCAGATGGCTGGCCTTGGCCGAATACAGACGTAGTCGGTGCCCGCCCCATTGGTCCGGCATGCGCCGATTGTGTTGAAAAAGTCCGCGGCAATACTTGGCACGAGTTCGCTCCTCCGAAATGTAGAAATTCCATCTTCCCACCGGCGGAATTTCCCGCCAAAGGATGCGCTCTGCGAGTTGACGGAGAACAACATTCTCCGTTGAAAGCTGGGGTGACTTCCATTTCTGTCCGGTCGGACTTTTTCAACAAAATCCGCCAGGAGCAGACTCTAGGCGGTCGCCCGGAAGCGGACCTACCAGCGTAGCGCTTCAAGGCCGGCATCGATCCACGTCGGACGCTGGGATGTCCGCTTGCAGGCACTTGTCCGCTGCAAGCGTCGCCGGCGACCTGCCGCGCGTCAGTCGCGCGATATGGACAGTCCCGCGAGAAGCGGAGCGTACGCGGCGAGCCTGCGGGATACGAACTCCGTGAAGAGCCGCACGCGCTTCGTTTTGCGTGTCTCCCCCTGCGTGAGAAGCCAGAGCGTCCCATGCATGGGCAGGTCGGTGCCTGGCACCCTCACCAGTAGAGGGTCGGCATCTCCGACGAAGCACGGCAGTTTCGTCATCCCGATCCCTTGCTGCGCTGCAGCGATCTGTGCCTCGGCGTCCGGGGTCCTGAATGGAACTCCCGTGGTGTGAACCTCTCCCTCGCGCGCCCAGACCGGGAGTCCATGATTGTCTATGACGATCCACCGGATGGGGTCAGGCGCGCCTGCACGCCACGCGGCTAGTCGATCGTGAGACATGTAGATGCCGCTGAACAGCTCCGGTCCCTTCAGGCCGTGAAGATTGAGCGGCAGGGTCTTGCGGTCGGCGACAATGCGGATCGCGACGTCGGCCTCTCGGTTGGTCAGATTCGCCACCTCGCCGGTCGACGAGATTTCCATCTCGATGTCCGGATGGAGACGCGCGAACTCAGCAAGATCCGGCATGAGCAGGTGCGTGGCGAGGAACGGTGGAAGCGTCACCCGCAAAAGCCCGCGCGCGCTCTGGTCGCGACCGAAGATGCGCGTCTCTAGTTGGTGCGATGACGCTTCCATCTGGTTCGCGAGTTCGAGGACCTCCTCGCCCGCAGCCGTCAGGCGGTAACCCGAAGGCAGCTTTTCGAACATGTGCGCCCCGAGGCGTTCCTCGAGCTGAGCGATGCGTCGCAGCACGGTCGAGTGATTCACCCCGAGGCTCTTGGCGGCAGCCCGCACCGAGCCTCCGCGCGCGACGGCAAGAAAGTAGCGAACGTCATCCCAGTCGATCATGGTGCAATCCGGCACCGCCGTGGCGCCCCTTTCAAAGCTCGTATCCAACACATCGGCCAGCATCTCGTATGTGGGTGCTACGGGCGATCATCATAGGCCATGCCAACGAGCGCGGCCCGCTTCCGAACGGCGGACGCCGATTGTCGCCGCTGGCGTCAGTCATCCAGCCGGATCGTTTCCGCACCACCGATCTGCGCGCTTCCGCACTCAACGCCCGACGCCGGCGGACCCATCTCGAGGTTCTCGGGGGGCCTCCCCGAACGACCAAAGACGAAGCTTGAAGGAAGAAGTCATGGGAAAGCTAGACGGTAAGGTTGCAGTCATCACGGGCGGATCGAGCGGCATGGCGCTGGCGAGCGCCAGGCGGTTCGTTGAAGAAGGCGCCTATGTTTTCATCACGGGCCGGAGGCCGGAGGCGCTCGACGAGGCCGTCAGGCTGATTGGCCGGAACGTGACCGGCGTGCGCGGCGACGCGGCCAATCTCGACGACCTCGACCGCCTGTTCGATACAGTCAAGCGGGAAAAGGGCAAGATCGACGTCCTGTATGCGAGCGCCGGCACCGGCGAAGCCGTCCCGCTGGGCGAGATTACCGAGCAGCATTTCGACGCGACCTTCGGCCTGAATACGCGCGGCACGCTGTTCACGGTGCAAAAGGCGTTGCCGCTATTCAACGACGGCGGATCGATCTTCATGACCGGATCAGTTGCTTCGGTGAAAGGCTTTCCTGGTTACAGCGTGTATGCGGCGAGCAAGGCGGCGTTGCACGCATTCGCACGCGGATGGCTCAACGAGCTGAAGGGCAGGAATATCCGGGTGAATGTGCTGCACCCGGGGCCGATCGCCACGCCGATGCAGGACCAAGTCCTCACCGAGGAGGCGAAGCAGATGTTCGAATCCCTGATCCCGCGGGGAAAGATGGGTCGTCCTGAGGAAATTGCGGCGGCCGCGCTGTTTCTTGCCTCAGACGATTCGAGCTTCGTGAATGGGGTGGGGTTGGCTGTCGACGGCGGCTTCTCGGCCATCTGAATTCGCACCGGATCGCGGGAAGCAGCTGACCGGCGGCAACCAGCGCGTCCATGGTGAAACGACTTCCGCGCTGAACGGTCGGCCCGGCCGCGCGGAAGTCGTTCACGGCAGGACGTCCACGCGAAGGTCGCCACACAGCGGAACGAATACCCGGCGCCGTTGAAGGCCGGGGAATTAATATCAACACGGATCGGAGAAGCATTATGAGCTACGCGATTGTAGGATTCGGTAAGATCGGCCAGGCCCTCGCCCACGCCTTCGCCCGTAAAAACATCGACGTGACCGTCGCGAGCCGCCGGCCGCCCGAGGCGTTGGCGCCGCAGGCTCGGGCGATTGGACCCACGGTCGTCGCCAAGTCGCTGCGGGATGCACTCGAGGCCGACACAATCATCCTGGCGGTCCCGTTCGGGGAACATCGCGAGGTTGCGAAGGCCCTGCCGAGCTGGAAAGGCAAGACGATCATCGACGCGATGAACGCGTTAGTTCCCCTTGAGGAACTGGACGGCCTCCCGTCCTCCGCCTTCGTCGCGAAGGCGTTCACCGGCGCTAAGCTCGTGAAAGGTTTCAATCACCTGGTTGCTGCCACCCTGGCTGCCGATCCGATCGTTGAGGGCGGCCATCGGGTCATCTTTCTGTCGAGTGACGACGAGGACGCGATCGCTCCCGTGGCGGCCTTGGCCAAACAACTCGGGTTCGCACCCGTCAAGCTGGGAAAGTTCAACGAGGGTGGCGCGCTGGTGCACGCACGCGGCCGCACTTGGGGTCAGCTGATCTTCCAGGACCTGTTCAAGAAGGAGCAGTAACGGATTTACTATTGATCGTCGAGCGCGAGCGGGCGCCGGCAGCTCCGGGGTCCGCAATTTTGTCTTCACGAGCGCCTGATCGAGGATCATGGGGCAGCCGAGGACATCCCCGCGGATCGGCTGCACAGCGCCGCTTTGATGCAGCTGCGCGCGCGCTCGGTTTGCTACAAGGGTCGCATCGATGAGGGCGCTCGCACTCTACGATGGCATTCTTGATCTTGGGCTCGTTGCAGCGGCCAAGCGCTAGAAATCGGGGTGTGCGATCGCAAGGGCGATCGACTTATTCGAAGCGTGCACACTCGACCATATTGCCGCTTGAACGTGCTGCCTGGCAAAAGCTCGGATCCTCCCCGAAGCTTTAGCCAAGCGATTTGACGCAAACGACTTACCGATTGCGCCGATTGATCCGGCGTTTACTCGGATACGCACGCCCACTTCTGTGAATCTGCTCTGACGCTCTGCAACGCCGAGGGAATATGCCCATAGGTAAGCCAAGACAACGAAACTAACTCCGAAAATGTGGCGAACGGAACCTGGATAACGCGGATCACCTTCCCGCTACCTCTCGCACCTCACTGTGCGGGGAGAGCCGGCGCCCAGTCCGACGGCGGCCCATCCAATCGCTTTAGTTGCTCCTATCGCCACTCAATTCAATATAACCGCCAGGATAAGTGCTGCCGAGGCGAAGAGCATTCCTGTCGCAATCACCCGACCAAACGAGAAATTGCCGCTTCCGAACCGAGTTCGCCTGTCCTGGTAATCGATCGTCGACATCACGCCGCCTCGCCGTCAAGCAGACAATCTGCCGTCGCCGGTGCCGTCCGGGCGCAATTCATTGCTGGGGCGAGGAGGAGGATCGAGAGCCACGAGCGCATCCATCACCTCGTCGAACGTCACTGGGTCAGTTGCGAAAGGCGGGTGGCGCAGCGCGGGGCAGGACTCAACGACACATGCGTCGGACGCCCAGGATGAAAGAAGCGCGCGCTTCTCGGCAAGGCTCAGATGTCTATCCCGTAATATGTCCGCGGGGCGTTCGTAGAACCGGTCGGGATGCAAGAGCCGATCGATCGGCTCATCGCGAAACGGGGTATTCGTGAAAGCGGTGGCATTCGCTGGCTGCTTCATGATGCGCTCTCCAGTTCTCTCCTTTCCTACTGCGAAGAGCAGTCGCGAAAATATTTGGTTCGCCCGGCTAGCAGTTCAAGGCCATCAACGGCTCGGTTCGTTGTCTTGTCCGGTCAGAGCGGCGACCTAAATAATCCGCCGTTTGAGACGCCTGGAGACGGGGATGGACGCCGCCATTCGGTGTTTGGAGACCTCGGCTCGCCTATCCCACGTGGCGACTTCGGGAACGATCTAGAAGCGGTCGAAGCCGTCGCAAGGTTTGGAGAGTGATACGCGCACTGAATTCCTCTCCACCCTGTTCCATGTTTTGACTTGCAGCAGTCCCAGGGATGTCCTTGGGTGCGGCCGTTCGGAGTGCGCAATCGTGGATCGAGATCGGCGAGCGGCAGTCCATCGCAGTCCGCTGTCGAGCTTCGTTCTGCTCTATGCGTTGATGTATGGGGCGTTCGGAGTAGCGTCGCCGTTCTGGCCGCGGTTCTTTGAAACGCGTGGGGTCACGCCGCAAGAGCTGGGCTTGCTGCTCGCGGCGGGGACGGCGGTGCGGCTCTTTTCCGGCCCACTGGCAGGCAGGGTGGCGGATCTGCTCGCAGCGCGGCGTGCAGTCCTCGCCGCCTGCACCGGCATGGCGGCGCTGGTTGCGCTCGGCCTGCTGCCGACACAGGGCTTGTGGCTGCTGCTACTGGTGAGCCTATGTCATGCTGCAGCGTTGGCGCCGATCACCACGCTGGCGGATGCGTTGGCGTCGCGCGCCGCAGCTACGTCTGGGTGCGCCGGAGGCAAGAGCTTCGAATATGGCTGGGTGCGCGGCACCGGCTCGGCGGTTTTCATCGTCGGGACGCTCATTGCCGGGCAGGTGGTCGGCGCGGTCGGGCTTACCTCCATTGTCCTGATGCATGCGGGACTGCTCGCTGGCGCGGCTCTGGTCGCGTTGCTTGTCCCCGAGGCGACTTCCACTCGAAACACAATCGCGCAGGAAGAGGGGGCAACCGCCGGAGGTTTCGCGACCCTGCTGCACATTGCGCTGTTCCGCCGGCTGCTGCTGGTGGCGGCGCTGGTGCTCGGCAGCCATGCAATGCACGACGCCTTCGCGGTCATCCGTTGGAATGCGGCGGGCATCGGTCCAGGGGCCGCGAGCGTGTTGTGGTCGTTATCGGTGGCGGCGGAGGTGATCGTGTTCTTCCTGATCGGCCCACCGCTGGTCGCGCGCGCTGGCCCGGCCGCAGCCGCCGCGATCGCCGCGGCAGCGGGCGCGCTCCGCTGGGTCGTCATGGCGCTAACGGCCGATCCGTTGGCGCTCGTGCTAACGCAGCCGCTGCACGGGCTGACCTTCGCGCTACTGCATCTTGCCTGCATGCGGCTGTTGATAGGGACCGTGCCGCCGCAGCTCGCCGCGACTGGGCAGGCGATCTATGCGCTCGCCGCCGGCGCGGCGACGGCGCTGCTGACGCTCGCGGCGGGTGCGCTCTATGCTCGCTTCGGCGCCGCCGCGTTCTTCGCGATGGCGGCGCTCTGCGCCGCCGCGCTGCCGCTGACCTGGGGGCTGCGCACTCGGTCGCGGTAGAGCACTATGGCCAGGAAAGGAACGCTCGGCACATGCGGCGCTGGGGACGCCCAGACAGCAGAAAATGAGAGATACCGTCATTTAGCGGCTTTACGCTGCGCTTCGCCCCTCAGGTTGTCACCAACACGCGGACGGGGCCGGTACGTTCGAGGACCTGCGCGACCACTTGCGAGCCGGAGCGCCGCAGCGCCACAGCCGCTGAGCTGCCGGCGACCGTAAGGTTAGCCAATACGACCTCGTCCAGAAAATGGGGCAACACAGGGTGCTCAAAAACGATCTGGACATGCTCGGTATCGAAGCCAAGGCCAAGGCAGGATTGCAGCATGAACAGGGGCGCGGTCGCCGCCCAGGCTTGCGGTGCGCAGGCGACGGGATAGAACGTCGGGCCCTGAGCGCGCTGCCGCCGAAACCCGCAGAACAACTCCGGCAGGCGACGCAGATCGATATAGGTCGAGGCAGCAAACAGCCCTTCAAAGATGCGCGCAGCCTCGCGGCGGAAGCCGTAGCGGACAAAGCCTGCCGCGATCAGCGCATTGTCATGCGGCCAGACCGAGCCGTTATGATAGCTCATGGGGTTGTAGCGGGCCTCGCCCGAAGCGACCGTGCGCACGCCCCACCCGCAGAAGGAGGCTCCTGCCATCAGGGTTCGCGCGACTGCGAGCGCACGCTCTGGATAGGCAATCCCGGTCGCAAGCGCGTGGCCGGCATTCGACGTGCGGACACGGCATGGCCGCTTGCCGCCGTCGAGCGCCAGCACGTAGGTACCAAGCGTCTCGTCGAAGAAGGCCCTGTCGAATGCCTTCCGCAACGCCTCGGCCCGGCTTTCGTAGCGCGTCGCGCGGGCGACATGGCCCATGCAGCCCGCAATTTCGGCGGCCGCACGCCAGGCGGCATAGACGTAAGCCTGGACTTCGGCCAGGGCGATTGGCCCGCGGGCCAATGTGCCGTCCATGTGGAAGACCGAGTCGTGGCTGTCCTTCCAACCCTGGTTGATCAGGCCTTCGACGGTTTGGCGGCCATATTCGACAAAGCCATCGCCATCGCGATCGCCATAGCGCTCGATCCACGCGAGTGCCGCCTCGATGCTCGGCCAGAGCTGGCGCACCGTGGCGAGATCGCCCGTGCGGCGCAAATAGGCGCCGGCGAGCATGACGAAAAGCGGCGTGGAATCGACGCTGCCGTAGTAGCGGCGAAACGGCACCTCGCCGAGTTCGGCCATTTCGCCGTGGCGAACCTCATGGAGGATCTTACCCGGCTCGGCGTCGGACGCAGGGTCAAGCGCTTTGGCTTGGTTCGCTCCGAGATGGAGAAGCACACCGCGCGCGATGGCGGGGTCGAACCACAGCGTCTGAAGCGCCGTAATCAGCGCATCGCGGCCAAACACCGTGCTAAACCAAGGAATGCCGGCATAGGGATATGATCCCTCGGGCGTGTCCGTGACGAGCATGTAGAGGTCTGAGACGCTTCGGCGCACGCCCTCGTTGAAGATCTCGTTTGATGTCGCGATCGAGGCGGCCTGAGACGCCGAATACCGACGCGCGCGCCGCGCATCTCGCAAGGCGACAAAAAACGCGCGACGGGGCGGATGGTCCATGCCTTCCGAGCCGCAATTGATTTCGGCAAAGAGGGACCGCGCTTCGCCTGGTCGCAGGTCGAAGGTGAACACGGCCCGGTTCCCCGAGAGCTGCGTCGGCGCCGGATCGAAGGTCAGGGTCGTTGTCCGGCGCCTCTTGTCGAGTCCGGTATAGCTGAGGACGACCCGGTCAGACCTCAGCTCTGGGAGATGCCTTTCGCCACGACGCTCGCGCCGTGTTCCGCGCACCTCGAATAGATCCGCAAAATCGGCCTCGAAGGCGATCTCGATCGAAATGCGCCGATGATGTTCGTCGTAGTTCCGCACGACCAGGCGCTCGAAGCAGGTCGCGTTCCAGAGAAAACGAGAGCGCCGCAAATGCACGAGGTCATGCCCAAGTACGAGCCTGTCGCCGTCGTCGTAGATATCTGGATTGGTGAGATCACAGGTGAGCGTGGCATTGTCGTCGCGCAGCGTCGAGGACAATAGCATGGGCCGTCGGCCCTCTACCGTGAGATAGAGATGCGACAGGTGCCGGGTGTCACGGTAGAAAACGCCCTCCGGACTGCCAGGTCCGGAGAGCGCATCGCCATTGTGATCGAACACGGCAAAGGTATCGCCGTGCTTCAGCGTGCGCGGCCTGCGCTCCTGCAGCGAGGCGGTGGCCGGAATGAAGAATTGAACCAAAGGCGCCGCTTCAGGTCCCACGGGCGCAGGCGCATGCGGCACAGCTTCGGCGCGGATTGATGGCATCTCCAGATCTGCCCTACGCTACCACCTGCAGGCGAAGCTCGTCGCCACGGCGTCGGCGGATGCGCGCAGCCGCGGCCCGGACTCCCGGCAAGCCGCGATAGATCGCGAGATAATCCTGCGTCATGCGCTCGACCGTGAAACGCTTCTCGAAGGTCGCCCGGACTTTACCACGGTCGAGCTGATCCAGACGAGAGACTGCGTTGGCGGCATCTGTGACGGATTCCACGATGAAGCCGGACATTCCGTCATCGATCACTTCCGGCACCGAACCGCTGCGGAAGGCGATCACAGGCGTGCCGCAGGCCATTGCCTCGATCATGACGAGGCCAAAGGGCTCGGGCCAGTCAATCGGGAACAGCAAGGCGCGGGCATTGCCGAGGAAATCGGCCTTCTGCTCCTCGTCGATCTCGCCGACGAACTCGACATTGGGATGCGAAGCGATCAGCGGCGCGATCGTATCGTCCCAATAGGCTTGATCGACCCTATCGACCTTGGCGGCGATCTTGAGCTTCATCCCGGCATGCGCCGCGATCTCGATGGCTCGGTCCGGGCGCTTCTCCGGCGAGATGCGGCCGAGAAAGGCGAGATAGTCCCCTTTTGGCCTGGCCGTGAGCGGAAGAAGATCGCGTGGCAGGCCGTGCGCGACATTGCCCGCCCAGTTGAGGTGTCGAGGCAGCGGGCGGCGCTGGTCGCGTGAGATCGAGACCAGCGGAATCTCCGGGAAGGCCGTGTAGAGGCACTTTAAATCGGGAAGGTCGAGCCGCCCGTGCAGCGTCGTCACGGTGCGATCGGCAATGTCGCGGATGAGTGGATAATGCAGAAGATCGGTGTGGAAATGGAGGACGTCAAACTCCTCGGCCCGCTGGCGGACCTCGTCGAGCATCATGATGTGGTAGGGCAAGTGATCCTTCACCGCCGGGTTCAACCTCAGGGCCATGTCGGAGCAGCGCACCAGCCGCGCCGCGGTTTTCGAATCGCCGCTGGCAAACAAGGTGACCTCATGGCCCTGTCGGACAAGTTCCTCGGTCAGGTAGGAGACAATGCGCTCGGTGCCGCCATAAAGCCTGGGCGGGCAGCGTTCGGCGAGCGGGGCAATCTGGGCGATTTTCATCAGCAAAACCTCCTCGTGAGAGCGAAGCGTCGACAATGAAAGCGCGCGGCCGCGAGGCCCGCGCGGCTGAACCGCCGTTCCCGAAGGACACGGCAGAGGCAGAATAGAAAATGAGGCCCGGAGCGGCTCCGGGCCTCAAGCCGCAATCAGTAGTCCATGCCGCCAGCCGGAAGCGCGGGGGCCGCTTCCTTCTTCGGCAGCTCGGCGACCATCGCCTCGGTGGTGATCAAGAGGCCCGCGACCGAAGCTGCATCCTGGATTGCCGTGCGCACGACCTTGGTCGGGTCGATGATGCCGGCCTTGACCAGATCGCCATAAGTGCCCGTCTGGGCATCGTAGCCATGGTTGTAATCCGCGGCCTCGAGCAGCTTGCCGATGACGACCGCGCCGTCATCGCCGGCGTTGTCGACGATTTGGCGGGCGGGAGCCGTGATCGCCTTGCGGACGATCTCGATGCCCGTCTTCTGGTCATCGTTGGCCGGCGTCAGGCCCTCCAGTGCCTTGACCGCACGCAACAGGGCGACGCCACCTCCCGGCAGGATGCCCTCTTCCACCGCAGCGCGGGTGGCGTTCAAGGCATCGTCGACGCGATCCTTCTTCTCCTTGACCTCGACTTCGGTTGCGCCACCGACGCGGATGACCGCGACGCCACCGGCGAGTTTGGCCAGGCGCTCCTGCAGCTTCTCACGATCGTAGTCCGAGGTGGTCTCCTCGATCTGCGCCTTGATCTGCGATACCCGCGCCGTGATCTCCTGCTTGGAGCCGGCACCATCGACGATGGTAGTGTTCTCCTTCTCGATGCGCACCTTCTTGGCGCGACCGAGCATCTGCAGCGTGACGTTTTCGAGCTTGATGCCGAGGTCCTCGCTGACGGCGGTGCCGCCGGTCAGGATCGCAATGTCCTCGAGCATGGCCTTGCGGCGGTCGCCGAAGCCAGGCGCCTTGACGGCGGCGATCTTGAGGCCACCACGGAGCTTGTTGACGACGAGCGTGGCGAGCGCCTCGCCCTCGACATCCTCGGCGATGATGAGCAGCGGCTTGCCGGTCTGCACAACAGCCTCCAGCAGCGGCAGCATGCTTTGCAGGCCCGACAGCTTCTTCTCGTGGATCAGGATGTAGGGATCCTCCAGCTCCGCAATCATCTTTTCGGAGTTGGTCACGAAATAGGGCGAGAGATAGCCGCGGTCGAACTGCATGCCCTCGACGACGTCGAGCTCGGTCTCGGCGGTCTTGGCCTCCTCGACGGTGATGACGCCCTCGTTGCCGACCTTCTTCATCGCTTCGGCAATCATCTCGCCGATCGTGCGGTCGCCGTTGGCCGAGATGGTGCCGACCTGCGCGACTTCCTCCGAGCCGGTGATCTTCTTCGAATGCTCGCCGAGCGACTTGGTGACCGCATCGACGGCAAGATCGATGCCGCGCTTCAGGTCCATCGGGTTGATGCCGGCGGCAACCGCCTTGGCGCCCGCTCGGACGATCGCCTGAGCCAGGACCGCGGCGGTCGTGGTGCCGTCGCCGACGGCATAGTGCTGCTTCGAGGCCACTTCACGCACCATCTGGGCGCCCATGTTCTCGAACTTGTCGGAAAGCTCGATCTCCTTGGCGACGGTGACGCCGTCCTTGGTGATGCGCGGCGCACCGAACGACTTCTCGATCACGACGTTGCGGCCCTTCGGACCGAGCGTGACCTTTACCGCATTCGCCAGCGTGTCGACGCCGCGCAGCATCCGCTCGCGCGCGTCCTGCGAAAACTTCACGTCCTTCGCAGCCATGATTCCTCACTCCTTCAGACTTGAGGTTTCAGTTAGGTGGGTTGGGATGGGCCCTGTCAGGCGGCCTGCTTCAGGGTCGCGGTCGCCTCGACCACGCCCATGATGTCGCTCTCCTTCATGATCAGGAGATCCTCGCCGTCGATCTTGACCTCGGTACCGCTCCACTTGCCGAAGAGGATGCGGTCGCCGACCTTGACGTCGGGCGCGGTGAGCTTGCCCTCCTCGTCGCGGTTACCGGGGCCGACGGCCACGACCTCACCCTCCTGCGGCTTCTCCTTGGCTGTGTCGGGAATGATGATCCCGCCCTTGGTCTTCTCCTCGGCGTCGATGCGCTTCACGACGACGCGGTCATGCAGTGGCCGAAACTTCATGAGTTCCTCCAGTTTCCATGTCGGTCACAATGTCAAAGCGAGCCGGCCCATCAAAGGACTCGCGGCGAGGTTCCGCACGCCCTCAGGCGCCGCGCCCACGCGATGATTTGGTTTGCCGCATTTTTGCCTTCAAGGGGCTCGGCAGCACTTTTTTTGATTGAGTGCTAACAGGCTGATACGGCATAGCAAATGCAACTTTCGCCTTGCAGAAAAGTTGGATTTGCGCTGCCATCGCGCAGTGCAATCACGGAGTCGAAAGGAATGGTTTCGCGCGATTTTGCCCGCCAGATTGAAGGCTATGGTCTGACCACTGCCGGCATCCTTTACCGCCTGCCGGACCACCCTTCGATCCTCCAGGAATATGTCTGGCAGGACTACGATCTTGCTCCGCGCTTTCCCGAGCTCAACAAGTTCCTCGCCTTCTGGGAGGCGAAACTCGACGGAAAGCTCCTTCGCATCACCGTGATGCACAAGGACTTGATCGGGCCCGCTGATCTCAGCGCCATCAACGGCGAGTTCCAACTGCAATGAATTGGAAGCAGTCCGGCGGACTGCTTCCTGATCGCATTCACGCGAAATTCTGCGGGCCCGCTTGGCGCCCGCGCGAAACAAGTGCGATATCCGGAGCCAGGATATCCTGCTTCTCGGCAAAGGCGGCGAAAACGCCGCGTGCGGTCTCCGCCTCGATGTCGCCGCGCACGGCCGCATGACAGGCCTTCATGGCAAAGCTGTGGGCTGGGTCACGCCGTCTCGTCGGCCAATCTGCCAAGAAGACGTAAGCTTCCATCGCCGAGGAGATCACCGTCGGCAGCCCGAAAGCGGTCAAAACGATGATGGGCCGCTTAAACTCATCGAACTTCATCTGTGATGCTCCCCGGCCAAGCAGTGGGACGTTGTCATCGCCATATCCTCCCGATCAGGCTGACAGAGTCTCGGAGCCGCGGGACAGGCTCACGACGTCATGGTCTCGGCCGTCACCGCGATCGAGCGCAAAAAGCGCATCCATGACCTCGTCGAATGAGACTGGCTCGGCGGCAAAATCAGGATGCCTGAGCTGCGGGCATGATGTGACCGCGCAGGCATCGGAGGCCCAGGAGGACAAGATTGCCCGCTTCTCTCCCGGGGATAAAGATCGATCCTCGAGGACATTGCGCGGCCTTCGATAAAAACAGCTCGGCCGCAACAGTCGATCGATCGTCGCGTCCTCGCAAGCGGCTGAGGCGAAGGGGTTCGAAACGCTCGGTTTAGGCATCGCAGGGCTCTCCCAGTCACTCCTTTCAGCGCGAAGAGTTTCGCGACGAAAAATCTGGGAACATGCCGGCCTTGTTCAAGAGGCCTTGCGCAGCCGATTTGATTGCGGATCGTGGTGCTAGCCGATTCTCATTTGCGCCAACCCGTCCGAGCGCCTATGCGACGGATGCCGGTACCGGTGAAGGGCGCGAAGCGCCAAGTCATCTTCATCCTCGGCGATGACCGCCAAGTCGGCCACGACCTGCGCCAACTTTTCCCTTTCCGCATGGATGGAAGCGTCGGGAACGCTTGGCCTGACGGCACGCCACGCGGTCTCCAAAGCTGCCTGCGCCCGAGCAAGATCAACCGGATCCAGTGATGAGAACCGCATTTTTCAGCTCCGCATTCTCGACGGCAAGAGATGTGAGGTTGCCCGTCTGAGGCTGCAAGCGCGTGACGCTTGGGCGGCGGGCAGCGAGCGAGCGATCACCCCTTGAAACGCATTTTGCCCTCCCTAATTCGTTGTTGCCGGATGCCGCTATCGGATCCTGGCGCGGGAACGACGGTTCGACTCAAGAGTGGACCGAGTTCGGCTCATGTCGCTTCGCAAGGAGGATGTGGTCCGGCGTGTGTTCGAACCCCTCCTACTCGCGTTTCGCGAGCTCATGCGATCGACCGACTCGGCCTTGGCCCGGATCGCTTCATCCCGCTTGCCACTGATCGATACGCCTCCGGAGCGCGCATGCGCGCGCGGCATCATGCCAGGTCATGAAGCGATGGAGGATGACATGCTGTTATCGGACTTTGGCCGCATCGGGTTCGACCCGTTTCTGGAAATGCGGCGCATGCAACAGGAGATGAACCAGCGCCTGGGTGGTCTGAGGACCGACGCCGCTCAGGAGTTTCCGCCGGTCAATCTTTGGCTTGGCGAAGACAGCGTCGCAGTGACTGCCGAGCTGCCTGGGATCGCTCCCGACGATGTCGATCTGACCGTGCGTGAGAATACGCTGACCTTGAAGGGCGAACGCAAGGCGCAGGACGAGACTTCCGTCTGGCATCGCCGCGAGCGCCCCAACGGACGATTCTCCCGGACGATCCAGCTGCCGTTCCGCGTCGACCCGGAACAGGTGGAGGCGCGAGTTGCCAACGGGCTGCTCGAAGTCGAGCTGCATCGACCGGAGGCGGACCGGCCCAGGAAAATCCAAATCAAGGGATGAATGGAGGCGAACATGGCTCAAGAACTGCAGACAACCGACCGAAAGGTCCCGAGCAAGCTTGACGGCAGTGAACGGACCCGCTCGCGCCAGGTATTCGTGCCGCGCGCCGACATCTACGAGACAACGGACCAGGTGGTTCTTCTCGTCGATATGCCCGGGGTCGCTTCGGACGGAGTTGATATCACGCTCGAGAAGCGAACGTTGGCGATCCGCGGTTACGCCGCCGACCAGCAGCGCGAAAGCTATCGCCAGATCTACGCCGAGTATGGCGCGGGAGACTATGAGCGCGTTTTCACGCTGTCTGAGGACATCGACCGCGATGGCATCGAGGCGTCGCAGAAGGATGGCGTCCTGCGCCTGGTATTGCCCAAGGCGGCGCCGGCCAAGGCTCGCAAGATCGAGCTGAAGACGGCTTAGGCCCATGCACCACAAGGAGGTTGACGATGCCAATCAGAGACCTGATCCCCTGGGGTAGCAACAAGGGGAGCGAAATCGCGAAGCGAGAGGAGGACAACCCCGTCTTCTCCCTCCAGCGTGATGTGAACCGGATTTTCGATGATTTCTGGAAGCGGTTCGATCAGCCGTTCGGGGTTTTCGGACGCTGGGCTCCTGACGGGCCCAAAGCCGACGTTACCGAGACGGGAAGCGCACTGGAGATCTCGATTGAACTTCCGGGCATCGACCAGAGTGAGATCGATATTTCGCTCACCAACAATGCCCTCACCGTCAAAGGCGAGAAGAGGAGGGAACGCGAGGAAAGCGATAGAGGCTATCACCTCTCGGAACGCGCTTATGGTTCGTTCTACCGCTCGATCCCGTTGCCGGGCGGCGTCGACACGGACAAGGTCAGCGCCCAATTCAAAAATGGCGTCCTAACCGTAACGCTTCCGAAGACACAAGAGGCGCTGACTCAGGTGAAAAAGATTACGGTCAAGGCGAGCTAGGCTAGCCCAACCAATGATGCGGCGGGCACAAGTTCCGCCGCATCTGTTTTTACTGCTGCGTACGGGGCATGTGGACCGCTAGCGCTATCTTTGCGCGCGCCAGATCTTCTTGGGCCACGGTCAGCATCTCGTCGGCCATGTCGAGCGCGGCCAATGCGGCTGGCGTCGGATTGGGTCGTTCGGCGGTGACACGGATCCAGGCTTGATCGATTGCGTCGAGAGCTGCACGAACATTGGCAATCGCCCGTTCGATGGAGTCGTAAAGCGCGATCTCGTCTTCGTTGTCAGTCATCGGACGTTCCGCCTATTGCCGGGCAAGGGCGTAGCCGTTGAAGATCGGTGTCGGAAACGGTGCGAAGTGCACCCGCCTACCGTCGGGCCGCTCGGCAACCGCCGTCAGGCCGCGGATGGGCTGGCGCCGCTTGATCGCGACGGCCATGGGGCAGCATTCATGCGGAAGAAACTCACCATCGATGGTGGAGAGTTTCCAGGTGACGCACCACCGGTCTCGCCCGGGCACCGGCCGCCGGCCGGCAAAGTTGATGCAGGCCTTGTTGAAATGGGTCACGACCCCTTCGACGTCCGTGAGATAGACTGGAGCCGAAAGGGCTTCGATGGCTGCCTGTCCGCGGCCGGGCACGATGCGGGCGACCGTCGCCAGAGCGCCGATTGTGTTGAAAAAGTCCGGCTGGCGTGAAACTCAAGCGGTACCGGCGCCCAGCGGAGAAAAATATTCTTCGCACTTCAAGAAAACGCCATCCAAGGCGAGTAATACCACCCACGGAAAGATGAAATCTCCATGTTTGGGCCGGCCAAGCTCGCTCGAAGTATGCGGCGAACTTTTTCAACACAATCCGCCAGGATCGGCTGCCGCTCCGCGTGTGGTGAACCCGGCTATGGCTCGCGACGAGACCGGAGATGAGGCGTCGAACGGCGCGGCCTGCCCTGCCCTCCTGCGTACCTTCTGGACGGTATCCAGTGTGGGTTCGCTACGCTACTCGGCACTCTCCCCAAGGCGCATCCAATCGTGCAACAGGCTGCTGCACCATTGCTTGGCCTCAGGAGATCTCGTGTCGACCCCTGCGTACCTCACGCTCGAGGAAGTCGTTGCCCGCTACCGTGGCCAGGTCAGCGAGGGACGCTGCGGAACTGGAGAGCGATGCGCATCGGTCCGTCCTTTATCAAGATCGGCAAGGCGGTTCTCTATCCCGTCAGCGAGCTCGATCGTTGGGACAAATCCAATCTCGTGGTTTGTAGACCCTCCCGATCCTTGTCATTGGCGGAGTAAGCCCCTGCAGGGTAAGCTCGATCACCATGCCTGGCTGTTCACGTCATGAGCAATGCGATATGACAAGAGTCACGATGCGGAATCCGTGACTCTACGGGGCCATGAAGTATCGCGGAAGCTCTGTTATGATCGCGAGGTATTCATCACGAGCAGTCATACGCTGCATATACCAATTAACGACCCCAGTTTAATTTGATATTTGAGCAAAATATTGAAAAACAACAAGAATTAATCATTGAGTATACTGATGCACAAAGATCCCGCTCGATACCCCACGTGCATTCTGGATCACGATGGATCACGCATCAGTCTAAATTCCCTCTGAAATGAGGGGCTTGTGAATTTGCGCCTACCTGCCCGACGGCTGTGTGACGGGTGGTAGAACGCGAATGCATCTCAGCAGCTTGCAGGGCCATGCGGCGGGCAAAGAAGCCCCCTGCCCCGCCTTCGCTGGTGTGAACTCGTTCAGATGGCCGCCTTGGCCGATTTCAGGGTTACTGCTGCCAGCCCCATTGGTCCGGGTCGGGCCAAAAACGTCGATCGCTCGTCCGGGAGAAATGCGCCACTTTCGGTCATTGGAGCATTGCCAGAAAGCGGACCGTCAGCCGGTCGATCCGCTTTGATGATCTGACGATATCGATAGCGGCGCCGGTCGCCCGGCGCCGTCTACTCGTTGCAATCAGATATCCGGAGCGAGATTCTTGACCGGGCTCACTCCCTCCAGGAGCGAGGCGATGTGCAGGATGGTCGCCTCGGCCTGCCATGCTCCGACGACCTGCACGTTGATCGGCATGCCATCTTGGCTCGTTCCAAACCGCATCGCGAGACCGGGCAGCCCGGTGACGTTGAGAGGGACCGTCGCGCCCTGAAGATAGGTCGCGTCCACATCCTGGCCGGCGATAGTGAACCGGTCGACCCCGTGCTTGTGCGCCGGGATTGGCAACACGTGGGTGATCAGAGCATCGAAGCGTGTGAAGTAGTCGGCGTAACCGTCGCGCAGCCTCTCGGCCGCTTGCTCAGCGTCAATGAAGTCGGCCATCGACGTGTCTGGCAACGACAGCATGGTCTTCGCCATCTTGTACATCTCGCCCTCGTGGCCGGCTGTCGCCTCGCGGAACGCTGGCTTCATCTCCATGACATGGAGCCGGTTGAACACATCGAGAGCAAAATCACGCTCCAGTGCCGGAATGCCGACGTGCTCAACATGGACGCCGAGGTCTTTGAGAGCCTCCGCGGCTGATCTGACAGTGGCCGCGACTTCGGGATCGACGGGGCCGAAGCCGGGGCCGACCATCCAACCCACGCGCAGCGGGCGGCCGTGAGGCAGGGCGACCGCGTCGAGCCCGCCGATGATCGTCGAAAACGCGTCCTGACCATCCGGACCCATCAGCTGCGAGAACGCCAGCGCGACGTCCCGGACCGAACGCGCCATCGGACCGACATGCCAGAAGCGGCGCGGGGCCCGGGGCCAAATGCCCGTCATTGGCACTCGCCCGTGAGTCGCCTTCATGGACGTGATGCCGGTCTGAGCCGCCGGACCACGCACGGAGATGGCAAGGTCGGTACCAAGGCCGAGCGGCGACATACCCGCCGCGATGGCGGCCGACTCGCCCCCGCTCGAACCACCCGGCGTCCTTGTGACGTCCCATGGGTTGTTCGAGCGGCCGGACAGAAGGTTGTCGCTCTCTATCCAGTAGGAGAACTCCGGAAGATTGGTCTTCGCCAGCAGGATGCCGCCGGCCTGTTTCAAGCGGGCGACGCTTGTGGCGTCCTGCGCCGGCATGCGGCCCCGGAAGATCGGAGACCCACGCTGCGTGAGTACGCCTGCGGTGTCGATCGAGTCCTTGACTGTGAAGGGGACACCATGAAGGGGGCCCAGCTCCTCGCCTGCCATGACGGCGTCCTCGGCGGTCTTGGCCGCCGCAAGCGCCCCCTCCGCGACTGTGACGATGGCGTTGATCTGGGGGTCGACCGCCTCGATGCGATCGAGATGCGCCTTCACGATCTCCACCGGTGATAGCTGTCGATTGCGGACGAGTTCGGCGAGCTTGGTTGCGTCGAAGCGAGTGATCTTGTCGGGCATCTTACGTTCCTCTATCTATCAGTTGATAGAGATTGATTACGGCTTCACAATCCAGGCGTCAATCTCTATCTATCACTTGATAGAGACTGCGGGCGGAGATTTGCGATGGGTTCGAATGTGAGGGAGGCAGTGATGGCGGCGGCCAAGCGCGTAGCGCAGTCACACGGCTATACGGGCCTTAATTTCCGGGAATTGGCGGCCGAGGTTGGCATCAAAAGTGCGACCATTCACTATTACTTCCCGACCAAGGTCGACCTCGGCGCCGCCATCGCCAAGCGTTACTGGGAAGACTCGCAGACCGTGCTGGATGGCCTATGGAACGGCGGCACCGATCCCGAGCGCGCGTTGATGGAATACCCCAACACGTTCCGCGTTTCGCTGGAACACGACAACCGCATCTGCCTGTGCAGCTTTATGTCGGCCGAGCACGACGACCTTCCCGACCCGGTGAAACAGGAGGTGTCCGCATTTGCCGACATCAACATCGCTTGGCTAACGAGAGTCCTGTCGGCCGCGACCGATCTGGACGCCGCCGCTTGCGAGCGGCGTGCGCATGCGATCTTTGCAGCTGTGGCGGGAGCCCAACTCATGGCGCGCAGCCGATCCGACATTTCCGTCTTCGACGCTTTGATCGATAGCTATCGGGAGGCGGGCCTGCTTCCACGTTGATGTCATCACCGGCCGACCGACGACAGGATCGATACCGGATGGCCAAAGCTTGAAGGCGCGGCCTGCCCTCTTCACATCGATTTCTCAGCGGGCGGGCTCGGCGCCAGTTCCGGACATCGAGATGACGCCCGAAAGCGGACATGCGCGCTCATGACCTCAGCTCTGACCAAGGATCAGCATAAGAAGCCCATCGGCTGCATCAGGCAGCGCGCAAAGGTGCCTGCGCCGACAGCCGCCATTTGAGGACCGCCGCTCCCAGAGCCGGATGCAGAAGCGCAGCCGCCCAATCCAATCGGGCCTAAACGACCGACATGACGGTCACGTCGCCGTCGCGCCAGATGTTGTCGACAGTGTTGCGGGTAATGACCCAGCGATCCGCCTGCCTCGCCAGTTCCACGTCGTATCGGTTCTTCATCAGGTAGTGGCGAGCGGGGTCCTTGACCGGAACATGCTGCGCTTCGACGAGCGCGTCGAGGCGGGCCATGTCGCCGTCGATGGTGACCAGCGGGTTGCTCACGGAATGACTCGTGTCGAGTTGGGCGAGCGAACCCGACAGCGCCGCGATGATGTTCGTCCGACCTTCGATCACGGGGTAGTCGAAACCAGCCTTGGCGGCGGCGGGCCGGAAGTCGGACACCGCATCTTCCGCGAGCGAGGTTGCAAGCAGGTCCCAATTTCGCCGATCGATACCGGCCGCGAAGCGGTAGAGGGCCTCGACCACCGCGAGCTTGTCGGCGCTGTGCTGGGATGAAACGGGAATGATAGTCGGCATGATGCCTCCTGGATCGGTTCTTGGATGACGTGAGAGATGGCACTCGGGCGATGGGCCGTGTTCAGCTCGGGAGGTCGATGATGGCGGTGTCGGCGATCGTCTCGGCGAAGCCTGCGCCAAACAGCCCGGCCGGGGTCTGGAAGCCTGGGCAAACCTCCCCGGCAAGGACGCGCCTTGCCGCCTCCGCGGCGGCCAAGGCGGTGAAACTGTAGCCATTGACGGTGTCGAGGATGGAGCGGGCCACGGCCCCGTCGGCACCCGTCACCTCGACCGCCGCCTGGTAGCGGCTGGCGTCGCGCTGTTGGGCATCCGGCCCGGCAGGCAGAGCCGTGAGATCGCCTTCCGGGAAGGCGTCTCCGGACACGCGCACGAAGGTCTCCACGTTCGGAGCGCCGGTGCTGCGCCCGATCGTGATCAGGTCCGGCAGCGTCAGGGGGAAGCAATCGACCTCGCCCAAGCCGAAGTCGAAGGGCCGGGTCTCGGAAGAGCCACGGCTCTGAAGCAGCCCATCGCGTCGGACAAGGGTTTCGGTCATGACGTTCTTGGCGGCGCTCATCGCGGATCCGCGCGACATCGAGCCGGTGACACGGAGCGCGATCCTGATCGTCCGGGGCTGGGCGATGCGGGGGACGGCGTGGCTCGCCAGCGACCCCAGCATGGCGACGCTGCCACCGCTGCCGGGCAGCAGCATGACGCCCGCCGTTCTTGCGTCCGCATCCAGCTTCTCCGCCAGCAGATAACTGTCAAGCTCGGCGGCGACGTCGAGATAATGGACACCTGCCGCGATGGCGGCGCGCATCATCGGCTCGGCCGTCCGCATGAACGGTCCGGCGCAGTTCAGCAGGACATCGACGCCATCCAGCGCAGCGGCGATGGCGATCGGATCGTCGGCCGGGAAGACCCGGCTCGGCAGGCCGAGCTTCGTCGCGAGTTCGGATAGGGGAGCTTCCGAGCGTCCGGCGACGATGATGCTCAGCCCGGCCGCCCTGGCGTGCTCGGCCACCATGCTGCCGGTGTAGCCGGCAGCGCCATAGATCATCAGGGTCTTCATAGCCGGTGCTGCCAATCCTTGTAGACGAACTCCAAGCTGTACCCGTCAGGGTCCAGAACGTTCGCGGCGTAGTAGCGGGGGTCGTAATGAAGGCGAGCGTCGGGCGGCCCATTGTCGATCGCGCCCGCGGCCATGGCGGCGGCGTAGGCGGCGTCCACCTCTGCCCGGCTGTCTGCGACGAAGCCGATATGGGCGGCACGGCCTTCGACGACGCCTTCGCGCAGCCAGAAGAAGATTCGCCCGCCGCAGCCGAAGCCCTTGAGGTCGGGATGCCCCGGCGGACCGTCGGCGCCGTCGTAATCGACGCGGTCGACGATGCCGAGCGGTGCCAGCGCGGCCGTATAGAAGGCGATGGATCGCCCGAGGTCGCTGACGGAAATGAAGACGTGGTCGAGCATGATGCGTCCGATCAGATGATGTAGCCGCCGCCGACTTCGACGTTCTGGGCGTTGATCCAGCCGCTCTCCTCCGACAGCAGGCTGGCGACGACACGGCCGACATCGTCGGGCTCGCCAACACGGCCAAGCGCGGTCTGAGCTGACAGCATGGCTTCGAACTCGTCGTTCAGCCCGCCGCCGAGCTCGGTGCGGATGGCGCCCGGCGCGATCGAGTTGGCGCGGATGCCGCGCTCGCCGAACTCCTTGGCCATGTAGCGCGTCAGGACTTCCAGACCGCCCTTGAACGAGGCATAGGGTGCGACCCCGGCGGTGGCGACGCGGGTCGTGGCACTGGTCAGGTTCACGATCGCCCCGCCATCGGCCATCAGCGGCAGCAAGGTCTGGGTCAGGAAGAACGGCCCCTTGAGGTGGACATTGAACAGCCCGTCGAACTGCGCCTCGCTCACCGTCGCGATCGGCTCGAACAGACCATAGCCCGCATTATTCACGAGGTAGTCGAAGTCCTTCCGACCCCAGACCCGTCCGAGGGTCTCGGCGACCTGCTCCCGGAAAGCCGGAAAGCTCGCGCTTTGGCCGACGTCCAGCGCAAGCGCGACGGCCTTGCCGCCTGCCTTTTCGATCTCGGTGACCGCGGCCTCGGCACCGACTGCATGGCTGTTATAGGTCAGGATGACGCCCATGCCGCGTCCGGCGCATTGCAATGCGGCGCTGCGACCCAGGCCGCGACTTCCGCCGGTGATGATGACGATCTTCATGGTCTTGCTCCGGTGTCTTCGATAACCACGAAGGTAGGCCTCGGCCGCATGGCTGGCGTTACGCGATCCTGCCTCGGTCTTGCCTGATCCTGCTTTCGGCTTGTGGAGCGTGGCTCGTGAGCGCAGGTATGGGAGATGGAAACCGCGCTCGAAGAACTGCGTCGCCTGGCCGCCCATGCCGAGAACCGGCGGACGGAGACGGGCATTCCGCGCCTCGCGATGGTGCAGGGGAAAATCCCCGAGCACGACCTGGCTGCCGTGTACGATCCGATGATCAACCTGATCCTGCACGGGTCGAAGTCGATGACGGTCGGCGACCGGACCTTGCACTATGATCCGGCCACCTATTTCGTCATGTCCGTCGAGTTGCCCGCCGTCGGCAGCGTCCATCCGGCGGCGACGGGCGAACCCTATCTGGCGATCAGCCTGACGCTCGATCCTCGGATTATCGCCGAAGTGCTGGCCTCGGCGCCGGCCGCTGCCGGGCGAGAAGGCAGCCAGGGTTTTTCGGTCGCCCCGGTGACCCCCGAACTGCTCGATGGCTGGGTCCGGCTGCTGCGCCTCATGGAGCATCCCGACGACATCCCTGTCCTGGCTCCGGCCTATGAACGCGAGATCCTGTATCGCGTGCTGCAAGGGCCGCAGGGCTGGATGCTGCGCGACATCGCCACGCCCGAGACCGCCCTGTCGCGCATCCACGCCGCCATTCTCTGGATCCGCGAGAACTTCACCCAGCCCTTGCGGATCGAGGCGCTCGCGGACCGGGTCGCGATGAGCGTCTCGGCGTTTCACCGCCAGTTCAAGGCGGTGACCAACATGAGCCCGCTCCAGTTTCAGAAGACCATCCGGCTGATGCATGCGCGTCGGCTGATGGTCACCGAGGCACTGAGCGCGGCCTCGGTCTCGATCCGCGTCGGCTATGAAAGCCCGTCCCAGTTCAGCCGCGAGTACAGCCGCCTATTCGGCCAATCCCCCGCACGCGATACGGCTGATCTGGCGGGCGCCTGGAGAAGTGCGTCGCAGTCCAGATAGTCCGCCCGCACCCCATAGCCGCCCCTCGTCAATTGCCCCCGGGCCTTCGCAGCCGGCGTTGGATAAGGACCATGCATTTCCCTCGCCCCGACTAGCCACGGCAGATGTCATTTGATCTTGAGATGGCGCCCGCCGAGGCAGAAAATGCCCACCCCGCTTTTTTGGAGGGCGCTGCCATGGATCAAGAGTCCGGCCATGATGCTGTTCATCGCGTTGTCTTCATCATCTCCACCGCCACTCAGTACCGCGAGGCCATTTCTCGACTGCGCTTCCTGGAAAGCGCTGCGAAGGATTCGCCGATTGGCCGGGAGCGCGACGCCCTGGAGTTGGCCGTGTCTCGTTATCTGATGCTTGGCGAGCCCCCCGCTGTTCAAGACCGAGACGATCAGCGGAACTAGCGAAATTCGACCCTTCAGTTTCCGCGCCCCGCTGTGATCGGATTTGAAAAATGAACCCCTCATCCGGTGCTTATACGGTCGCGATGCCCTGGTACGAGCGCGAGGATTTCTACCGGCTGCTTGAACTCTCTGCAGATCGCAAAGACATGACGGCCGATTACGATGTCTGGCAAAGCAAGGCGACGGCCGTGGCCAGGGAGTATCTGGCTCGTGGACGGGCGCTTCAGATCATCACGATCCGCCCGGATGAGTTCCTCGAATGGCTCGATGCGCAGGGTCTCCCGAACAGCTCGCCCAATCGCCTGCGCTATGTCGAGATGCGCGCCTCGGCCGCCGCTGCTGTCGTGGCCGACATCGCTACTGCCGCGAATGCGGTCGCGGCAGTAGCCTCTCTGCGCCGCGATGCGGCGTCAGTCGATCAGCGTATCCCGCTCGACCATCATCAGAAAGATGGCACTCCGGCGAGATAGGCGATCGCAGCAATCATCATTGCACGCCCTCCAAGGTCTGAACTGAACCTCGAACGCTGCAGCATGGCCTCCTGTTGCAATCTCGGATCACGGATCGCCGCAATTCGCCTCTGCATTTAGCATCTGGACGGCAATTGCCGTGCACGAGGCGCACTTGCGACAGCATAAGCGGACCAGGCTTCCGCTTCCGACCCAAGCCGGCCATTCTCGGAGAGGTGGACGTCTGAAGCTGAGGTGCGCCACTTCCGGACGTTGGTACATCGTCCAGGAGCGGACGTTGGCCCTTGACGCGGTACTGCTAGGTCTGGGTGGTACGTGGCGCGAGGCGAAACGCCCTCAGCCGAACCGGGATTGCTCGCGCATCCTCGCTGCGTACCGCCGTCGGCACATCGTCCCTCTGCCCATTCACTCGGCGGCCATCCTGCTCGGTGAGGAGTCTTTCCCGAGCCAGCCCTGTCTGCGCAAATGGATGATCTGAGCCGTCAGTCCGACGACGAGCATGACGAAGAGGCTGGCCACGGCGCCAAGCAGAAGTGGCGACTTTGGATTGGTCACCAAGGGATGACCGTCTGGAACGCGGCGAAGCGTTTCGCTAACGCTTGGCACCATCAAAAGAAACGTCGTCAGAGTTAGGAAAATCGTCTCGAAGTAGATGCCGGCGCGGCCGAATAGCGGAATTCGGCCGATGCCATACCCTGCGAGCAGCAACAGGATCGTCGCCGCGCCGATACCATAGCTTATCGGCTCGCGGGCAACCAGAAACACCGTTGTCGCGCCGATCAGCATCGAAACAAAATAAAAGGCGCCGGGTGCCGACCGCGGCACGATCCTTCCGTAGCGAGCGAACATGTAGATCGCCAGCGGAATGGCGGGCAAACTTCCAAGCGTATGCACCCAGCCGAGTGGCGAGATTCCAAACATGAAGGTTGTCCTGCTTTTCTGATCTGGAGCGAGAGATGATCCCGGTCGACGGGCGTCGCGGTTTGTGCAGGCGTGCCGGTTCGCGGCTCCGATGGAGCCCAGTCATTGGCGATAGGCCTGTGGGCATGCGTCGTGGAGGGGATATCAAACCTGCCCCTGTGCCTCATTGTGCGGAGGAAACGCCTGCCGGACGAGGGTGATGCTCAGAGCCGCACTTCCGGCGAGACAGAAGGCGATGCAAAGGACGGCGACGATGAGCGCCTGCGTGATGGCGGCCGGATCGGTTCGCACGCCCAGCACCTCATAGAAGATCCCACCGATCACGGCGACGCTGAGAGCCGTGCTGACCTGGAGAGCCGAGCTGGCGATGCCGGCGATCATGCCGGACAAGGCCGGCGCGACTCGCCCTGTCACCATCCGCATCAAAGTCGGCAGCGCGAGCCCTTGCCCAAAACCGATGACGAACAGGATGGCGGCAAGCGGTGTCGATGCGGGATGTGCGCCGGTCAGCGTCGCCGCGATCAGCCCGGCGAGACCCAGGAAACCGACAACCTCCAGCCCCATGCCGATCGGATTGACATAGGCGCCGCAGAACCGTCGGAGGAAGGGTGTCGACAGCGGCCCGAGCAGGAATCCGGCACCAAACGGCAGGAAGACCAGGCCCGCCTGTAGCGCAGTCATATGCAGCGCGTCCTGCAAATATACGGAAAGCAGCTGGAAAAAGCTGCCGATCGAATAGAACAACAGCGCGATCAGCAGCGCGCGGCCGAGGCCCGGCGCTTGCAGGGCGCCCGGGTCAAGCAGGGGCGCGCCGCCGGCTCGTGCCAGCCGGGTCTCATAACGCCAGAATAGCCACGCCAGCAGCGGCACCCCGACGAGCGACAGCCACGACCAGAGCGGCCACCCAGCCTCCCGCCCCTCGATCAGCGGCACGAGCAGCGCACCGAGCGTCAGCATCGACAGCGCCATGCCGCCGAGATCCAGCCGGCGTGCGTCGCGGACGCGCGTCTCTTTCAGCAAAGGAACACCGAACAGAAGAACCAGCAGCGCCACCGGCAGGTTGATCAGGAAGATCGCGCGCCACCCCAGCCCCATGATATCCAGCGAGATCAGGACACCGCCCAGTGCCTGGCCGACCACCGCGGCCAAACCGAAGATCGCACCATAGATGCCAAGCGCGAGCGGCTTCTCCCTCTCCGGAAAAATCGCCTGCACCGATGCGAGCGCCTGAGGCGCGATCACGGCGGCCGTTACACCTTGCAATGCGCGCCCGGCGATCAGCGCCCAGGGCGACGAGGCGAAGCCGCATAGCGTCGAGGCGGCGGCAAAGCCGATCAGGCCGAGAAAGAACACACGGCCGCGACCGAACAGATCGCCAAGCCGGCCACCGGTCGTCAGCGTCACGGCATAGAGCGCGGCATAGGAAGAAATGACGAGCTGTTCGGTCGAGGAAGAGGCGCCCAATTCCTCCCGGATCGAGGGGAGCGCAACATTGACGATGAAGAAATCGAGCGGCGGCAGGAACGCGCCGACCAGCAGGATCACGAACATCGTCCAGCGCCGCGGCTCGAGCCGCACGTCACCGTCCCGGACCATAGCGGCCGTAAGGGCCGCGGCTTCACATGTTGTCGCGCTCATGAGTGTATTTCCGTTCTTGAACCTAAACTTCGCTGCCGCCGATCAATTCTGGCCGCCCTATCCGGTACCGACTGCCGCACCCATCCGGGCATGGGCTGGCTCAAGCACCGGCAGCCCGCGGCTGACGGCAGCACCCTCGGCCAAGGCTCAATGGCCATGGCGATCATCATGTTGAAGAGAGCTTGGCTGTCTTTGCCGCGGGCGCTGTCGGCCAGCCTCCTGCTGGGCGGGCGGGTCGGTACCCCTCAGCCGTTCGCCGCGGCTGTCGCGTTGCCGCTGAGCGGCGTCGCAAGACTGCGCTGCGGCCTTACGGCGGTGACGAGATCGACGTCGGCCATCACACGTACCGTTTCCGG
Organism: Bradyrhizobiaceae bacterium; assembly: GCA_036676315.1. Lineage (GTDB taxonomy): Bacteria > Pseudomonadota > Alphaproteobacteria > Rhizobiales > Beijerinckiaceae > Allobosea. The sequence continues at coordinate 44,637 of JAKFDB010000190.1, forward strand.
CGAGGCCAACGCCGCCTTCATGGCCGCCTCGTCCCGGAAGACGCAGGTCGCGATTGCGATCAGGCCGCCGCCGTCTCCCTGCGGGAAAAAGCCGGCGAGGCGTTCGAGCCCGTATGGACCCCAGCATTCGCGCACAAGGGGGAAATGGACGTTGATCCAGTGTTTGCGGTCGAATGGCGTGTCGGGGTCGCCTGCATAGGTCACGTACATGGTGGTCATGGCGGATCCCTAGTTCTGCGTGTCGAAGTCGGTCGCGATGGAGATGTCGCGCCAGGCCGTGATGTCGGCGCGGAAAGCGTCCAGCTTCTGCTCCGCTATCGCGTGGGCGCGCGGCCCGATCGGGAGATGCAGCGGCGCATACTCGTCACCGACGGCCCGCAACATTACGGCGACGGCCTTGGCCGGGTCGCCGGCCTGCCTGCCGTTGTTGGTCTCGCGGTAATGACGTCTCGCTGGCACGGTCTCGGCATAGGCAGCGATCTCCCGCGCCGCAGTGAGCATCGAGCGACCGAGAAATTCGGTGCGGAAGGGGCCGGGCTCGACGATGATCACTCGCACGCCGAGCGGACGAAGCTCCTGCGCGAGCGCTTCGGACAGCCCCTCCACCGCGAACTTGCTCGCATTGTAGAAGCCGAAGCCGGCAGAGCCGGCGATCCCGGCACCGGAGGAGAGATTGACGATGCGGGCCCCGGCACGTTTGCGCAGTGCCGGCAGGGCGGCCCGGGTCGTCTCGATCAGGCCGAAAAGGTTCACCTCGAACATCGGCCGATATTCGTCGGGCTCACCCTCTTCGATCGCGCCGATGAAGCCGAAGCCGGCATTGTTGACGAGGACGTCGAGACCGCCGAACGCGCTTTCGGCCAGAGCCACGGCCTTAGCGGCGTCGCCGGCGCGGGTGACGTCAAGCGAAATGCTGCGCACCGTCTCAGGATAGCGTTCGCATAGCGGCTGCAAGCTGTCGGCAGAGCGGGCAGTGGCGACGAGGCGATCGCCACGCGCGGCAACGGCCTCGGCAAGCTGCCTGCCGAGGCCCGAAGAGCATCCTGTGATCAGCCAGGTTTTCATCACATTCTCCTTCTTCGGGGCAGCTCGCCGCGGAAGCCGACGCAATCGACGGCCGGTGCGCTCGCTGCCTGTGGGATGAGGCGAATGTAGGTGATTGGATTTGTTCGATAACTGACAGTACCGTACGATCGCCGTTCAGTTTTGTGGGTGTGACGATGGAATGGAGCGACGTCAGGATTTTTCTGGCCATAGCCCGTACCGGCACGCTGGGTGCTGCCGCCCGCGCGCTTCATCTGAGCCATCCCACGGTGGGGCGCCGCCTGCGGGCTCTCGAACAGGCCACCGGCCACACGCTCTTCCAGAGAACGGCCGACGGCTTTATTCCGACGGAAGAAGGCAATGCCGTCATTGCCTTGGCGGAACAGATGGAAGACGGCGCTCTGGCCATCGAGCGGCGGCTCGCCGGACAGGAGCAAGCCCTTCACGGCACCTTGCGCATATCGTCGGCCGACTGGTTCGGCGCCTATGTCCTGCCGCCGATTATCGACGACTTTGCGAAGGCCTATCCGCAGGTCGATCTGGAAATTCTCACCGGCACTCGCCTCTTCAGCCTTGCGCAGCGGGAGGCCGATATCGCTTTCCGGATCGTCCCGTTCGACAACCCCGATGTCGTGCAGCGACGACTGGTCAGTCTGCCCTATGGCGTCTACGTCGCGGCAGGCTCACCCGAACCGGTGTATGGTGATGGAGCCGGCTTCCGGCTGATCACCCACGACACGTCGACCGGCCAGTTCCCGGATATCGCCTGGCTCACCGAGAGCTTTCCGAACGCGAAGCCGCTCCTCCGGTCGAACAATCGCAACGTACAGGGTCGGATGAGCCGCCAGGGCATCGGCATCGCCGTCCTGCCACAAGTGGTCGGAAGTCGAATTGTAGGGCTTCGCAAGCTCGATCTGCCGGCAGAGCCACCCTCACGGGATATCTGGATGGGCTATCACCGGGACATCCGGCGCCTTCAGCGGCTGCGGGCCTTCATATCGGTCGTGACCGATCATCTTGCAAAAACAACACTCCAACTGTGAACGCTGCACGCCATCGACCTCTTCCTGCGTGAGCTGCGAGTGATGCCGACATGATAGCCGGGTCTGCCGGCAGATGCGCTCCGCATCCACCCACATAACTGAACGAGGGATGTTCAGAACTATAAGTTGAGGGTCAATTTCAAACGGCCCAAATGCTGCTCCATGGCAAATGTAACAATGATAGTGAGCTGCAGCGGCGGCACGTATTTCAACCACGACTATTATGTGGACGTTCACCTGCCGTTGGCACTCGCGTGCTGGCAGCGTCACGGACTGGAAAGCGCTGCCGCCTTCTTTCCCCGCGATGTCGGCGCTTCGGATGTCGTTTCCGTAGGCATCTACCGGTTTCGTGACGAGGCTGCGCTACACGCGGCACTCGCATCGGCCGAGACAGAGGCGGTCATGGCGGACGTACCCCATTTTACGGACGCTACCGTGTCCCGCAGCATCGGCATCCCTCTCTGACCGCGCCCGGCTGTCGCGTCGGGAAGGCGGCGGCAGCAAACAAACGTCGGCAGAACAATTCTCTTCATCATCATTAAAGGCAAAGACAATGGAGTTTTCTGATCACAAGGTATTCGTCGTCGGTGGCAGCCGCGGCATAGGCGCCGCAATTGTGCGGCGCTTTTCTGCAGCCGGCGCTTCAGTCGTGTTCACCTATGCCGCCTCAATGGATGCAGCCAGCCAGCTCGCCACCGAAACCGGGGCGCAGGCGCTCCTTGCTGATGCCGGCGAACGTGAAGAGCTTATCGCGGCGATCCGCGATGCCGGCCCGATTGACATATTCGTCTATAATGCTGGTCTGCTGATCTTCGGCGATCCGCTCACGCTCGCTGCAGCCGACGTCGAACGGATGATCGACGTAAACGTCAACGGCGCCTATTTCGGCAGTGTTGAAGCGTCACGCTTGATGCCCGATGGGGGGCGTATAATCGTCATCGGATCCGACACCGCCGACAATATACCGTTCACCGGGCTCTCGGCCTATGTGATGACCAAGGCGGCGCTTCAGGGCATGGCGCGCGGGTTGTCGCGCGACATGGGTCCGCGCGACATCACGGTCAACGTGGTCCAGCCCGGCCCGACCGACACCGACATGAACCCGGCCGAGGGCCCGCGGGCGGCTTCCATGCTTGGGCCGATGTCCATCAAGCGTTACGGCACCGCTGACGAAGTGGCGGGACTTGCGCTTTATCTCGCCGGCCCGCAGGCACGCGGGATCACAGGCGCCATGCACACAATCGATGGCGGCTTCGCGGCCTGAGCCGTGCGCTCAAGCTAAACGTTTCATCAGCGGCGCCTGCCGTGGCGCCGCGCTCGGATCAACCATGAACACGGTGTTGGCTGTCCTCGGAGTTGCGAAACTCTGTCCGGCTGCCTCCATCTCGCAACGGGGTTGGGCGCCGGAAGCGCAACGGCGCGCAATGGCCCGTGATCCTAAGCGGCGCTCAGTCGACGATCACCCTCAAACTCACCCAGAGCCAGGATTATTGGAACATGGAAATCAATCGCCGAACCGCCGTGACTGCGCTGGCTGCAACGTTGGCAGCCCCGCTGTCACTTGCGGCGCAACCTCAACCGGGGAAGGTTGGGAACGTCGTCCTCGTTCACGGCCTGTTCGTTGACGGTTCATCCTGGGTCGACGTGATCGGCCGCCTGCAAAGTCGTGGGCTCAACGTGACAGCGGTCCAGAACCCGCTCACGACATTACCCGAGGCGGTGGACGCGTGTCGGCGGGTCCTCGCCCGCCAGGAGGGGCCGACCGTGCTTGTCGGACACTCGTTCTCGGGCATGATCGTCACCGAGGCGGGGAGCGCGCCGAACGTCTCTGCGCTGGTCTACGTGGCCGCCCGAGCGCCGGACGCCGATGAAGACTACGCCATGCTTGTCAAGCGGTTTCCTGCGGCGCCCGCTTCTACAGGCATCGTGTTTGACGGCGACGAGGGTCGTCTCACCGAGGATGCCTTTCTGCATGATTTCGCTCCCGACCTGCCGCGGCAGAAAGCCAGAGTGCTTTACGCTGTGCAATCGCCCTTTCGCAAAGCGCTGACGACGGGCAAAGTCAGCCAAGCCGCGTGGCGGTTCAAGCCCTCCTTCTACGCAGTGTCAGCCGACGACCGGGTAATCGATCCCGGGCTGCAACGCTTCATGGCGAAGCGGATGGGCGCTTCGACGGTCGAACTGGCATCAAGCCACGTTTCGCCGATTTCCCATCCCGACGAGGTGACGAATTTGATTTTGCGAGCGGCTGGACATGCCTGACCAAGCGACGAACGGCACGATCTGTACAAGAGCAGTCTAGCCGTCTCCGAGGTTTCGTCTTCCGACACTGGATCCAGAACCGAACCGTGTTTTGTCTCGCCCGAGACTGATGGTTTGGCTGGGCCCGTGCGGCAATCGGAGATCGGTTTCTGTTGGGGAAGAGAGCCGCCATTAGCCGAGGATTAGTCCTGCCGCCCCGCAAGTCCGAACAGCAACGTTTCAGCGACCTCTCGTGCATGCATGGCAAGCGCATCATCCGGCAGTTCACCAGCGGTCCAAAAGGACAGCACGCCTCGGAAGCCGAAGGCCAGTTGCCCGGGCAGGCACCGCAGCGTCCGCTCCCTGTGGGCGTCGGGTAGGCCGTCGCCGTCGCCCAGCGCCATTGCCCACAAGGCTTTCGACTGCGCGAGAATGTGTCCGGGGGCGGGCCCGGAGGTCCCGATCCACCCCATCACTACGCGGTTGACCTCCGGCTTCTCGAGGATGCCGGCGATGGCAATGTCGATGGCCAGCAACACGCGGTCGGCCGCCAGCGTGGGTAGTCGCCGCTCAGCAAAACGCTTCACCACCGTCTCGATCCGCCGGGCTGCCAGTGCGTGCATAAGCGCAGCCTTGTTTCCGAACTGATTGAACGGGGTCGCGAAGCTGACGCCCGCCTCGGCCGCCAGGTCGCGCATCGAGAAGTTGGCCTTGCCCTCCTGGAGCAGCCGTTCCGCGGCATCGAGCACGTTCTGCCGCAGCGGCTCGCCTCTGACATTGGTGGTCGAGCGGGTCTTGTCACGGGTCATGTCGGTATCTATATCATGATATAGTTATGGTCATCAATCGGAGTTAGACCAATGACAACAGCTTATCGCAAGACCTTCCTGATCACCGGCGTCAGCTCTGGCCTCGGGCGGGCTTCCGCCGCGGGCGCACTGGCGGCCGGCCATCGCGTCGTCGGCACCGTGCGCCGAGAAACCGACGCCCGGGATTTTGCCGCTCTGGCGCCGGAGCGTGCCCACCCGATCCTGCTCGACGTCACCGATCTCGATGCCGTTCCCGCGGCCGTTGCCGAGGCCGAGCGGATGGCCGGGCCGATCGAGGTGCTGGTGAACAATGCCGGCTACGGACAAGAGGGCGCGCTGGAGGAATCCTCCATGAGCGACCTCAAGCGACAGTTCGCGGCCAACGTCTTCGGTCCTGTGGCGATGATGAAGGCGGTGTTGCCCGGAATGCGCGAGCGGCGTCGCGGCCACATCGTCAACGTCACGTCTATGGGCGGCTTCATCACGCTGCCCGGTATCACCTTCTATTGCGGCAGCAAGTTCGCTCTGGAGGGCATATCCGAAGCACTTGGCAAGGAGGTGGCGGGCTTCGGGATCCGCGTGACGGCCCTTGCTCCGGGCCAGTTCCGCACCGAATGGGCCGGACGATCCATGGATCGCGCTGCCCGCAGCATCCCGGACTACGACGCGGTGATGGATCCGATCCGCGCCGCCCGGCAGGTAAAGAGCGGCAGTCAACCAGGTGATCCGGCCAAGGCCGCCCAGGCGCTGATTGCGTTGATAGATGCCCCGGAGCCGCCGGTGCGGCTCTTCCTCGGCGACGATGCTTTGCTTCTGGTCGAGCAGAAGCTCGAGAGCATGAAGGCCGAAATCGCCGCCTGGGATGTGCTCTCGCGCTCGACGAGCTTCGACTCACCCCAGCCACTGCCGGCGACCGCCATTCGATAGGCGCCGTCAGCCTCGCATTGGCTTTCGTGTGGGGCGCGCACGAAAGCCATCCCTCCCGCGCCCATCAACGACGTACTAGTCGGTCCTAAGGAGACGTCATGTTTCGGAAACTTGTGCCGGGATTCCTGGCAACCACCATGCTCGCGCTGCCGCTGGCGGCTGCTCTGCCCGGATTCGTGCAGAGCGCTGCCGCAGAGGCGGTTCGCGTACGCGGCGCTGTCGTCAATGCGGACAGCAAAGCCTTGACGGTCAAGACGCGCGAAGGCGAGACCGTCACCATCGCCCTTAAGCAAGGATGGAAGGTCTCGGGCGTCGCGCGCGCGGCCATCGACGACATCAAGCCCGGCGACTACGTCGGCATCGCTTCGCTTCCGAGGAAGGACGGCGGCAACGGGGCACTCGAGGTCCTGATCTTCCCGTCGGCCCTGAAGGGCACCGGGGAAGGCAGCTTCGGGTGGGATCTGAAGCCCGACAGCACGATGACCAACGCCACTGTCGCGGACGCCGTCAAGGACGTCGACGGCCGGACCGTGACCGTCACCTACCACGGCAAGGCGAAGAAGATCGCGGTTCCCGATGGAACGCCCGTCGTGACACTGGCACCTGCCACGGAGGCCGATCTGAAGCCGGGCGCGGCCGTCTTCGTCTCCGGCGACAAGGATGCGAGCGGCGCCATCGCCGCGCAGCAGGTCGTTGTCGGCGCCAATGGCGTCGTACCGCCGATGTGAGCCAAGTGTCCACCGGCCAGGCCGACATCGCCCGGCCGGTGGACGTCGCAGCCATTCCCTTGCCGATCAACCGAGAGAACCATGGGGACCGATCCAATGACTACGGATACGCCGCATGCACCGTCAGCGCCTCGCAAGAGAACCGTGCTTATCCGGCGCCACGCCATCGTCACGCGCCTGACGCATTGGCTGAACGTGCTGTGCCTCAGCTTCCTGCTCCTGAGCGGGCTTCAGATATTCAACGCCTATCCGCGGCTTCACTGGGGCCAATACGGCGCCGACGCCGATCCGGCCTTCGTCACGACCGGCGCGCGTGAACAGAATGGCGAGCCGCGCGGCTTCGTGGAGATCGGCGGTGTCTCACTGCCCACGACGGGTGTCCTCGGCCTGTCGAAGCTGGACGGCGAATTGACCCCGCGAGCGTTCCCGGGGTGGCTGACGATTCCCTCCTACCAGGACCTGGCCGCCGGCCGGCGCTGGCACTTCTTCTTCGCCTGGGCCTTCCTCATCAACGGCCTCGTCTATCTCGCTTACGGGATTTTGAGCCGGCATTTCCGCCGTGATCTAGCGCCGGATCGCCGCGAACTCACGCCGCGCCACCTCTGGCGGGAGATCGTCGATCATGCGCGCCTGCGCTTCCCATCGGGCGACGATGCCCGGCACTACAACGCGCTCCAGAAGCTCACCTACATCGCCGTCATCGCCGTATTGTTGCCCCTCATGCTTCTGACGGGCCTGACGATGTCGCCCGGCATCGACGCCGCTCTCCCGTTTCTTCTCGACATCTTCGGCGGGCGCCAGTCGGCGCGGACGCTTCACTTCATCACCGCATCGCTGCTCGTTCTGTTCGTCATCGTCCATGTCGCCATGGTCATCCTCTCGGGGCCCTGGAACAACATGCGTTCGATGATCACGGGCCGCTATGCCATCCGCAAGGAAGGACCCGACGCATGACCGGACTTCTGACACGCCGTCGCTTCCTCGTCGGCGGTACGCTCGGTACGGGGGCGCTCGCGCTTGGCGGCTGCGATGCCCTGGAGCAGAACGAAAACGTCGGCGCCGTTCTGCGGACGGCCGAGAAACTGACGATGGGCGCGCAACGCTTCCTGCTCGGGCAGGAGACCCTGGCACGGGAGTTTTCGGCGGCGGACATCTCGCCGACGTTCCGGGTCAATGGCACGCAAAGCCCCGACAGCGAGAAATATGCCGCGCTCCACGAGAACGGATTTGCCGATTGGCGACTGAAGGTCGACGGTCTGGTGAGCCGCCAGATGGAATTCTCGCTGGCCGACCTCAGGAAGCTCCCCTCCCGCACCCAGATCACCCGCCACGACTGCGTCGAAGGCTGGAGTGCGATCGGCCAGTGGACCGGCACCCCGCTCGGCCTCATCCTCCGGGCCGCGGAGATGAAACCGGAGGCTCGCTTCGCGGTATTCCACTGCGCCGACGAATTGGAAAAGACGCTCGATGGCAGCGGCGTGTACTACGAGAGCATCGATCTGATCGACGCGTTTCATCCCCAGACGATCCTTGCCTATGCGATGAACGGCGAGGACCTCACGGTCGGGCACGGGGCCCCGCTTCGGCTGCGGGTGGAGAGGCAGCTTGGCTATAAGCATGCCAAGTACGTCATGCGCATCGAGATCGTCGACAGCTTCAGCCGCCTGTGGGGCGGCAAGGGCGGTTTTTGGGAGGACCGCGGCTACCAGTGGTACGCGGGTATCTGAACCCGATTCGCTCCACGCCGCCACGATCCGCCCTGGCGAGGCGAGGCCGGAAGCGTATGCCTAGCTGGGCGAGGCGGGTGCGCTTGCAGCCGGTGGTGTCGTCACGGCGGCTGTCCGCGAACGCATGGCCGAGGCGCTGCTGTTCGCCGCCGTTCCTTTTGCAGGGCCCAATTTCAGCCGGCTCGTCAGATCCCCAAGCCGGATGTTGCCAAAGTCGGCGTTGGAGTAGTTTTCGGATTTGCAACATCGCCGGAATTGGATTGCCGGAAAGCGGACGCTGTAAGGGTCAGCTAGGGGCCACGACGAGACGTCTGCGTGAGCCATCGACCTGCGCCGCCTGCCCTGCCCTCCTGCGCATCTTGCGGGAGGTATCCAGTGTGGGTTCGCTACCCTACTCGGCGCTATCCCAAGGCGCATCCAATCGTGCAACAGGCTGCTGCACCATTGCTTTGCCTCAGGAGCTATCGTGTCGACCCCTGCGTACCTCACACTCGAGGAAGTTGTTGCCCGCTACCGTGGCCAGGTCAGCGAAGGCACGCTGCGGAACTGGAGAGCGATGCGGATCGGTCCATCCTTTATCAAGATCGGCAAGGCGGTCCTCTATCCCGTCAGCGAGCTCGATCGTTGGGACAAATCCAATTTGGTGATTTGCAGACCCTCCCGGTCTTTGCCGTTGGAGGAGCACGCTCCCGCAGGTTGAGGTGGGTCACCATGGTTGGCTGTTCAAGCCATCGGTGATGCGATATGACGAAATTCAAGATGCGGAATGCGTGACAAAGCGGGATTGTGGAGTATCGTACAAGCTCAGGTATGAGCGCTGATTATCTATCACGAGCAGTCATGCTCTACATATACCACTTAGCGACCCCCATTGATTTCGAATTTAAAGCAGTATGTTGAAATATAATAGGAATTCAACTTATATTAGACTGGTCCACAATCATCCCTCGGGAGACCCGACGCCGTCCGGCGCCGATGTCAGGATGACGAAGGAGCTCGTCGACATCGCCAAGCCGCTCGGCCTCGCCATCCACGACCACATCATCGTCGGCCGTGACGGCCATGCCAGCTTCAAGGGGCTCGGGCTGATCTGAGGACTCCTGCTTCCGCAAAGGGAGCAGGATCGTCATGGTCAGCCTTGAGCCGACCATCTCGGGCCGAACGAAGCTCCAACCAACGCCTCTCCGTCAGGAGATTCTCGGGTCGGCGCGACGCGCGCCGCCCGAGAATGACGCCCGCCTCACACCTCCCGCATCACGATGCCGAACTCGCCGAGCCGCCGCATCAGATGGCCGGTGTCGACCAGCGTCTCCGGCAGATGCAGGCCCCCTTCCGGGCGCGCCTTGCCGGCGAGCCCGAACAGGCCTTCGACCACGACGGCGATGCCCTTGGCACTGAGCGCCGCGTAGCCGTCCGGATCGACCAGCTCCCAGCGGAAGCGGCCTTCACGGCCGTCGCGGCGACTGCCCGTGACCTCCGTGATCACCTCAAGCGAAGGGGCCTCCCCGCGCCTGCTGCTCGCCGTCTCACCCAGGGCGAAGTCGACGCGCAGGTTCGGTGCCCCGCTCTGCGCGAGGCTGAATACGTCGACGAGGCTGACGGCCAAGCCTTCGTGCTCGCGGCCGTCGACGCCGGTGACCCTGCGTCCAGCCTGCGGCGCCCCGATCCAGCGCCACAGGCCTCCGGACTTCAAAAGTGACGCCGGCCCGATCGCGCCGATCCGATCCATGTCCTTCTGAGAGGCGGTGCCGAGCGGGTCCGCCGGATCGAAGACGAGGCCAATCTCGACCGCATCGACACGCTCGAACTCGCGTGCGGCATGGAGCGCAGCCAATGCCGGCACCGCGCCCATGCTGTGGCCGAGCAGCACGACCGGAGCCGCCTGCGACTGGCGGATGAAGCCCGCCAGCGCCGGGCCGATCTCGAAGACGCCATCCGAAAGTGCGACATAGGCCGCGCCTTTTGCCGCCGCCCAGCGCTGCGTCCGCAATGAGAGGTCGCGCACGGCCATCAGCACGACCGACGGCTTCAGATCGGCCAGCAGGCCAAGGTCACCGCGTTCGAGATCGAGCGGCGCGGCGTAAGCATGGCCGAGCTCGTCCGCCAGCGCCTGTGCCTTGCCGCTGTCGCGGCCGGCGATCACCAGCGGCAGCTTCGGGTGGAGCCTGCGCAGCACCCGCGCCGTGCGCGAGCCGACGCTGCCATAGCCGCCGAGGATCAGGACGGGTCCGAATGCGGCGTCAGACATCCGCCCGCCCCTCGCTGAAGACCGCACCGAACTCCTTCATTCGGGCGACGTAGTAGGACGGTTCGACGATGCTGTCCGGGAAGTAGAGCCCCGGCTTCAGCGCCTCGCCGCCGGCCATCCCAAGCGCGCGCTCGGTCGCCAGCGCGACGCCCAGCGCCGTCAGCGGCGCCTGGCCTTGCGGATGCACGATCCCGTAGCGACGCCGCCTGCGCTCGCCGGACTGAAGCACGCCGTCTAGCGTGATCACAGTTTCGGTCGAGAACGGCTCGCCGCGCCGGCGACTGGCCGAGACATCGAAGGCGAGGTCGAAGCGGATATTCTTTGCATCTGTTCCGGTCGCAAGGCTGAGCACGTCGAGCGGGCCATAGGCGGTTGCCGGCAAGTCGACGCCGTCGACGCTGCGATAGCGCGCCTTTGCCTCCTCACCCGAAATCCAGGCGAAGCGCCCATCCTTCAGCGTCAAGGTCGCCGAGCCGGCCTGCGTGATGCGCTCATAATCGGCGAGCGCGGCCCGGCCACCCATGTCCTCTTGGTCGAGCAGCACGCCGACATGGATCGCATCGAGGCTGCGATAGGCCTTGGCATAATCAAGCGCCGGGAACAGCGCCGCTCCGGCAAGCCATTGGCTGGCCAGGACGATCGGCGCCGCCTGCGGCGCATGGATGAAGCGCGCTGCCTCGATGCCGATCTCGAAGACGCCGCTGGAGACGCTGAGATGCGGAATGCCGCGCTGCTGCGCATAGGCCTGGGCATGACCCCAGTCGTCCTTGACGAAGACGATCACGGCGCCGAAGCGGGCGGCTTCCGGTAGTCCGAGATCGGGCCGCGCCAGATCGGCCGCCACCGCCTGCAGGCCGAGCCGGCCGGCCACGGCCTGCGCTTTGGCGAGATCGCGCCCGGCGATGGTCACCGGCAGATCCGGATGCAGACGGCGCAGGGCGGCCGCTGCCTGCGCGCCGACGACGCCGGAGCCGCCGATGATCAGGACGGGAAGATGGTTTCTGGACATGGACAAGTCTCCTTCCGGATGCCAAGCCATAGGGGCGATGGCGCTTCCTACTAAAAGTAAGTTACCTTTAGTAGGAAACGGATTTACCTTTTGTCAAGCGACCTTCCGCAGGATTCTTGAATCGAGATGTCCCCCGCCTCCGTCAGGAAATTGCCGAAACCGGAGCGCCGCGAGCAGTTGCTCGACTGCGCGCTCGCGATCGTGCGCGAGGACGGCACGGAAGCCTTGACGCTGGGCCGGCTGGCCGAGCGGGCCGGCGTCAGCAAGCCGGTCGCCTACGACCATTTCGGCACGCGCGAGGCACTGATCATCGCGCTCTACCGCCGCATCGACGACCGCCAGACCGACCTGCTCGCCGAAGGGCTGCGACACGTCGAGCCGCGGTTGGAGCCGGTCGCCAGCGAGATTGCCCGCGCATATATGGACTGCGCGATTTCGGTCGGCCCGGAATGGCACGCGCTCTCGGCAGCGCTGAAGGGCAGCGAAGCGATGGAGGCGGTGCAGCGCGAACTGATCGCGCGTTATCTCGGTTTCTATCAGGCCGCCCTTGCGCCGTTCGCACGGGCGCTGCCGCCGGAGGAGCTGGAGCTGCGCTGCATCGCCATCCTTGGCGCGGCCGAGGCGGTCTCGCTCGAACTATTGCGCGCCAACGCCGACCGGCAGCGAGCCGTGGCGACTCTGGCCGGACTGATCGTGGCCGCGATCCGCGCGCCCGCCAGCTGACGCACCGCCCCGCTGCCTGCCCACGAAACGGGCAGGCCTAGCCAAAGTGCTTGGCAACAGACCTCTTTCCGAACCGGCGCGAATGCGCATAGGCTACCCCAAACCGGGGAAGAAGCCTGCATGGTGGCGTTCGACGAGATGACGGGGGGAGAAGGCGGATTGCGCTCGGCCTATGTCGAGCTCGACCGCTGGCTGAAGGAAGCGCCGCCGGAGATGCTGGCCCTGCGCCGCTCGCAGGCAGAACTGTTCTTCCGGCGCATCGGCATCACCTTCGCGGTCTATGGCGACGAGGAATCGACCGAGCGCCTGATCCCCTTCGACATCATCCCGCGCGTGCTGACCAAGCCGGAATGGACCAAGCTGGAAAAGGGGCTGCGCCAGCGCGTCACCGCGCTGAACATGTTCCTCGCCGATGTCTACGGCCCGAAGGAATGCCTCAAGGCCGGCATCATCCCGGCCGACCTGGTCTACCGCAACGCCTGCTACCAGCTGCAGATGGTCGATTTCCAGGTGCCGCACGGCATCTACTGCCACATCGCCGGCATCGACATCGTCCGGGTCGATGCCGACACCTTCTACGTGCTGGAAGACAATGCGCGCACGCCGTCCGGGGTCTCCTACATGATGGAGAACCGCGAGGTGATGCTGCGGCTCTTCCCGGAGCTTTTCGCCACCCACCGCGTCGCGCCGGTCGATAACTACCCCGACCAGCTCCTGGCGACGCTGCGCTCGGTCGCGCCGCGCACCGCCTCCGCCGATCCGACGATCTGCCTGTTGACGCCCGGCCAGTACAACTCGGCCTTCTACGAACACTCCTTCCTCGCCGACAAGCTCGGCGTCGAGCTGGTCGAGGGCTCGGACCTGCTGGTCAAGGACGATGTCGTCTACATGCGCACGACCCAGGGGCCGAAGCGCGTCGACGTGATCTACCGGCGCATCGACGACGATTTCATCGACCCGCTGGTCTTCCGCGGCGATTCCGTGCTCGGCGTCCCCGGCATCATCGGCGCCTACAAGGCCGGCAATGTCACGCTGGCGAACGCGGTCGGCACCGGCGTCGCCGACGACAAGGCGGTCTACAGCTACATGCCCGAGATCGTGAAGTTCTTCACCGGCGAGGAGCCGATCCTGAAGAACGTCCCGACCCATCGCTGCCGCGAGCCCGAGGCCAACGCCTATGTGCTCGACAATCTCGAGAAGCTGGTGGTCAAGGAGGTCAACGGCTCCGGCGGCTACGGCATGCTCGTCGGCCCCCATGCCAGCAAGGCCCAGATCGAGGTCTTCCGGCAGAAGCTCAAGCTCCAGCCCGAAGGCTTCATCGCCCAGCCGACGCTGGCGCTCTCGACCTGCCCGACTTTCGTCGCCTCCGGCGTCGCACCCCGCCATGTCGACCTGCGGCCCTATGTGCTCTCCGGCGCCAACGGCATTTCCTGCGTGCCCGGCGGGCTCACCCGCGTCGCGCTGCAGGAGGGCTCGCTGGTGGTCAATTCGAGCCAGGGCGGCGGCACCAAGGACACCTGGGTACTGGATGCATGATCCTCAGCGCGTTGCTTCCCTCGCCCCCGCCCCGGAAACCATGCGCCCGCACGCGCCGCATCATGCCAGAAGACCGGACCTGACCATGCTTTCGCGCACCGCCGACAGCCTCTATTGGGTCTCACGCTATGTCGAACGGGCGGAGTATCTCGCCCGCATCCTCGACGCCACCACGCGATTGACCAACCTGCCTTCCGCCTATGGCGGCGCCGGCACCGAATGGCAGAGCGCCGTCGCCACGGCCGGCTGCGAGGAAACCTTCGCCATGGCCTATGGCGAGGCCAATGAGCGCAATGTCTGCGATTTCCTCAGCTTCAACCCCGACAATCCGACCTCGATCCGCAACTGCTTCGCGCTCGCCCGCTCGAACGCCCGTGCCGTGCGCACTGCCCTCACCTCGGAAATGTGGGACGCGCTCAACGGCGCCTGGCTGGAATTGCAGCGCTTCGAGCGCAAGCGCATGGACCGGGAGGAGTTCGCCCGCTTCCTCGACTGGGTGAAGAACGTCTCGCTGGTCTTCGACGGCTCGGCCTACCGCACCATGCTGCGCGACGACGGCTACTGGTTCTCGCGGCTCGGCGTCAATGTCGAGCGGGCCGACAACACCGCCCGCATCCTCGACGTGAAGTACCATCTGCTCCTGCCCGAGACCGAGCAGGTCGGCGGCTCGCTCGACTATTTCCAATGGACGACGATGCTGCGCGAGGTCTCGGCGCTGACGGCCTATCACTGGGTCTATCGCGAGGCGGTGAAGCCGGTGCTGATCGCCGACCTCCTGATCCTCAACAAGCGCATGCCGCGTTCGCTGGCGAGCTGCTACGAGAACATCTCGCGCTTCCTCGACCAGATCGCCGACGCCTATGACCGGCATGGCCCGGCGCAGCGCCAGGCCCGCAAAACCCTGGCGAACCTCTCGAGCATGCCGATCGACGCGGTCATCCAGCGCGGCCTGCACGAGTTCATCGAGGACTTCATCACCGAGAACAACCGCCTTGGCGCGGTCATCGTCGACCAGTATCTGCAATAGGGCTTTCCGCCGCCGACGAAACCGAGGACCTCCAGCCGCCGCCATGCGAATCCGGATCTCGCACAGCATCGCCTATGCCTATGCCGAGCCGGTGCGCCAGCTCCGGCAGGTGCTGCGATTGACGCCCCGCGACCATGACGGCCAGCATGTCATGTCCTGGCGGATCGAGCCGAACATCGACGGGCGGCTGCGCACCGGCCAGGACCCGTTCGGCAATCTCGTCCACGATTTCTCGGCCGACGGGCCGATCGAGAACTATGCCATCGCGATCAACGGCATGGTCGAAACCGTCGACCTGGCCGGGGTGATCCGCGGCGTGGTCGAGAAGGTGCCGCCGGCGGTCTTCATGCGCGACACCAGGCTGACGGAGCCGAGCGCGGCATTGCGCGAATTTACAGATAAAGCCGGCAGCCAGGGCGGCAGCGATCTCTCCCGCCTGCACGCGCTGATGGAGGCGGTGCACGACCATGTCGACTGTGTCCCGACCGGCGAGCGCGTCGGCATCGGCGCCAACGCCTGCCTGGAGGCGTGCGAGGGCATCCCGCAGGATGTCGCCCATGTCTTCATGACCTGTGCCCGGGCGCTCGGCGCGCCGGCCCGCTATGTCTCCGGCTATGTCGCAGAATCAGAGACCCTGCCCCACGCCGGCGGCGCCCATGCCTGGGCCGAGGCCTATCTGCCCGATTATGGCTGGATCGGCTTCGACTGCGCCAACGGCCTCTGCCCGATCGACACCCATATCCGCGTCGCGGCCGGGCTCGACTATGCCGATGCGGCTCCGGTCCGCGGCGCCCGCACCGGCGGCAATGGCGAGAGCCTGCTGATCGAAGTCCGGGCCCAGGCTGCCCGGCCGCGCCAACAAGGCCAGTAGCGCAGCCCGGCCGGCCGGCGCATTGTCGCTGTCGCAATGGCCTGATACCAGCGGGCGCGCCGCACCTGCACCACCGCTCTGCGCTGCCTTGCCCGCCCCGATCCGGAGATCCGTCACGTGACCTATTGCGCCGGCCTTCTCGTCCAGGACGGGCTCGTGATGATCGCCGACACGCGCACCAATGCCGGGCTCGACGACATCTCGACCTTCCGCAAGCTGCACGTCTTCTCCTGGCCCGGCGAGCGCACCCTGGCGCTGGCGACCGCCGGAAACCTCTCCCTCACCCAGTCGGTGGTCAGCCTGCTGCACGAGGGCGTGCCCAACCCGGAAACCGGCGAGCCCGAGACGCTGCAGAACGCGCCCTCGATGTTCCGCGCCGCACAACTCGTCGGGCGTGCGGTACGCATCGTGCGCGAGACCGATGGCGAGGCGCTGCGCGAGGCCGGCGTCAAATACGACATGTCGCTCCTGTTCGGCGGCCAGATCATCGGCCAGCCGATGCGGCTCTTCATGATCTACTCGGCCGGCAACTTCATCGAATGCGGCATGGACGCGCCCTTCCTGCAGATCGGCGAGCACAAATACGGCAAGCCGATCCTCGACCGCGCCGTCACCTTCAAGACCCATCTCTACGACGCGCTCAAGGTCGGGCTGATCTCGATGGACTCGACCATGCGCTCCAATCTCGGCGTCGGCCTGCCGATCGACCTGATCGTCCTGCGACGCGATGCGCAGGCGCCGGAGCTCAACCGCCGGATCGAGGCCGGCGAGCCCTATTTCCATGACCTGCGCGAGCGCTGGTCGGCCGCATTGCGTGCCGCGCATATGGCAATCCCGCGCCCGCCCTACGAACCACCGGCGAGCTGAAACCGCGCGGCGGCCGGCAGTCGACCCCACCGAAACAGCAAAAACAACAAGAAAATCAATATTTTAATAGACGTTTTTCTAGTAGCGACGCATTGTCCGAGCCCCGCTCGCCAGACCTGCTGGCCGAAGCGATGCCGGACTCCACCGGCGCCCGGATGACGAAATCTTGCGATTTCCCATCGACGCTGGAAACCGGATGGCAAGATTCGCCTGCCAAAGTAGGTCATCTGCGCGCCCGGACAGGTGGAGCATTTTGCCACTTTTCGCTAGACTGCCTAACACGGAATCGTCGGCACGGATGCTGACGAGCACGGTGGCGACTTTGGCCTGCGCCTTCGCGCTGGCCGGTGCGGCTGCGGTTAGCGTCATCCTCGCAATCATGATCGACGCCAACCGCCTCGAGGCGGCAAGGCAGCGCGACCGTATCGAGGCGGCGATCGAGAACCAGGTCCGTCTGCGCCGCCAGCGCCTCGAGAACCTGACCGACGCCGGCCTGCTCCAGCCCATTTTCAATACGAGCCTGCCGCGCCCGGCGCTGCAATGGGCCTTCGCCCGGCTCAGCAACCGCTTCCTCGATTTCGACGGGGCTTATCTGGTCAGCGCGTCCGGCCAGGTTTTTGCCGGGGTCGAAGGCGGCCAGGCGGCCAGCCAGGCCGGTTATGAGGGCTTGCGCCATTTCGCCGGCGACCTGCCGGGAGCGCCGGGCACTGCGCCGAATGTCAGCCCGACCGCGACCAACGGGCCGCTCCGCGCCTTTCTCAGGCATGATGGCCATGAGACGCTCGGCCTCGTCGTCGCCGATCTCAGGCCCACCCTGGCGAATAGCGAGAAGGCCGCTCAGCCCGACGCCGCCGCCTTCATCGTCGGCTATCGCCGCACGACCCAGCCCCTGCTCGACGAGCTGGCGCGGCGCTATCGGGTCGCCGATATCCGGATCGTCAACCAGCAACCGTCTGATCCCCTGGTTCGCCGCGACATCGCTTCGCCCGACGGTGCCGTCAGGGCATGGCTGACCTGGACGCCGGACCGGCCTGGCGACACGATGATGCGGCAGTTCTTCTGGGCTCTGGCCGGGGTCGGACTGCTCTTCATCGCGATCTTCGCCTATGTCTTCCATCGCCTGCGCCACGCCGCGGTGCAGATCACCCTTCGCGAACAGCAGATCCAGCGCCTGGCTGGCCAGGACGAGCTTTCAAATCTGCCGAACCGCCGTACCTTCGACCTGCGGCTCGACCAGGAGCTCGCCCAGCTCGGCCGCACCAAGAGCGGGCTCGCCGTCCTCCTGCTCGATCTCGACCGCTTCAAGGCCGTCAACGACACCTATGGCCATAATGCCGGCGACGAGCTGATCCGGCAGGTGGCGAAGCGGCTGACGACGATCCTGCGCGTCGGCGACACCGTGGCCCGCCTCGGCGGCGACGAGTTCGGCATCATCCAGACCCATATGAACGAGGCCGGGGCCAGCGCCGTGCTCGGCCAGCGCATCCTCGATTCCCTGACCGAACCCTTCGAGATCGGCGGCGTCGCCGTCACCATCGGCTGCTCGATCGGCATCGCCCACGCCCCGCAGGATGGCGCCGACCGCGGCACGCTGATGCGCCTCGCCGACACCGCCCTCTACCAGGCGAAGAACGAGGGCCGGAACCGCTACTCCTTCTTCGAGCCGCAGATGAACCGGGCGCTGCAGCTCAAGCGCATGGTCGAGGAAGACCTGCGCAACGCGATCAATCGCGACGAGCTCTTGCTGCACTACCAGCCCCAGGTCTCGATCGACGGCGCCACCATTGTCGGCGTCGAGGCGCTGGTGCGCTGGCCGCACCCCGTGCACGGCATGATCCCGCCTTCGGAGTTCATCGGCATCGCCGAGGAGCGCGGCCTGATCATGCCGTTGAGCGAATGGGTGCTGCGCCGCGCCTGCGAGGAGGCGCTCAACTGGCCGGGCATCAAGCTCGCCGTCAACGTCTCGCCGATCCAGTTCCGCCACAAGGACTTCGTCGCCAGCGTCATCCGCATCCTCGAGGAAACCGGCTTCGACCCTGCCCGGCTCGAGCTTGAACTGACCGAAGGCGTGGTGGTCGAGGATGCCGACGCCGCCGAGAATGCGATGATGGACCTGCGTGCCCATGGCATCGGCCTGGCGCTCGACGATTTCGGCACCGGCTATTCGAGCCTGATCTATCTGCGCCGCTTCGCCTTCGACAAGATCAAGATCGACCGCTCCTTCCTCGAATACATGGAGACGACCGGCGAATCCGCGATCCTCGTGCACTCGGTCGTGCATCTGGGCCGGGCGCTGGGCCTGCGCGTCTGCGCCGAAGGCGTCGAGACCACCGAGCAGCATCGCTTCCTGCAGGCGGTCGGCTGCCACGAGCTGCAGGGCTTCCTGTTCTCCAAGGGCGTGCCGCCCCGTGAGATCGACCACCTCCTGGCCCTCGACCTGCCCTTCGAGAAGCAGCTCGCCGCCTGAGCCCAGGCATCAGGCCGATGCTCAGAACAGGCTGGCGATCGAGCTCACCAGCGCATAGGCGAAGCCGGCCGACAGCGCGAGGCCGATTGCTCCCACCACCGCTCCGCCGACGATCAGCACACCGTCGCGCTCGACCAGCCCGAGCCCGACCAGGCAGACCGCGAGGCCGAGCGGAATCTGGCCGATGAACGGCGCCGCGACCACCAGCCCGAGCGCCAGGACGAGCAGCACCACGCCCAGCAGCGCGAGCGCGAACGGCCCCCTCAGCATCATCAGGCGCGGCCGCGAGAAGCGTTCGAGCCGGATCAGCGGCGGCAGCGCGCGCTGGACCGCGCGCGCGAGATCAGCCTGGGCGATGCTGCGCCGGAGCAGGCGCTGCGGCAGCCAGGGCGTGGCGCGGCCCATCAGCATCTGCGCCGCGATGAAGGCCAGGACCAGGCCGCAAACGAGCGGAATCGGCGGCGGCATCGGCAGGCAGTTCGGCAGGCCAAGCAGCACGACGAGCAGCGCATAGGCCCGGTCCCGAAGCGCCGCGACGATGTCGCCCACGGCGATGCGCGGGCCGGGAAGGCCGGCGAGCGCGTGCAGGAGGCCGGAGGTGCGCAGGGGAGATGACAAACGATATCGCCGGGCCGAAGGGCTGGGACTGCGCCGTAGCATGGCGGGCGCCGGCCCAACAAGCCCGGCCGGCGCGCGGTGTCAATGCAAGGTCAGCACGCCGTTGACGCTGACGATCTCCGCCGGGCGGATCAGGCGCGAATGCGCCACGGTCACCGAATGCAGCGGCCCGTCGAGCTCGCGCCGCCAGAATTCGAGGAAGGCGCGCAGCTCCGGAAAGCGCGGAGCCAGATCGTATTCCTGCCAGATGTAGCTCTGCAGGAAGCTCGGGTGATCCGGCAGGCGGTAGAGAATGGTGGCGGTGGTCAGGCCGTAGCCGGCAAGCTGGCGGACGAAATCTTGAGACGCCATGACACGAGGAACTCCTCTGCGAGAAGAACGCTGGCCGATGCCATCAGGCTGCGCCGCTATGATTAACAAAAACTTGCAAGAAATTCATCTGCTGTCACACTTCCTCTCCGTGGCGTGATCGGCCGTTTTCTCGGCCGAAGGGGCGTTGGCGTGGCGTGGGGCGTCGCCGAGCGGTCGAGCAGGTTTGCCGGGTCCGTCCTTGGTGCGACGGCTGCCCTCGGCTCCGCTCCGGCCGCAGCCGACAGCTCCCTGCATCAGCGCAGCCCGCTCTCGATGGTGATCTTCGCCTCGCTCGAGACCGATCGCAGCAAGAGCCATGGCGCGATCGGCTTCAAGCGAGCCTTCGGACAGGGAGGGCTCGAGGCCAGCGGCTTCCGGCTCGGGTTGAAATGGGGCGGGAGTTTCGAGCCGGCAGAGCGACGCCCGACGCGCGGGCGCATGGTCAAGACCGAGGCCCATGCGATGCTCGGCTATGAATGGCGCATCGGAGACCTGTTCCTGGCACTGTCGGCCGGCCCGGAACTGGAGGCGGTCTTCAGCGAGACGGGAACCCGTGCGACCTTCAGCCAGCGCCTGGGCGGCCGGCTCCAGGCCGATCTCTGGGCAACGCCATTCGAGAACCTGCTGCTCCAGGCCAATGCCTATGCGGCGACGCTGGACCAGCGCTTCTGGCTCCGGCTCTCGCCCGGCTGGAAGCTGGCGTCAGGCCTTTATCTCGGACCCGAAGTCGAGCTTTACCGCCAGCGGGACTACCACAAGCTCAGGCTCGGCCTGCATCTCACCGGATTGCGGCTGTTCGGCCTGAGCTGGCGCATCGCCGCCGGGGCGCAGCAGACCAGCGACCAGCCAAGCGCGGCCTATGCAACGCTGGGGGTCTACTGGCAGCGCTGAACGGTACTGCGTGGCCTGACGGGCGGCTCGCGGCGGAAACGTGGCGAAGCCGCCCCATCCCGGAGGCCTGCCGAACCCTGTCGAATACGCGGCGGTCTAGGCGCGTGGCCGCGTGCCGGTCAGCGCCTTCAACGCCTCCGGCGTATCGATGTCGAGCGCGATCGCCGGGTCGTCGAGCGGGACTTCCTCGACCGCATCGCCAGCCGCCACCAGCAGGCGCCGCGCGCCTTCGTCGCCAGCGAGCCCGGTCACCTCGGCGAAGAGCGCGCGCGCCAGCAGCACGGGATTGCCGCGGTGGCCGAGCAGCGTCGGCACCACTGCCAGCGCCTCCGGCCGGTCGGCGAAGGCCTGGGCGAGACGATCGATGACGCCTGCGGTGACATTCGGCATATCGCCGAGCGAGACGACGACCCCCTCCACATCGGCCGGCAATGCCGCGACACCGGCCTTGAGCGAAGTGGCGAGGCCGTCGGCAAAAGCGGGGTTCCGGACGAAGCTGACGTCCAGCCCCGCCAGTGCGGCCCGGACTTCCGCCTCCTGATGGCCGACGACGACGAAGACCGGCGCCGTTCGCGAGGCGAGCTGCGCCTTGACGGCATGGCGCAGCAGCGCCTCGCCGCGCACCGGCTGCAGCAGCTTGTTGCCCTCCCCCATCCGGGTCGAGCGGCCGGCGGCGAGCACGAGCCCGGCGACGGGCGCCACCGCGGCATGGCCGGGCGCACGCGGCTGCGGCCGCGAGATGATCTCCATCAGCAGCCCGCCGACCCCCATGCCCTGGATATCGGCACGCCGCACCGGCATTCCGGCGAGACAGCGCTGCAGCACCCAGTCGAAGCCGTTCTCCTTGGGCGAACGGGCGCAGCCCGGTGCGCCGATCACCGGCTTGCCGTCGAGCTCGCCGATCAGCATCAGATTGCCGGGATCGACCGGCATGCCGAGATGCTCGATGCGTCCGCCGGCCAGGGTCAGCGCCTGAGGCACGACATCGCGCCGATCGGTGATCGCCGATGCCCCGAAGACGACGACGAGTTCGGCCGGGCCGGCAGCCGCCTCGCGGATCGCCTGGGCCAGAGGCGGGCTCTCATGCGGCACGCGCTGCTCGAGCGTGATCGTGCCGCCCGCCGGCGCCAGGCGCTCGGCCATCACCCGCAAGGTCTTGTCGACGACCGAGGGTTTCAAGCCGGGCAACAGGGTCGAAACCACCGCCACCGATTTCAGCTTGTACTCGGTTACGGCAACCGGCCTGGCGGTGCCGAGCCGATCGAGTGCTTCGGCGATCTGCCGTTCCTGCACGGCATAGGGAATGATCTTCACCGTCCCGACCATCTCGCCGGCGACGACCGCCTTCAGCGCCGGCAGCGTCGCCACCGTGATCGCCTCGTCGATACCGTTCAGCATGTCGATCATCGCGGTATCGATCGTCAGCACGCCGGCCGCCGCCGCGAACAGGTTGACGCGGCCGGTGAATGGCGCCTCGGTCACCACTGCCCGCCCGGCGATGGCCCGCGCCAGCTGCTCGGCGGCCGTGTTCTCGTCGATATCGCCGGCCTCGAGCTGGACGGCGACGATCTCGGTGAGCCCGCCCGCCGCCAACCGCTCGACATCCTGCGCGCTGACCGTCGCGCCCTTGCGGACGATCGCGTCGCCGGCGCGCACGGTATGGGCAGCGACGCTGCCTGCCGCCTCGGCGACCGGGATGGGACCGAACTTCATGGGCTGGTCCTCATGCGGGCTTGCGGCGCGGGCCGCGCAGGGTGGAGACGATCTCGCCGAGGATCGCGAGCGCGATCTCGCCCGGCGAGACGGCGCCGATGTCGAGCCCGATCGGGGCATGGATGCGTGCCGTCTGCGCCGCGTCGAAGCCTGCCGCCGCCAGTCGCTCCAGGCGCCGGCCATGGGTCTTACGGCTGCCGAGCGCGCCGATATAGAAGCAGTCCGAACGCAGGGCCGCGACCAATCCGGGATCGTCGATCTTCGGATCATGCGTCAGCGCCACGAAAGCGGTGTAGGCATCGAGCGGCTGGCGCTTCAGCACCTCGTCCGGCCATTCCGCCAGCAGGGTGATGTCAGGAAAGCGCTCGGGCGTGGCGAAGGCGGTGCGCGGGTCGATGACGGTGATGTCGAGATCGAGCAACTTCGCCATCGGCGCCATCGCCTGCGAGATATGCACCGCGCCGGTGACGACCAGGCGCGGCGGTGGCGCCTGCACGGTCAGGAAGTAATGCGCACCGGCGACCTCGACGGAGCCGCTCTTGCCGGTCCGCAACTGCCTGTCGAGGAGCTCGGCCAGCGGGTCCTGGTCGAGCTCGGCCGCCTTCACCAGGCGCTGCGCTCCCGAGCCGGTATCGGTGACCAGCACGGCGGCGCGGCGCGCCGCGCGCTCGGTATTGAGCGCCGAAAGCAGCGACAGCTCCATGGTTCAGCCCTTGTCCACCGCGAGCTTGACGCCGAGCCCGATCATCATCCCGCCGCCAAGCCAGCGCCCGAT
Organism: Bradyrhizobiaceae bacterium; assembly: GCA_036676315.1. Lineage (GTDB taxonomy): Bacteria > Pseudomonadota > Alphaproteobacteria > Rhizobiales > Beijerinckiaceae > Allobosea. The sequence continues at coordinate 68,252 of JAKFDB010000190.1, forward strand.
GCCGAATCCGGCGCGGCTCGCCTTCATCGTCTTCATCACCAGCGTCGCGCCGAACACCGTGACGAGGTCGGCCGAGGAGAAGGCGAAGTTGACGATCATGCCGAGGATCAGGAACTGCGCCCAGACCGGCAGCGAGGCGGCCGGATCGACGAACTGCGGCAAGAGCGCGATGAAGAACAGCGCGACCTTGGGGTTGAGGATCTCGACGATGAAGGAATCGATCAGCGCCCGCTTTACCGTCTTCGGCGGCGCCAGCTGCTGCTCCTCGCTGGTGCCGAGCTTCGCGCGGATCATGCCGATGCCGAGCCAGACCAGATAGAGCGCGCCGGCGATCTTCACCGCAAGATAGAGCTCGGGCACATGCTTGAACACCGCCGAGAGGCCGAAGGCAGCGGCGAAGACATGGACATAGCAGCCGAGATGGATGCCGAGCATCGCCATCAGCCCGGCCTTCCTGCCATGGGCGATGGTCTGCGCCGCCGTGTAGAGCAGCGCCGGTCCGGGGAAATAGGCCACCAGCAAGGTCAGCGTCGCGAAGGCGACGAGCGTTTCCCAGGAGGCCATCAGTTCACCTTTTCGACGAAGACGCGGATACGGCCGCCGCAGGACAGCCCGACCTTCCAGGCGGTCTCGTCGGCGACGCCGAACTCGAGCGTGCGCGGCTTGCCTTCGGCGATCACCTCGCCGGCTTCCTCGACGACGGCGCCCTCGACGCAGCCGCCCGAGACCGAGCCGAGGAAATTACCGTCCCCGTCGATGACGAGATGCGAGCCGACCGGACGCGGGGCCGAGCCCCAGGTCTCGATCACGGTGGCGAGCGCGACGCCGCGCCCGGCCCTGGCCCAGGCTTCGGCGGTCGCAAGGATGTCGGTATCGGTGCTGATCATGGCTATCGATCGCTCCTCAGGATGAGGGCTGGCTTGAAACACATCATGCCTCAACCTGCCTTCTTCAACCACTGGCGCGGATCGCCGACCTGCCGTGCATCGGGCGAGAGCGCTCTGCAGAGGTCGGCCATCGCCGCGAGATTGTGGATCGGCCGGAAGGAATCGACATGCGGCAGCATCGCCCTGATGCCGCTGGCCCGCGCTTCGAAGGCGTCATAGCGCAGGAGCGGGTTGAGCCAGACCAATTGCCGGCAGGAGCGCTGCAAGCGGTCCATCTCGAAGCCGAGCTCATCGTCGAGATGGCGCTCCAGCCCGTCGGTGAAGAGCAGCACCACCGCCCCCCCAGACAGCACCCGCCGCGACCAGACGCGGTTGAAGGCGTGCAGCGCCGAGGCGATGCGCGTGCCGCCCTCCCAGTCCGGCGCTGCCCTGCCGGCCAGCGCCAGCGCCTCGTCGGGATCGCGGGCCCGCAGGCTGCGGGTGACATTGGTCAGCCGCGTGCCGAAGACGAAGGAATGCACGCGCCGGCGCTGCTCGGTGATGGCGTGCAGGAAATGCAGGAAGATGCGGGAGTACTCGGCCATCGAGCCGGAGATGTCGACCAGCGCCACCAGCGGCGGATGCACCTGCGCCCGCTCGCGAAAGGCAAGGTCGATCGAGGCGCCGCCACTCCTGAGCGAGCGCCGGAAGGTCCGCCGGGGGTCGATCCGTGCCCCGGCATGCGCCGCCTGGAAGCGCCGCGTCGGCACGCTGTCATCGGGCAGGCGCAACTCGGCGATCAGCTGGCGCGCCCTTGCGATCTCGGCTGCGCTCATCTGGGCGAAATCGCGCGATTTCAGGGTCTCTCGCTCCGAGACCGTCAGGCGCGCCGAAAGCTCGGTCAGCTCGGTCGGTGGCGGCTCCTCCTCGGGTGGCGGTGGCGCGAAGGCCTCGGCGACGCGCAGCGCCCCGGCTTCCGCCTTCTGCGGCGGGGCGTCGACCCGCGGCGTCACCGGCGACATCTGCGCCATCAGCTTCTCGATCAGCCCGCGCCGGCGCCAGAACAGCCTGAAGGCCTGATCGTAGACCGCCGTATCCTCATGCTTCTTCACGAAGATCGCGTGCAGCGCCCAATAGACGTCGTCGCGCCCGCCGAGCGCGCCATCCGCCAGCGCCTCGACCGCCTCGACCACGGCGCCGGGCCCGACGCGCAGTCCCGCGATCCGCAGGGCACGGGCGAAATAGGCGACGTTCTCGGGCAGTTTGCCGGTCATGGAGCAACATCGCTGAAGGGCGCGCCCCCTTCCTTCTCCCGGATGGGAGAAGCTGGCGCGGAGCGCCGGATGAGGGCCTGCCGGTGCCGCGGAAGGTACAGCGGCGACCGCCTCGTCCTAACGATCAGCGGCAGTCCCTCACCCCTGCCCCTCTCCCATCCGGGAGAGGGGTTCCCCGCGCCTCGCACTGAAAGGAGCAAGCAGCTCAAGCGCCCATCTCGGTCATGAACACCTTCTGCGCCACCACCCATTTGCCGTCGACCTTGAGGAACGACAGCAGGTCGGTGAAGTAGCGCGGCGGCATCTGGCACTTGACCTTGACCAGCGCCATGGACGGCCCGACCAGGTCGATCGCCAGCACATGGTCGCCGCGCTCGAGGCCGGTCTCCTTCGGTGACTTGCGGCCCCGCACCGCCTCGAACCACTGCTCGCGCGGCACGACCTTGAGCTCGCCGTCCTGCGACTGCGTCAGCGCGCTGGTCGGGTGAAAGACCGCGGAGAGTTTTTCGACATCGCCTTCATAGAGCCCGTCGAGATAGGTCCAGGTCGCGGCCTCGATCGCCTTGATGTCGTCGTTCATCGCTTGCTCCCACTCCACGTCATGGTCGGCCTCGAGCCGACCATCTCGGAAACCAGTGCCTTCTCGTCGTGAGATTCTCGGGTCTGCGCTTCGCTTCGCCCGAGAATGACGAGTTCCTACCCCCGCGCCGCCAGCTTCGCCTGGTCGAGCAATTCGCCGACCTTGGAGCCCTGCATCGCCTGGATGTCGTCCTGATATTTGAGCAGCGCGCCGAGCGTGTCGGAGACTATTCCCGGGTCGAGCGCCACCGCATCGAGCTCGACCAGCGCACTCGCCCAGTCCAGCGTCTCGGCGACGCCCGGCGCCTTGAACAGCTCCTCCTTGCGGATCGCCTGCACGAAGGCGACGACCTGCCTGGCGAGCTTTGCCGGTGCTGCCGGCGCCTTCGCCTTCAGGATGGCGAGCTCGCGCGGCGCGTCGGGATAGCCGACCCAGTGATAGAGGCAGCGCCGCTTCAGCGCGTCATGGATTTCGCGCGTGCGGTTCGAGGTCAGGATCACGATCGGCGGCTCGGCCGCCCGGATCGTGCCGAGCTCGGGGATCGTCACCTGCGCATCGGCCAGCACTTCGAGCAGGAAGGCCTCGAAGGCCTCGTCGGTGCGGTCGAGCTCGTCGATCAAGAGGATCGGCGCGCCGCCCTCCTGCGGCTCCAGCGCCTGCAGCAAAGGCCGCTTGACGAGGTAGCGCTCGGAGAACAGGTCCGATTCGAGCCGCTCGCGATCGCTCGCCCCGCCGCTCGCCTCGGCCAGGCGAATCGCCATCATCTGTCCGGCGTAGTTCCATTCGTAGACGGCCGAAGCGAGATCGAGCCCTTCATAGCATTGCAGGCGGATCAGCCGGCGCCCGAGCCCGGCCGCCAGCACCTTGGCGATCTCGGTCTTGCCGGTGCCGGCCTCGCCTTCCAGCAGCAGCGGCCGTTTCATCCGCAGCGCCAGGAACAGCACGGTCGCGAGCGCGCGGTCGGCGACATAGCCCTGCGACTGCAGCAACGTCAGGGTTTCGTCGATGGAGGTCGGCAGGGAAGGCGTCATGAGGTCCCGGTCTTGGCAGATGTCGAAGCGGCGCCAGTCTCGCAAGGCCGGTTTGACCTGTCACGATCCTTAGTCCCTAACAGGTCACAGGGATAGCGAGCGGAGATTCCGGCGTGCTCGGCGCAATGTACATCGTCGCGATCATCGTCGAAGCCATGTCGGCTGCATTGGCGGCCGGCCGCCGCAGCATGGACTGGGTCGGCGTCTGCATGCTCGGCAGCATCACCGCGCTCGGGGGCGGCTCGGTGCGCGACATGCTGCTCGGCCACTACCCGCTGAGCTGGGTCAAGAACCCGCACTTCCTGCTGATCACGGCAGCGGCCGCCCTGTTCACGATCTTCCTCGCCCGTTTCATGCACCGGCTGCGCAAGATCTTCCTGCTGCTCGACGCGGTCGGCCTCGTGCTCTTCACCGTCATTGGCTGCAATGTCGCGCTGGAGATGCAGCAGCCCTTCATCATCGTGATCACCGCCGGGCTGATCACCGGCTGCGTCGGCGGCGTGCTGCGCGACATGCTCTGCGCCGATATTCCCCTGCTCTTCCGCAGCGAGCTCTATGCGACGGTCTCGGTCGTCACCGGGCTGATCTATGTCGGCGGCCTCAAGGTCGAGCTGCCGCATGATTTCGTCACGGTGCTGGCCATGACGGTCGGGCTGACGCTGCGGCTGCTGGCACTGCGCTTCAACTGGAGCATGCCCAAGTTCATCTACACCCGCGAGCTGCACTGAACGCATCGCGCTGCATCACCCTGCTGACGCAATCTGGCCGGAGGCTCCGCCAGATTGCGGTGGGAGGACAGATCATGACCAGCACAGCCGAGCTTGCAGAGGATTTCGTCGCCAGGCTGAAGGCCGGCAAGCACGAAGAAGCCGCCGGCGCCTATAACGCCGACGAGATCGTCAGCTATGAGAACATGCCCGGCCCGATGGCCGTCTGCCGCGGCAGGGAGGCGGTGAAGCAGAAGGGCGAATGGTGGGTCGCCAATCACGAGGTCCACGAATTCACCACCGAAGGCCCCTATCTCAACGGCGACCAGTTCGCCGTGGCCTTCTACTTCGACGTCACCGTCAAGGAGAGCGGTGAACGCCGCAAGATGCACGAGGTCGGCCTCTACACCGTCCGCGGCGGCAAGATCGTTGAGGAACGGTTCTTCTATTGAATCCTATGCGTCATTCCCGGGCGAAGCGAAGCGCAGACCCGGGAATCTCCTGACGATAAGGCACTGACCGGAGCCCTCTTCGGCCTGAGATGCTCGGGTCAAGCCCGAGCATGACGTGTTCCCAGCCGCCTCAGGCCTTCCCGGTCGCCTGCGCCACCGCCTGCTTGGCCATCACGCCGATCAGATGGGCGCGGTATTCGGCGTCGGCATGCATGTCGGCATTGATGCCCTTGGCCGGGTGCTTCAGCCCGTCGAGCGATTTCGCGGTGAAGCGCGCCTTCAGCGCAACTTCCGCTTCGGGCCAGCGGAAGACGCCGCCCTCGCCCGCCCCTGTCACCGCGACCGCGATCTCGCTGCCGCGCTTGGCGACGAAGACGCCGACCAGCGCATAGCGCGAGGCCGGGTTGCGGAACTTGGCATAGCCGGCCTTCGAGGCGACCGGGAACGAGACCTTGGTGATGATCTCGCCTTCCTCCAGCGCGGTCTCGTAGAGCCCGGTGAAGAACTCGGCCGCCGTCAGCTTGCGCTGGTTGGTGACGACCGTGGCGCCGAGCGCCAGCAGCGCCGCCGGGTAGTCGGCGGCCGGATCGTTGTTGGCGACCGAGCCGCCGATCGTGCCGCGATGGCGCACATGCGGATCGCCGATATGGCTGGCGAGGAAGGCGAGCGCCGGGATCGCTTCCTGCACCTCGGGCGAGGCCGCGACCTCCGCATGGGTCGCCATCGCGCCGATCACGAGATTGCGGCCCTTGCGGGCGATACCCTTGAGATCGGCACAGGAGGATAGATCGACCAGCGCCGACGGCGCGGCCAGACGCTGCTTCATCGTCGGAAGCAAAGTGTGTCCGCCGGCGAGCAGCTTGGCGTCTTCCTTCTTGGCCAGCAGGCCGGCGGCCTGCCGGGCACTGGTCGGGCGGTGATAGGTGAAGGCGTACATGATCGTTCTCCGCTCGGGTTCCGTGAGCGTCATGCTCGGGCTTGACCCGAGCATCTCTTCCAGGGCGCGCTCGAGGCGCCTCACCTGAGTGAGATGGCCGGGGCGAGCCCGGCCATGACGCGCTTTGTCTACTCCGCAGCCATCCGGCTGAGCGTCTTCCGCGCCGCGCGCCAGACCGCCTGCGGCGTCGCCGGCATGGCGATGTCCTCATGGCCGAGCGCATCGGTGATGGCGTTGATCACGGCCGGCGGCGAGGCGATGGCGCCGGCCTCGCCGCAACCCTTGATGCCGAGCGGGTTGGACGGGCACGGCGTCACCGTCATGCCGACCTGGAAGGAAGGCAGGTCATCGGCCCGCGGCATGCAGTAGTCCATGAAGCTCGCGGTGACGAGCTGGCCGTCGCTGTTGTAGCTGGCACCTTCGAGCAGCGCCTGGCCGACGCCCTGGGCGATGCCGCCATGGACCTGTCCCTCGACGATCATCGGATTGATGACATTGCCGAAATCGTCGACCGCAGCCCAGCGCTCGATCCGCGTGATCCCGGTATCGGGATCGATCTCGAGCTCGCAGATATGGACGCCGGCCGGGAAGGTGAAGTTGGTCGGATCGTAGAACGCCCCTTCCTTCAGCCCCGGTTCGAGATCCTGGCCGTTGAATTTGTGGGCGACATAGGCCTGCAGCGCGCAGGAGCCGAAATCGAGCTTCCGGTCGGTGCCCTTGACCAGGAAATTGCCGTCCTTGAAGTCGATATCGGCCTCGTCGGCCTCCAATACATAGGCCGCGACCTTCTTGCCCTTGGCGATCACCTTGTCGAGCGCCTTGGCGATCGCCGACATGCCGACCGCACCGGAGCGCGAGCCATAGGTGCCCATGCCCATCTGCACCTTGTCGGTGTCGCCATGGACAATCGAGACGTTCTCGAGCGGCACGCCGAGCCGGTCGCAGACGAGCTGGGCGAAGGTCGTTTCATGGCCCTGGCCATGGCTGTGCGAGCCGGTCAGGACCTCGACGGTGCCGATCGGATTGACCCGGACCTCGGCCGATTCCCACAGGCCGACGCCGGCGCCGAGCGAACCCACCGCCGCCGAGGGCGCGATGCCGCAGGCCTCGATATAGGAGGAGAAGCCGATGCCGCGCAGCTTGCCGTTGCGCCCGGAATCGCGCTTGCGGCGGGCAAAGCCCTTGTAGTCGATGATCTCAAGCGCCTTCTTCATCGAGGCGCCGTAGTTGCCGGTGTCGTACATCATGATCACCGGCGTCTGATGCGGGAACTTCCTGATGTAGTTCTGCATCCGGAACTTCGCCGGGTCCTTGCCGAGCTGGCGCGCCGTGACCTCGATCAGGCGCTCGACCACGAAGGTCGCCTCCGGCCGCCCCGCCCCGCGATAAGCATCGACCGGTGCCGTGTTGGTGTAGACCGCATCGACCTCGCAATAGATCGCCGGGATGTCGTACTGGCCCGAAAGCAGCGGCGCGTAGAGATAGGTCGGCACCGAGGAGGAGAAGGTCGAGAGATAGGCGCCGAGATTGGCGGTGGTCTTGACCCGCATCGCGAGGATCTTGCCCTCGGCGTCGGTCGCGAGCTCGGCATGGGTGACATGGTCGCGGCCATGCGCGTCGGAGAGGAAGGCTTCGGTACGATCCGAGGTCCATTTCACGGGACGGCCGACCTTCTTCGCCGCCCAGACGCAGACCGTCTCCTCGGCATAGATGAAGATCTTCGAGCCAAAGCCGCCGCCGACATCGGGGGCGATCACCCTGAGCTTGTTCTCCGGCGCAATGCCGATGAAGGCCGAGAGCACGAGCCGCGCGACATGCGGGTTCTGGCTGGTGGTGTAGAGCGTGAAGGCGCCCTCGCCCTGGTCATAGTCGCCGACCGCGGCGCGCGGCTCCATCGGGTTCGGCACCAGCCGATTGTTGACGAGGTCGAGCTTCGTCACATGCTTGGCGGCCTTGAACGCCTTCTCGGTCTCGTCCTTGTTGCCGAGATGCCAGTTGAACACCGTATTGCCCGGCGCCTCGGCATGAACCTGCGTCTTCGCCTGCGCGGCGGTCGCGGTGTCGACCACCGCCGGCAGCACGCCGTAGTCGACGGTGATCGCCTCGGCCGCGTCGCGGGCCTGGGCCAGCGTCTCGGCGACGACGACGGCGACATGATCGCCGACATAGCGGACCTTGCCCTGCGCCAGCGCCGGATGCGGCCCGGCCTTCATCGGCGTGCCGTCCTTGTTGTGGATCATCCAGCCACAGATCAGCCCGCCGATCTTGTCGGCGGCGAGGTCGTCGCCGGTGAAGATGCCGAGCACGCCCGGCATGGCCAGGGCGGCCTTGGCATCGATCTTCTTCAGCGTCGCATGCGCGTGCGGCGAGCGCAGGAAATAGGCATGGGCCTGGCCCGGCCGGTTGATGTCGTCGGTATAGCGGCCCTGGCCGGTGATGAAGCGATGGTCTTCCTTGCGGCGGACGGAAGCGCCGATTCCGGTGGCGGACATGGATTCCTCCTGGCGTGACGCCTCTTGGCGGGCGTTGAAGCAACTTTGGCTGGGATCACATCGGCAAGGGCAGCGCAGCCGCGCCGCCCGGGATGGCACTCACTCGGCGGCCTGCCGCGGCGGCTCGCGGTCCTTTGCGGAGCCGCCCGCCATCGCCTGAGCGCCGGCCGCCACGGCTTTCACGATGTTGTGGTAGCCGGTGCAGCGGCAGATATTGCCGTCGAGATCCTCACGGATCGTCTTCTCGTCGAGCACATGGCCGCGGCGGTTCACCATGTCGACGGCCGCCATGATCATGCCCGGCGTGCAGAAGCCACATTGCAGGCCGTGGTGCTCGCGGAAGGCCTCCTGCATCGGATGCAGCACGCCGCCATTGGCAAGGCCTTCGATCGTGGTGACCGAAGCGCCCTCGCAGGACAATGCCAGCGTGGTGCAGGCCTTCACCGCCTTGCCGTCGAGGTGCACGACGCAGGCGCCGCACTGGCTCGTGTCGCAGCCGACATGCGTGCCGGTCAGCCTGAGATTTTCGCGCAGGAACTGCACCAGGAGGGTGCGCGGATCGACATTCGCGGCGACGGCCTTGCCGTTCACCGTCATGGTCACATTGGCCATGGGGCACTCCCTCCGAAAGCCTGTTTTCGCAGCCTGGCGGAAGACAACTCGACCGCCGGCCCATTCGCGTTCCCGACGCGTTCGCGCCGAAGACGGTTTTTCCTTGGAACAACTTCAAATTGAATGTGGACCCGGGATTTTCTGCGGTCAAGCGGAAGACCGCGGCTTGGGAGGCCCGGTTTCGCGGTCTTTTAGCGCCATTTGCGCCAATCGGCCGCCGGGCCTCCGATCGAGTGGGGAATGCTGCCTCCTTTGCAGATTCTTAACCCCGCCTGCGCAGGATGCCTCGTCAAACGACGATCCGTGATCGTCGCGATCATGGATTGCGCGATTGGCCACGCTTCTCGATCACGTCCAACGCCGGCTGAGTGCGATCGGCTACGATGAGGCGCAGCGCCTGCGCCTGCGCCGCTATCGCGACATCGTCGAGCGCTTCATCGCCAAAGTCGTCGAGGACGACTTCGCCCGCGCCTTCTCGATCCATCCGCGCCTGCGAGACGGCGTCGATCCACTCGCCGCCGAACTCTACGCCGCCGAAGCCGATCATTTCCGCCTGCTCTTCGATGGCGATTACGACCAGCGCTATTGCGATTCGCTCGAACGGCTCACTTTGCTCGAGCGCCGCGCCAGCGTCGGCGCCCGCGCTCGCGCCTCGATCGCCTTCACGCTGTTCCGGATCGTCCTGGAGGAGAGCCGCACACGGCTGATCTTCTCGCGGCACGACATCCCGCGCGATCTCTTCGTCATCGAGCGGGTCCTCACCTACGACGTCAACACGGCGATGTCGCTCGACCGCGAGTTCGAGGCGGCCGAGGCGCAGCGTCGCGGCGCGACGCTCGACCAGGTCGCCGCCACCCTGACCTCGCGGATCGGCCAGCTCGACACCAAGATCAGCGGGGCCGTCGAGCAGTTCGTCGCCACGGCCAGCGAGACCGCCGAGGCCAGTGCCTTCATCAAGGATCAGGTCGGCTCGGTCGCGCGCACCTCGACGCTGGTGCGCGAGAAGGCGATGCAGACCGCCGCCGCGACCGAGGAGATGTCGGCCAACATCGCCGAGATCGGCCAGCGCGCCCGCCAGAGCCTTGAGATCGCCAACCGGGCCGTCGCCGATGCCAGCGCGATGAACGAGGCGATCGCCAAGCTGCGCGAGGTCACCGGCAGCATCGGCACCGTCGTCGGCATGATCGCCGACATTGCGGCCCAGACCAATCTGCTCGCGCTCAACGCCACGATCGAGGCTGCGCGGGCCGGAGAATCCGGGCGCGGCTTCGCGGTCGTCGCCGCCGAGGTCAAGACGCTCGCGACCCAGACGGCGAACGCGACGCAGGACATCTCCAGCCAG
>JAKFDB010000191.1:0-34587 GCA_036676315.1 Bradyrhizobiaceae bacterium
GGGCGCTGCGCCGGCGCTGTTTCGCGCTTTCGGCGAAACGCTGCGTGATGCCGGCGATGGGCGCCTATGCCGGTGGGCTGAATGTCCGCGACGCGGCTTTCGCGCCGCTGTTCCGCACCGGCCTCAGCGCCCATCTCCTCGGCGACAGGCGGCTCTTCAGGATCGACCGGCGCCTGCTCCTGCCGGATTGAGCCGCCGGCCGCAGTGGCATCGAGGCCCCCATCGGCAGCGGAGTGCGCGCAAGTTTGGCTTCTGTCGCATTAGCCTGTGTCTAAGCGGTTGCGTCGGCGCGGGGCTTGTGGCATCAGGACGCCGCTTCGGAACGACGCGGCGCCGGCAAGCCCTTCAAGGGCGAGGCGCAGACGGCACGATCCTGCTGCGGTAGCTCAGTGGTAGAGCACTCCATTGGTAATGGAGAGGTCGAGAGTTCAATCCTCTCTCGCAGCACCAGCATTCTCAAAAAACCAACACCTTAGAGACAGCGCCCATCAGGGCGTCTCGGCCCGATCCAGCGAATCTTGGCGCAGCACGGCACTCTGATCCGTGCAGAACGCGCGGACTTCGTTCGCTCCGTGTGTCCCCATGCAGCCGGTGGGGTCTTGCATGACTGAGCTCGACAGCTTCGCAGCGACGGCCAGAATCTCGGCGACTTTGGCGCTGTAGCGTGCCGGGCAGCGGCGTCCGAGCTCGGACATCCATCGCTCTAAAATTGGCGGCTCGGGCCGCGACGTCACCTTCTCGCGCGGCCGGTCCGACGGGCGTTGGCCGCAATGACTTCGGCGACTGCAACCTTTTGTTAACCCTATCACCCTCTGTTGGGGGCATCCGTCCAGGGGCTGGGCAGCCAAGGAAGGATCAGGCCATGGCCGATGCCGGAACAGAACATGCGGCCGTCGACGACCTCGTAGGCCTGCCTGTTGCAGAGGTGGAACGCGACCTCATCCTCGCGACCCTGCGTGAAACGCGCGGCAACCGTACGCATGCCGCGCATATCCTCGGCGTCTCGATCAGGACGCTCAGGAACAAGATTGCGGCCTATGCCGCAGAAGGGCACGACGTGCCCGAACCGGGCACTGCCGTTCATTGAGGCAGTGCCGCCTATCGATGGAGAACCTAATGGATAGACGCTCGTTTCTCACGGCCCTGTTCGGGGGCATAGCCGTCAGCGCTGCTGCCACCGTCATCGGCAGCGATACCGCGCAGGCGGCGGCGCTTCCGGCCGAAACCGCGGCCGCGCTCGACGAGGCCCCGGCGGAGTTCTCGCAATACTACAATCGCCGCTATCGCCGGCCGCCTCCGCCGCGCCATTACCGCCGCCACCGCCGCTATCGTCGCTGGTAGCCGCGTGATCCCGGCCCGCCTGGACATCCCGGCGGGCCGGGCTATTTCTGCCTTCGGCACAGGCTGGCTTCAGCCGCCGTCGCCGGGCGGACGATGCCACGGGCAATGACCCTGGTTTGCGAGCCGCCCTCGATCGTTCCCGACAAGACCACGGTGCCGTAATAGAGCCCGTCGCCCTCAGCCAGCCTCTTGCGGTCGGCAGGGTTGAGGCCGGAAAGATCCGGCTCCGTGCGGGCCAGACGCCGCCCCGATGGCAGCAGCACCACATCCCGCGCCGGGCAGGGAGCGCGAAAGCAGCGCAGCCCGTTGTCACAGGCCACGAAGGCGACCTCCTCCGCCACCGCGAGCGTGGCCGAACCCGCCAGAAGCAGGCCGGCGAGCAGCCCGGCCGCGATCAAGGCGCCGCTCCGCCCTGCATCATCGTCTCCCGCCGAACATCCGAAAAACCGTGAGCCGGCCCCGCGAAAGCGCAAGCTTCGCCGGCGCAGCGACCACCGGCACGATTCACTTCCTGGCCCGCCAAGCGCGATAGCGCTCGAGCAGGCCGACGCTCGCCATGGCGAAGCCCGCCATCGGCTTGCGCAGGAAGGGAATGTCGGCGGCGATAAGCATCAGGCCCAGAGGCAGCATCCAGATGCCCAGAAAGGGCAGGATCGAGAAGATGCCGCCGAGGATCAGCAGCAATGCCGCGGGAATCCTGATCAGGCGCGACGACGGGTGCCTGAGCCAGCGGCTCGCCGCGGCAAGCCTGGCGGGCAATTCCTGCTCCAGGCGCTTGAAAGCCAGGCGAAGAAGCCGTTCCCCGTCGCTCATTCGTCCCCATTTCAACCCAATCCCAACCGGGTGGGATTCATCTGCCTGCAAATCATGTCGTTTTCTGTGCCGGCCGCCCTTCAGTGGAAATCGCGCGACTTCGGCAGGATGCGGACATTGCGCGGATGGCCGGCGCGCGGGTGCTGCGGGTGCAGGAACTCGTCGGCATGGCTGAGCGCGATCTCGGCGCGATGGGTATCGGACAGGCCGAGCAGATCGGCCGAACGGTCGCGAACGCGCTGCGCCATCAAATGCACCACGCCTTCCGGACTCTTCTGCACCTTGCCCTCCACCAGCAGCAGCCGGGCCGCCATGACCTCGCGGCGGAAGCGCTCGAAATCCCGCGCCCAGAGCACGACATTGGCGATGCCGGTCTCGTCCTCGAGCGTGATGAAGACGGCATTGCCCTTGCCCGGCCGCTGGCGCACCAGCACGACGCCGGCGACCCGGGCCCAGGCGCCATCGCGCCCAGCGGCGATCTCGGCGCAGGTTGCGATGCCCTCGCTGGCGAGGCGCAGTCGCAGCAGGCCCATCGGGTGGCCTTTCAATGAAAGCCGCGCCGTCTGGTAGTCGGCGACGACATGCTCGGCCAGCGGCATCTCCGGCAGGGCGACCGCCGGCTCCGTGCCAAGCTCGCGAGCCTGGGCGGCCTCGAACAGCGGCAGGGCCTCGTCATCCGGCAGGCGGCGTACCGCCCAGAGCGCCTCGCGCCGGTCGAGCCCGAGCGAGCGGAAGGCGTCGGCATCGGCGAGCAGGCGCATGGCTCGCGCCGGCAGACGCGCCCGGCGGGCGAGGCTTTCGACATCGCGGTAGCCTTCGCCGCGGGCGGCGACGAGGCGCTCCGCCCAACCCTCCTTGAAACCGTCGAGCTGGCGCAGGCCGAGACGCAGCGCCCAGGGGCTTTTCCAACCAGGCGCCGCCGCCTCCAGCACATTGTCCCAAAAGCTGGAATTGACGTCGATCGGGCGCGGCTCGACGCCGCCGTTCTCCTGCGCCTCGCGCACGATCTGGGCTGGGGCATAGAAGCCCATGGGCTGCGAGTTCAGCAATGCCGCGGCAAAGATCGCCGGGTGGTGGCATTTCAGCCAGGACGAGACATAGACCAGCTTGGCGAAGGAGGCGGCGTGGCTCTCGGGGAAACCATAGCTGCCGAAGCCCTTGATCTGCTCGAAGCAGCGCTGGGCGAAATCGCGCTCATAGCCGCGCGCGACCATCCGCTCGACCATCATCGCCTCATAGTTGCCGATGGTGCCCGCATTACGGAAGGTCGCCATTGCCTTGCGCAGCCCGTTGGCCTCGATATCACTGAACTTCGCCGCGACCATAGCCAGACGCATGGCCTGCTCCTGAAAGAGCGGGACGCCTTCCGTCTTGTTGAGGACCTCGTAGAGTTCGTCGGCCGGGCCATGGTCCGGCGCGGGCGACGGATAGGTCACCGTCTCGATCCCTGCCCGCCGTTTCAGATAGGGATGCACCATGTTGCCCTGGATCGGACCGGGGCGGACGATCGCGACCTGGATGACGAGATCGTAGAGCTTTCGCGGTTTCAGCCGCGGCAACATGTTGATTTGCGCCCGGCTCTCGACCTGAAAGACGCCGAGGGACTTGCCCTCGCAGAGCATGTCGTAGGTCTCGTCGTCCTGCGGGATGTCGGCGAGGCCGAAATCCTTCCCCTCATGCTCCCGCAGCAGATCGAACGCCTTGCGGATGCAGGTCAGCATGCCGAGCGCGAGCACGTCGACCTTCATCAGGCCGACCGCGTCAATGTCGTCGCGATCCCATTCGATGAAGGTACGGTCGTCCATCGCGGCATGGCCGATCGGCACCGTCTCGTCGAGCCGGCCGCGCATCAGCACGAAGCCACCGACATGCTGCGAGAGGTGACGCGGGAAGCCGAGCAGCCTGACGGCGAAACGAACCGCCTGCGCGATCACCGGATTATCGGGGTCGAGCCCGGCCTGGCGGATCTGGCTGCGGGTGATGTCCGAGCCCCAGCTGCCCCATTGCGTCGAGGCCAGGCGCGCGGTGACGTCCTCGGTTAATCCCAATACCTTGCCGGCCTCGCGCATGGCGCTGCGCGGCCGGTAATGGATCACGGTCGCGGCGATGCCAGCGCGCTCGCGGCCATATCTCTCATAGATCCACTGGATCACCTCTTCGCGCCGCTCATGCTCGAAATCGACGTCGATATCGGGCGGTTCGCGCCGCTCGGTCGAGATGAACCGCTCGAACAGCACGTCGCTCTCAGCCGGATCCACGGCGGTGATGCCGAGCACATAGCAGACGGCGGAGTTGGCCGCGGAGCCCCGTCCCTGGCAGAGGATGCCGCGGCTTTCGGCAAAATCGACGATCTGGCGGATCGTGAGGAAATAGCGGGCGTAATCGAGCCTGCCGATCAAGGCGAGTTCCTTGGCCAGCAGGTCGCGGACCTTCTCCGGCATACCCTCTGGATAGCGGATTTCACCACGTCTCCGGACGAGTTCCTCCAGCCAGGCCTGAGGCCTCCAGCCAGGCGGTACCGGCTCGTCCGGATATTCGTATCTGAGCTGCTCCAGATCGAATTCGATACGGCCGAAAAGATGCTGAATCTCCTCGATCGCCTCCGGCGCCTCGCGGAAGAGCCGGGCCATCTCCAGCGGCGCCTTGAGATGGCGCTCGGCATTGGCTTCGAGCAGACGGCCGGCCTTGTCGATTGTCGTGCCCTCGCGGATGCAGGTCAGCACGTCCTGCAAGTCGCGCTGCTCGGGCGCGTCGTAGAGCACGTCGTTGGTCGCGATCAGCGGGGTGCGGGTCGTCGCCGCGATGCCTTTCAGCCGAGCGAGGCGGCGGCGGTCGTCGCCGCGGCGCGACATGGTGGCGGCGAGCCAGACCGCCCCGGGCGCGGCGGCATCAAGCCGGGCCAGGATATCGGGCAGGCTGTCGAGGCGCCGCTCCGGCATGACGATCAGCAGAAGATCACGAGCATCGTGCAAGAGATCGTCGAGGGTGAGGATGCACGCGCCCTTCGTTTTAATTTTCAGATTTCCGGTCGTCAGTAAGCGGCAGAGTCGGCCCCAGCCGGCGCGGTTGGCGGGATAGGCGACGATATCGGGCGTACCGTCGGCGAAGACGAGGCGGCTGCCGGTGACGAGCTTGAAGGCCTTCGCCTTCGCTTGGAGCTGTGGCGCGGTGAAAGGCAGTTCAGCGAAGGCCGGATTTTCGACCCAGATGTATTCGCCAGGGCTGCCGCCCTCGCGGACCTTCTCCGGAGACGGCACGCCGACTTCGCGCAGATCGCGCAAAGCAATCCAGGCCCGCACCACGCCGGCGACGGTGTTGCGGTCGGCAATGCCCAACCCCGCCTGGCCGAGCAGCAGCGAGGTCATGACGAGGTTCGGCCCCGGCGAGGCACCGCGCAGGAAGGAGAAGTTCGAAGCGGCGACGAGCTCGGCGTAAAGGGTCATGCGAAGAGCCCGTGCAGGAACCAGCGCGGCTCGGCGCTTTCGCGTTCGTAGAGCCCGGCGCGGAACAGCCAGAAACGGCGCCCTTGCGCATCCTCGACCCGGTAATAATCGCGCGTCGGCTCGTCCGGCCCATCGCGCCACCACTCCGGCGCGATCCGCTCCGGCCCCTCTGCCCGGGCGATCTCATGCAGCACCCGGCGCCAGCGGAAGCGCAAGGGCGGACCGTCCGGCACCTCGGCGAGCGTCTCGACCGGCTGTGGCGGCTCGAAGAGCTGGAGCGGGCGCGCCGGCGGCTCGCCCGGTTCGGGTTCGGGCCAGGGCTGCGCCGCAGCCGGCATGCCGGCGGCTGGGACCGCCCCCGCTTCCCGCTCCGGATGATGGGAATCGCGAGCGACGAAGCGCAGCACCCGGTCGCGGCCGAAGCGGGCGACGAGCCGGTCGACCAGATCGGCCACCGCCTCGTCCATGACGGCGCGCCCGTCGAGGCTGATCTGGGAAGTCGCGAGCGCCTCGCAGACCGGCACGGCAAGCCGGATCGCATCGAAGCCGAAGCCGGGATCGAGCGGGTCTGCCAAGGTCTCGACGCGCTCGCGGTAGAGCCGCAGGATCGCGGCGGTATCGCGCGAGGGCCGCCCCGTCTCGAGGGCAAGCCGGCGGACCGCGCCGTCGCTGCGGAAGAAGCTGATCTCGAAGGCACGCCCGCCCTCGCCGCGCAGCTCGAGGATGCGGGCGGCCTCGTCGAGCAGGCGCAGCACGATCGCCTCCAGCCCGTCGGTATCCTGCAGCGGTTCGGGGAAATGCCGCTCGACCATGCAATCGGGCGGCGGCCGCAACGGCGTGATGCGGACATCCTCATGGCCGAGGATGCGCCGCAGCCGCCTGGCGAGGGCTTCGCCGAAACGGGCGGAAAGCGTGCCTGAAGGGCGGGCGGCAAGATCGGCGAGCGTCTTCAACCCGGCCCGCGACAAGGCGAGGATGGTTTCGGGCGGTGCTTCCAGGACTGCCACCGGCAGAAGCCGGGTCCGCTCCGCATCGCCGCCCGGCGGGGAGACGGCGCAATCGCCGAAGCGGGCCAGTGCGCGCGCCGCCTCGGGCGTGCCGGCAATGCTGGCGCGCAATTGGAGGCCGAGCCGACGCAGCCGGATGCCGATCTCCTGGCGCAGCGCCGCCTCGCCCCCGAAAAGATGGGCGCAGCCGCTGATGTCGAGCACCAGCCCATGCGGCTGATCGAGCGCGACCAGCGGGGTGAAGCGGTCGCAGAGCCCAGCGAGACGCTCGAGGAAGCGCACATCGGCGGCGGGATCGGCCTCGGCGATGGCAAGCTCCGGAATGCGAGCGCGGGCATCGGCGAGCGTCAGGCCGCGGGTCAGGCCGAGCGCCACGGCGCGCCGGTCGCAATCGGCGAGCCGGAGCGCACCACGCTCCTTCTCGACCACCACCAGAGGCCGCTCATCCGGCCCGGCGCCAGCCTGGAGCACCTGCAGCCTGTGCAGCCGGTCGGTCGCCAGGAAGGGAAACCAGAGGGCGAGATAGCGGCGCTGCATCCCTCCGGCCTCCATCCTCTCGGCTCCATTCCTGGAAAGATCGTCGTTCACGGCTCCACTCCACACGCCACTCACGCTCACCCAGGCCGCCGCGATGGCGCAGCAGCCTCAAACTGAAAGCCGGATCGCCCGGCGCATTGGCCTCGCGTGGCCGCGACGGCAGGGCACGCACCAGCCAGCGCGTAGCGGCCGCGCTCGGAGCCGGCGAGGTCGACACCCGAAAGAGCAGGGTCATGACGCCGGAGGCCTCGGCCGCCAGAGCAAAGCGCCGGCTGGCGGTCAGATCGAGCTGGCGCGGCTCGCCCCAGGGCTCGATCAGGGCCGCGCCGAGGGCCGAGCAGCGTGCCGCCTCGGCACCGGCCCGCAACACGCCCTCGGCATCGCGGGCGCGCACCAGCAGCACCTGGGCCGGATCGAGGCCGAACTCGGCGAGGCCGGGCGGATGCAGCCGGCCGGCCTCGGCAGCGAGGAAATCCTGCCGGACCCAGAGCAGCGGCCTCGCCCCTGCCGCCCGCAGGGCCAGGGCAGCGGCGAAGCCGGTGGCGGCGGGCAAGTCGGCCCCGCCCGGCGCGTAGACCTCGTGCAGCGCGGCGCGGGCAATGCCGCCGCCCAGCGGTTCGTCCAGCGCCGCCATGCCGAAGTCGACGCGCTCCACCGGCGAAAGATCGCGCGCGAGCCCCGCCAGAGCGAGGCTCTGCCGGAGGCCGGCCAGGGAGCGGGAAGAAGTATCGGACATGAGCAAAATGTTCACTATTTGTTCCTGCACAAAACCACTCCCAAACCCCGCCGGAGTCAAGCCCGGATATGCGGCATGCCGCCTTGCCCACGAGGCAAGAGGGCAGCAGGGGCCGCTTCCCGCAGGCCGAACTGTCGCCAAGCGCGGCGGTTCTGTCATATCAAGGAAACGCATATCGGCTTGTTACGGCCGAGCCACGCCACCCGCCTGCCGCCTCCGGGGACCGACATGAGCTCAGGACTGTTCGCGCTTCTCGACGACATCGCCGGCCTCGCCAAGGTCGCGGCCGCCGCGCTCGACGATGCCGCAACGCAGGCGACCAAGGCGGGAGCGAAGGCGGCCGGCATCGTCATCGACGACGCCGCTGTGACGCCGCGCTACGCCGTCGGCTTCGCTGCCGAACGCGAACTGCCGATCATCTGGCGGATCGCGCTCGGCTCGCTCAAGAACAAGCTGCTGTTCCTGCTGCCGGCGGCGCTGGTGCTGAGCTTCATCGCGCCCTGGGCGATCACCCCGCTGCTGATGGCCGGCGGCGCCTATCTCTGCTTCGAGGGCTTCGAGAAGGTCTACGAACTCGTCGTTCCGCATGCCGACCACGGCGCGCCGGCCGGTGAAGGCACGGCCGCGATCCTCGACGCCACAGAGCTCGAGCAGCAGAAGATCTCCGGCGCGATCAAGACCGATTTCATCCTCTCGGCCGAGATCATGGCGATCACCCTCGCGACCGTCACCACCTCGTCCTACTGGATGCAGGCGCTGGTGCTCGCCGTGGTCGGCCTCGGCATGACCATGCTGGTCTATGGCGCCGTCGCCCTGATCGTGAAGGCCGACGATGCCGGCGCCGCGCTCGCGCGGACGGGCCGGCCCTTCATCGCGCCCATCGGCCGCGGCCTCGTCCTCGGCATGCCGCATTTTCTCAAGGCCCTGAGCGCGGTGGGCACGGCGGCGATGCTCTGGGTCGGCGGCGGCATCATCATCCACGGTCTCGCCGGTTACGGCCTGACCGGGATCGAGCATGCCATTCACGGCGTCGCGGTGGCGGTCGGCCAGCTCGTACCGGCACTCTCCGGCCTGCTCGAATGGCTGACCACCGCCGGCGCCTCGGCCATATTCGGGCTCGCTGTCGGCGGGCTTTGCCTGGTCGGCATGCACGTCATCGTCGAGCCCGTCCTCAAAGCCTGGCGCGGCAGGGCGGCGAAGACCGCTGACGCCGCGATGAAGAAGTAGTCCCGCTGGCGGAAGACCGTGCCGCACGGCGCCTGATAGCCAAACGCTCACTACCGCGTCGGCCGATTGCCGGCTAATCTGGCGCCATGGGCCGGCACCGGCGAGGCCCTGCCCTCACACCGGAACAGAGGGAATGGTCCTGAGTCCGCTTCTGATCGGCTTCATCGCCTTCCTCTTCGTGTTCGGTGCAGCGGCGGCCGGCATGTTCGCGCGCTCGCGCCTGCCGGATCATCATCTCTCCTCCGACTCCAGAGAAGCGATCAAGCTCGCGACGGCGATCATCGGCACCCTGTCGGCTCTCGCGCTCGGCCTCCTGATCGCTTCGGCGAAACGCTCTTTCGACGAGGCTGGGGCAGAACTCAGGACATCAGCCGCGCGCGTGGTCCTGCTCGACCGGACGATGGCTCATTACGGGCCGGAAACGGCAACGCTGCGCGTGGCCCTCCGAAAGAGCCTCGAGACACGACTGAACGAGCTCCGGGACGAGCGCGAGGGGCTGCTGCACGAGGGCCTCGACGTCGAGCCCATCCAGACCGGGCTCAGGCATCTGGTGCCGGCGAATGACGGGCAGCGCTGGCTTCAGAGCCGCGCCCTCCAGCTCAGCGGGCAGCTCTCGGAGATGAGGTGGCAGCGGCCCGAAACCGAAACCGGCGGCTTCCCCGGCATCTTCATCATCATCCTCGTCTTCTGGCTTGCCCTGCTCTTCGCCTCCTTCGGCCTGTTGGCCCCGGGAAATGCCACGGTCGTAGCGACGCTCTTCGTTTCGGCGCTGTCGGTGACGGCGGCGCTGGTCCTGATCATCGACATGGACCATCCCTATCTCGGCTTCATCCGCGTATCCGAACTGCCGCTCCGGCTCGCGCTCGAACGTCTGGGCCAGCCCTGAGCCGCACGGCAGCGGCTGGGGGGATTCGCCCTCCCGAAAAGCGCCATGCCCCATGCATGGGCGGGGGCCGCAATGGCTGATGAAATCTGTTAGCTGCTGGCTCCAGGTCCGGAGCGCGGACCGCCGGACCTGCCATGCTGCAATTCCTCGCCACCAGCACGCCATTCTTCGCCGTCATCGGGCTCGGCGCCCTTTCCGCCTGGCGCGGCCTGTTCGGGACCGAGGCGGTCCGCGTGCTCAACACCTACGCCTTCATGGTGGCGACGCCTGCCATGGTGCTACGGGTGATGTCGCGCCAGCCGATCGCCGAGCTCTGGAACGGCCTGTTCTTCGCGGCGCTGGCGCTGATCGGGATCGTGGTGATGGGCTGCGGCATCCTGCTGGCGCGCCGCTTTTTCAGCATGTCCTTCCCCAATGCGGTCTCGCGCGGGCAAAGCCTGGTCGGCGGCAATTTCGCCTTCCTCGGCATTCCGCTGATGCTGGCCTTCCTCGGCGACAGAGCGGCGGCGCCGATCGCGATCGGGCTGATCTGCGACACCGCGCTGGTCGTTCCCCTCGCGATCGGGCTGATCGAGGCCGGGCGGGGCAAGGGCTCGCCCTGGCGCATCGCGGCGAGGCTGGTGCGCGGCACCATCGTCAACCCCTTCATGCTCTCGATCATGGGCGGCGTCGCATTGTCGCTCAGCGGGCTCGCCATCCCCGAGCCGATCGACCGCTTCCTCGTCTTCCTCGGCGCCTCGGCAGCCCCGGTCGGCATCTTCGTGCTCGGCGTTGCCGCCTGGCAATGGAGCCGGGAAGGCAGGCTGCCGCTGCAGGGCGTTCTACCGCTCGTCGTCGGCAAACTCGTGCTGCATCCGCTCCTGACCTGGTTCGTGCTCGCGATCGTGCTCAGGCTCGACCCGTTCTGGGTCAAGGCCGGCGTGCTCTATGCGGCGCTGCCGATCGCCGCCAACGTCTTCGTGATCTCGGAACGCTTCGAGACCGACAGCAGGCCGCTGGCGGCAGCCATCGTGATCTCCACTGCCGCCGCGGCCCTGACCTTCCCCCTCGCGATCTGGCTGGTCTCGGGCTGAGCCGCCGCCCACCCAGCCCCGGCCTATCCACCGACCCTGCAAATCGAAGGACAGTGCATGACAAGCCAGCTCTTCCGCCCGCTCGCGCTCGGCGGGCTCCAGCTCTCGAACCGCATCGTCATCGCGCCGATGTGTCAGTATTCCGCCGAGGATGGCTCGGCCACCGACTGGCACCTGATCCATCTCGGAAACCTCGCGCTTTCCGGCGCCGGCCTGCTGATCATCGAGGCGACCGCGGTGGAGCCGGAGGGGCGGATCAGCCCGGACGATCTCGGCCTCTGGAGCGACGAGAACGAAACGGCGCTTGGCCGCGTGCTCGACGCCGTCCGGCGCCATTCCGACATGCCGATCGGCATCCAGCTCGGCCATGCCGGGCGCAAGGCCTCGGTCCACTCGCCCTGGAACGGCAGCCGGCAGCGGCCGCTCGACGATCGCGGCTGGCAGACCGTCGCTCCCTCGGCTCTGCCGATGAACCCGCAGGACCGGCCGCCTTTGGCCCTTGACGTAGCGGGGCTGAAGCGCGTGCGCGAAGCCTTTGCGGCCACAGCACGGCGCGCCGTCCGGCTCGGCCTGCAGGCGATCGAGATCCATTGCGCCCATGGCTATCTGCTGCACCAGTTCCTGTCGCCGCTCGCCAACCGGCGTGACGATGCCTATGGCGGCGCGCTGGAGAACCGGCTGCGCTTTCCGCTCGAGGTCTATGACGCCGTGCGCGAGGCGGTGCCGCCCGAAATCCCGGTCGGCGTGCGCGTCTCGGGCACGGACTGGGTCGAGGGCGGCTGGGAGATCGAGCAGACCATCGCCTTCGCACAGGCGCTGAAGACGCGCGGCGCGAGCTTCATCCACGTCTCCAGCGGCGGCCTCTCGCCAGACCAGAAAATCCCGCTCGGGCCGGGCTACCAGGTGCCGCTGGCGCGCGCCGTGAAGGCAGCGACCGGGCTGCCGACGATCGCGGTCGGACTGATCACCGAATATGAGCACGCCGAGGCCACCGTCGCCGGCGGCGATGCCGACATGGTCGGGCTGGCGCGCGGCATGCTCTACGATCCGCGCTGGCCCTGGCACGCGGCGGCGCATCTCGGCGCCAGCATCAAGGCGCCGAAGCAGTATCTGCGCTCGCAGCCGCGGCAGCTGAAGGAGCTGTTCGAGAGCTGAACGGTCAACCCTCAAGGCCAGTCATCCCGGACGAGCGGCGAAGCCGCGCTGATCCGGGATCCATTCCAGAGCCTTTCCGAAAAGGTTCCGGAATGGATCCCGGGTCTCCCTGCGGTCGCCCGGGATGACCTAAAATGGGAGCTTGAAGTATGAGAGCCGGGCTCAATCGCCCGGCTGGGCTCCGTCATAGCCGCCGATGATCACGAGATCGACCGGGCCGACCTTGGCCAGGTGCTGCACCGCCGCCTGATATTCCGCCGATTCGTAGCAGCCCCGGGCCGCCGCCTCGTCCTTGAACTCGACCACGACATTGTGCTTGCGGCCTTCACCGCGGGCGAGCTTGTACTCGCCGCCGCGGACGATGAACTTGCCGCCGTATTTGGCGAAGGCGATGGCGTTGAGCGAACGGTAGGTGGCGTACTCCGCCTCGTTCTGGACGTCGACGCGGGCGATCCAATAGCCTTTCGCCATGGTCAGACCCCTTCGACGACGACGATGTCGATCTCTCCAGCACCCTCGCGCTCCTTGCGGGCGGCGGCATATTCCGGCGAGTTCACATAGGCCTTGGCCGATTCGAAATCCTTGAACTCGATGACGACGTTGCGGGCCCGGCCCTCGCCTTCGCCGACCGTCATCTGGCCGCCGCGCACGATCGGCGTGCCGCCGTACTGCCGGATCGCCTCGGAGGCCTTGGCGGCATAGGCCGCCCATTGCGTGGCGTTGCTGACCTTGGCGCGCGCGATCACATATCCCTTGGGCATTGCCGCTTCCGTTCCTGCGTGAGTGAGCTGGAAGACTAGCGCGCTTTGCGCCGGCACGGTATCGGCCCGGCGCAAAGAACCCGTGCAAAATCAAACGCCCTGCATGCAGGGGATCGCAGACCCGATGCCGGTTTACCGAGCGCTCCCTCAGACGGCGCCGGCGATCTCGTCCATGATCGCTGCGGCAGCGGCACGCGGATCGGCCGCACGGATGACCGGACGACCGATCACCAGATGGTCGGCCCCGGCGGCGATCGCCTCACCCGGCGTCAGCGTGCGCTTCTGATCGCCGGCCGCGCTGCCGGCCGGACGGATGCCCGGCGTGACGATGACCATGTCCGGACCGATGACGCCGCGCACGATTTCCGTCTCCGCGGCCGAGCAGACGATGCCGTCGACGCCAGCGATGCGAGCCTGCTGGGCGCGCATCCGCACGAGATCGCGCACCGCCAGGCCGTAGCCGGCATCCTTGAGGTCGCCATCGTCATAGGAGGTCAGCGCCGTGACCGCGAGCAGCTTCAATGCCGCCTCGCCACGGCCCTCGACCGCGCCGCGCATGGTCTGCGGATAGGCGTGAACGGTGAGGAAGGTGACGCCGAGCTTGGTCAGCGATTCCACCCCCTCGGTGACGGTGTTGCCGATGTCGTGCAGCTTGAGATCGAGGAAGACCTTCTTGCCCTCGCCGACGAGTTGGCGGGCGAGGTCGAGGCCGCCGGCGAAGGCGAGCCGGTAGCCGATCTTGTAGAAACTCGCCTCGTCGCCCAGCGTCGAGACGATGCGGTAGGCGTCCCAGATCGTCGGCACGTCGAGCGCGACGATCATGCGGTCCCGAAGATCGTTGATTTTCTGCGCCATGACCGTGCCCTCCTGACTGCCCGGCGGCGAAGGGGCACGATTCGGAATGGAGCGCAACCTTTCCCTTCTCTCCCTTCGAATACTTCTGCGAAAGCTGGGATCGGCGCGGGCCCCCCTCCCCCTTGTGGGGAGGAAAAGGGGTGGGGGGCGAAAAGTCAGGACGGCTCGCCCTCAAATCGGCATGAACGCTCCTACACGCGAGCTTGCACCCGGTCGTTCGCCCCCCATCCCCATACCCTTCCCCACGAGGGGGAAGGGAGGAGCCTCATTTTGTCCGTCGCAGAGGTTTCCGGATGGGAGAAGGAAATCAGGCGGTGCCGCCGAGCACCTGCGCGAAGACCTGTGTCCAGACATCCGGAGTCTGCGCGCCGGAAACCGCGAGCTTGCCGTCGATGATGAAGAAGGGCACGCCGGTGACGCCGACCTTCTGGGCATGCGCCTCGAGACCGATCACGGTGTCGCGCAACTCGTCATTGGCGAGTTCGTCACGGGCGGCCTGCTCGTCGAAGCCTTCCTCGCCCGCGATCGCGACCAGGGTGTCGAGATCGCCGATGTCGCGGCCGTCCTGCCAATAGGCCTTGAACAGCGCCGCCTTCATCTCGCTGCCGCGCTGCACGGTGGCGGCAGCGGCGACCAGCATATGGGCCATGCGGGTGTTGACGCTCTTCTTCACGCCGGCCCAGTTGAAGGTGACGCCGCTTTCCAGCGCCGCCTCCGACAGGCGAAGCTCAATCTCCTTGCGCTTGCCGGGGCCGAACTTGGCGTCGAGGTAAGCGGTGCGCTCCATGCCCTCTTCCGGCATTTCCGGGTTGAGCTCATAGGGCAGCCAGGTGATGGCGACGCGATCGGTCAGGCCGTGATTGGCCAGCGCGGTTTCGAGCCGTGCCTTGCCGATGAAGCACCAGGGGCAGGCGAGATCGGAAACGATCGCGATCGGCAGCTTTTCTTGCATGATGATCTCCGCTCAAACTTTCCGGACCGGTTCGCCGTAGCGGGCGAGCGTCGCGTCCGAGGTCAACAGGGTAATGCCCTCGATCCGGGCCTGCGCGACCAGCATGCGGTCGAACGGGTCCCTGTGATGGGGCGGCAATGTTTCCAAGGCGAGAGCATGCTCGCCGAGCACCGGTACCTCGCGATAACCATTTTCCAGCAGGCCACGCCGCAGGGCCCGCAGATTGACCGAGAAATCGGCCCTTCCAAGGGCATTCTTGATCGCGACCTCCCACAGGCTGACGGCGCTGAAAGCCAGCTCGCTCCCGGTATCCCCGATCAGCGCCAGCGCCTCTGCGGACAGCAGGTCCGGCCGGCCTGCAGCCCACAATAGCAGATGGGTATCCAGCAAGAACTTCACGAACGACCTTCGAACATATCGAGGATGACGTCGGCGCCCATGGTGTCAAAATCGTCGGGCACCTGGATCTCCCCGTCCATGAAACCGATCCGCTTCGCGACGCGACGTTCAGCTTCGTCGAGCGGCACGAGCTTCACCATCGGCTTGCCGGCCTTGGCGATGACGACGCTCTCGCCTTTCGACACCCGCTCGACCAGCCGCGAGAGATTGGTCTTGGCCTCGTGGATGTTCACTGTTTTCATGTCAGCTCTCAAACTTAGTCCACCGGACTTAGTCTAACACAGCTCGATCGATACGAAAGGTCGTGCGCTATCCCGGCGGATAGGCGTGGAGGTCGCCATGGCGATCCTCCGCGAAACCTTGCGCGCCGGGCGTTTCGCAGCCTGAGAGAAAGGCCGGGCCGACCGGAATCTTGCCGGCCCCGCCGGGGATGTCGAGGATATAGGTCGGCTGGCACAGGCCGGAAAGGTTGCCGCGCAGGCTTTTGACGAGGGCCTGCCCTTCCGCCAGCGAGAGGCGGAAATGGCTGGTGCCCGGCGCCAGATCGGGATGGTGCAGGTAATAGGGCTTGACCCGGTTCTCGACGAAGGCGCGCATCAGCGCCGATAGCGTCGCAAGGTCGGCGTTGACACCCTTGAGCAGCACGCTCTGGCTGACCAGGACATGGCCGGCATCGGCGAGGCGAGCGAGAGCCTCGCGCGCCGCGGAGGTGAATTCGCGCGGATGGTTGGCATGGACCGCGACATAGCTCGCCTTGCCGGGCACCCGCAGCGCCCTTGCGAAATCCTCGGTGACCCGTTCCGGCTGGACCATCGGCACGCGGCTGTGCCAGCGCGCCACCTTGATGTGCGGGATCGCGGCGAGCCGCTTGCCGATCTCGTGCAGGCGGCGCGTGGAGAGGATCAGCGGGTCGCCCCCGGTCATGATCACCTCCCAGATTTCCGGGTGGGCGGTGAGATAGGCGAGCGCCGCGTCGAGCTTCTCGCCGGTCAGGGCATCGCCGCCGGGGCCGACCATCTCGCGGCGGAAGCAGAAGCGGCAATAGACCGGGCAGGCATGGACGAGCTTGAGCAGGGCCCGGTCGGGATAGCGGTGCACCACGCCCTCGACCGGCGAATGCGCCTCGTCGCCGATCGGGTCGGCCAGTTCCTCCGGCAGGGTCTCAAGCTCGGCAGCGTCCGGCACGAACTGGCGGGCGATCGGGTCGGCGGCGTCGGCAGGATCGATCAGCGCCGCGACGGCCGGCGTCACCGAGACCGCATAGCGCGCCGCGACAGCCTGCAGCGCCTCGCGCCGCTCCGGCGCGACGAGGCCGCGCTCGATCAACCCCTCGACATTGCGCAGGGGCTGGCCGCCGGGGGGCTGGTGGACCGTCATGCCTCTCCCCTGCCCGGTTGCGCCACCGGCGTCCAGAGCACGTCCTCGATCCGGCGAGCGCCCGTGCAGAGCATCACCAGCCGGTCGAAGCCGAGCGCGATGCCGGAAGCCTGCGGCATCGCGCCGAGGGCGGCGAGGAAATCCTCGTCGATCGGATAGCACTCGCCATAGATGCGCTGCTTCTCGTCCATGTCCGCCTCGAAACGCCGGCGCTGCTCGGCCGGATCGGTCAACTCGCCGAAGGCATTGGCAAGCTCGACGCCGCAGGCAAAGAGCTCGAAACGCTCGGCGACGCGCGGATCGCCCGGTTTCGGCCGAGCCAACGCTGCCTCGCAGATCGGATACTCGCACAGGATGGTGGCGCGTCCGCGGCCGAGATGCGGCTCGATCTTCTCGGCCAGGACGCGGCTGAAGATGTCGGACCAGCTGTCGTCGCTGGCCAGGCGGATACCGGCAGTTGTCGCCTGCGCCGCCAGTGCGGCGCGGTCGGTCGCGCCGTCGGCCGCCAGCGTCGCCATCAGGTCGATGCCGGCATGGCGGGCGAAGGCGTCGGCCAGCGTCAGCCGCTCGGGCTCGGCGAAGGGATCGACCTCGGCACCACGCCAGCGCAGGCTCGTGGCGCCGGTCGCGCGTGCCGCCTCGGCCAGCAGCGCCGCGCAATCCTGCATCAGCGCCTCATAGGGCTCGCCCGCCCGATACCATTCCAGCATGGTGAACTCGGGATGGTGCAGCGCCGTGCGCTCGCGATTGCGGAAGACGCGGGCGAAATCGAAGATGCGTCGCTCGCCGGCAGCCAGCAACTTCTTGGCGGCAAATTCCGGCGAGGTGTGCAGGTAATAGGGATGGCTGGCGCCGGCATCGTCGATGAGCGTGGTCGCAAAGCCGTGCAGATGCATCTCGTTGCCGGGCGAGAGCTGCAGGATCGCCGCCTCGACCTCGACGAAATCGCGCGCCTCGAACCAGCGCCGCAGCGCTGCCTTGACGCGGCCACGCGCCAAGAGCGCGGGGCGTCGGTCGGCATGGACGTCCGGCCGCCAGTAGGGCGGGTGGTTCTGGTTCATCGATCCTCTGGCGAAACCGTCAGCCAGCTTCCGTTTTGCGCGCAAATGCGGTAGTTGCGCGGCGACGAAACCGGCATAGCGCGCCCCTCCGCCGCGCACCAGCAAGGAAGTTCACGTGGTCAAGGTCATCGCCTCCTCCGTCCGCAAGGGCAACGTTCTCGAGCTCGACGGGCATCTCTGCACGGTCATTTCGGCCGAGAGCTTCTTCCCGGGCAAGGGCACGCCGACCACCCAGATCGACATGCGCCGCATCTCCGACGGCGTGAAGATGACGCAGCGCTACAAGACGACCGAGCAGGTCGAGCGCGCCTATGTCGAGGACCGCGACTTCACCTATCTCTATCAGGACGGCGAGCAATACGTCTTCATGAACCCCGAGACCTTCGACCAGATCCATGTCGACGGCGCCGTGGTCGGCGATATGGCGCCCTATCTGCAGGAGGGCATGAAGGTCTCGCTGTCGGTCTTCGATGACAAGGCCGTCGCGATCGAGCTGCCGCAGCGCGTCACGGTCGAGGTCGCAGAGACCGAGCCGGTGACCAAGGGCCAGACCGCCTCGTCCTCCTACAAGCCGGCGATCCTGGTCAATGGCGTGCGCACCGCCGTGCCACCGCATATCGGCCCCGGCGTCCGCATCGTGGTGATGACCTCCGACGGCTCCTATGTGGAACGCGCGAAAGATTGATCGCGGCTCGGCGACCCGCATCGCGGGTCATGCGCTATAGACTGAGGTGGCGGGCCCTTTCCGGGCCCGTTTCCGTTTCTGGAGCCAACCATGCCTCTTACCGCCCATGCTGCCGCCTTCACCGGCTTCGTCCAGACCCTGAAGGCACTCGACGCCATCCTCGACAAGGCGCTGGCTGAAGCGGAAACGCGGAAAATCCAGCCCGAGGTGCTGCTGTCGTGCCGGCTCGCGCCCGACATGCTGCCGTTCACCCGGCAGATCCAGCTGATGTCGGATTTCGCCAAGAATGCCGCGGCGCGTCTTTCCGGTGGCGAGAATCCACGCTTCCCCGATGAGGAAAAGAGCTTCCCGGAACTCAAGGCGCGCATCGCCAGGACGCTCGACTTCCTCGCCTCTGCCGACAAGGCGGCGCTCGATGCCGGCCTCGACAAGGACGTCACCTTCCCGCGCGGCCAGTCCGCCACCGTGACGATGAAGGGCGCCGACTATCTGACCCGCTTCGCAGTGCCGAACTTCTATTTCCACGCCACCACCGCCTACGCGATCCTGCGCGAGAACTGCTTCTCGATCGGCAAGCAGGACTTCCTCAAGGGCGTGTTCGACGCCTGAGGCTCCGTGTCGTCATTCCGGGGCGCTGCGCAGCAGCGAGCCCGGAATCCATGATCACTACGGCGCAGAAGCTTCGCCGGGGTCGCCACGGTACCCTCGCCTCGAACCTCGTGTTCATGGTTTCCGGGCTCAGGCCTTCGGCCTGCCCCGGAATGACGAAAGAGCTTTCTTCCACCGCCCGCCTCACAGATAGGGCGAGCAGAGCCAGAGCAGGCGGTCGAGCAGGCGGATCGGCAGGGGCCGCCCCTGCAATTCCGCGAGGGTCACCGGGCGTGCCGAGGCGATCACCGCGTCGATGCGGGCCTCGATGTCGCGGGCGAAATCCGCCTCCAGGACCTCGAGATCGATCTCGAAGTTCAGCCGCAGCGAGCGCGGGTCGAGATTGGACGAGCCGACATAGGCCCAGACGCCGTCGATCGCGAGCAGCTTGGAATGGTCGAACGGGCCGGTGGCGCGCCAGACCCGGCAGCCATCCTTCAGCACCTGATCGAACTGGGCCCGCATGGCGCGGTCGACGAGGACGAGATTGTTGACCTCGGGCACGACGATGTCGATCTCGACGCCGCGCCGCGCCGCGGTGACGAGCGCGCTGATCAGCTCGCGATCCGGCAGGAAATAGGGTGACATGATGCGGATCGAATCGCGCGCGATCGAGAAGGCGCCGATCAGGAGCCGATGATTGGTTTCGAGGCTGGCGTCCGGCCCCGAAGCGACCGCGCGCATCGCCACGCCCGTTTCGCCAGCTGGCGCTTGCGGCGCAATCGACCAGACCTCGTCGGAAAGATCCTCGCCGGAAGCGAAGCGCCAATCCTCGGCCGCTACCGCGAACAGATCCTCCACCACTGGCCCGCTGATCCGGAAATGCGTGTCCCGCGCCGTGGCATCCCCGGCGAATTCCCGGGTGAAGCCCTGCCTGATGTTCATGCCGCCGGCGAAGGCGACCTGCCCATCGATGATCAACAGCTTGCGGTGGGTACGCAGGTTCGCATAGGGCAAGCGCAGGCCCATGATGATGTTGCCGTTGAACACATCGACCGGCACGCCGCCCTCGCGCAGATAGCCAACGATGCTGGGCACGGAATAGCGGGCGCCGACCGCATCGATCAGCACGCGCACGGCGACGCCGCGCCCCAGCGCCGCAATGAGCGCGTCGGCGAGGCGCAGGCCGATCGGGTCGCGGTCGAAGATGTAGGTCTCGAGGATGATCGCGTGGCGCGCCCCGGCGATCGCCTCCGCCATCGCCGCATAGGCTTCATCCCCGGTTCTCAGCGTCGCGATGGCGTTGCCGGTCTTGAGACGGCGACGCGCCACCTTGTCGCCGAGCGTCTTCAGCGCGGCGAAGCGCCGGCCGAACGTGCGCGTCACAGCCTCCTCGGAAATCTCGAAGGGCTCGCCGGCTATGTCGGCGCCGGGCTCCGGCTTTCGCTGCGAGACGATCGAGGCCCGGCGCATCCGGTTGACGCCGGCGACCGCATAGATCAGCGCACCGATGAAAGGGGAGAGGAAGATGACGCCGACCCAGCCGATGGCGGCGCGCACCTCGTCCTTGGTCATCGCCGCATGGATGGCGGCGACCGTCGCGATCGCAAGCGACAGGATGGCCAGAATATGCGGCCAGTAGCTGGACAGAATCTCCCACATCGGCGCGACTATGGCATGGCCGGCCGGCCCGGCAATGCACGGTCGCAGCCGCCCCATTCAGGGGCCGGCGCGTCGGCGCCGTAGCTTCTGTCCGCCTCCCCCTTGCGCAACGGCACCGGCATACCCATTTAGGGTTCACGGCGATGTCGAGGGCGTTCCACTGTCCTCCAGCGCCGTTGAAGACGGCCATGAATTTGGGCTTGTGACGCCGGATGTACGCGCACCAGTTCGGGACATGGCCGTTGGCCATTCTAAAGACCCGTCGCGATCCGTCGCGGCGGGTCTTTTCATATCAGCCCTGCAGGAACGGATTGCTCTGGCGTTCCTCGCCGAGCGTGCTCGCCGGGCCATGGCCGGAGAGGAACTGCACGTCGTCGCCGAGCGGCAGGAGCTTGCCCTTGATGCCGGCGATCAGGTCCTTGTGGCTGCCATAGGGGAAATCCGTCCGGCCGACGGAGCCTGCGAAGACGGTGTCGCCGGCGAGCAGGAAGCGAAACTCCTTCTGGAAGAAGGTGACATGGCCTGGCGTATGCCCCGGCACATGCTGGACCGAGAAGCTAACCTCACCGACCGAAACGCTGTCGCCCTCGCTGAGCCAGCGCGTCGGCGTCACCGCCTTGATGCCATGCATCTCGAAGCGCAGCCCCTGTTCGGGAAGTGCGTCGAGCAGGAACTTGTCGGCCTCGTGCGGACCGATGATCGGCAGGGAGAGCGCCTCGGCCAGCTCGGCAGCGCCGCCGGCATGGTCGATATGGCCATGCGTCAGCCAGATCGCCACCGGCTTGACGCCGGTTTCCTTGAGCGCCGCCTGGATGCGCGCGACATCGCCGCCGGGATCGACGATCACCGCTTCCCTGGTTTGCGTGCACCAGACGAGCGAACAGTTCTGCTGGAACGGCGTCACCGGCACCACGGCGATGCTGAGCGGGGCCTGCGGTTGGTCGTTCATGACAACGCCTTTCGCTGAAATGGGCGGACTTGCTAGGCTGCTTCGAACCGGTGCCGGCTAGATCGCAGTGCGTCCTATCGGACGCAAGCTAGCGATCTATCTCTTTGTAAAAACATCAGATTCGTCCGAAAAGCGGATTCCACTTTTCGGTCCGATGCTCTAGCGCTTGCCGCAACGGTTGGCGAGCAGCACCCTGTACTCGGACAGCGACTCGTCCATCTGGGCGACGTTCTGCTCGCGCTGGGCCCCGCTTTGGCAGGTCGCGAAGACGGAGCGGGCCTTCTGCATGAAGGCGACATGGTCGCGCCAGGCCTGGCATTGCGTCGCCTGGTCGGCATTGGCGACCTGCTGCATGCGGTATTGCCGCTGGCGCATCGCCGCCTCGTTCTGGAAGAGGTCGCGCGAGCAGGTCGCGGGCACCGGGCGCGGCTGTGCCTGCGCCAGCATCGGCAGGAGCGCCAGCGTTAGCGCGAGGACGGTACGGCCGATCATCCGAGGTTCAGCTCCTTGAAAAAGTCGTTGCCCTTGTCGTCGATGACGATGAAGGCGGGGAAATCCTCGACCTCGATGCGCCAGACCGCTTCCATGCCGAGCTCCGGATACTCCAGCACCTCGACCTTCTTGATGCAGTCCTGCGCCAGGCGCGCCGCCGGCCCGCCGATTGAGCCGAGATAGAAGCCACCGTGGCGGCCGCAGGCCTCGCGCACCGCGCTGGAGCGGTTGCCCTTGGCCAGCATCACCATCGAGCCGCCGAAGGACTGGAACTGGTCGACGAAGGAATCCATGCGGCCGGCCGTGGTCGGCCCGAAGGAGCCCGAAGCCATCCCGTCCGGCGTCTTGGCCGGGCCGGCATAGTAGACCGGATGGTTCTTGAAATAGTCCGGCATGCCCTGCCCGCTCTCCAGGCGCTCGCGGATCTTGGCATGGGCGAGGTCGCGGGCGACGACGATGGTGCCGGTCAGCGAGAGGCGCGTCTTGACCGGGTGCCTGGTCAGCGTCGCCAGAATCTCGCTCATCGGCTGGTTGAGATCGATCTTGACGACCTCGCCGCCGAGCGAGGCATCCTCGACCTCCGGCAGGTATTTCGACGGATCGGTCTCGAGCGCTTCCAGGAAGATGCCGTCTTTGGTGATCTTGCCCTTTGCCTGGCGATCGGCCGAGCAGGAGACGCCGAGCCCGATCGGCAGCGAGGCACCATGGCGCGGCAGGCGGATGACGCGCACGTCATGGCAGAAATACTTGCCGCCGAACTGGGCGCCGACGCCGAGCGCCTGCGTCAGCTTGTGGACCTCTTCCTCCATCTCCAGATCGCGGAAGGCGTGGCCGGAGGCCGAGCCCTTGGTCGGCAGGGCGTCGAGATAGCGGGTCGAGGCCAGCTTCACCGTCTTGAGGTTCTGCTCGGCCGAAGTGCCGCCGATGACGATGGCGAGATGGTAGGGCGGGCAGGCGGCAGTGCCGAGCGTCAGGATCTTCTCCTTCAGGAACGCCATCATGCGGTCCCTGGTCAGGAGCGAAGGCGTCGCCTGATAGAGGAAGGTCTTGTTGGCCGAGCCGCCGCCCTTGCAGACGAAGAGGAACTTATAGACATCCTCGCCCTCGGCGTAGATGT
This sequence comes from Bradyrhizobiaceae bacterium, assembly GCA_036676315.1. Lineage (GTDB taxonomy): Bacteria > Pseudomonadota > Alphaproteobacteria > Rhizobiales > Beijerinckiaceae > Allobosea. The sequence goes on from JAKFDB010000191.1 coordinate 23,117, forward strand.
CGATCTGCGCCGGCAGGTTGGTCGCCGTGTTCTTCTCCTCGAACATCGAGAGCGGCGCGAGCTGGGAGTAGCGCAGGTTGCGCTTGAAATAGGCATCCGCGACGCCTTCGCCGAGCGCGGACTCGTCCTCGCCATCGGTCCAGACCTTGCGGCCGCGCTTGCCCATGATGATCGCGGTGCCGGTGTCCTGGCACATCGGCAGCACGCCGCCGGCGGCGATGTTGGCGTTCTTGAGCAGGTCATAGGCGACGAACTTGTCGTTCGAGGTCGCCTCCGGGTCGTCGAGGATCTTCTGGAGCTGGGCGAGATGGCCCGGGCGCAGCAGGTGGTTGATGTCGATGAAGGCCTGCTCCGACAGCCGGCGGATCGCCTCGCGCGAAACCGTCAGGACCTCGCGATCGCCCAGCTTCTCGACCGCGACGCCCTCCGTGCCGAGCGAGCGGTAGGGAGTCTTGTCCTCGCCCAGGGGGAAGAGGTCGACATGGGTATAGGCCATCGGGCGGCACTCCGGCGGTTCGGCGGCGCCTTGCGCGGAGAGCGCGGCGCCTTGGCGTTGCGCCGCGTCATAGCCCTTCGGCCCGAGGCCTCCAAGCCCAGACTGAAACCTTTCCAGTCAGGCGGCCTTGCCAGTCAGGCCGCCTTGGCCGCCGTCTCGGCCAGGATGGCGTAGATCGCCGCCGGATCATGCGCATGGCGCACCTGCTCCAGCACCGCCTGGTTACGCAGCACCCGCGCCACCCGAGCCAGCGCCTTGAGATGGTCGGCTCCCGCCCCTTCGGGCGCGATCAGCACGAAGATGATGTCGACCGGCTGGCCGTCCAATGCCTCGAAATCGAGCGCCTTGTCGGCCCGCGCGAACAGGCCGACGAGCTTGTCGATACCCGCCATGCGGCCATGGGGAATGGCGATACCGTCGCCAATTCCGGTGGAGCCGAGGCGCTCGCGCTGCAGCAGCGCCTCGAACAGTTCACGTTCGGGCAGGCCAGTGAGCAAGGCCGCGTGCTGGGCCAGTTCCTGAAGCGCCTGCTTCTTGCTGTTGGCACGCAGCGGTGAAATCACCGCCTCGGGCCGGAGGAGATCGGTCAGCGTCATAGGCCAATCCATGCATGTCCCGTGCCTGGAATCCGGACCCTGCCGGCAAGCCCGGCAGGGCACCCAAATTCGTCAGCGGCGGAACTTCAAGAAAGAGAAGCCGGCGGATCGATCCAGCCGATATTGCCGTCGCGGCGGCGGTATACGACGTTCATGCGGCCATTGCCAGCGTGGCGGAAGATGACGACGGGAGCGCCGGTCATGTCGAGCTCGGCAACCGCGTCGCTGACCGTCAGCTGATGCAGGGATTTGGTCGATTCGGCCACGATGACCGGGTTTTCCCCAACGGGATCGGCATCATACTCCTCGATATCCTGATCGGGAGCCGCAATCACATAGCTGGGGATTTCCAGCCCCGCCTCGCGTCCGTTCATCGCGGCGGAGCGGTCCTTCAACCGGCGCTTGTAGCGGCGCAGCCGCTTCTCGATGCGCTCGGCCATCTTGTCGAGGCTGGCATAGGGATCATGCGCCACCGCAGAGGCTTCGAGCGTGATACCGGAGGAAAGGTGCAGGACACCATCGGTCTTGAAGGCGGTTCCGTCCTTGCCGACGGTGACATGTCCCTGATAGCCGCCCTCGTAATACTTACCCAGGGCCGCTGCGACCCGCGCTTCGGCCTGGCCGCGAAGGGCCTCGCCGACATCGAGATTCTTGCCGGAGATTCGCAAGCTCATGGAGTGCTTCCCCTTCTTGTCGCCATGGCCAGTAGCCGACCATCTACTGGAGGTAAGGACGGGGTCACCGGCTTGTCAATGAGCCCGAAGGCAGGGGCTTCGAAGGGACTGCCCCGAATGGGACGCATGCCCCAAGGGCAGCTGAACCGGCCGGAGCAGATTGCGGCACTGCCGTCACCGGCCTTTTGCGCAGGCGAGTTCGCGTTGCGGCGCAGGCAGGCTCAGCGCCCGCCGCCAGCCATGGCGAGTTTCTCGCGCCGGCGCTCCATCGAGGACGGGATGCGCAACGATTCCCGGTACTTCGCCACGGTCCGCCGGGCGATGTCGATGCCACTCGCCTTCAACCGGGTGACGATCGCGTCATCCGACAGAATCTCGGCCGGTTTCTCCTCGTCGATCATCTGCTTGATCCGGTAGCGCACCGCCTCCGCCGAATGCGCCTCGCCATAGCCGGTCGCGGCGATGGCTGCCGAAAAGAAATACTTCATCTCGAAGACGCCGCGCGGGCAGGTCAGATACTTGTTCGAAGTGACGCGCGAAACCGTCGATTCGTGCATGCCGATCGCGTCGGCGACGGTCTTGAGATTCAACGGCCGCAAATGCTCGACGCCATGGGCGAAGAAGCCATCCTGCTGGCGCACGATCTCGCTCGCCACCCTGAGGATGGTGCGCGCACGCTGTTCGAGGGAGCGGGTCAGCCAGTTCGCCGTCTGCAGGCACTCGGCGATGAAGGCCCTCTCCTCGTCATTGCGCACCGCCTTCGAGACACGCGCATGGTAGGTCTGGTTGACCAGCACGCGCGGCAGGGTGTCGGGGTTGAGGTCGACCAGCCAGGAGCCGTCGGGGGCGGCGCGGATGAAGACATCCGGCACGACCGTCTCGGCCGCCGAGCCGCCGAAGGCACGACCCGGCTTGGGGTCGAGCCGCCGGATTTCGGCGACCATGTCGGCGATGTCCTCGTCGTCGACCCCGCAGATCCGCTTCAGGGCGGCATAGTCGCGCTTCGCCAGCAGCGGCAGATTGGCGAGCAGGGCCTGCATGGCCGGGTCGTAGCGGTCGCGGTCGCGCAGCTGGATGGCGAGGCACTCGCCGACATCGCGCGCCGCGATCCCGCTGGGATCGAAGCTCTGGACGATGCGCAGGACCGCTTCGACCCTGGCTTCATCGACGCCCAGCCGCATAGCGATCTCGGGCAGCGGCTCGGAGAGGTAGCCGGCGGCGTCGACGCCGTCGATGATGTGCCGGCCGATCAGACGCTCGGCCGGCGAGGCGACGGCGAGATCGAGCTGGGCGGCGAGATGCTCGTGCAGCGAGGCCTCGACGGTCAGGCTGCTCTCGAAACCCTCCGGTCCATCCTCGAAGGAACCGCCATTGCCGCCATAGGCCCCGCCGGTGATCGGCAGGCTGTCGGCGCCGCGGCTATCGAGCCGGGCGATTTGCGGCTGCTCGTTCTGGAAGACGTTCTCGAGGCCGGTGCCGAGCCGGCCTTCCATGCCTTCCTGGGTGTTCAGGCTTTCGGCGCGCTCATAGCTCGCCTGATCGGCGGCAAGCGCCCCCTCACTGCCGCCATTGGGGAGCGGCGCCTCGCCGGCCTCGTCGCTGCGCTCCAGCAGCGGGTTGCGCTCGAGTTCGCCCTCGACGAAATTCTGCAGTTCGAGATGGGAGAGCTGGAGGAGCTTGATCGCCTGCAGAAGTTGCGGCGTCATCACCAGGGACTGGCCCTGGCGCAACTCCATGCGCGGCATCATCGCCATCGCGGTCCGGCCCCTTTCCTCCGCGCCGCCTCGGCACGCTTCTTGCCTGTGAGGAAAGCCTAGACTCGGGCCGCGGTCGCGTCAAAGCTCTTTGCATGCGCGAAGGGAAAGAATTTGCCGCGCCGCAGCATCGGCTGCCGAACCCGATCGGGCCCATCCGCTCAGAGGCGGAAATCCTCGCCGAGATAGACGCGCCGGACATCGGCATTGGCGATGATCTCGGCCGGCGAGCCTTCGGTCAGCACCCGGCCGGAGTGGATGATGTAGGCGCGGTCGACCAGCCCCAGCGTCTCGCGGACATTGTGGTCGGTGATCAGCACGCCGATGCCGCGGTCGGTCAATTGCCGGACCAGCTCCTGGATGTCGCCGACCGCGATCGGATCGATGCCGGCGAAGGGCTCGTCGAGCAGGATGAAGGAGGGACGGCCGGCAAGCGCGCGGGCGATCTCACAGCGGCGTCGCTCACCGCCGGAAAGCGCGATCGAGGGCGCCTTGCGCAGACGGGTGATGTTGAATTCGTCGAGCAGCTTGTCGAGTTCGCGCTCGCGCTTCCTGCGATTGGGCTCGACCACTTCGAGCACGGCGCGGATATTGTCCTCGACCGAGAGGCCGCGGAAGATCGAGGCCTCCTGCGGGAGATAGCCGATGCCGAGGCGGGCGCGCTGGTACATCGGCAGATTGGTGATGTCGTTCCCTTCGAGCGAGATCACGCCCATATCGGCCCCGACCAGGCCGGTGATCATATAGAAGATCGTGGTCTTGCCGGCGCCGTTCGGGCCGAGCAGGCCGACAGCCTCGCCGTTTCGGACATAGAGCGAAGCCTCGCTCACGACATTGCGGGCGCCATAGGTCTTGCGCAGGCCGCTGACGGCCAGGATGCCGGAGCCGCCGATGGAGGATGCGACCGGCTCGGCCTGGGCGGCGCGTTCGGCTGCCCCCGACCGGGCCTTGCCTCCGAACAGCCGGCCCAGGCGCGACAGCGCCCCGCCACCGGCGGGCGACGCACCGGGCGCGGCCGAAGATTGCGGACGCTGCGCCCCTTCGGCGGTTTCGGCGGTTTCGGCGGGCGATGGCTGGGAAATCGTCACGGGAAAGGGCGCAACCTGCTGCTGTTCGGCATGGCGTGTGTTCTGGTATTCGAGGCGTTCCAAACTGGCAACGCCCTCGTCATCCAGAAGTGCCGAGAGATGGGGTTCAGTTCGTCGGCGTCGCGGGCTTGGGCGCGGCGCCCGGCTTCTCCTTGCCGGCCTCGGGCGAATTGGGAACGAAGAAGCCCTGCACGCGGCCGCCGGGCTTGGTGTCGACATTGGCGATGCCGGTTTGCGTGTCATAGACGAGGCGTTCGCCGCGGGTGATGTTCGGGCCGTCGTTCAGCGCGACATTGCCGGTCATGATCACCTTGTTGTTGGCACGGTCGAAGACGGCGTTGTCCGAGGTCGCCGCCTGCGTCTTCGAGACGACGGTCACCGGCCCGGCACATTCGATGCGCTTGATGGCGCCATCATTCGACGACGGGGCCGCGCCGGCTGCCGCCGGGGCGGGCGCAGGCGCAGCTGCAGCCGCAGGGCGCTTGCCGGCGCCGTTCTGGCCACGCCCCTCATAGAACACGGTCATGATCGAGCAACGCACCGTCGTCTCGCCCTGCACGGCAACGACATTGCCGGAGAAGATCGCCTTGTTGTCCTTGTCGAGCACGTCGAGCTTGTCGGCGTCGATCTTGATCGGTTCCTTGCTGTCGCCGCCCATGCCGCCGAAAGGCGAGCCGGGAGCACCGCCACGCGCCTTCGCCGGAGCTGCCGCGGGAGCTGCCGCAGGCTTGGCGGGCGCCGCGCCGGACCGCGCCGGCGGCTGCTGGGCGAGAGCTGCCATCGAAGGCAGCCAGAAGATCGCGGATCCGATTGCGAAGAGGAGGGTTGTAGGTTTCATCGCCGACCTGTCATTCGCTTGAGCTTCACTGGTTCGAGCCGGTTCCGTCAGCGCTGCGGCGCCGGCGCCTCGACGGCCCCGGCCTGCGCACCGGGCCGCAGCAGGCCCGGATTGGGCGTGCTGCCCTGACGCTCCGGCCCCGCAAGGCTGTTGGCCGGCGCATTCTCGATGACGACACGCACCCGGCCCTCGAACACGATCAGGGCGCCGTTGTCCTTAACATCGAGTGTATCGGCGTTGACCGTGGTGGTACCGAGATTGACCGTGACCGGCTCGCGCGACACCACCGTGCCGGCCTTGAAGTCGACATCCGCCGTCCGCATCCGCGCATCATAGCCCGATTCCGTGCGAATCTTGACGTCGTCGACCAGCTTCAGCCGCTCCTTCTGCTGGTCGAAGAGGCCGCTGCGGGCATTGACCGTGACCCAGCCCTCCTCGGAGTTCATCTGGACCCGCGCGGTCATCTTCACCAGTTCGATCTGCGTCGGGTTGCGGATGTCCTGCAGCGCGGAATCGGCCGTGACCTCATAGGGGCTGTTGTCCTTGCGGTAGCCGGCGAGCTTGGGCGCCTCCATCACGACCTTGCCACCGGACAAGCCGATCGAGCCGAGCGAGAGATTGCCGACATCGCGCAGCGGGCTGAGGAAGGGCGCGACGATCAGCGCCAGCACGGCCACGACCGCCCCGACCGGGATGGCGCGCCGCAACAGCCGCACCAGGCCGGAATGGCGGCGCGCCGCGTTGAACGCGGCCTGCCGCGCCCGCGCCTGCTTCGCCGCTGTTCCCACCATGTCAGGGGATGTCATTGCCAAGGTCATGTCCCGCCCATTGCCAGCCGCCGGCGGCTTTTTCATGTCGGTCTCAAGCGCAGCGGCAAGACCGCGAGACCGCCATGCCGACCGCTCGACGAATGACGTAGCTGGAATACATCAAGTTTACGTATGTGCGAAGATGTCGGACTCCGGCCAGCCGGCGAGATCGAGCTCCGCCCGGATCGGCAGGAAGTCGAAGCAAGCGCTGGCCAGATGAGCCCGCTCCTCGCGGGCCAGCATCACGTCGAGCCGCGCCTTCAATGCATGGAGATGCAGCACGTCGGCGGCGGCATAGCTGAGCTGGGATTCGGAAAGCGTCTCGGCACCCCAATCCGAGGATTGCTGCTGCTTCGACAGATCGATGCCGAGCAGCTCGCGGACCAGATCCTTGAGCCCGTGCCGGTCGGTATAGGTCCGCACCAGCTTGGAGGCGATCTTGGTGCAGTAGACCGGCGCGGTGACGACGCCGAAGGCATTCTGCAGGGCGGCGATGTCGAACCGGGCGAAATGGAACAGCTTCAGCACCGCCGGATCGGCCAGGATGCGGCAGAGATTGGCCGGGGCCGGCGCGTCCTTCGGAATCTGGACGACGTCGGCCGAACCATCACCGCGCGAGAGCTGCACCACGCAGAGCCGGTCGCGCTGCGGGTTGAGGCCGAGCGTCTCGGTGTCGATCGCCAGGATCGGCCCCGGCTGGAAATCGGCCGGCAGATCGCCGCGATGCAGACGAATGGTCATGGCGTGAAATCAACCCTTGCAAACACTTGCCGCTGGCTGGACCGGCGGGCGCCCCTGCCAGCTACCGAGCCGGCCGTCACCACACAAGCCTTTTCTCGCATGAGCTCTACCCCGGAAATTAACCTTTTATTCACCATATCCTTCATCTGAAGGTCGAGACATGTCAGGGTGCCGGATCGGAGCCTGACGCATGTCCCTCATCCGCCTGTTCACCGATCTCGATGGCCGCATCGGCCTGCGCCAGTTCTGGTTCGGCAGCATCGCGCTGGCGCTTTGCCTGCTGGCGCTGCAATGGGTCTCGCCCCGGCTGACGGACAAGTACACGGCGACCATGATCGTCGCCTTCGCCAATGCCTTCGCGCTGTTTCCCTGGGCGGCGCTCGCTGCGAAGCGCGCCACGGACCGAGGCGGCTCGTCGCTGTTCGGCATCGTGCTGGTCTGCACCATCGTCCTGCCGACGGAGTTGCGCCCCTTCCTCGGCTACGCTTGGCGCCCCTCGCTGGAGGCGATCTCGACCATCGCCTGGCTGATCGCGCTGGTCGATCTCGGCGTGATGCCCAGTGCCCAAGCCGATACGGCGCTTGCGGCGCAGAGGACGGCTGCTAAACGGGCGGCATGAGCCAGAACACGACCACCGCCCTCGCCTTCGACGCCACCGATCCCGTAGCCCTGACACAGGCGCTGATACGCTGCCCGTCGGTGACGCCGGCCGAGGGTGGAGCACTCGCCCTTCTCGCCGAGGTACTGACGATCGAAGGCTTCTCGGTCGAGCGGCCGGTGTTCTCCGAGCCCGGCATGCCGGATATCGAGAACCTCTATGCCCGGATCGGCACTGAAGGACCGGTGCTCACCATCGCCGGACATACCGATGTCGTCCCGCCAGGCGACCTCGCCGCCTGGACACATGCGCCCTTTGCTGCCGAGATCGTCGACGGCACGCTCTATGGCCGTGGTGCCTGCGACATGAAGGGCGGGCTCGCCTCGATGGTCGCGGCGGTGATCCGCTACCGCCGCGAACAGCCGCAGGCGCCCGGCTCGATCGGCTTCCTGATCACCGGCGACGAAGAGGGCCCGGCAGTCAACGGCACGGTGAAGCTGCTGGAATGGGCGCTGGCGCGCGGCGAACGCTTCGACCATTGCCTGCTCGGCGAGCCGACCAATCCGGCGACGATGAGCGACATGATCAAGATCGGCCGGCGCGGCTCGCTGACCGGCAAGCTGACCGTCACCGGCATCCAGGGCCATGTCGGCTATCCGCATCTGGCCCAGAACCCGATCCGCGGCATGGTCCGGTTGCTGGCCGGACTCGATGCGGCCCCCCTCGATACGGGCACCGAGCATTTCGACCCGAGCAATCTCGAGGTGACGACGCTCGATGTCGGCAACCCCGCAACGAACGTCATCCCGGCGCAGGCGCGCGCCGTCTTCAACATCCGCTTCAACGATCTCTGGACGCCGGAGACGCTCGCCGGCGAGATCGAGCGCCGCCTGCACGAGGCGGCGGGCAATGCCGTGCGTTACGAGATCGCCTTCGATCCGACCAATGCAGTCGCCTTCCTGACCAAGCCCGGCCCCTTCGTCGCCATGGTGGCCGATGCCGTCGAGGCCGAGACCGGCAAGCGCCCAGCGCTCTCGACCACCGGCGGCACCTCGGATGCGCGCTTCATCAAGAACCACTGCCCGGTCGTCGAGTACGGCGTCGTCGGCCAAACCATGCACCAGATCGACGAGCGCGTCGCCATCGCCGACCTCCTGGCACTGGAGCGCATCACGCACCGGCTCCTGACCACCTATTTTGCCGCAGCTCCGGCAACTTGACGGAACCTTCCCGGCTCTCCATGCTTTAGACGAAAGTCTAATGCCGTTGAGACCGGAGGGTCTGGCCATGAGGCTTGCTGCCGACGATGTGACACGCTCCCTGCGGGCCTCATGGCGCCTGCTCTCGGCCGATGCGAAGGCCCTGCCCGATCTCGACCTCTCCCGCGACGGCTTCTGGCGCTCCTATCTGGCGCTGATCCTGACCGTACCGGCGATCATCCCGGTGCTGGCGGCCGAGCGGGTGCTGGCCGGGCTGCCGAACACAGCCGGGCTGTTCAACGCCCCAGTCCTGCTGGCTTCGGTGATCGCCGCCGAGTTGCTGGCGGTGATCACGGTGCCGGCGCTGCTGATCATGCTCGCGCCGAGGTTGGTGCATTCGCCGCGCTTCACCGGCTTCATCATCGCCTGGAACTGGTCGAGCATTCTCTCGGCGGGCCTGATGGCGGTGCCTGCGGCGGTCTTCGCGCTCGGCTGGTCGAATGCCGGCATCGCGACCTTCCAGGCCCTCGCCTTCGGCGCGATCGTCCTGCGCCTGCGCTATTGCGTCGCCCGCGCCGCCTTCGGCCCACGGAGCGGCATCGCCGGGGCGATAGCCTGCGCCAGCCTGCTCGCCGACTACGCGATCATCAGAACCTTCGGGCTCGCCGGCTTCTAGATCGCCGCGCGTCCTATCGGACGCAAGTTGGCGATCTATCTCTTTGTAAAAGCATCAAATTCGTCCGAAAAATGGATTCCACTTTTCGGTCCGATGCTCTAGATCTGCGTGATCGGGATCAGGCCGACGCCGTAATAGAGCGCCTTGCCCCTGGTGGTGAGCGAATCCGAGGCGGGACCGATCTCGAAGCCGGCATTGACCAGTTCGCTCATCGCCTTGGCCTTGACTGAGGCCGAGACGGCCGCATCGAAGCTGATCTTCAGCTCGACCGTGGCTTCCAGAACCTTCACGACCTGATGCGCGTTGCCCTGTTTGATGTTGGTGCGGACGGTGTCGCGACAGCCCGGCCTGAGGAGGGCGCGGATCTCCGCCAGTTCATCGCGCGCATAGGTGTAGATTCTGGCGTCCGCCACCGTCACCACCGCGCTCCGGGCAGCGCGGGCTGTCGCGGCGAGGTTGAAGAGCGTCTTGAGAGCGGGCGCCTCGATGTTGAAGCTCCCGCTGATCTGACTGGCCACGTCGCGACTTTCGGTCTCGCTCGGTTGTGGCTTGAAACCGTAGAGATCGACCGAGTAGCGCGAGGTACAAAGCGTTGCCAGTTGCACCGAGCGAGGATTGCTATCACTCGGGTCGTAATTCTCCCTGGCGACCAGTATCCCCGGCCCATGCAGGGTACTGGGCGGCACATTTCGGGCGAAACCGTATTTGACGATGATGCTTTCGATCTGGCGATCTTCGTTCTGGCAGGCCGCCAGAGCGAAGATGGCCAGAAGGCCCAGCGCGTGATGCAGTGCCCGGCTCCGCTTCATGGCCAACTCAGACGGGATGCCCAAGAGAAAATCTACTTAAAGTTGCATACACAACCCTGGCTTGCAACCTTGGGAGATCAACCGTCAATCAGTAATCGACGCCGGCGAGATAGAGTCCGCAGGGCGGCGCCAGCGCGGCGCATTGCGAGCGGTCACGCGCCGCCAGCACCTTGCCGGGCTTGTTCTCCGGCCAGCGGCCCATGCCGACCATCTTCAGGCAGCCGACCATGGAACGGACCTGATGATGCAGGAAGGAGCGGGCATGGGCATAGACCACGATCTCTGCTCCCTCGCGGCGGCAGTCGAACCGGTCGAGCGTGCGCAGCGGGCTGTTGGCCTGGCATTCGGCGGCCCGGAAGGTGGTGAAGTCGTGATGGCCGACGAGGGCCTTGGCGGCGCGGTCCATCGCCTCGTGATCGAGCCTGACCGGCACATGCCAGACGCGGTTGGAGTCGAGGGCAGGTTGCGCCCGGCGATCGAGGATACGGTAGATGTAATAGCGGCGCCGCGCCGAAATGCGGGCGTCAAACGTGTCCGGCACCATCTCGGCGCTCAGCACCGCCACTGGCAGGCGCTTCAGCCTTGCATTGCTGGCGTCGCGCACGACATCGGTGCGCCATTCCTTGTCGAGATCGACATGGGCGACTTGATGGATGGCATGCACGCCGGCATCGGTACGCCCGGCGCAATGCAGCCGCACGGCATGGCCGCAGAAGGCCTCGACCGCTTCCTCGACGCTCTGCTGGACGGAAGGGCCGTTGAGCTGGCGCTGCCAGCCGGAGAACGGCGTGCCGTCATATTCGATGACCAGCTTGTAGCGCGGCATCGCGCTAGAGCTTCGCGCCGGCGCAAAGCCTGGCGCCGCGCAGGAACTCGCCGCCGCTCATCGGCGCGCGCCCGGCGCGCTGGACCTGCAGCAGCTTCACCGCGCCGACCGCGCAGGCGACCGTGCCCTCGTCGTCGAGCAGGGTTCCAGGCTCGGCCGCGCCGCCGGCTCGTGCCGTGCGCAGCAATTTGAGCCGCTCCGGCCCCTTGCCGAGATCGACCTCGACGAAGGCGCCAGGAAAAGGCGAGAGGCCGCGCACGAGATCGTGCACCTGCTGCGCCGGCCTGGTCCAGCTCAGCTTCGCCTCGTCATTGCCGATCTTGCTGGCATAGGTGACGCCCTGTTCGACCTGCGGCGTGAAGCGCAG
>JAKFDB010000192.1:0-33682 GCA_036676315.1 Bradyrhizobiaceae bacterium
CCGCATTCTCAAGGAACCAAGCGGTCATTCCGGGGCTCCGCGAAGCGGAGAGCCCGGAACCCATGAACATCGAGTTGACGATGCTTGGCACCACGCGTAGCGCGGTTTTCGCCAGACGGCGCGGTGTTCATGGGTTCCGGGCTCGACCCTACGGGCCGCCCCGGAATGACGCCGTGTTTCCGCGTGAAAGAAGCATGCGCTATTCCGCCCAGGACAGCAGGATCTCGCCGACGACCGGCTTCACCGCCCTGATGTCGGCATCGCTCGACGCGAACTCCCGGTCGCCGGAGACGCGTCCGAGGGCGGCGCCATTGGCGCCGGGCGTGTCGTGGAAGCGCACCAGAAGCCGGCAGCCGCCGCCCGCCCTGGCAAGCTTGCCGCTGCGCCAGTCGGAGGCGGTTCCGGCATAATCCCAGCCGAAGCCGAGAATGGTGAAGGGCCCGCCATTGGCCTTCTCGACCGCGGCGAGTGGCGTGCCGATGGCGATGCGCGTGCCATCGGGGGCAAGGACCGCCTGGCTCGAGCCTTCGCGGATATAGATCGTGCCGGGGCCGCGGCGCCTGGCGCCATCCTGCCAGATCAGTTCGAGCCGGCGCTTGCGGTCGCCGGGAAAGATGATCGCGCCCGGCTGCTTCTCGCCCTCGCCGATCTCGACGCGCGCCCGGCGGACATTTGCCGCGCCGAACGCCCGGATCAGCGCGGCTTCGTCGGCGGTGCGGGCGAAGGGACCGGTACAGGCGATCGGAGAGGGCGCCTGGGCGATGGCGGGCGTCACGCCGAAGGCCAGCCCGGCAATGAGGGCCGGGTGCGGCCATCGGCGACGGCTCGGGCTGATTGCGAAGCTCATGCCCCATCCTAGCGCGCCTGCCGTTGGGGAAGCCAGTCTGACGCGGTCCGCCTCAAACCTTCGGCGGCTTCGAGGCGCGGTCGAAGACTGGCGTCGCCTCTGTCGGGCCGGCCGGGTCCTGACCGGTGGGAATGTCCTCGGCGGCGTGCCGGATGGCTTCTTCCTGCTCGGTCAGGCCGTCGATCGTGTCGTTGGCGTCGCTGCCGGCGTCATGGACATTGGTCTCGTCGCTGACCCGGCGCCGGTCGCGACCGGCGAGGTCGGGATCGGGACGGACCGAGGCATCCTCGGGACGGACGGCGTCATTGGCGATGCGCTCGTCCAGCAGAGCGGGGTTCTCGCGCGGCTTGGCGTTGTCTTGCATTGCAGCTCTCCTCGGCTGGTCTGATGCCGAACCAAGCGCCGAGCCGCGGCATTGTTCCGCCGCGGGCCGCCGACTTGGCCGATCGCCGAACTTTCGGGCGCGCGCCGCGTTGCGACAGCAAAGGGAGTATCAAATGCAGACGATTCACCAGGCTGCGGGCGAGCCCGGCGGCGACCCGATGCCGCCGATGCCGCCGCCCGAATTGCCGCCGCTGACGCCGGGCGAGGTGCCGCCGGCGCCGCCGGTCGAGACGCCGCCCGATGCCGAGCCGACCGGCATCCCCAACGATCCGCTGCCGGAGCTACCGCCGAACGCGCCGCCGGAAACCCCGCCGGCGACGCCGGTCGACCTGCCGCCCTCGCGCGGTCCGCGCCAGCCGCAGGAACGGGGCGGGTAGGGCAAGCCCGTCTCGTATCAAAGGCTTGGAGCTGCGCGCGAAGAACCGGTACCCGCGGTTTCGCATCCTGCTCCGGGAGATCGCCGATGGATGATGACCTCGACAGGATGAGCCGCGAGCAGCTGCTGACGGAAGTCCGGCGCCTGCGCGCCGGCATCCGCGAGCATCGCGACGCCACCGGTCATGATCTGTGCTGGCACCATCCGCAGCTTTGGGGATTGCTGCCGGAGCAGATGGAGCCCGAGATCGCCGTTCCGCCCTGGCCGAAATTCCTGCGCGGCTGCCTGCGCTACCGCGAGAGCCTGGAACGGCAGCGCTCTGACGCTGCCGTTTTCGACCGTGAATACGACGGACGCTGAGGTCAGAGCGGCGGCGTCGTGCCTTCGCCGAGATCCCAATAGAGGCCGGCCATCATGCCCAGCCCCTCGCGTGCGATCGCGACGGGCAGATGCTCGTCGGGCGCATGCTGCGAGCAGCCCGGATAGGAGTGCGGCACCCAGATGGTGCGCAGGCCCAGGATCTCCGAGAAGATGTCGTTGGGCAGCGAGCCGCCGAGATTGGGTAAAAGCGCCGGCTTCTTGTTGGTCGACTTGGCGATCGAGGCCAGCGCCCAATGCACCCAGGCATCCTCCGGATCGAGGCGGGTGGCGTTGAAGATCTCGTCGCGGGCGAGCGTGACCTCGACCATGCCGAAACCATGGCGCTTCAGGTGACGGCGCAGCGCCGGCAGCACTTCGTTCGGGTCGATGCCGACGACGAAGCGGAGCTGGCAGCGCGCCCAGGCGCTCGGCGGCACGGCGTTGACCGGGGTCTCGGGCACGCCCGACTTCATCGCCAGTACGTCGAAGGAGCACCAGCCGAAGACCTGCTCGGCCGGCGAGAGGCCGGGCTCGCCCCATTCGGGATCGATCACCGGGCCGTCCGGGCCGCCATCGACCTCGCAATCGGCGAGCGCCTTGCGCACCGGCTCCGGCAGCTCCTTCGGCACCCATTCATGGATGCGGATCTGGCCGGTCGGCGAGGCGATCGAGGCGATGGCATGGGCGAGCTGGATCGCGGGGTCGGAGAGGATGCCGCCCCAGTTGCCGGAATGGTGGCCGCCTTCGCGGGCCTTGATCGTGAGGTCGAAGGTGACGCCGCCGCGCGAGCCGAGGAAGACCGTCGGACGCTCGGCATTGAGGCGGGGGCCGTCGGAACCGATCAGCACGTCGGACTTGAACAGCTCCTTCTGGTCGGTGCAGAGCTCGCGCAGGCCCGGCGAGCCGCATTCCTCGCCCATTTCGATCAGGTATTTGGCGTTGAAGCCGAGCTTGCCGCGCGTTTCGAGCACGGCGCGTAGCGCGTTGATGTTGATGACGTGCTGGCCCTTGTTGTCGACGACGCCGCGGCCATACCAGCGGTCGCCGCGCTCGGTGAGGGTCCAGGGCGACAGGCCTTCGCTCCATTGGGCATCGAGGCCGCGGATCACGTCGCCATGGCCATAGCCGAAGATCGTCGGCAGGGACGGGTCCTCGATGCGCTCGGCGAAGAGAAAGGGACCGCGCGCCTTGGGATGCGTCAGCGTCTTGCAGGTGAAGCCGAGCCCTTCGAGCAGCGGGCGCATCTCCTTTTCGAGATAGTCGCTGAGCACGGGAGCGCGCTCAGGGTTCTGGCTCTCGGTCGGCATGGCGATGAGGCGGGAGAGATCGTGCTTGAGGCTGCCGGAATCGAAATAATCCTGGGCATGCGCGATCGCCTGGGCGCGGGTCATGGGGTCGTCTCCTCGCTGAAAATTTGGTTTGCCTCAGCCCTCATCCTGAGGAGCCGCGCAGCGGCGTCTCGAAGGATGTTCCAGTGATCTCTGGATCATCCTTCGAGACGCGATCTGCGATCGCTCCTCAGGATGAGGGCTGAGGGATCGGGCCGGCATGTCAGGCGGCAGTGCTCGCCGGCTCGTCATAGAGATGGCAGGCGACCAGCCCGGCCGTGTCCGCCTTCAGCACCGGCGTCACCGTCGCGCATTGCGGCATCTTCGCCGGGCAGCGCGGATGGAACGGGCAGCCCGGCGGCGGGTTGAGCGGGTCGGGGAAGGCGAGGCCGAGGCCCGTCTCGGGGATGCCCTTGCCGGGCTCCGGCGTCAGCACGGAGGCGAGCAGCGCCTTGGTGTAAGGGTGGCGCGGTGCCTTGAAGAGCGTTGCGGTATCGGCGAGCTCGACGACACGGCCGAGATACATCACCGCCACCCGCGTCGCGATGTGCTCGACGACGACGAGGTTGTGGCTGATGAAGACATAGGTCAGGCCGAGCTCGCGGCGCAGATCGTTGAGCAGGTTGAGGATCTGCGACTGCACGGAGACGTCGAGCGCCGAGGTCGGCTCGTCGCAGACCACCATCTCGGGGTTGAGGATGAGGGCGCGGGCGATGGCGACGCGCTGGCGCTGGCCGCCGGAGAGCTCGCGCGGATAGCGGTCGGCGAAGCGACGCGGCAGGCCGACCTTGTCGAGGATGGCGATGGCACGCTCGCGGCGTTCCTTCGCCGTGCCGATGCCCTGCACGGCGAGCGGCAGCGCCACGATCGAGGCGACGGTGCGGCGCGGGTTCAGCGAGGAGTAGGGGTCCTGGAAGACCGGCTGGACGCGCTTGGCCATGCCGAGCCGGCCGAGCTTGCCGACATCCTGGCCGGCAAGCACGATCTCGCCGCTCGAGGGCGGCAGCAGGCCGAGCAGCATGCGTGCCAGGGTGGACTTGCCGCAGCCGGATTCGCCGACGATGCCGAGGACTTCGCCCTTGGCGATGGCGAGCGAGACGCCGTTGACGGCGTGCAGCTTGCGCTTGGCCTTGAACAGGCCCTGGCTGACAGAGAAGGAGCGGGTGAGGTCACGGGCCTCGAGCAGGATCGGGTTGGTCGCGCTCATGCCGCGTCCTCCAGGATGCAGCGCCAGCGATGCCCGTCCGGGCGCTGCCGCAGGGGCGGAGCCTCGGCGCAGACCGGCTGCGCGTGCTTGCAGCGATCGCGGAAGCTGCAGCCCTTGATCTCGCCGACGAGGGAGGGAACGACGCCGGGGATGACGCCGAGCCTGCCGCCGGGCTCGGTGCGGCCGGGCACCGGGATGCAGTCGATCAGCCCCTGCGTGTAGGGGTGGCGCGGATTGCGGAAGATCGCTTCGGTCGGACCCTCCTCGACGATCTGACCGGCATACATCACGCCGACCCAGTCGGCGATGCGGGCGACGATGCCGAGATCATGGGTGATCAGCACCATGGCGATGCCGAGCTCCTTCTGGAGGTCGGCGAGCAGGCGCAGGATCTGGGCCTGGATGGTGACGTCGAGCGCCGTGGTCGGCTCGTCGGCGATCAGCAGATCGGGCGAGCACATCAGCGCCATGGCGATCATGACGCGCTGGCGAAGGCCGCCGGAGAGCTGGTGCGGATACTGGCCGAGACGCTGGGCGGCATTGGCGATGCCGACCTTGCCGAGCAGCAGGATCGCCCGCTCGCGGGCTTCAGCCTCGCTCGCCTTGCGGTGCAGCTTGTAGGCCTCGGTCATCTGGTCGCCGATGGTGTAGGCCGGGTTCAGGGCCGTCATCGGTTCCTGGAAGATCATCGCCATGCGGTCGCCGCGGAGCGCGTTGATGCGCTTGGCGCCGGCCTTGGCGAGGTCCTCGCCGGCGAAGGCGAGACGCTTTGCGCTCTTCTTCGCCGCCTTGGGCAAGAGGTCCATGATGGCGAGCGAGGTCATCGACTTGCCGCAGCCGGATTCGCCGACGAGGCAGAGCGTCTTGCCCTTCTCGACGGTGAAGGAGAGCTCGCGCACCGCATGCAGCGGGCCGCGCGGCGTCGCGATGTCGACGCTGAGGCCGTCGACCTGGAGGATGGCGTCGCTCATCAGGTGCGGCCCTCCGGCGAGATCACGTCGCGCAGGCCGTCGCCGGCGAGGTTGATGGCGAAGATCAGCAGGGCAAGCGCGCTGCCGGGCAGGGCAATGAGCCAGAACGAGAAGAACATGTAGGCCTTGGCTTCCGAGATCATCAGGCCCCAGGAGGGCAAAGGCGGCTGCACGCCGAGGCCGAGGAAGGACAGCGCCGCCTCGAGCAGGATGGCGCTGGCCGCCTCCAGCGTCGCGACGACGATGAGATGCGGGGCGATGTTGGGCAGCACCTCGCCGAGGATGATGCGGGTGGTCGAGGCGCCGGCGGCCTGTGCGGCGGCGACATAGTCGAGCGAGCGCACCTGCTGGGTCGCGCTGCGCATGACCACGGCGAAGCGGTCCCATTTCAAGAGGCCGAGCACGAGGATGACGATCCAGAGCGACGAGCCGACGATGGCGACGACCGCGAGCGCGACCAGGATCACCGGCATGGACAGCCTGGTGGTGACGAGGAAGGTCATGGCGATGTCGACCCGGCCGCCGAAATAGCCGGCGAGCAGGCCCATGGTCGTGCCGATCACGCCGGAGATGATGACGACGCTGATGCCGATCAGCAGCGAGATGCGGGCGCCGTAGAGCAGGCGCGAGAGATAGTCGCGCCCGAGCGGATCGGTGCCGAGCGGGTGGAGCCAGTTGCCCTTGTCATACCAGAAAGGCGGGATGTTCCGCGCCGTCAGGTTCTGCAGATAGGGATCGTGCGGCGCCAGCAGCGGGGCGGCGAGCGCGACCAGGACGAACAGGACGAGCAGGCCGAAGCCGAAGACGAAGGCCTTCTGGCCGAGGAAGCGGCGCAGCAGCTTGCGGCCTTCGGAGAGCTCGGGCGCGTCGGCGACGGAGAGGGTGGTTTCGCTCATCTCAGGCCACCCGGATGCGCGGGTCGAGCCAGGCATTGGCGATGTCGGCAGCCAGCGTCAGCAGGACGTAGACCACCGAAAGCAGCAGGACGACGACCTGCATGACGGGGAAATCCTTGTAGGTGATGCTCTGATAGGCGAGGTAGCCGAGGCCATCGAGCGCGAAGATCGTCTCGATCACCACCGAGCCGCCGAGCAGGAAGCCGAGCTGCACGGCAGCCAGCGCGACGACCGGCACGACGGCGTTGCGCAGCGCATGCTTGAAGATGATCTTGCCGGGCGGCAGGCCCTTGGCGCGGGCGGTGCGGATATAGTCGGCCGAGAGCACCTCGATCATGCCGGCGCGGATCAGGCGCATGAAGGCGGGCGCGGCGTAATAGCCGAGCGCGATCGTCGGCATGACATAATGCTGCCAGGTGGCCGAGCCGGAGACCGGCAGCCAGCGCAGGGTGATCGAGAACAGCATCACCAGGATCAGCGCGAAGAAGAAGTTCGGCATGGCTTGGCCGAAGACCGCGATGCCGAGCGCCACGCGGTCGATCCAGCTATTGGCGTAGATCGCCGCGAGCACGCCGAGTGGAATCGAGATCAGCAGTGCGAAGGCGAGCGAGGTCAGGCCGAGGATCAGCGTTACCGGCATCTTGGCCAGCACCAGCTCGGAAACATCGGTCTTGAAGTAGATCGAGGTGCCGAAATCGCCGCGCAGGGTCTTCCAGAGCCAGTCGAGATATTGCACGAGCAGCGGCCGGTCGAGCCCGTAGGTCTTGCGGATCACGTCGATGTCCGCCTGCTGCGCGCCTTCGCCGGCGATCGCCACCGCGACGTCGCCGGAAAGGCGCAGCAGGAAGAAGGCTATCGCCGAGACCGCGAGCGCGACCAGCAGCGCCAGGCCGAGCCGTTTCAATATGAAGCCGAGCATGGGGCTTCCTTCGCACTGTGAAGGGTTATGTTCGCCAGGCCCGCGAGCAAGCGGCCCTGGCGTCATGGTCGGCCCTGAGCCGACCATCTTGTGATTGAGATTCTCGGGTCTACGCTTCGCTGCGCCCGAGAATGACGCTGCGCGTCACTTCCAGCCCATCTCCCAGAACCGGACCATCTCGTCCGGATAGGCCTTGAAGTTCAGGTCCTTGTTGGCGACGTAGTAGACCGGCAGCGAATAGAGCGGCGCGGCATAGGCCTTGTCGGCGATGATCTTGAGCGCGCCCTTGTAGGCGTCCTTGCGCACTGCCGGATCGACCGAGTTGTTGCCCTTGTTCAGGAGATCGCGGACCTCCGGATCGCGGGTGATGTCCTCGCTGCGGAAGGCGAAATAGTTCGGCGTCGCGGCTGAGACGTCGTTAACCGAGAAGGAGCCCCAGGTCTGGTGCGTCAGCATCGCCTTGTTGGTGGCGATCTGCTCGCGCATCGCGGCGTATTGCAGGAAGCGCAGATTCGTCTTGATGCCGACGGCCTGAAGATAGCCGATCAGCGCCTCGGTCTGGTTGCGCTCGCGATAGGCGACGATATCCATGGTGAGGTTGGGATGGCCGGCTTCGGCGAGCAGCGCCTTGGCCTTGGCGGGGTCGTAGTTGTAGCGCGCGGCGCCCTCGTCGGTGCAGCCGAACTGCGAGGGGAAGCAGATCGTGTTGATGACGCGCGATCCGTCGCCGACGATGTTCTTGACCATCGCCTCGCGGTCGATGGCGTGGATGATCGCCTTGCGGACGCGCTCATCTTTCAGGGCCGGCGAGGGCGTGCCGTCCTGGATGTTCATCTGCATGAAGACGATGCGCATCGTCTCGCCGGAGACGACCTGCAGGGTCGGCATCGTCTTGAGCTGATCGGCCTGGTCCTTGGGAACGTGCATGATCAGGTCGCCGCCACCCGAGAGCATCTCGGCCATCTGGGTCTGGCGGTCGGGGATGAAGCGGATATCGATCTTGCCGATCTTGGGCTGCGGCTTCGGCGAATCCTTGAAATAGTCCTTGTTGAGCTCGAGCGTGATCGACTTGCCGGGGACGTAGTTCGAGACCTTGTAGGGGCCCGAGCCGACCGGCTTCTCGTTCTGGCCCTTGGGGCCGACCTTCTCGTAATACTGGTTCGGGTGGATCACCACCGGCCCGGCGAGATACTCGATCGCGGCGGGGAAAATCTCCTTGGTGGTCAGGCGGACCTTGTACTTGTCGACCTTCTCGGCCTTCTCGATCCAGTTGACGTTGCCCTGGGTGACGACCTTGTTCTCGGGCTTGGAGATGAAGTTCAGCGTGTAGACGACGTCGTCGGCGTCGAACTCCTCGCCATTGTGGAACTTCACGCCCTCGCGCAGCTCGAACTCGATGGTCTTGTCGTCGACCTGCTTCCAGCTCTTGGCGAGCTGGCCCTTGTACTCGTTGGTGTTGGGGTCACGGTAAACCAGCGTGTCCCAGACATTGGCGCCGATGATCACGCCGATGCGGACATTGTTGAAGAACGGATCGACGTTCTCTGGCGCCTGGTCATAGGCGAAGCGGATGGTGTTGGCGGCCTTCTGGGCAAAGGCCGGCATGGTGGTCAGCGCCGCCATGGCCGTGCCCGCCAGCGCCACGGCGAGCGTCTTGATCGAAATTCGCATTGTCATCCCCTCACAGCTTCGTCGTGCGTGCTGACACGCCGCAGCTACGGCGTTCCTGCCGCAGTTTCGCTTTGGACGAAATCTGCCCAAGGATCGTGCTTGCCGCCATAAGAATGAATCGAAGGGATCGTTGCCGAACCGGCAAAGCTTCTCTAAAGCCGCCCGATGCAGACAGCGGCCCTCCGATATTTCCTGGCAGTGGCGCGGACCGGCTCGGTCAGCGCCGCGGCGCAGCGTCTGCGAGTGGCGGCCTCGGCGGTCAGCCGCCAGATCGCCAATCTCGAGAAGGAGCTCGACGCATATCTGTTCGAGCGGCGTTCGCACGGCATGATCCTGACCCAGGCCGGGCAGACGCTGGCGGCCTATGCCCAGCGCCTCGAGCTGGAAGCCGAGCAGGTCGTCAACGAGATTCGCGAATTGCACGGCGCCGGCCGCGGGCTGATCCGCATGGGCGTCACCGAAGGTTTTGCGGTCAGCTTCATCCCCGAGACGATCTATGCCTTTCGCCAGCAGCACCCGGATGTCGCTTTCGACGTCAAGGTGATGTCGCCGCAGGTCGTCACCGAGCATGTCCGCACCGGTGCGATCGACCTCGGGTTGACCTTCGTGCTGCAGCAGGAGCGCGGCGTCACGATCAACTGGCAATGCGCGGCGCAGACCTACGCCTTCGTCGCGCCGCATCATCCCCTGGCCCAGAAGTCGACGGTCCAGATCGAGGACATCTTCGCCCATCCGGTCGCAGTGCTCGACACCGAGGCGACCGTGCGCAAGATCGTCGACATCTACTTTTCGGCGCGGGGGCTGACCGTCGATCCGGTGCTCACCTCGACCAATGTCGCGAGCCTGCGGCACTTCTGCAAACTCGGCGGTGCCGTGATGTTCGCCAGTTCGATCTCGTTCGGCGCCTCGATCCGCGACGGATCGGTGGTGCCGCTGCCGCTGAAGGACGGTGAATTGCCGCCGCGCAGCCTGCAGGTGCAGACCATGTTGGGCCGGGCTTTGCCGCGGCTGGTGACGAATTTCATCGGCTTGTTGGTCGAGCAGTTGCAGGGCGAGGACGCCGCGGTCGCCGCGGCTGCACTGGCAGGGCGTGCGGCGGTTCCGGGCGGCCTGGCGGAAGCGCGACCGGCATGATGAGGCACGGGGAAGAGACGAGGCAAGGCGCCGTCGAGGTGATGGTGCCGCATCCGCACCAGCTCGTGGCGCGCGATGCGATCCTGGCGGCGCGGGCGGCCGGCAAGCCCGGTTTCCTGCTCGGCGACCTGACCGGGCTCGGCAAGACGCTGTCGGCCTGGCTCGCGCTTGCCGCCATGCCGGAGCAGGAGGTGCTGGTGATCTGCCCGAAGGGAGCGATCCCGCAATGGCGGCGCACCATCGCCCATGCCGGACTGCCGCCGAAAAAGCTGACCCTGATGAACTTCGAGCGGACCAAGTCGCTGCTCGCCCCGCCGCCGGCGAGCAGCAAGCGCTCGACGCGGGCGAAGAACAACGAGCTCGCCAAGCACGGCACGCCAAAGCGGACCTGGCCGCTCGTCGTCATCGACGAGGCGCACCGCATCCGCAACCCGAACTCGCAGCAGGGGCTGGTCTGCCGGCAGATGGCGGCCGCTGCCGAATTCACGATCTATATGAGCGCGACCGCCGGCCAGGCGCCGCATGAGCTGTCCTATCTGGCGCGGTTGCTGGGCGACGCGGCGGGTCTTCCCGGTGCCGAGCTCGACGGCTTCCGGGCGCTGATGAAGCGGCTGAAGATCGGCCGCGCCAAGGGGCGCTGGAAGAACTGGAGCTGGGAGCCGAACGAGCAGGACCGGCGCCTGATGGCCGACCTGCTCTATCGCGGCGCCAACGCCATCGGCCTGCGCCGCCGGCCGGAGGAGATCGCCGGCTGGCCGGAGGTGCAGCGCGAGCTGGCGCCCGTTGCGCTCGCCGCGGCCGAGCGCAGGCTCTACGACGCGACCTGGCGCGAGTTCCGGCGCGAGCTCGGCCTCGCCGGCGGCTCGACCCGCAAGCCGGCCGGCTGGGCCGCCGATCTGCGCTTCCGCCAGAAGGCGAGCCTGCTGCGTACCGCCGGAACCGCCGATTTCTGCGAGGACCTGCTCGACAACGATCAGCAGGTCGCGATCTCGGTCGCCTTCCTGGAGACCGGCGCGATGCTGGCCGAGAAGCTCGCGGGGTGGGGTTGGCGCGTCGGCTCGATCACCGGCGAGCATTCGGGCGAGGCCAACGAGGCGACGCGGATCGCCTTCCAGACCGGCGGGCTCGATGTCGTGATCTTCACCGTGACCGAATCGATTTCGCTGCATCGCGGCGAGATGCCGGGTGGCGAGCGCGAACGCTCGCTGGTCGTCCACGATCTGCGCCACAGCGCGATTCAGTTGCAGCAGATCGAGGGCCGCTGCCATCGCGACGGCCAGCATGCGACGATCTTCTACACCTATGCCGAGGACACGGTGGAGGAGAAGATCGCGGCGACCGTGATGGCGCGCATGGCGGCGATGGAGGGGCTGGCCGGCGACGAGACGGCGCTGATCGAGGCGATCGCCGGCGAGATCGAGCGCGCCGCGCTGGCGCGCGAGGCGGCCTAGATGCTGCCCTTTCCCGTCATGGTCGGGCTTGTCCCGACCATCCACGCCTTTCGTGGTCGAGGGCTGTGTTCAAGACGTGGATGCTCGCCACAGGGGCGAGCATGACGGCCTCGCTCAATTCATCTGCGTGCGCGGCGGCTCGTCCGGAGCGCGCCCACCGACTCGCTTGGCCTCGTCGACGACGCGCTCGGTCGCGCCGACTGCCTTGAGCCAGAGATCGCGGGTGTAGGCGCCCTGGTGGACGACGGCGTCGTAGCCGATGGCGAGGACCGCGATCACCAGCAGAATGCGAAACATGGGATACCCCCGTCCGTTGTGTCGTCGGCTGGAGAACGCCCCGGCAGGCGGGCGGTTCCGCGCCGTCCGTTGGAGCCCCGGTTGACCCGGGGTGGCGCGGCATTGTCCTTTTGGTCCTGAGAATGCTTTGCAGGGCCGCAGGAGAGAAACGGCATGTTCGACGATCTGAGCGGGAAGCGCGTGCTGGTGACGGGTGCCTCCTCCGGGCTGGGAGCGCATTTCGCACGCCTTCTGGCGGAGCGCGGCGCGCATGTCGCCGCTGCGGCGCGCCGTACCGACCGGCTCGCGGCACTGGCGCAAGAAAGCGCCGGCCTGCCGGGGAAGATCGTGCCGGTTTCGCTCGATGTCGGCTCGGTCG
Organism: Bradyrhizobiaceae bacterium; assembly: GCA_036676315.1. Lineage (GTDB taxonomy): Bacteria > Pseudomonadota > Alphaproteobacteria > Rhizobiales > Beijerinckiaceae > Allobosea. The sequence goes on from JAKFDB010000192.1 coordinate 12,200, forward strand.
CGGCGATCGAGAAGGGTATCGCCGAGGCGGCCAGGCTGCTCGGCGGGCTCGACGTGCTCGTCAACAATGCCGGCGTCGGGGAAACGGAGCAGGCGCTCTCGGTGAGCGAGGCGCAATGGGACCAGCAGCTCGACGTCAATCTGAAAGGCTGCTTCTTTGCGGCGCAGGCGGTGGCGAAGCTGATGGCCGAGCAGGAGGACGGCGGGGCGATCGTCAACATCGCCTCGATCCTGGGCGAGCGCGTCGCCGGCAGGGTCGCGCCCTATGCGATCTCCAAGGCCGGGTTAATCCAGATGACCAAGGCGCTGGCGCTGGAATGGGCGCGGCACAGGATCAGGGTCAATGCGCTGGCGCCGGGCTATGTCATGACCGACATCAACCGCGAGTTCTTCGCCGGCGAGGCCGGCGAGGCGCTGAAGCAGCGCATCCCGATGCGCCGGCCGGGCGAGCTATCGGACCTCGACGGCCCATTCCTGCTGCTCTGCTCGGAGGCGGCCCGCTACATGACCGGCTCGGTCGTCGCCGTCGATGGCGGGCATCTGGTCAGCGGGCTTTAGAGCGTTCGCCCGCTCGTCCTTCTGTCACCCTCTGCAACAGCCAGGCAAAGCGCGGGAACTCCTCCCCCTTGTGGGGAGGGGAAGGGGTGGGGGGGCGGAAAGTCGAAGCACCCCGCAGCTAACCGGCCCGATCCGCTGCTACAGGCGGCCGCGAACCCAGTCGTTCGCCCCCCATCCCCCATACCCTTCCCCACAAGGGGGAAGGGAGGCGCCTCACCTCGCCTGTCGCAGACGGGTCCGCAAGGGGGAGGGAACCGCTTTCACCACGGCAAGAGTTCGCGCAGCCGGATCAGTGCAATCTTCTCGACCTGCGCCAGCGCGGTCTCGAATTCCTGGTCCGGCGTGCTCTTCAGTCGTTGCTCGAAGGCGGCGAGGATGTCCGTTTTCGTCAGCCCCTTCACGGCGAGGATGAAGGGGATGTGGAAGCGGGCCTTGTAGGCTTCGTTCAGTGCAGTGAAGCGGGCGCGCTCGTCGCTCGTCAAGCGGTCGAGCCCGGCCGAGCCCTGCTCCTGCGCCGATTCGGGCGTCAGTTCGCCAGCCGCGGCGATCTTGCCGGCGAGGTCGGGATGGGCGGCGAGCAGCGCCTTCCGCTGTTCGCGCGGGCTGGCGCGCATCACCGCGACCATCGCCCGGTGCAGACCCTCGGCGCTGTCCTGCTCCGGCCCGATGCCGGCATCGTGGGTTGCCTCGGCAATCCAGGGCGAATGCTCCCAGACCCGGCCGAAAACCTCGACGAACAGCGCCTTCGGCACTCCGGAGGGCCGGTAGCCGCCGGCCGGAGGATGCTGTCTGATCCAGTGGCGGGTGATGTCGAGCCGCGTCGCGACCCAGACTTGGGTGTGGCTCTGGACATAATCGAGGAAGCGGGCCAGCGCCGCAGCGCGGCCGGGGCGGCCGACGAGCCGGCAATGCAGGCCGACCGACATCATCTTCGGCGCGGTCTCGCCCTCGGCATAGAGCGTGTCGAACGTGTCCTTGAGATAGGAGAAGAACTGGTCGCCGCTGTTGAAGCCCTGCGGTGTCGCGAAGCGCATATCGTTGGCGTCGAGCGTATAGGGCACGGCGAGCTGCGGCCCATGCGGGCCCTCGAGCCAGTAGGGCAGTTCGTCGGCATAGATGTCGGCGGTGTAGAGGAAGCCGCCTTCCGCCATGGTCAGGGGAATGGTGTTGACCGAGGTCCGCCCCTGATAGAAGCCGAGCGGGCGCGTTCCGGCGATCTCCGTCTGGATGCGGATCGCTTCCTCGATATGGGCGCGTTCGGTCTCGGCCGGCAGGTCGCGATAGTCGATCCATTTCAGCCCGTGGGTGGCGATTTCCCAGCCGGCCTCCTGCATCGAGGCGACGATCGCCGGATAGCGCTGCAGCGCCGAGGCGACCGCGAAGACGGTGACCGGCAGGTTGCGCTGGGTGAACATCCGCCAGAGCCGCCAATAGCCGGCGCGCGAGCCGTATTCGTAGATCGACTCCATGTTCATATGGCGCTGGCCGGGCCATGGCGCGGCGCCGACGATCTCGGAGAGGAAGGCCTCCGAGGCGGCGTCGCCATGCAGCGTGCAGTTCTCGCCGCCCTCCTCGTAATTGATCACGAACTGCACCGCGATGCGCGCTTCGCCCGGCCAGTGCGGGTTTGGCGCGTCACGGCCGTAGCCGACGAGGTCGCGCGGATAGGAAGAGGCGTTCATAGGGCGATTCAAATCCATCTGGCGGTGATTCAGGAACGGTCCGCAAGCGGTTGGGAAATCATGTGTTTTGTTTCAGCTGCCGCGATAGGTGGAGTAGCTCCACGGTGAGGCCAGCAAGGGCACGTGGTAGTGGCCCTCGGGCTCCGCGATGCCGAAGCGGATCGGCACCAGGTCGAGGAAGGCCGGCTCGGGCAGGGCCGTATCGAGGTTTCGGAAGTAGTCGCCGATGCGGAAGGTCAGCTCGTAGCTGCCGGTGGTCAGCGTGTCGGTCAGCAAGGGCGCATCGGTACGGCCATCGGCATTGGTCAGCGTCTCGGTGACGCGATTGCGCGAGCCATCCGGAGCGATCCAGTCCAGCGTGATACGGACCCCTGCTGCCGGCCTGCCATTGACCGTGTCGAGCACATGCGTCGACAACCGCCCCATGCCTGATCCTTTCGCCGGTGAAGCCGCGAGGGAGCGGCGGGAATGATGCTTGCCTTCCGGAAAAGGGCGAATCTAGTCTGGAAGCAGCATGCAAGTTCCATCCCCGAATCCGCCCTGTCAATTCGCGCGCTCCGGCGCCCTTGCGGAGCCGCCGCATGCTTGAGGCCTATCTCCTGGAATGGGGCGGCATGCTGCTGCGCTGGCTTCACGTCATCGCGGCCATCGCCTGGATCGGCTCGTCCTTCTTCTTCATCCATCTCGATGCCTCGCTGCGGGCGGCGCCCGACGCGCCGGTCAACGAGACCGGCCAGCCGACTCAATATCTTGCCTGGCAGGTGCATGGCGGCGGTTTCTACGCGATGCGCAAATACCTGGTGGCGCCCGAGGTGCTGCCGAAGGAACTGACCTGGCACAAATGGCAGGCCTACTGGACCTGGATCTCCGGCTTCTTCCTGCTGGTCTGGGTCTACTACGCCCAGTCCGAGCTCTACCTGATCGACCCGGCGGTGATGGCGCTCTCGCCCTTCGCAGCCGGCGCGATCGGGATCGCAGCGCTGGCCGGGGGCTGGCTGTTCTACGATCTTCTGTGCAAGTCGCCGCTGGCCAAGAACGACGTCGTGCTCGGCCTGCTCGGCTTCGGCTACGTCATCGCCGCAAGCTGGGCCTTCGCCTCGGTGTTCTCGGGGCGCGGCGCCTTGATCCATACCGGCGCACTGATGGCGACGATCATGTCGGCCAACGTCTTCTTCGTGATCATGCCGAACCAGCGCAAGACGATCGCGGCGCTGACGGCCGGCGAACGCCCCGATCCGGCGCTCGGCAAACAGGCCAAGCAGCGCTCGCTGCACAACAACTACATCACCCTGCCGGTGCTGTTCCTGATGCTGGCGAACCATTATCCGGTGACCTACGCCAATTCGGCGGTGATCCCGCTCCTGGTCGCGCTCGTCATCGTCGCCGGCGCCCTGATCCGCCACTTCTACAATGTCCGCCATGGCGACCATGCGAAGTCGCCCTGGTGGACCTGGGCCGTGGCGGCGCTGGCGCTCTGGCTCGCCTTCTGGGTGGCGATGGCGTCCTCGCCGGGCGGGCGCGAGCAGCTCGGCCTGAAGCCGCTGCCGGAGGCAAAACCGGTGATGCTGGCCGGTCTCGTGCCGCCGCCGGCCGAGGTCGCCAACATCGTCACCGGGCGCTGCGCCATGTGCCATGCGCCGGAACCGTCCTGGCCGGGCATCCAGATCGCGCCCAAGGGCGTCTACCTGCACGAGCCGGAGCTGATCGCCCGGCAGCGCCGCGCCATCGGCGTGCAGGCGGTGATGACCCACGCCATGCCGCCGAACAACCTCTCGGGGATGACCGCGGACGAGCGGCGCGTGCTCGCCGCCTGGGTGGCGCAGAAGCGCTGACTCTGACCGGCGCTTCCTCAGCTTCCTCAGCATGAGGGCTGAGGATTTGCGGGTCGTCCCGGGCGACCGGAGGGAGACCCGGGACCCATTCCGGAACCTCTTTCGGCAAGGCTCCGGAATGGGTCCCGGATCGGCGCGGCTTCGCCGCTTGTCCGGGATGACATCGTGATTGGTGGCGAAACCCAGCTTCTCGCATCTGGCACGCCATTGTCGGCTGGCCGTGATCGCTCCTCCGAATGAGGATTGACGAGACGGCTCCGCGATCTCGGTAGCGGCGTGTTGACGCTGCCGCGCGAATCTGACTGGCGCATCGGTTTCATTCAGTTTCGGTTCACGTCGCAGACCGCATCGTCACGCACGATCAAATCGGCGTGAACGACTTTCCGGGAACCGGGAGGTGGCCGCGCCCCAGGGACCGGGGGGTCCGCTTGAACGACGCGTCCACCAAGGGCGTCAGCTACAGGCTGGCGGCGGTGCTGTTCCTTTGCGCCTGGGCGCTGTTGTGCTGGCCCTGGCTGTCCGGGGCGGTGACGATTCCGTTCGACGCCAAGGCGCATTTCCAGGCTCAGATCCAGTTCCTCGCCCAGGCGCTGCATTCCGGCCAGTCGCCGTTCTGGACCCATAACGTCTTCGGCGGCTCGCCGCAGATCGCCGACCCGCAATCTCTGATCTTCTCGCCGGCGATCCTGCTGGCGCTGCTCAACCCGTCGCCGAGCTTCCGTGCGGTCGACGCCTATGTGCTGGCGCATCTGCTCGTCGGCGGCCTGGCTTTGCTGATGTTCTTCCGCGATCGCGGCTGGCATCCCGCCGCCGGCCTGCTGGCGGCGCTGGTCTTCGCCTTCGGCGCCTCGGCGGCCTGGCGTGTCCAGCATGTCGGGCAGATCTCGAGCCTGGCCTTCTTCGCGCTCGCCTTCTGGCTGACGGCGCGGATGCTGCAGCGTTCCTCGCTGCTTTACGGATTCCTCGCCGGGCTCGCCTCGGGGATGATGGTGCTCGATCCTGACCAGGTCGCGCTGCTCGGCGCCTATGTCCTCGTCGGCATGGTGGTGGCGTACTGGATCGCCGAGGGGAAAGCCGGGCTTCGCGCCAGCCTGGGGCCGATCGCTGCCGCCTCACTCGCCGGCCTCGCGACCATCGCGGTGCCGCTGCTCTGGACCTGGCTGTTCGCCGAAGCGACGACGCGCCCGGCGGTCGATTTCGTCGAGGCGGGCAGGGGGTCTCTGCACCCGGCCTCGCTGCTGACGGCCTTCATCGGCGACCTGTTCGGGGCGAGCGATCCGGCGGTGGATTTCTGGGGGCCCTACAGCCCGCAATGGGATGCCAAGGAACTGTTCCTGTCGCAGAACATGGGACAGGTCTATGCCGGGGCGCTGCCCTTCCTGCTGCTGATCGCGCCGGGCCTGAGCCGCGGCTGGCTCTGGGACAAGGCGATCCGGCCCTTCACCATCCTGTTCGTGCTGATGGTGCTGTTCTCGCTCGGGCGCTACACGCCGTTCTTCCACTTGGCCTATGAGTACCTGCCCGGCGTCAAGGCGTTCCGGCGGCCGGCCGATGCGACCTTCCTGATCGGCGCGCTCGGCGCGGTGCTCTCGGGCTATCTGCTGCACAGGTTGCTGACGGAGGAGAAGGCTACGGCGCCCTGGCGCGATCTCGGCATCGCCGGCGCGGTGCTCGCGATGCTGATCGGCGGCGCGCTGCTGGTCGCGCGGCAGGAAGGCCATCTCGACGATGCCTGGTGGCCGAGCGCGGTTGCCGCCTTCTGGTTCGCCCTCGCGGCGGCGATCGTCGCCGCGCTGACGAAATGGCGCGCCGCGATCGGCCCGCTGGCGGCGAGCCTGATCGTCACCGGCGCGGTCGGGGCCGATCTCGCCTTCAACAACGGCCCGAACGAGTCGACGGCGCTGGCGCCCGAGCTCTACGACGTGCTGCGGCCGGAGACGAAGAACGAAACGGTGGCCGTCCTCAAGCGGCTGACGGCGCAGCCGGTCGATTCGCCGCGGCGGGACCGGGTCGAACTCCTCGGCATGGGCTTTGAATGGCCGAATGCCGGCATGATCCACGGCTTCGACCATACGCTGGGCTACAACCCCCTGCGGCTCGCCGACTTCTCGGACGCCGTCGGCACGCGCGATTCGATCGCCGGGCCGGACCAGCGCGTCTTCACCCCGCTGTTCCCGTCCTATCGCTGCCGGCTCGCCGATTTCCTCGGCCTGCGCTACATCGCCTCGCGCGTGCCGATCGGCCAGGTCGACCGCACCCTGCTGCCCGGCGATCTCAAGCTCGTCGCCTACACCAAGGACGGCTTCATCTACGAGAATCCGCGGGCACTGCCGCGGGTGCAGTTCGTCGGCGGCTGGCAGCTTGCCGATTTCGACGCGATGAAGACCGCCGGCAAATGGCCCGATGCCGATCCGCAGCGTGTCGTCCTGCTCGACAGCGAGCCGGGGGAAGGTGTTGCCGAAGGGCCGAGCCGCGCCCAGGGCGAGGTCAAGCTGAAGCGCTATGGCAATACCCAGGTCGATATCGAGGTCGAGAGCGCGCAGCCGGGCTTCGTCGTGCTCAACGACATCTGGCATCCTTGGTGGCGCGCCGAGCTCGACGGCGCCGAAGTCGAGATCCTGAAGGCCAATGTCCTGTTCCGGGCGGTCAAGGTCCCGGCCGGCAAGCACAAGGTGCGTTTCGTCTTCAGGCCGCTGGAAGGCGCGATCGCCGAACTGCGTGACCGCATCAGCGAGCCGGAGGAGGAAGCCGTGGCGGAGCAGGCACCTGCCGCAGCGCCCGTCCTGCCGAGCAAGGCGCCGCAGAAGCCGTTGCGCCCGTCGCCCGATCTCACCGCCTCGTCATCGGCGCGGTAGGCGCACTGTTCCGGGGCGATCGCAGCGTCCGGAAACTGGCCTTCCGCCGGCTCTGAGGCTATGAGGCGCCATGAGACAGGCGCTCCTGGTCATCGACGTGCAAGCCAGTTTCGATCCGCCGAAATGGCTGGTCGAGGGGATCGGCAGGCTGATCGGGACCATGCCCTCGGTTGCCACGGTCGAACGGCACAGGGAAGCGGTCACGCCCTTCCAGCGTCAGCTTGGATGGGCCCCGGCGCCGGACGATGACAGCCTGATCGGCGCCGACCAGATCCATGTGAAGCATGGCTATGCGCCGGCGCCCGAGACCGTCGCCCATCTCAGGAGCCTGAATCCGGAGCGCGTACTGGTCTGCGGCATCCAGACCGACACCTGCGTCCTCGCTGCCGGCTTCGCACTGTTCGATGCGGGGCTGACGCCGACGCTGATCACGGACCTGACGGTCGGCTCGTCGCTGGATCGATCGGGCGAGCTCGGCGTCCGGCTATGGCGCCACCACTTCAGGCACGTGGTGAGCTCCCACGAACTTCAGTTGCCCGGCGCCGGAGCGGCGTGAAACCAGCTGGACCGGTTCCGGCGCCGTCCGGCTCGGGCTCTCAGGCGACGCCGAGCTTCTTCTGCAGCGAGCTCGACGAGGTCGTGTACTGGAAGGTCAGCCGCTTCTCCGGATAGACGTAGCGATGGACCTTCTGGGCGGCGAGCGCGGCTTCGTGGAAGCCGGAGAGGATGAGCTTCAGCTTGCCCGGATAGGCGTTGATGTCGCCGACGGCGAAGATGCCGGGCAAATTGGTCTCGAACTTCTCGGTATCGACCGGGATCAGGTTCTCGTGCAGGTTCAGGCCCCAGTCGGCGATCGGCCCGAGCTTCATGGTCAGGCCGAAGAAGGGCAGCAGCGTCCCGCAGGAGACCTCGAAGCTGCCGCCGTCATTATCGCGGCAGATCGCAGCCTCGAGAGTCGAGCCTTCGCCGCGCAGGCCGGTGACCTGGCCGATCTTCAGGTCCATGGCGCCGGAAGCGACGAGGGAGCGCATCTGCTCGACAGAGTGCGGCGCGGCGCGGAAGTCGTCGCGGCGATGCATCAGCGTGACGCGCTTGGCGATTGGCTGCAGGTTGAGCGTCCAGTCGAGAGCGGAATCGCCGCCGCCGACGATCAGGATCTCGCGGTCGCGGAAGAGTTCCATCCGGCGCACGGCATAGTGCACGCCGGCGCCGTCGGTGCGGCCCTCATAGGCGTCGATGCCGGGGATCGGCGGCTTCTTCGGCAGGAACGAGCCGCCGCCGGCCGCGATCATCACCGATTTGGCCTCGAAGAGCGTGCCGGCATCGGTCCGGAGCCGGAAGCGCGGCGCCTGCGGCGTGCCCAGCACTTCGATCGCCTCGATCATCTGGTTGAGATGGAAGGTCGCGCCGAACGGCTTGATCTGCTCCATCAGATTGTCGACCAGCTGCTGGCCGGTGACCAGCGGGAAGCCGGGAATGTCGTAGATCGGCTTCTCGGGATAGAGTTCCGCGCACTGCCCGCCGACCTTCGGCAGGATGTCGACCAGATGCGCCTTGATGTCGAGGAGCCCGAGCTCGAACACGGCGAACAGGCCGCAGGGGCCGGCGCCGATGATCAGCACATCGGTCTCGATGAGCTCGCTGGCGGGCAGGTTCTCGTTGGCGGTCGCGGCGGTCATGATGCATTTCCTGTCGAGGCTTGGTCGAGGCGCGCCCTCGCCTCGACCGCCTCCCGTTGCCGCAAATTATAGCGTGATGCAATGCGAAACGCTGCATTGCGGCCGCGGCATGGCCGCATGGGCGAGGGCGCCCGCTCAGGCGCCGGTGTCGGCGACGAGCCCTGCCAGGGCGATGCCGGCGAGGGCCGCTGCCTCGTCATTGTCGGAGGTGTCGCCGGAGACGCCGACGACGCCGAGCAAGATGCCTTCCGCGTCGCGGATCAGGGCGCCGCCCGGAACCGGGACGAGCGAGCCGCCGATGGCGAGCGTCGCGCCGTTGATGAAATGCGGGCGTTCCAGCGCCATCTTGTTGAGCGTACGCGGCCCGACGCCGAGCGCAACTGCGCCATTGGCCTTGCCGAGCGCGATCTCGCCGCGCTTCAGGCTGGTGCCGTCCTGCGCCAGGAAGAGCTTCTGGGCGCCGCGGGCATCGAGCACGGCGATGGCGAGCGGCTTGAAGCTCTGCTCGCGCGCATGCTTCAGCGCGCCGTCGACGATGATGCGGGCCTGATCGAGAGTAAGCATGGTCATCGTGGTGTCCCCTTCGAGCGGAACGCCTCGCGACGGCGAATGTGCTCCGGCGCCTGGATCGACGCCAGGAGCTTCTGCCAGTCTTCGGCGCCACACGGAAGCACTGGGCGAGGCAAAGCGGCAATTTAGCGCGATCCGTCTTGAACTTGACGCGATAGGCGGGCTTGATGTCTGCCCTTCACAGGAGAAAGTCCCATGGGTCTGTTCAGTTTCATCAAGGAAGCCGGTTCGAAGATCTTCGGGTCGAGCCCTGCCAAGGCAGCGACGGCCGAGACCCTTCAGAAGGAACTCGCGGGCCACGGCTTGCCGGCCGGCGTCGAGGTCAAGGTCGATGGCGACAAGGTCACGGTCAGCGGCAAGGCTGTTTCGACCGAGGAGGCCGAGAAGATCATCCTGGCGCTCGGCAACACCGCCGGCGTCGCCTCGGTGGAATCGGAGCTGATCGTCAACAAGGAAGCGCCGGCCGCCGTATTCTACACGGTCAAGAAGGGCGACACGCTCTGGAAGATCGCCGAGGTGCATTACGGCAAGGGCCAGGGCGCCAAGTACACCGAGATCGTCAAGGCCAATACCCCGCCCGTCAAGGATCCCGATCTGATCCTGCCCGGCTGGGTGCTGCGCATTCCGCCGCAGGCCTGAGGCGCGGCGCGCCTTGTCAGCCCCCGTCCGGGGGATGAAGCAAGGCTTGCAAATTAGTTACGAAAGAAACTACCTTGCCCGGGAGGCCCTGCGGCCTCCCGGCTTGCATCACGGCCGATATTACTCTCAATCTTGCGGTGCACGAGACAGACCGGGCGGCCTCCGCCGCCGAAGGTCTGCAGTTGGGCGAACGAGACAACCGTGAATTCCCTGGGAGGGGACCGATGAACTTTGACCGCCGCAAGTTCTTGACGCTGGCCGGCTCGGCCGTGGCCGCGCCCGCCGTGCTGCGCGCGACCCGGGCCAATGCCCAGGAAGTGACGTTGCGCATGCACCACTTCCTGCCGCCGGTCTCGAACGGGCACGCCAAGTTCCTGAAGCCCTGGGCCGACAAGGTCGCCGCGGATTCGAACGGGCGCATCAAGATCGACATCTTCCCGTCCATGCAGCTCGGCGGCACGCCGCCGCAGCTCTTCGACCAGGCGCGCGACGGCGTCGTCGATCTGGTCTGGACGCTGCCCGGCAACACGCCCGGCCGTTTCACCGGCATCGAGGCGTTCGAACTGCCCTTCGTGCCGAACAAGCGCGCCTTGGTGAACTCGCTGGCGCTGACCGATTATGCCGAGCAGAACCTCAAGGACGAGTTCAAGGACATCAAGCCGATCTGCTTCTGGGCGCATGATCACGGGCTGATCCACGCCAACAAGCAGGTGAAGACGATGGAGGACCTGAAGGGTCTGAAATTGCGCTTCCCGACGCGCCTTGCCGGCGAGGCCCTGCGCGCGCTCGGCGCCAACGCCATCGGCATGCCGATCCCGCAAGTGCCGGAATCGCTGGCCCAGCGCGTCATTGACGGCTGCGTCGTGCCCTGGGAAGTGGTGCCCTCGATCAAGGTGCAGGAACTCGTCAAGTACCATACCGAGATCCCTGGCTCGCCGACGCTCTATGTCGCGACCTTCGTGCTCGCCATGAACAAGGCGAAGTATGAGGGGCTCGCCCCCGACCTCAAGGCGATCATCGACAAGAATGCCGGCGCCGCCGCGGCTGCCATGGCCGGCAAGGTCTGGGATGAGCAGGCGGTCGTCGTCGCCGAGATGGTCAAGAAGCGTGGCAACACCATCACCGTCCTCGAGGAGGCGGAGGCGGCGCGCTGGCGCAAGACCACTGAGCCGGTGATCGAGGGCTGGCTGAAGACGGCCAAGGAGAAGGGCCTCGACGGCGACAAGCTGCTGGCCGGCGCCCGCGCCGTGCTCGCCAAGCACCAGAACGCGGCCTGACCCAAGGGATGACCGACGGGACGGGCGACAGGCCGCCATCGCGGATCGACGCGGCGGCGGAAGCGGTGGCGCTCATCGGTGGGGCGCTTTTGGTTGCGCTCGCGACGATGGTCGTGGTCAGCGTCGCCTTGCGCAGCGATCTCGTCGGTGCCGCTGGCGTGCCGGGCGATTTCGAGCTGGTGCAGATGGCGACGGCGGTCGCCGCCTTCTGCTTCTTGCCGCTCTGCCAGCTTAGGCGCGGCAACATCTTCGTCGACACCTTCACCCTGAAACTGCCGCAGGCCTGGCGCGATGGTCTCGATGCGCTCTGGGATGTGGTCTATGGGCTGGTGATGGTGCTGATCGCCTGGCGGCTCGGCGTCGGCGCGCGTTCCGCGCTCGCCAGCGGCGAGAACACCATGGTGCTGCAGCTGCCGAGCTATCTGCCGATCGCGATCTGCGCCGTCCTCGCAGGCTTCGTCGCGCTGGCGGCCTTCGTCAGCGCCAGCCGCCTGCTGAGGCGGCCCCGATGAGCGGCTTCTCCCTGGCAATCACCGGCTTCGGCGTCATGCTGGCGCTGATGGCGCTGCGCCTGCCGATCGGGCTCGCCATGTTCGTCGTCGGCGGTGCCGGCTATGTCCAGCTCAACGGCCTCGAGCCGTTCCTGAACTATATCCGCACCACGCCCTACCAGATCTTCGCCAACTACACGCTGTCGGTGATCCCGCTCTTCGTACTGATGGGCGCTTTCGCCGAGCGCTCCGGCCTGGCGGGCGACCTGTTCAAGGCGGCCTCCGCCTTCGTCGGCCACCGCCGCGGCGGCCTCGGCATGGCGATGATCGGCGCCTGCACCGGCTTCGGCGCGATCTGCGGCTCCTCGGTCGCGACCACCGCGACCTTCGCCCGCGCCGCGCTGCCGCAATTGCGCGGCTATCGCTATGACCCGGGCTTCGCCTGCGGGGTCACCGCGGTCGGCGGCACGCTCGGCATCCTGATCCCGCCCTCGGTCATCCTCGTCGTCTACGCGATCTCGACCGAGCAGAACATCGCCAAGCTGTTCCAGGCGGCGCTGATCCCCGGGCTGATGGCGACCGCGTTCTACTGCCTCACCATCTGGATCATGTCGCGGCTCGACGGCACGCTCGGCCCGGCGCATGAGCGCACCCCCTGGCGCGAACGCTGGCCCCTGCTCATCGGCGTCATCCCGGCGCTGGCGGTCGCGGTGATCGTGGTCGGCGGCATCTATGGCGGCGTCTTCACGCCGACCGAGGGCGCCTCGGTCGGCGCCTTCATCATGCTGGCGATCGGCTTGTTCCGCCGGACCCTCGGCCTCGAGGGGATCAAGCAGGCGATCATCCAGACCGCCGAGACCTCGGCGATGATCTTCGCGATCCTGCTCGGGGCCGAGGTCTTCAACGCCTTCCTCGCCCTGACGCAGGTGCCGACCGCCGCGGCCGAGATGATCGCCGCCTCGGGCTGGCAGCCCTATACGGTTCTGGTCGGCCTCCTGCTGTTCTACATCGTGCTCGGCGGCGTCATGGACGAGCTCGCCATGATCCTGCTGACGCTGCCGGTGTTCTTTCCGATCGTCACTGCGCTGGACTTCGGCATGCCGGCTGACGACATCGCGATCTGGTTCGGCATCCTCGTGCTGATCGTGGTCGGCATCGGCATGACCTGCCCGCCGATCGGCCTCAACGTCTTCGTCGTCGCGTCGCTGGCGCGCGACGTGCCGATCACCCGGATCTATCGCGGCGTGCTGCCCTTCGTGCTTTCCGATGTCATACGGCTCGGCATCGTCGTGGCATTCCCGGCCCTGACACTCTATCTGGTGAAGCTCTTGAACTAGGCTGCCGGAGCGACGGGCATGATCGTGAACGACCTCGACATCGACGACATCAAGGCCGGCCTGGCCAACGACTCGATCCTGATCGTCGATGTACGTGAGCCGCACGAGTTCGCCGCCGGCCACATTCCCGGCTCCGTCTCGCGGCCGCTCTCGCAGTTCAACCCTGCCGATCTGCCGGATCTGCCGGGAAAGCGGGTCGTTCTCTCCTGCGCTGCCGGCGTGCGCTCGCTGCGTGCCATGGAATTCGCCCAATCGGCTGGCCTCGACGTCGACAGCCATTATATTGGCGGCTTCAAGGACTGGGTCATGCATGGCGAGCCGGTCGAGCGCTGAGCTGCCCTCTGGACCGAGTGAGTTCACTATCCGCCGGCTGCGATGCCGGTCGGAACGAGCAGGAACGCAGCATGCCGCCTAAAGACTACCTTCGCTCCGCCGCCATGGCGCTTGCGCTCATGACCCCCGCGCTCATCGCCGTCGCACCGGCGCCGGCCCTGGCCCAGGGTGCAGCCGCCCCGGTCGCGACCCCGGCGGGCGATGCCGGCCTCCAGGCCGCGATCTCGAAATCCAACGCCTATACCGGCCTGATGAACCGGACGCTGCGCGCCAACCAGTCCTGGGAGCGCTATGCGAGCTGGGTCGACATGAAGAAGGGACCGACCGGCAAGGAGCGCTACATCTCCTACGGGCTCTACAGCCTCTATGACGTGACCAGCGAGATCGCCGCGGCGGAGCAGGCGACGACGCGCGAGCCGGCGCTCCCGGAGATCGACCAGACGATCAAGCGCTACGTCCAGGCCTATCAGGCGCTGGCGCCGCTGATCACCCGCGCGGAGCGCTATTACGAGCGCAAGGATTATCGCGACGACGGCGCCGCCGAAGGCCGCAAGCTGCACGAGGAGATGGTTCCCGCCGCCAAGGCCTTCCTGCAGGAGCGGGCGACGCTGGACGCGCAGATGCGCGTCTTCAAGCGCGATCTCGACGCAAGGGAGCTGGCGGCGATCGAGGCGCGCGAGGGCAAGTCGGCCCGCTGGCAGGTGCGCAATCTGATGATGAACGCGCGTGCCATCGTCGACCTGATGCCCAGCAATGAAAGCCCGATCGTCGACCTCAAGTCCTTCGACGTAGCGGTCGCCGGCTACTCCGCGGCGGTACGCGAAATGGACAACTTCAAGGAGCGCGAGCCCAAGGGCGTGCCCTTCATCGAATCGCAGGCCAGCTCCTGGCTCGGCAAGGTCCGGGACTTCCGCGAAAAGCTCGGGCGCTCGAAGGGCGATGTCCGCAAGGGCGCCGCCAACGACGCCAACTGGCTGATCACCAACTACAACACCATGGTCACGCTCTCCGACACCGCGGTGCGGATGGCGCGCTGACCGAAGCAGGGCTGGTCATGCCCGGCAGGGCGCGGTCGGCCTTGCGCTGCGTGCAATGCAGCAAGCCCCGTCCGGGGGCTGACTGCAAGCCGGCCCTGTTCCAGACTCGAATTCGAACAATTCCGAGGATTCCGCCATGCGCCCCATGAAATTCGGAGTAGGCCAGCCGGTTCGCCGGGTCGAGGATCAGCGCCTGACAACCGGTACGGGTCGCTATACCGACGACACGGCGATCGAGGGCGCGCTGCACGCCTATGTGCTGCGCTCCTCGCACGCCCATGCGCGCTTCAGGATCGTCGACAAGGAGGCGGCGCGGCAGCTCAAGGGCGTCAAGCTGATCCTGACCGGCGAGGACGTCGCCCATCTCGGCGACATCCCCTGCAAGGGGCTGATCACGGAGATCTCGGGCGAGACCGTCAAGCCGACGCATGTCCCGGTCCTGCCGGTCGACACGGTGCGCCATGTCGGCGAGGCGATCGCCTTCATCGTCGCCGAGACGCTCGCCCAGGCGCGCGATGCCGCCGAGGCGATCGAGATCGAGTTCGAGACGCTGCCCTCGATCACCGGCATCGCTACAGCGCTCGAGCCGAAGGCGCCGCAGGTCTGGCCGGATCGCGCCGGCAATGTCGCCTTCGAGGCCGAGCAGGGTAATCGCGAGAAGACCGAGAAGGCCTTCGCCAAGGCAGACCGCACGGTTTCGGTGACGATCGTCAACAACCGGCTTGCCTCCAACTACATGGAGACGCGGGCCTGCATCGCCGAGTTCGACAAGGCAACGAAGCGCTGGACGCTGACGCTGGGCAGCCAGGGCAGCCATGGCATGCGCGAGACCCTCGCCGACTACATCTTCAAGATCGACCAGGCCCGGATCCGGGTGATCACGCCGGATGTCGGCGGCGGTTTCGGCACCAAGATTTTCATGTACCGCGAATACCCGCTGACCATGGTCGCGGCCGAGAAGCTGAAGCGGCCGGTGCGCTGGGTCGCCGACCGGACCGAGCATTTCCTTGCCGACACCCATGGCCGCGCCAACCTGACCACCGCGACGATGGCGCTCGACAAGCGTGGCAAGTTCATCGGCCTCAAGGTCGATCTCGCTGCCGATATGGGCGCTTATCTCTCGCAGTATGGGCCCTTCATCCCCTGGGTCGGTACGACGATGACGCCGGGCTGCTACAGCATCCCGGCGGTGCATGTGCGCTTCCGCGGCGTTTTCACCAACACCACGCCGGTCGACGCCTATCGCGGGGCGGGGCGCCCCGAGGCCGCCTATCTGATCGAGCGGCTGGTCGATGCAGTGGCGCGCGAGACCGGCAAGACGCCGGATGCGGTTCGGGCGCAGAATTTCGTCAAGCCGGCGGAGATGCCGCACAGGACCCAGACCGGGCCGGTCTACGATTCCGGCGAATTCGAGGGCCATATGCGCCGTGCCATGGAAGTGGCGGACTGGAAGGGCTTCAAGAGCCGCCTCAAGGCCTCGACCAAGGCCGGCAGGATCCGCGGCATCGGCCTCGCCTGCTATATCGAGGCCTGCGGCGGCGGCGGGCCGGAAAGCTCGACGGTGATCCTGGAAAAGGACGGCACCGTCACCGTGCTGATCGGCACCCAGTCGAACGGGCAGGGGCATGAGACAGCCTATTCGCAGCTCGTCGCCCAGCATCTCGACATCCCGATGGACCGCATCCGCGTCATCCAGGGTGACACCGACAAGGTCGCGACCGGTTCGGGCACGGGCGGCTCGCGCTCGATTCCCGTCGGCGGCGCGGCGCTGAACGCGGCGACCGGCATTCTCGCCGACAATCTGAAGAGCCTCGCCTCGGACGCGCTGGAAACCAGCGCCGGCGATCTCGAGATCGTCGACGGCGCAGTGCGTATCGTCGGCACCGACAAGAAGCTCGACCTCAAGGCGATCGCCAACCTGCCGGGCGCCAAGGCCGAGCTGCTCAGCGTCCATCAGAGCTGGACGCCACCGGAGGCGACCTATCCGAACGGCACCCATGTCGTAGAGCTCGAGGTCGACCCCGGCACCGGCGCGACCGAGATCCTGAACTATGTCGTGGTCGACGATTTCGGCGTGACGCTGAACCCGCTGATGCTGCAGGGCCAGGTCCATGGCGGCGCGGCGCAAGGCATCGGCCAGGCGCTGATGGAGGAGATCCGCTTCGACGATTCCGGCCAGATGCTGACCGCGACCTTCATGGACTACGCGCT
Organism: Bradyrhizobiaceae bacterium; assembly: GCA_036676315.1. Classification (GTDB taxonomy): domain Bacteria; phylum Pseudomonadota; class Alphaproteobacteria; order Rhizobiales; family Beijerinckiaceae; genus Allobosea. Next base: position 28,700 of record JAKFDB010000192.1, read on the forward strand.
GCCGCGCGCCGCCGACATCCCGAACTTTCATTTCGAGACGCGCAACGTGCCTTGTGTCACCAATGCGATCGGCGTGAAGGGGGCGGGCGAAGCCGGGGCGATCGGTGCCTGCCCGGCGGTGATGAACGCCATGGTTGACGCGCTGCACCGGGCCGCCGGCATCAAGGCCATCGACATGCCGGCGACGCCGGTCAAGGTGTTCGCGGCGCTGAAGGCGGCTGGCTACGGGAGGTGATGCAAGATCGGGTTTGCATTTGCGCAAACAGTTTCACGCGAATGCGACTTGGCCTTGTCGCTGCCATCGGTTGATCTGGAAGCGTTCCAAACAGCGTCGGTCTCGGCGCAGCCTTCCAGAGGATATCAGCGTATGATCCGCACTGCTCTCGTCGCCCTTGGCCTCGCCATCGGCGTCTCCGCCGTCGTCGCGCAGTCGAACCCGATCGCCGACCGCAAGGAGGCGATGAAGGGCGTCGGCGCAGCGACCCGCGAAGCCGCGGCCATCGCCAAGGGGGAGGCGCCGTTCGACGCCGCCAAGGTGCAGGGCATCTTCAAGGCCTATAGCGATGCAGCGAAGAAGGTTCCGGGCCTGTTCCCGGACAATTCGAAGACCGGAGGCGAGACCACCGCGGCGACCAAGATCTGGGAGGACCAGGCCGGCTTCAAGGCAGCCTTCGCCAAGTTCGACGCCGATGTCACCAAGGCTTCTGCTGCGGCGACCGATCTCGCCTCCTTCCGCGCCGCCTTTGGTGACGTCACCAAGAACTGCGGCGGCTGCCATGAGGTCTATCGCGTCAAGAAGTGAGTCGCCCCGGCCATCGAAATAAACCGAAAACCTGCCGATCCGATTGACCGGCGTGGCGAAGCGGGCTTCCCTCGGGGGCCCGCTTCGCGCGTGCTGGAGCGGCGGCGACGACGAACCGCCACGCTCCCGGCGCGTTGATCGGGGCCGACTACGGGAGCGAGCATGATGCGCCGCCTGCTGATTACCCTCATCGTCTTCGCCCTGGCGGGCATTGCCGGCTTCCTGGTCCTGACCGATCCGCGCGTGGTTTCGCCGGGGCCCGAGATCGGCACGCTGCCAGCGCCGGATATCGAGAACGGCAGGTTGCTCTTCGCCGCGGGAGGCTGCGCCTCCTGCCATGCGACACCGGGCCAGGACGACAAGCTGAGGCTCGGCGGCGGCCTCGCGCTCGCCTCGCCCTTCGGCAAGTTCCATGTCCCGAACATCTCGCCGCATACGCGCGACGGCATCGGCAACTGGGGCACGGCCGATTTCATCCAGGCGATGACCGCGGGTGTCTCGCCTGCGGGCCAGCATTACTACCCGTCGTTTCCCTACACCTCCTACCGGCTGATGCCGGTGAAGGCGGTGGCCGATCTCCTGGCCTATCTGCGGACCCTGCCGGCGGTCGAAGGCAAGGCGCCCGAGCATGAGCTCGCCTTCCCCTTCAACATCCGTCGCATCGTCGGCGGCTGGAAGCTGCTCTTCTTCGACGGCGCGCCGTTCAAGGCCGATCCTTCGAAGAGCGAGGAATGGAACCGCGGTGCCTATCTGGTGCAGGGGCCCGGCCATTGCGCCGAATGCCATTCGGCTCGGAATGGCCTTGGCGCGATCGTCCAGGCGACGCGTTTTGCCGGCGGGCCGGATCCCGAGGGCAAGGGCTGGGTGCCGAACATCACGCAGTCCGAGGACGGGCTCGGAAAGTGGTCCAAGGCCGAGATCGCCGAACTGCTGAAATCGGGCTTCACGCCGGAATTCGACAGCGTCGGCGGGACGATGGCAGCGGTGGTGCGCAATATGGCGCAGCTGCCGGAGGCCGACCGGCTGGCGATGGCCGAATTCCTGAAATCGCTACCGGCGGTGCAGGGGCCGCCGCGGCCGCCCAAGCCCGCAGCAGGCGGCTGAAGCCGCCCGCCAGCGGCACTCAGTCCATCACCGCCGCCTTGAGGATGCAGACCATCAGGGCCGTGCCGGGCTGGCCGCTGACGCAGCGCACGACATGCTGGCGGTCGCAGCGGTAGCGCAGGGTCTCGCCGGCCTTGGCGCGCTGGGTGATGCCGCCGACCTCGACCTCGAATTCGCCGGCGCTGACCGAGAGCGACTCGATCGAGCCGCGCTGATGGCCTTCGGAATCGAGCTCGCCGCCGGGCTCGGCGCTGACCTCGTACCATTGCAGCCATTCGACGGTCTTGATCCAGCCGATGATGGCGAGCCTGAGCTTACCGTCTTCTGAAACGAGGATCGGCGTATCCGGGCGGGCGATCTTCTCGATGAAGGCCTCTTCCTCATTGGAGGAGAGCACCCGCTCGATCGAAACGTCGAGCGCCTGCGACAGGCGCCAGATCGTCGCCAGCGTCGGATTGGTTTCGTTGCGCTCGATCTGGCTGATGATCGACTTGGCGACACCGGACTGCTCGGCGAGCTCCGAGAGCGAGAGGTTGTATGCCTTGCGCAGGCGCTGGATCGTCTTGCCGAGCTGGCCGGAGACGATCTGCGCGCCGGATTCCATCTCGCGGCCGCCACGTTCCCTGGTTTCGATGCCCATTGCGTCCTTGCCTCATCGCTTCCGCCAATCGTTTGGGAAAGCGAACGATCGTTTGTATTGGCGGACATTGCCTTGGATTGCTCCAGGCGGCAAGCAAAGGCTTGCGCTTCAGGTCGAGCGCGAAGGGCCGACCTCGCGGGTCTCGCGCTTGAGGAGACCGAGCTGCTGCTCGCGCAGGATCACGTAGATTCCCGACGCGATGACGATCAGCGAGCCGGCGATGACCGCTGCCGCCGGCCATTCCCCGAAGACGAACCAGCCGAGCGCCGTCGCCCAGATCATCGTCGAGTATTCGAAGGGAGCGACCAGCGAGGCGTCGCCATAGCGATAGGCCTGCACCAGCAGGATCTGCCCGAGCCCGCCGAGTATGCCGATCGTCACGAGCAGCAGCAGCTCCTGCCAATTGGGGACTGTCCAGCCGAGGGTAATGGTCAGGAGACCGAGCAGCGAGGTCAGCGACATGAAGTAGAAGACGATGGCGCCGGTCTTCTCGGTGCGGGTGAGCATGCGCACCTCGACCGAGGCGAAGGCGGAGCAGAAGGCGCCGCCGAGCGCGAGCAGGGCACCGATGGCCGGGCCGCCGGACAGGCCCTGAGCCAGCGCATCCGGCTTCATGTGCGGCGAGAGCATCAGCAGCACGCCGAAGAAGCCGATGCAGACGGCCGTCCAGCGATAGACCCGGACCCTCTCCTTCAGGATCAGCGCCGCCAGCGCCACCAGGATCAGCGGGGCGGCGTAGCCGATCGCGACCGCATCCGACAGCGGCAGGAGCTGCAGCGCCGCGAAGCCGAGGAACATGCCGGTCGAGCCGATGACGCCGCGCTTGAGATGGCCGCGCAGATTGCTCGTCTTCAGCGCCTCGGGGAATTCGCTGCGCCAGGCCAGCCAGATCACCAGCGGGATCAGCGCGAAGAACGAGCGGAAGAACACCAGTTCGCCCGTCGGATAGCGCGCTGCGAGCAGTTTGATCGCAGCCGACATCAGCGTGAAGGAGAGAGCCGAGAGCAGCTTGAGGCTGATGCCGAGGAGAGGGGACAAAGCGAAGGTCGGGCGCGAGGACGGGAAGCTTGTGCAGGCCTCCCTCCTTAGACCATGCGGTTGGAGTCGTTCAAAGCGTTGATGTTGCAGGGCCGACCGGCGGGGTGCGGGACGCGCTCGCCGCCGGCGCGCCGTTTTCCTCTGATCGGCGCGTCAGGAAAGATCGTATTCCAGCACCTCGTCACCGGCTTCGTCGAAGGTGCCCGTCGAGCGCCAGCCTAGATGCCTGTAGAAGCCATAGGAGCGGACCTGCGGATCGGCGGAGCAGCCAAGAAACAGCCGTTTGAAGCCCTGCTCCCTGAGCTCCTCGATCATCAGGTCCAGGAGCGCCTTGCCGGTGCCCTGGCCCTCCTGGCTCGGAAGCAGCGCCAGGACCGCGATTTCGCCGCTGTCGCGGTGGCCGAAGCAATAGCCGACGATGTTTCCGCCAGCGATCGCGACATGGCCCGGAAGGCTGTCGTCGGCGATGGCGGAGCGCCAGCTTTCGAGCGTGATGCCGAGGGCCGCGAGTTGCTCGACCGAGAAGGCGTTCTCGCGCGTCAGGCCGCGCAGGGCGATGCAGGCGGGCGTGTCCTCGGGGACGGCTCTTCGGTAGGTGATGGTCATGGTACCTGAGTTGGCTTGCGGGGGTGTCTGGACTTCTTCAGCCTCATCCTGAGGAGGCCCGAAAGGGCCGTCTCGAAGGAGGCTCCAGATGGTTCCGGAGTGTCCTTCGAGACGCTATTCCTCGCGGAATGGCTTCTCAGGATGAGGGCTGAATTCTCAAGGCCGCCTTCAGAAATTCGTCCGGAAGGAGCCGCCGTCGATCAGGAAGTTCTGGCCGGTGATGTAGCCGGCATGGGCGCTGGCGATGAAGGCGCAGAGCTTGCCGAATTCCTCGGCCTCGCCGAAGCGGCCGGCCGGGATCTCGGACCGGCGCAGCTTCATCACCTCCTCCTCCGAGATGCCCTTCATCGCCGCGACGCGCTTGGTCGAGCTCGTCAGGCGGTCGGTGGCAAAGACGCCCGGCAGGATGTTGTTGATGGTGACGTTGGCATGGGCGATCTCGCGCGCCACACCGGCGAGGAAGGCGGTGAGGCCGGCGCGGGCGGCGGAGGAAACGTCGAGACCGGTCAGCGGCGTCAGCACGCTCGCCGAGGTGATGTTGACGATGCGGCCGAAGCCGCGCTCGATCATGCCATCGACGACGGCTTGCGTCAGCTCCAGCGGGGTCGCCAGGTTCTGGGTGACGCCTTCCAGCAGTGCCTCGCGCGTCACCTCGCGGAAGGGCTTGGGCGGCGGGCCGCCATTGTTGTTGACCAGGATGTCGGGGTTCGGGCAGGCATTGAACAGCGCCTGCTGACCTTCCGGCGTTGCAACGTCGGCGGTCACTGCGGTGACCTTGGCGCCGGTCTTGGCA
>JAKFDB010000193.1:0-24549 GCA_036676315.1 Bradyrhizobiaceae bacterium
GACCGTGCCTTCGGCGTCGCGACCAGGATTGGCCTTGAGATCGAGCAGCTCGGCCTGCAGCGCGATCGCGTCGAGCAGCGTGTCGAGCCCGTTGCCCGTCTTGGCCGAAACCTCGATCTCCAGCGTCTCGCCGCCGAGCGACTCGACCTGGATCTCGTATTGCAGCAGCTCGGAGCGCACGCGATCCGGGTTGGCGTCGGCCTTGTCGATCTTGTTGATCGCCACGATCAGCGGCACCTTGGCCGCCTTGGCGTGGTTGATGGCCTCGACCGTCTGCGGCATCACGCCGTCATCGGCCGCGACCACGAGCACGACCACGTCCGTCACCTTGGCACCACGGGCACGCATCGCCGTGAAGGCGGCGTGGCCGGGGGTGTCGATGAAGGTCACCTTGGAACCCGAAGGCGTCGTCACCTGATAGGCGCCGATATGCTGGGTGATGCCGCCGGCTTCGCCGGTGACGACGGTGGTCTTGCGGATCGCGTCGAGCAGCGAGGTCTTGCCGTGGTCGACATGGCCCATGATCGTGACGACCGGCGGACGCGAAACCAGCGCCTCGTCGGTATCGGGCGTGTCGAACAGGCCTTCCTCGACGTCGGATTCGGCGACGCGCTTGACGGTGTGGCCCATTTCCTCGGCCACCAGCTGGGCGGTGTCGGCGTCGATCACGTCGGTGATCTTGTGCATCGCGCCCTGCTTCATCAGCAGGCGGATGACATCGACGCCCCGCTCGGTCATGCGGTTGGCGAGTTCCTGGATGGTGATCGTCTCGGGGATGATCACCTCGCGCATCACGCGCTCCTTGGCCACGTCCGAAGCGCGGTGGCCGGTCATGCGCTGGACACGACGGCGGAAGGCCGCGACCGAACGCGTGCGCTCGTCGTCCCCACCGGTGGCGGTGGAGAGCGTCAGGCGGCCGCGCGGCTTCTCGCCGACCTTCGGGGTCTTGGGTGCCGGAACCGGCGCGCCGCGATTGGCGGCGCCGGGAGCCCCACCGGGACGGCGGAAGGCGGGACGCGCCTCGCCATCGTCGGGACGGCTGCGCGGTGCGCCGGCGGAAGAAGGCGCCTGGCGAGCGGGCCGGGCGACGAGCGGCTCAGCCGTCGCATTGGCGTCGGGACGCGGCGGCCGCGGCGGGTCGGCACGCGGACGGCGGACATCGAGGCTCGGCGGCCTTGCGCCGACATCGCGCATCGGCGGACGCGGCGAGCCATAATCGCGCGGACCGGACGGTGCCGGACGCGGCGATGCGGCATAGGGAGCTGCAGGGGCCGGCGAAGCCGGCGGCGCGTCGGGCGACGAGGGGGCAGAGGCAGACGGCGCCGACGGAGCGGCCGGACGCGGCGCGCCGGCTTCCTCGGTCATGCGCTGGCGCACGGCGCTGTCGGCGCGGCGCTTGCGCTCCTCCTCCTGGCGGCGACGCTCCTCCTCCTCGCGCTGACGCGCCTGGGCGGCGTCACGCTCGGTGCGCTCGCGCTCCTCGCGGGCGGCACGCTGGCGGGCCTCCTCCTCGGCGCGGGCGCGGGCCTCGGCCTCGCTGGCGCGGGCATCGGTCAGGGCGCGCAGGCGCGCATCCTTCTCATCGTCCGAAAGCGTGCGCAGGAGCATGCTTCCAGCCGGCCGGGCAGCGGCAGGCGCCGGCAGCGGCCGCGGCGGCACGGGCGCCGCCTGCGGCTGCGGGGCGCGGGTGACCGGTGGGGGAGGGGCGGGCTCATGGCCGCCGACGCGGCGCTTGACTTCGACGACGACCTGCTTCGAGCGTCCATGCGAGAAGCTCTGCCGAACCGTGCTCTGTTCGACAGGCCGCTTCAGCGACAACGTCTTGGGAGGCGTCACGCTCAAGGTCTTGTCGCCCGGGTTCTTGGTGTCACTCATTCCGCTTTCGGTCCTGCCGGTTCGGTCTTCGTTTGATCTGCTGCGTCGGATTCCGCCGGGTCTATAGACGGCGTCCCACCAGCATCGTCCGTCCGAAAGCGGACGAGCCGACGCCAGCGCGAGAGGAAACCCTCAGTCGCCGGTCCCGGAGCAAGCGCTGCATGTATCACATGCTCACGCCCTAACGCCAGTTCCAGTTCAGCCGTCGCGAAAATCGCGACGATCGGGATATCGCGTGGCTTCAAGCCGGCCTCGGCACGCACGGAAGCGGCACGGTGGAGAGCCTGGCCGATCTTGCGCTTGCCATCCTCGGCGCCATCGCTGGCGGCGATCACCGCCGCGGCGCGCCCAGAGCCGGCCAGAGCCTCGACCTTGGAAAAGCCGGTCGAGACCAGGCCGGCCTTGTTGGCCATGGCGAGCGCCTGGATGGCGTCCTTCGCCATCAGCGCGTCGATCTCCTCGGCGAGTGCGGCGGAAACCACGACCTTCTGCTTCAGCGAGCGCTCGAAGGCCTTGCGCTTCACCGCCTGGCCGACCGCGGCAGCGCTCAGGCCGACCCAGACGCCGCGCCCCGGCAGCTTGCGCCGAAGATCGGGCACCAGCGCGTCGCCGGGGCCGACGACGAAGCGGATCAGGTCCTCGGGCGCGCGGGCCTGGCGCGTCACCACGCAGGTCCGCTCCTGGGCCTTCTCGGCCCGTCCCTCGTGCTCGACCCGCGGCGCCATGGCGCGGTCTCCGGCTTTCGTCCTCAGGCCTGTGCCTCTTCCTCGGCAGCGCTCTCGGCGGCGGGCTCCGGAGCCTCGATCCAGCCGGCCTTGACGCGAGCGGCCATCACCATGGCCTCGGCGTCCTGGCGCGACAGGTCGAAGCCGTCGAGATAGCCGGCATGGCGGGTGGTCTCGCCATCCTTGCGCTCGGTCCAGCCGACGAGATCGTCGGTGGCGCAGCCGGCGAGGTCCTCGACGCTCTTCACGTCGTTCTCGCCGAGCGCGACCATCATCGCGGTGGTGACGCCCTCGAGCTCGCGCAATTCGTCCTCGACGCCGAGCGCCCGACGCTTCTCGTCGAACTCGGCCTCGACGGCGGAAAGATAATCCTGGGCGCGCGTCTGGATCTCGGCGGCGGTGTCCTCGTCGAAGCCCTCGATCGAGGCGAGCTCGGAGGGCTCGACATAGGCGACCTCCTCGACCGAGCGGAAGCCTTCCGAGGCGAGCAGCTGGCCGACCGTCTCGTCGACGTTGAGCGCGTTCATGAAGATCTCCGTGCGCTGCACGAATTCCTTCTGGCGGCGCTCGGATTCCTCGGCTTCGGTCAGGATGTCGATGTCCCAGCCGGTCAGCTGCGAAGCGAGGCGGACGTTCTGGCCACGCCGGCCGATGGCGAGCGAGAGCTGCTCGTCAGGCACCACGACCTCGATCTTGTCGGCTTCCTCGTCGAGCACGACCTTGGCGACCTCGGCCGGCTGCAGCGCGTTAACGACGAAGGTCGCGACGTCCGGCGACCACGGGATGATGTCGATCTTCTCGCCCTGCAATTCGCCGACGACGGCCTGCACGCGCGAACCCCTCATGCCGACGCAGGCGCCGACGGGGTCGATCGAGGAATCGCGCGAGATCACCGCGATCTTGGCGCGCGAGCCGGGGTCGCGGGCGACCGCCTTGACCTCGACGATGCCGTCATAGATCTCCGGCACTTCCTGGCCGAAGAGCTTCGACATGAACTGCGGATGGGTGCGCGACAGGAAGATCTGCGGGCCGCGCGGCTCGCGGCGCACGTCATAGACATAGGCGCGGGCACGGTCGCCGACCTTGAAGGTCTCGCGCGGGATCATCTCGTCGCGGCGGATGATCGCCTCGCCGCGGCCGAGATCGACGAAGACATTGCCGTACTCGACGCGCTTGACCGCGCCGTTGACGATCTCGCCGATGCGATCCTTGTACTCGTCGTACTGGCGATCACGCTCGGCCTCGCGCACCCTCTGCACGATCACCTGCTTGGCAGACTGGGCGGCGATGCGGCCGAAATCGAAGGGCGGCAGCGGATCGGCGATGACGTCGCCGACCTGGGCCGCCGGGTTGTGGCGCTTGGCCTCCTCGACGGTGATCTCGGTGGCGTTGTTCTCGACGAGGTCGACGACCTGGAGATGGCGCGCCAGGCGCAGTTCACCGGACTTGGTGTTGATCTCGGCGTGGACGTCAGTCTCGGCGCCGTAGCGCGAGCGCGCGGCCTTGGCGATGGCGTCCTGCATCGCGTCGATCACGATCTGGCGGTCGATCGACTTCTCGCGGGCGACGGCGTCTGCGATCTGCAGCAGTTCGAGCCTGTTGGCGCTGACAGCCATTGCACTCACTCCTCTTCTTCTCGGTTCTGCTCGGGAGACCGCTTCTCGCCCTTGGCCGGCTTGCGGGCCTTCGGGTCACGCGGTCCCAGCGATTTGCCGCGCCCTGGCGCAGGCATCGCGATTTCGTCGGCCGGCGGCATCTCCGGCGGCAGGCCGGATTTGCCGCGCCGGAGCGATTCGGTGACCAGGGCATCGGTCAGCACCAGCCGCGCCTCGCCGATCAGCCGCATCGGGATCGAAACGTCGCGCTCCTCCTCGGATTTCGCGTCGTCGCGGGTGAGCAAGGCGTCGCCGCCGCTGACGCCACGCAGGATGCCGCGGAAACGCTTGCGACCGGCCACCGGCTCGTTGGTATCGATCTTGGCGAGGTGGCCGGCCCAGCGCTCGAAATCGCCGGATCGCACCAGCGGCCTGTCGATGCCGGGCGACGAAACCTCCAGATGATACGCCGCCTGGATCGGATCGTCGACGTCGAGCGCCGGGGAGACCGCCTGGCTGACGGCTTCGCAGCCCTCGACGGTCATCGTCCCGTCCGGGCGCTCGGCCATGATCTGCAGGGTGCAGCCGTTCTGGGCGGAAATGCGCACGCGAACGAGGCGATAGCCGATATCGGCGATCGCCGGCTCGACGATCGCAGCCACCCGCGCGGCGACGCCGGTCTCGACGACGATCCGCGCTTCCTGATCCTGTGTGTCTTGCTCGCCCATTGTCCGGCTCGCCATCACCTCGCCTGCGGCGCCAGTGGCGGCCGCGCGCCCGGAAGGCTTTGGCCAACAAAAAAGAGCGGGCCGGCGGGCCCGCTCTTGATCGCCGGCTTACACCGAAACCAGAGCTGTTGAGGGCCTATCTAGTCCTCTTCGGCGCATCTTGCAAGCTGCGAGGCGGGCGGCGGCTGTTTCGGAGGTTCCGCTAACCGGCTGGTCATTCTTGCCTGCTAGCCTGTCGCCGGTGTTGGTGATGAGGTTGCGTTGATGAGTCCCGTAGGAGCGCTGCTGCGCGACCTGGAAGCAACGATGGCGCGCGGCTCGAACGACGAGCGCGCCACGATCCTGGCACGGCTGACCGATCTGTTCCTGAGCACGGCCGCCGGCATGGCCGAGGACCAGATCAGCGTCTTCGACGTCGTCATCGGGCGCCTCGCCCGCGCCATCGAGATCAGGGCCCGCATCGAGCTTTCCGAGCGACTTTCCGACATTCCCAACGCGCCGAGCGGCGTCGTGCGCCAGCTCGCCCTCGACGAGATCGCGGTGGCAAGGCCCGTGCTCGTCGCCTCGCCGCGCCTCAGCGACAACGACCTCGTCGCGATTTCGGCCGCCAAGGGCCGCGACCACATGCTCGCCATCACCGAGCGCCCGGATCTCGGCGAGCCGGTCACCGACTTCCTGATCCTGCGCGGCGGCCGCGTCGTCACCCATGCGGTCGCGGCGAACCAGAGCGCGCGCTTCTCGCGCCACGGCATGGGCGTGCTGGTGATGCGCGCGGCCCAGGACGACGCCCTGCAGGCGACGCTCGGCACCCGCGCCGATATGCCCGCCGACCTCGCCGAACAGCTCCTGGCCGCGGCGAAGAACTCGGCCAGGCGGCGCCTCGAGGCCTCGCTCGAACCGGCCATGGCGAGTGCCGTGGCCGGCGCGGTCGAACGTGGTGCCGAGACGGTCTCGGCACAGGCCGAGATCGGCGACGATCTCGGCAAGTTCGGCGTGGCGCTTTCCGACATCAAGGTCCTGAACGAGACCGGCAAGCTCGACGAAGCCGTCATCGCCAAATACGCAGCATCTGGGGCGGCGGAGCATGCCATCTGCGGCGTCGCGGTCCTGGCCGGGCTATCCTTGCCCTCGACCGAACAGATCGTCTTCGGGCCGGATCGCGAAGCCGTGCTCCTGGTCGCGCGCGGCATGGGCTGGTCCTGGGACACAGCCAAGGCCCTGATCGGCCTGCGCAAGGGCGACGGCCGGTCGGCGCCGGTGCTGGAACGGGCGAGGCTGAGCTTCCGCAACCTGACCCTGACCACCGCCCAGCGCGTGCTCGGCTTCCTCAGGATGCGCGACGGTACGCCGTGAGATAGCTCGGCACCCGGCCGGCCTTCACCGCCTTGGCCTCATAGCGGGTGCGCACCCAGCCGGGATAGGGCCGGCGCCAGTCGTCGGCGGCCTCGTCGGCCCAGTCGAAATCGGCCGAAGCCAGCAGCCGCGCCAGCGTCCAGCCGACATAATCGTCGATGTCGCTGGCAAAACGGAAGCGCCCGCCCGGGCGGAGCGCCCGGGCCAGCAGCGACAGCGTCCGCTCGGAGACGAAGCGCCGCTTGCGCTGGCGCCGTTTCGGCCAGGGATCGGGATAGAGCAGGTCGACCGCATCGAGGCTGCCCACCGGCAGGCGCGGCAGCATCAGCGCGGCATCGCCGTCCCAGAGCCGGACATTGCGCAGGCCCTCGCGCTCGACCACCGCGAGGAACTTCGCCATGCCGTTGATGAAGGGCTCGCAGCCGATGAAGCCGATCTGCGGGCTCTCGCGCATGCGCGCCAGCAGGTGCTCGCCGCCGCCGAAGCCGATCTCGAGACGAACCGCTTCGACCGGAACCGGGAACAGCCCCGGCAGGTCGCCGAGCTCGCCCTCCGGCAGGCGCAGGCGCGGCAGCGCGTCGGCGATCTGGCCGGCCTGACCCTCGCGCAGGCCCTTGCCCTTGCGCCTGCCGAAGAAGGCCCGGTCGGGATCGTGCTGGTCGGTCATCGACGCCTCGTATCGGAACAGGATTCTCGCGAAGGCCCGGGCGCCATCGCCTCGCACGCCGCTCCAGCCATCCCCCGGCTGAAAGAAAATGGCCGGGGCGCAACGCCCCGGCCATGTTGATCGCGAATGGCTAGGCCGGGATCAGGCCACGGCCTTCTTCAGCGTGTCGACGAGATCGGTCTTCTCCCAGGAGAAGCTGCCGTCGCGGCCGGCCTTGCGGCCGAAATGGCCATAGGCTGCCGACTTCGCATAGATCGGCTTGTTGAGGCCGAGATGGGTGCGGATGCCGCGCGGGGTCAGGTCCATGACCTCGCCGAGGACGGATTCGAGCCGGGCCTCGTCGACCTTGCCGGTGCCGTGCAGGTCGACATAGATCGAGAGCGGCTTGGCGACGCCGATGGCATAGGAGAGCTGGATCGTGCAGCGCTCGGCCAGCTTGGCGGCGACGACGTTCTTGGCGAGATAGCGGGCCGCATAAGCCGCCGAACGATCGACCTTGGTCGGGTCCTTGCCCGAGAAGGCGCCGCCGCCATGGGGAGCCGCGCCACCATAGGTGTCGACGATGATCTTGCGGCCGGTCAGGCCGGCATCGCCGTCAGGGCCGCCGATGACGAACTTGCCGGTCGGGTTGACGTGCCAGGCGGTGTCCTTCGAGATCCAGCCATCGGGCAGGGTCTGGCGGATATAGGGCTCGACGATCTTGCGGACATCGGCCGAGGTCAGCTTCTCGTCGAGATGCTGGGTCGAGAGCACGATCTGGGTGACGCCGACCGGCTTGCCGTTCTCGTATTTGACGGTGACCTGGCTCTTGGCGTCCGGGCCGAGCTTGGCGGCGGCGCCCTCGCCGGCATGGCGGGCCTTGGCCAGGACCTCGAGGATCTTGTGGGCGTAGTAGATCGGCGCCGGCATCAGCTCCGGGGTCTCGCGGCAGGCATAGCCGAACATGATGCCCTGGTCGCCGGCGCCTTCGTCCTTGTTGCCGGCGGCGTCGACGCCCTGGGCAATGTCGGCCGACTGGGCATGCAGCAGCACGTCGATTTTGCACTTCTTCCAGTGGAAGCCGTCCTGCTCATAGCCGATCGCGCGGATCGCCTTGCGCGCCGCCGACTTGACCTTGCTCTTCATCGCCTTCTCGTCGAGCGAGGTGCGGACCTCACCGGCGATCACGACGCGATTGGTGGTCGCCAGCGTCTCGCAAGCGACGCGAACCTGAGCGGAGTCCATGCCGGCCTTGGCGGCCTCCTTGAAGAACAGGTCGACGACCTCGTCGGAGATCCGGTCACAAACCTTGTCGGGATGGCCTTCGCCGACCGACTCGCTGGTGAAGAGATAGTTCTGGCGTGACACGGGCGGAAATCCTTGTTGGCGGGATCTTCGAGGCGACCGCTGGTGCGCGCCAGCAGGATTGCAAAAACGCGCAGCGTCTTTGCAGTGGAAACGTTCGCCGTCAAGGCCGGAAATTGTTTTGAGAGCTGGTTCGTTCGACAAGGCGAACGTCAAAATGCCGAATCAGGCCTTTTCCCCGGCTTCTTCGGCCAGAGCCTCGACGAGGTCGACGATGCGGCGGCGGACTCGGCTGCTCTTGATCTTGATGAAGGCCTTGGTCAGCTGGACGCCTTCGCTGGTGGCAAGAAAGTCCGAGACATAGGTCGTCGAAGCCATGTCCGCGAAGCCGCCTTCAGGGGTGTCGCCGCTCGGCGCGCCGTCGAAGAAGAAGGAAACCGGCACCTCGAGCATCTTGGCGATCTGCTGCAGGCGGCTGGCGCTGATCCGGTTGGCGCCCTTCTCGTATTTCTGCACCTGCTGGAAAGTCAGCCCGAGAGCCTCGCCGAGCTTTTCCTGGCTGACGCCGGCGAGCATGCGGCGCATGCGCACGCGGCTGCCGACATGGCGATCGATCGGGTTTGGGACTTTCTTCAACATCGGTGCTGCCGGCCTCGCTTTGCGCCATTCCTCGCACCGTCCGGTCCGAACGATGCTTAGTTCCCGCAACGATACTCCCTTAGCACGGGTTAGTCCGCGGGAAAGTTCCAGATGGGATCACTTCCGCCGCGGCAATAGCCCAAACAGCAGAGATGTTACAATCAGGCATGCAAAGAAAACATCCCCGAACCGCGAATACGGCGTAGCCGGGCCTGCCTTCGGCAAGGTCGCGTCGAGCACGCCGGTTGCGCCCAGCCCCAGCGCCGCCCGGATCCGGCCATAGCCGTCGACCACGGCCGAGATGCCGGTATTGGCGACGCGGACCAGCGGCAGGCCTTCCTCGACCGCCCGCAGGCGCGCCTGCGCCAGATGCTGATAGGGACCGCTGGTCCGGCCGAACCAGCCGTCATTGGTCAGGTTGAGGATGTAGCCGGGGCGTGGGCCACCCGGCATCGCCTCGCCGGGGAAGACGACCTCGTAGCAGATCAGCGCGGCTGCCGGCGGCAGGCCGCGGACCTGCAGCGGGGTACGCCGCGTGCCGGCGGCGAAACCGCCGGGCACGGAGACGAACTCGGAAAGGCCGACGGCGCGGATCAGGCGCTCGAGAAAAGGCGGCAGGTATTCGCCGAAGGGCACGAGGTGCACCTTGTCGTAGCTGCCCAGGATCACGCCTTCGTCATTGACCACCTGGATCGAATTATAGATCGGAGGCCGGCTCTCGCCCGGCAGGGTCTCGCCGGCACGCGCCGCCCCGGTGATCAGGGTGGCGCCGGGCGGCAGCAGCGCCGCGATCCGCGCCAGTGCCTGCGGCGTGCGGCCCAGCAGAAAGGGAAAGGCCGATTCCGGCCAGATCAGATGCGTGACGTCCTGGACGCCGAGCGTGGTCGGGCCGGTCGCCCGGTCGCTCAGCGAGAGATAGCGCGCCAGGATCATCTCGCTGTTGCTCGGGCTGAACTTGGCGTCCTGCGGCAGGTTCGGCTGCATCAGGCGCAGCTTCACACCATTGACAGCGGCGACCGGGCCGGCCGGCACGCGCCAGGCGCCGAAGGCGGCCATGCCAGCGAGCGCGACGAGAGCCAGCGCCGACGGCCGCCAGCGTGCCAGACCGGTCTCGCCGGTGCCGAGGGTCGCTGGCGCCGCCCCGATCGCCACGGCGAGCAGCGTCAGCCCGTAGAGCCCGAACAGCGAGGCGCTCTGCGCCAGCCATTCCGGCCCGGCCAGCATCATGCCGTAGACGTTCCAGGGGAAGCCGGTGAGCACATGGCCACGCAGCCACTCGCTCAGCGCCAGCATCGCCGCCAGCACGAGGATGCGTCCGGCGCCGGACGGCCAGAGCAAGCGGGCGAAGCCGAAGCCGAGGGCCGGGAAAAGCGCCAGGAAGGCCGGCAGCGCGACGACGCCGAGCGGCATCGCCCAGGCGAACTTGTCGGCCTCGACCAGAAAGGCCGCGCCAAGCCACCACAACCCGGCGAGATGGAAGCCGAAGCCCCACCACCAGCCGGCGAGTGCAGCGGCGCGGAAGCGCCCGGCCCGGCTATCGGCGACCGCCCCGTCGATCAGCCAGACGGCGATGGTCATCGGCACGACGACGAGCGGCCAGAGATCGAGCGGCGCCAGGGCAAGGGCGCCGCTGGCGCCCGCTGCCAGGGCGATCAGGCGCTTCGGCCAGCCCCAGGCGAGGATGACGCGGTCGGCCAGCACGGCAAGTGCCATCATGGCGCTTCCGGTTCGGCGGCCTCGCCGGCCGCGACCTGATCGCGGCGATGGATGCGCAGGCGCTTGACGCGACGGGGGTCGGCATCGAGCACCTCGAATTCGAGGCCCTCCGGCCCCTTGATCAATTCGCCGCGAGCCGGCACGCGCCCGGCCAGGGTGACGATCAGGCCGCCGAGCGTATCGACCTCCTCGGCGACCTCGGCGGCCGAAAGATCGATCCCGGTGGCCTCGTTCAGCTCCTCCAGCGTCGCGCGCGCATCGGCGATGAAGCGGTTCTCGCCGGCGGGCGCGATCGTCGGCGCCTCGTCATGGTCATGCTCGTCCTCGATGTCGCCGACGACGATCTCGACCAGGTCCTCGATCGAGACCAGCCCGTCGGTACCGCCATATTCGTCGATGACGAGCGCGATATGGGTACGCGTCGCCTGCATCCGGACCAGCAGGTCGACCGCCGGCATGGACGGCGGCACATAGAGCACCGGCCGCAGGATGCTGGCCTGTGCCAGCGTCACGGAGAGGTCGACGGCGCCGAGATCGGGAACCGTCTCACCCTCGCCGCCCCGGCCCGGTCCGGCACGCGCGGCGAGGAAATCGAGGAAGTCGCGGATATGGATCATGCCGCGCGGGTCGTCGAGGGTCTCGCCATAGACCGGGAGGCGGGAATGGCCGGCGCTGCGGAACAAAGCGAGCAGGTTCGCCAGCGTGGCGTCGAGGGAAACCGCGATGATATCGGCGCGCGGCACCATGACGTCGTCGACCCGGCGCTCGCGCAGGCTGAGCACGTTGGAGAGCATTGCCCGCTCCTGCGGGCTGATGTCGGCGATCTCGCCGCCACCCTGCGCGAGGGCCTCGGTGATCTCCTCGCGGACGGAGCCGCCATGGCGCAAGCCGAGCCGGTCGAGGAACTGCCCGAGCCAGTGTGACAGGCCGCGGCCGGCTGGTTCGGAGTTGGTGCTAGGTCGAGGGTCGTCGCTCATGGCGCGGGTGAAAACTGCTTCTTGCGGGAGGCCGCTGCGGGAGGGGGCTGGGTGGGGTGCGGATCGCTTCCGGCATAGGGATCGGCGATGCCGAGCCGGGCGAGAGCCGCGGTCTCCATCGCTTCCATGCGCTGCGCTTCGGCTTCCGTCTCGTGATCCTCGCCGAGCAGGTGAAGCAGGCCGTGGATGACGAGATGACTGAGATGATCGCCGAGGCTCTTCTCCTCGGCCTCCGCCTCGCGCACCAGCGTCTCGAAGGCCAGCACGATGTCGCCGAGCACCGGGCTCATGGCGATCCGTTCCGGCGGCGCGGCGGGAAAGGAGAGCACATTGGTCGGCTTGTCGAAGCCGCGCCATTCGCGGTTGACCGCGCGGATGCGCTTGTCGTCGGTCAGGAGCAGGCTGAGCTCGGCCCCGGCGAGCGGCTGCAGCCGGGCAAGTGCAAGCGCGGCGCCGATCGCCGCCTCGATGCGCGGCCGCAGGTCGCCGACCTCGCGCCAGCGCCGCGACTGCAGGCGCAGCTCGAGCGTCAGCTCGCCGGTCGGCGACTCGGATCGCGGCGCGGCGCGCCGCGATCGAGGTCGGTCGTTCATCGCGGTCTCTCCCGCGAAAGCATGCGCTTCAGCCCTTCGGCATCGCCTTCCGCCGGGCCGGCATCGGCCGGCTGCAGATTGGCGAGCCGGGCTTCGCGCTCGTCGCGTTCCTTCCTGGCCGCAGCCTCATAGGCGAAGACGATGCGGCGCACGAGTTCGTGGCGGACGACGTCGCCCTCCTCGAAACGGGCATGGCCGACACCCTCGACCCCGGAAAGCAGCCGCACTGCCTCGATCAGGCCGGAGCGCTGGCCCGGCGGCAGGTCGATCTGCGAAGGGTCGCCGGTGATGATCATGCGCGAGCCTTCGCCGAGGCGGGTCAGGAACATCTTCATCTGCACCGAGGTCGCGTTCTGCGCCTCGTCGAGCAGCACGACCGCATTGGTCAGGGTCCGGCCGCGCATGAAGGCCAGCGGCGCGATCTCTATCATGCCGGTCTGCAGGGCGCGCTCGACATGGCGCGCCTCCATGAAATCGTTGAGGGCGTCGTAGATCGGCCGCAGATAGGGATCGACCTTCTCGCGCATGTCACCCGGCAGGAAGCCGAGGCGCTCGCCGGCTTCCACCGCCGGCCGCGACAGCACCATGCGCTCGACCACGCCCTGCTCGATCAGCGAGACCGCATGGCCGACAGCGAGCCAGGTCTTGCCGGTGCCGGCCGGTCCCTCGGCCAGGACGAGCTCATGGCGCTTGAGCTGGCGCAGATAGGCATCCTGCGCGGCGTTGCGGGCTCGCACCGGCCCGCGCTTGCGGGTGACGATGGCGTCGAAGGCCGATTTTCCGGCATTGTCGACCGGGAAGAGCGAGCGCTGGACATTGCTCTCCTCGATCGCGCCGTCGACCTCGCCGAGATTGACCGCCGCCCCGATCTTGGCGCGGGCATAGAGCGTTCGCAGCACGCGGCTGGCCTGCTCGGCGGTTTCCGGCGGCCCCTTGATGGTGATGTGGTTGCCATTGGGGCTGACCACGACACCGAGCCGGCGCTCGAGATGCGCGAGGTTCTGGTCGTATTGCCCGAAGACCAGGCTGGCGAGCTGGTTGTCGTCGAAGGACAGCACGACTTCGGTGCCGGGCAGCCCTTCGCGCACCGGCGCCTCTTCGCGCAGCGCCAACGGGTCGCGGCGAACGCCGCGTTCGGGTCTCGGATTCATCGGATCGGCCTGGGCCAAAGGTGTCTTCTCCTGGAGCGGGGGTCGTGGGCAGGCAAAGGCACGCGACGGAACCCGACTCGACTTCTAGGCATACGCACTCAGGCAGCCAGCTCGCGCGGCGCGGCACGGCCGAACAGCGAATTCGAGCCGGCCCGCTCGATCGTCACCATGACGCGCTCGCCGATGCGATGCGTCGCGGTTTCGATCTGGACCGCCTGCAGATAGGGGCTCTTGCCGGCAAGCTGGCCGGGATGACGCCCGACACGTTCGAGCAGCACCTCGACGGTACGCCCGACCATGGCATGGTTGAACTCCTGGCGATGACGCTCGACCAGGCCCTGCAGCCGCTGCAGCCGCTCGTCCATCACCGCCGGCTCGACCTGGGTGGCAAGCTCGGCCGCCGGCGTGCCGGGCCGCGGCGAGTACTTGAACGAATAGGCCGAGGCGAAGCGGATATCCTCGATCAGCCGCAGCGTTTCCTCGAAATCGTGATCGCTCTCGCCGGGGAAGCCGACGATGAAGTCGGAGGACAGGGCGATGTCGGGCCGCGCGCTGCGGACCTTGTCGATCAGCCGGCGATATTCGTTGGCCGTGTGCTTGCGGTTCATCGCGGCAAGGATGCCGTCGGAACCGGCCTGCACCGGCAGATGCAGGAACGGCATCAATTGCGGCAGGTCGCGATGGGCGGCGATCAGCTCGTCATCCATGTCGCGCGGATGGCTCGTGGTGTAGCGGATGCGGGCGATGCCCGGCACCTCGGCGAGGCGGCGCATCAGCCGGGCCAGGCCCCAGACGCAGCCGTCCTGCCCCTCGCCATGATAGGCGTTGACGTTCTGGCCGAGCAGCGTGACGTCCTGGACCCCGGCCTGCGCCAGCCTCTCGACCTCGGCGACGACCTGCGCGACCGGGCGCGAGAACTCGGCGCCGCGGGTATAGGGCACGACGCAGAAGGCGCAGAACTTGTCGCAGCCTTCCTGAACGGTGACGAAGGCCGAGATGCCGCGCGCCAGGATCGCCGCCGGCTTCGGGGCCGGGAGATGGCCGAACTTGTCGTCCGGCGGCAGGTCGGTATCGACGACGCGGGCACCGCGCGCCTGTGCCAGCAATGCCGGCAGGCGATGATAGGCCTGCGGGCCGACGACGAGGTCGACGGCCGGCTGCCGGCGCTGGATCTCGGCGCCCTCGGCCTGGGCGACGCAACCGGCGACGACCAGCATGGTCTCGCGGCCGGCTGCCTTGCGCTCCTGCTTCAGCTCGCGCAGCTTGCCGAGCTCGGTATAGACCTTGTGCGCCGCCCGCTCGCGGATATGGCAGGTGTTGAGCAGGATCAGGTCGGCGTCGTCGGGCGTCGCGGTTTCCTCGTAGCCTTCTGCGCCCAGGACATCCGCCATGCGCTGCCCGTCATAGACGTTCATCTGGCAGCCATAGGACTTGATGTGGACTTTCTTCATCAACGCGGATCCGACCTCAACCCCGTCTCCTTACCCCAGCCGGCCACAGTTTGGGAATCATACTGCCGCCGGACGCAAGCACGCAATATCCGGGCCGATCCCACCGAATCCCCGCAAGCCTTGCTCAAACGCGTGACCGCCCGGTGACGGCTTGCTGCCGGGCCCGGCGGATGGCGGTTTCGGCGAGCCGCGTCGCTTCCTTGCGCGAGAGCTTGCGGCCCATCCGGATCGGCTCGCCCCAGGCGAGTTCGACATCGACCGCCCCGGCTGCCAGCACCGCCTTCAGATGCGGCGCGAGCTCGGTATCGCCATGCCAGGCCAGGCCAGAGCGGACGGCGCGCCCGCCGGGCAGGCCGTGGAAGCCGAGATAGGTGATGCAGAGCGGATAGATCGTCACCTCGGTGTCCGCCTCGTCCTCGCCGCGCACCGCTTCATGCGCGGCTCCGAGCAGGGAGGAACGCAATGGCAGCACGCGCGTGCCATCGCCGGTCGTGCCCTCGGCGAAGAGCACGACCGCCTGTCCGTTCGAGAGTCTCTGCCCCATCTCTGCGGCGACTCCGGCCGTGGCACCGCGGCGCTTGCGGTCGATGAAGACCGTGCGCTGCAGTTTCGAGAGCCAGCCGATCACCGGCCAGGTCGCAACCTCGGCCTTGGCGACGAAGGAGAGCGGGCGCATCGCGCCGAGCACGGGAATGTCGAGCCAGGAGACATGATTCGCGACGATCAGACCGCCCTGGCCGTCGCCGGGCGGGGTACCGCGAATCACCGCGCGAACGCCGAGGCCGCGGCAGACCAGCCGGTGGAACAGCCGCGTGAACAGAAAGCCATGGCTCGGCCCGAGCCGCATCGAGACCAGCTGCGGCGGGATCAGGACGAGCGTGCCGAGGCTGATCAGCGCCATGCGCAGCATCGCACCGGGACCCAAGCCGTTCATTCTCTGCGCTACGCTCCGCTCACAAGGCTCCGGCTATAGTCGCCGGCCGCCCGCGCGTCCATGGCCGAGCGCCGGGCGAGGCATCTCAGGAGAGATCGAGCCGCATCACCAGCGCGGCGGCGCGGCTGCCGTCGGCCTTGGGGTAATAGCCCTCGCGCCGGCCGACCTCGGCAAAGCCGAACTCACGATAGAGCCCGAGCGCGGCCGCATTGGCCTCCTCGACCTCGAGGAAAAGTCGGCTGACGCCGCGCGCCGAGAGCCGGGCGAGATGGGCAGCGAGCAGGGAGCGTGCGAGGCCGCTGCGCCGGCCGGCCCTGGCGACGACGATGCTGAGGATCTCGGCCTCGTCCGCGGCGAGGCGCGACATCACGAAGCCGGATGGCTCGGCGGCGCTGCCGGAGAACACGCCGTCGGTCAGAATCGAGGGATCGGCCAGCAGGGCCGCGCATTCGCCTGGTTCCCAGAGCCGCGCGAAGCCGCCCTGGTGATGCAGGGCCGCGACCTGGCGCGCCTGTGCGACATCGAGCCGGCCCGTCCGGGCCGGGGCCTCGCGACGGCGGCGCAGGCGTTCGAGCCAGTCCATGCTCAGCGCCGCGGCAGGCGGGCGCGGTCCTGCGGCGTCGTCTCCGGCTCCTTGAGGTAGAGCGGACGCGGCGGGGCGTTCTGCGGGTCGGCGATCATGCCGAGGCGGGCCACCCAGGTCACGTCGGGCGCCTTGGCGTCGTCGACGACGACCGCGTCGAGGCCGATCGCCCAGGCCTCGTTGGCGACGGCGAGCGCCGCCGAACCGACGAGCGAGACCGGGCCGGCGCCGATGGTACGCGCCGCGTCGCGATGATTGACCTGGCGGATCGAGACCAGCTGCTTGCCCTGCGCATTCAGCGCCTGGAACCAGACCTGGCCATGCTTGGCATCGAGCGCCGCGGCGATGACCCGGCCGCCCTCGCGTCCGACCAGCGGGGCTGCCGTCGCCGCCAGCGTCGAAACGCCGACAGCCGGGATTCCGGCGGCGAAGGCGATGGCGCGCGCCGCGCTGATGCCGACACGCAGGCCGGTATAGCTGCCGGGGCCGATCGTCACGGCGACGCGGTCGAGCGAGGAGAAGCCGCCCGGCGTCGCGCCGATGACGCGCTCGATCATCGGCATCAGCGCCTCGGCATGGCCGCGCTCCATCGCCACCTGCTCGATGGCGACGGGCTGCGTAGAGCCGGCCTCGAGCACGCAGGCGGAGCAGGCGCCGAGCGCAGTGTCGATCGCGAGAATGCGCATTAGTCGTTCACCGGGCATGAAACTGTACCGGTCGTCCCGGGCGACCGCAGCGAGACCCGGGAGCCGTGCCGGAACATCACCGATGAAGGCTCAGGCATGGATCCCGGCTCTGCGCTGCGCTCCGGCCGGGATGACCGGCGGAGAATGTGGAAAGAACTGAAACGGAGCGGTTCGATCAAACCGCCTCGACCTCGCGAACCTGCGGCAGGAAATGCCGGAGCAGGTTCTGGATGCCGTGCTTCAGCGTCGCGGTCGAGGACGGGCAGCCCGAGCAGGAGCCCTTCATCGCCAGATAGACGGTACCGTCCTTGAAGCCGCGGAAGGTGATGTCGCCGCCATCGCCGGCGACGGCCGGGCGGATGCGGGTCTCGAGCAGTTCCTTGATCGTCTCGACGGTCTGCGCATCCTCTTCGGCGAAGAACTCGTCCTCGCTCTCGTCCGGGCCCGCGGCCGCGGCGCCGTCCGCCATCAGCGGCGCGCCCGACATGTAGTGCTCCATGATCGCACCGAGGATGGCGGGCTTGAGATGCGGCCACTCGCCTTCCGCCTTGGTCACGGTGATGAAGTCGGAGCCGAAAAACACGGCCGAGACGCCCTTGACGCCGAACAGGCGCGAGGCGAGCGGCGAGCGGTCGGCCTGCGCCGGATCGCGCAGTTCGACCGGTCCGTCGGGCGAGACGCTGCGGCCGGGCAGGAATTTCAGGGTGGCGGGATTGGGCGTAGCTTCGGTCTGGATGAACATCGATCTTACCTCCGGCACCGGCGGGTCAAGGCCGCCGTTCCTGTTCCCGATATAGGCCGATCGCTGGAATGATTCCAGCCGCGACGGCGTGCCGGTTCAGGCGAGGGCGTCGATTTCCTCGTCGGCCAGATGGCCCGGAACGATAGCGACCGGGATCGGGAAGCTTCCGGCGTTCTTGCCGGCCAGCGCGCTGACCAGCGGGCCCGGCCCGCTGCTGCCGGTGCCGGCGGCCAGGACCAGCAGCGAAATGTCCTCGTCGGCCTCGATCAGCTTGATCATCTCGTCGGATTTGACGCCGGTGCGCACCACCTTCTCCGGCTCGAGGCCGGCCAGCGCCCGTACGGAGGCGGCCGCGGCAGTGATCAGTGCCTCGGCTTCCGCCTCGGCCTCGGCCTGCATCACCTCGCCGACGCCGAGCCAGTTCTCTTCGGGCGGGGGCGTGACCACGCCGAGCAGCACGATCGTGGCGCCGACGCGCGCGCAGCGCCGGGCCGCAAAGCGCACGGCCTTGGCGCATTCCGGGCTGTCATCCACCACCGCGAGGAATTTCGGGCGATGGCCCGTCTCATAGGACCGCCGTCTCTTGACCATTGCCGCCGCCTGTCCCGCTTCCAGAGCCTGATATCGTGGCAGGCGCCGCGAGGTCAGCGCAAGCCCCGGCCGGGCAAGCCGCCCGAGCCGCATTCTGCCCGGCCGGTTACGGCCGGGCAGAATAACTGCTGTAAATCAAATACTAGGATGCCTGGCGGCGCCGAACGAAACCGACGATGTCCTTGACGTCAAGCATGATCGGCGCGGCGATCTCGGCGGCGCGGTCGGCGCCGTCGCTGAGGATCGCATCGACATGGCCGGGGTCGGCAAGCAGCCGGCGCATCTCGCCGGCAAGCGGGCCGAGCTTCGCCACGGCAAGATCGACCAGCGCGCCCTTGAAGCCGGAGAACTGGCCGCCGCCGAACTGCCCGAGCACCTCAGCCCGGGTGGCGCCGGAGAGGCCGGCATAGATGCCGACGAGGTTCTCGGCCTCGGGCCGGCCCTCCAGTCCCTTTTCCTCGGAAGGCAGGGCCTCGGGATCGGTCTTCGCCTTGCGGATCTTCTGGGCGATGGTCTCGGCATCGTCGGTCAGGTTGATCCGCGAAAAATCCGACGCGTCGGATTTCGACATCTTCTTGGTGCCGTCGCGCAGGCTCATCACCCGGGTCGCCGGGCCCTGGATCATCGGCTCGGGCAAGGGGAAGAAGCCGAGGTCGCCGGTGCCGGTACCGAGCTTTTCGATCTGCCCGGCGAAGTCGTTGTTGAACTTCTGGGCGATGTCGCGGGTCAGCTCGAGATGCTGCTTCTGGTCCTCGCCGACCGGGACATGCGTCGCCTTGTAGAGCAGGATGTCGGCCGCCATCAGCACCGGATAGTCGTAAAGCCCGACCGAGACGTTCTCGCGGTCCTTGCCGGCCTTCTCCTTGAACTGGGTCATGCGGTTCAGCCAGCCGAGGCGGGCGACCGTGTTGAAGACCCAGGCGAGCTCGGCGTGCCCGGCGACCTGGCTCTGGTTGAAGATGATGCTGCGCTTGGGATCGACGCCGGCCGCGATATAGGCGGCGGCGACCTCGCGGGTGGCGCGGGTCAGCTCGACCGGGCCGCCCCAGACCTCCATGGACGGCGTGATCGCGTGCATGTCGACGACGCAATAGATGCAGTCATGCGTCTCCTGCATCGCCACCCAGTTCACGAGGGCGCCGAGATAATTGCCGAGATGGAGCGTCGAGGTCGGCTGCATGCCGGAGAAGACGCGGGGAAGGAAAGCGGCCATCGGGCGCTCCGTCGTCAGGGGCGATATCGGACCTGAGCCGAGAATCCGGAGCTCAGGAACGCGGCGTTCTGACGGAAGCGCCGCGAAGGTGCAAGAGCAGCGGCCCGAATGCACCGAGGATCCAGCCGGCGAGCCCATAGACGAGCGCGCCCCCAAGGCAGAGCGCCGCCAGCGCCGCAGCACGCCACAGAGCGGGCTGGCCGGGGCTGAGCCATGGCAGCAAGGGCCGCAGCAGGGCAGCGAGCGCCGCCGCCATCAGCGCCGCCGCGAGCAGGATGGCGAGGACCGTGCGCGCCGTGGCCCGGTCCGGACGCCACAGTCCTTCCAGCAGCAGGCGCCATCCCAGCAGCAGCGCCTGGACGATGAAGGCGAGGCTCGCCGCCAGCGCGCCGATCATGGCGGCCTCGCGCCAGCCGAGCAGGGCATAGCCGGCACAGGCCGCGACGAGCACGGCTGCGAAGCCCGCGAGCAGGGGCGTGCGCGGCCGGCGCCGAACGAAATAGACCTGCCCGAACACCTTGGCAGCCAGCGCGAAGGGCAGACCGATGGCGAAGGCGGCGAGCGCGGCGGCAGTGCGCTCGCGGTCGGCGGCAGCGAAGCGGCCATGCTCGAACAGCACCGAGACGATCGGCTCCGCCAGCAGGAACAAGGCGGTCGCCGCCGGCACGGCAAGGGCGAGCCCGAGCGCCAAGGCCCGGCCGAGCAGCGCGTCGTTGCCGGCGCGATCCTGCTCACCCGCCATGGCCGAGAGCACGACCGTGCCCATCGCCACGCCGAAGAAGCCGAGCGGAAGCTGGAAGACGCGATCGGCGTAATAGAGCGCCGCGACCGAGCCAGCCTCGGCCGAGGCGATCTGCGTCGAAACCAGCAGGACAAGCTGCGCCGCCGAGGCCGCCAGCAAGGTCGCGCCGCCGGTTCGCAGCAGCAAGGTCATCTCCGGCGACCAGCGCAGGCTTGGGCGCGGCAGGCCGATCCGGCGCAGCCGGGCGAGAATCAGCGCGAGATGCGCCAGGCCGGTCAGGCTCAGGCAGATGGCGAGCAGCGTGGCGCTCTGGTCGCTCGGCCCGCCGCGGAAGAGCTCGAAGACGAGCGCGCCGAGCAGGATCGCGTTCATCAGCGCCGGCGCCAGCGCCGCGACCGTGAAGCGGCCCTCGGCATTGAGCAGCGCCGCGAGCAGGGCGGCGAGCGTCGTCAGCATCACGAACGGCAGCATCAGCCGGGTATAGAAGGCGGCCAGCGCCAGCGTCTGCGGCTCGCCGGCGAAGCCGCCGGCAAGGCCCAGGACGACCCAGGGCGCGAACAGCTCGGCCAGCGCGACGAAGCCGAGCAGCAGCAGCCCGAGATGGCTCGCCGCCTCGCCGGCGAAGCGCCGCGCCGCCGCCTCGCCACGCTCGGCCTTGATGCCGAGATAGAGCGGCACGAAGGGCGCGTTCAGCCCGCCTTCGCCGAGCACGCGCCGGACCAGATTGGGCAGGCGCAGCGCCGCCAGGAACGCGTCGGCCACCGGCCCGGCGCCGAGCAGGCGGGCGATCAGCACATCGCGGGCGAAGCCGAGCAGGCGCGACAGGATCGTCGCGGCGCCGACGACCAGCGAATCGCGGGCGAGGCGGGAGGAGGCGGGGGCGTCCTCCGCCAGGCTCACAGAATGAACCGGCTCAGATCGGCATTGCGCGAGAGATCGCCGATCCGCGCCTCGACATAGGCAGCATCGATGGTGACGCTCTCGCCGCCACGGTCGGTCGCTGTGAAGGAGATCTCGTCGAGGATGCGCTCGATCACGGTCTGGAGCCGGCGTGCGCCGATGTTCTCGACCGTCGAGTTCACCTCGACCGCGATCCGGGCGATCGCGTCGATCGCGTCCGGCGCGAAGGCGATCTCGACCTGCTCGGTCGCCAGCATCGCCACCGACTGCTTGATCAGGCTGGCCTCGGTCTCGGTCAGGATGCGCTTGAAATCCTCGACATCGAGCGGCGAGAGCTCGACCCGGATCGGCAGGCGGCCCTGCAGTTCCGGCAGGAGGTCGGACGGCTTCGAGACATGGAAGGCACCGGACGCGATGAACAGGATGTGGTCGCTCTTCACCGGCCCGTGCTTGGTCGCGACCGTGGTGCCCTCGATCAGCGGCAAGAGGTCGCGCTGCACGCCCTCGCGCGAGACGTCGGCGCCGGAACGGCCCTCGCGGCCGCAGATCTTGTCGATCTCGTCGAGGAAGACGATGCCGTTGTTCTCGACCTCGCGGACCGCAGCCTGGATGATCGCCTCCTGGTCGATCAGCTTGTCGCTCTCCTCGGCGAGCAGCG
This sequence comes from Bradyrhizobiaceae bacterium, assembly GCA_036676315.1. Taxonomy (GTDB): domain Bacteria; phylum Pseudomonadota; class Alphaproteobacteria; order Rhizobiales; family Beijerinckiaceae; genus Allobosea. Next base: position 21,804 of record JAKFDB010000193.1, read on the forward strand.
GGCCATAGGCGTCCTTGACCTGGACGCGCCGGGGCTTGCCCTTCTGGCCGAACGCCTTGCCGAACATGTCGGAGAGGTTGATCGCGCCGATCGAGGCGCCGGGCATGCCGGGGACCTCGAACATCGGCTGGGTGGAAGCGCCGGAGGCGACCTCGATCTCGATCTCCTTGTCGTCGAGTTCGTTGGCCCGCAGCTTGCGGCGGAAGGCGTCGCGCGTGGTCGCGCTCGCGGTGGCGCCGACCAGCGCGTCGAGCACGCGCTCCTCGGCCGCGATATGGGCCTTGGCCTGGACATCCTTGCGCCGGCTCTCGCGCACCAGCCCGATCGCGACCTCGACCAGGTCGCGCACGATCGATTCGACGTCGCGGCCGACATAGCCGACCTCGGTGAACTTGGTCGCCTCGACCTTGAGGAAGGGCGCGTTGGCGAGCTTGGCCAGGCGCCGGGCGATCTCGGTCTTGCCGCAGCCGGTCGGCCCGATCATCAGGATGTTCTTGGGCGCGACCTCCTCGCGCAGCGGGCCTTCGAGCTGCTGGCGGCGCCAGCGATTGCGCAGCGCGATGGCGACGGCGCGCTTGGCGTCATTCTGGCCGACGATGAAGCGATCGAGCTCGGAGACGATCTCGCGGGGGGAAAAGGACGTCATCAAACAGGTTCCTGGAACATGATCAGCGCGCGACCGCCGCCGGTATCGCGTTCTTCGAGAGCGGTGAAGCCGGCCTTCTCATAGGCACGGATCGCGGCGAGATTATCCGACCCGCTCATGACAGTCCCTGCGAGGCGACGGGCGGCAAGCGCTCCGCCAGCGCACCGAGCGGGAGCCGCGAGACGACCAGCGTCCTGAGCGCGCGCCAGCCGGCCGAAAGCCCGAGCACCACGACCGCCAGGCCGAGCAGGGTGAGCGGCAGGCCGAGCCCGCCTTCGAGGCGCTGGGCCAGCAGATAGGCGATGGCGATGCCGGCATAGCTCAGCCCGGAGACGATCAGGGCGCGGCGATCGATCACCAGCGCGACCAGCCCGAGCAGGACGAACAGCACCAGCACGACCAGCGCCTTGCCGGTGCCGATGTCGCCGATGCCGCCGGTCGCGAGCTGGATCGTCGGGTGGACGATCAATGGTGCGGCGAGCAGATGCAGCCAGAAGGCACTGTCCGAGCGGCGCGTCAGCCGGCGCGGGTCGCTCATGTCGGCGCGCATGGCGAAGAGGAAGATGCCGACCCCCACGACGAAGGCCAGTGCGGCGAGATGATCCTCGACGAGGCGCGGATCGACGAGCGTCAGCAGGCCGGCAAGGACGGTGACACAGCCGGCTGCGGTGATCGCCGCGTCGATCGGCACGCGGAAGCGCCAATGATGCAGGCGCGCCGCGAGCGCACCGGCGAGCCCGCCGCCGATCAGCAGCCAGCCCTGCCGGGCCTCACCCCGGATCCCGGCCTGCTGCGCCAGCAGATCCGTCGCGAGAGCAGCCAGGAAGCCGGCGGATGCTACGAACATCACGGCGAGCGCGATCGAAGGCAAGGCGAGCCGCATGCGGCGCGAGAACCATTCGGCCAGCCCCCAGGCGGCGACGAGACCCGTCAGCGCGAAGGCCTCGCCGAGGCCGAGCAGGCGCATCAGCCCGAGCAGCGCGGCGGCGAGCAGCCCGACGCCGATGGTGACGAAGACGTCGTTGAAACCGCCGATCAGGCGGAAGCGCTCGTCATCGGGATCGACCGGGCGGCTGTCCTCTGCGGCCACGTCGCCGGTGGCGAAGGGGGCAGCCTCGCGGCGCAGCCGCGCCAGATGGGAAAGGCGCACCGCCTGGGCCTGGTCGATGATCCCTTCGCTGACGGCGGCCTGCAGATCCTCCTCGCGGATCATGCCGCCTCCAGGCTCTCGATGACCAGGCTGTGGTTGGTGTAGACGCAGATGTCGCCGGCGATCTTCATCGCCTTGCGCACGATCGTCTCGGCATCGGCCTCGATATCGACCAGCGCGCGGGCCGCCGCCAGCGCGAAATTGCCGCCGGAACCGATCGCCATCACCGCGCCGTGCTCGCTCGCTTCCGGCTCCAGCACGTCGCCGGTGCCCGAAATCAGCAGCGAGACGTCCTTGTCGGCGACCAGCAGCATGGCCTCGAGCCGGCGCAGATAGCGGTCGGTGCGCCAGTCCTTGGCGAGCTCGACGCAGGCGCGCAGAAGCTGGGTCGGGTACTGCTCGAGCTTGGCCTCGAGCCGCTCGAACAGCGTGAAGGCATCGGCGGTGGCGCCGGCGAAGCCGGCGATCACCGAGCCCTTGGCGAGGCGACGCACCTTCTTGGCATTGCCCTTCATGATCGTCGGGCCGAGCGAGACCTGGCCATCGCCTCCGATCACGACACGGCCGCCCTTGCGCACCATCAGGATGGTGGTCGCGTGCATCACGGGGGCATTGCTAGTCTCTGACATTGCGATTCGGTCTCGGGCAAACGGTCCACAGGAACCGCCAACATGTTCAGGCTGAAGCCCGGTATCAAGAGCGACCCGGTCAAACGCTGGAATCTGTCCGAGCGCGTCTTCTTCGCCTGCGGCGCCTGCCACATCCTCGCCTATGCCTTCCTGGAGGCCTATCCGGAGCATGGTTTCCACGCCGTCTGGATCAGGCCGGCACAGGACTTCACCGGCAACCATGTCTTCGTCAGCAACGGCGAGACGGCCTTCGATTTTCATGGCTATCGCTGCGAGGAGGCCCTGATCGCCCATCACTGGGCCAAGGGCCGGCGCTGGTGG
>JAKFDB010000194.1:0-7467 GCA_036676315.1 Bradyrhizobiaceae bacterium
AGCCGGGGCTGAGATTGCCGAAGCGCGACAGGCGGAAGCTCGACAGATCGGCGAAGTCGCAGCGGCCGGTGAGGACGAGCTGCGAGATGGCGCGCCCGGTCGCCGGCGACAGGCCGAAGCCGACGCTCGACATGGTGGCTGCGATCGCATTGCCGGCCGTCGGCAGCCGGTCGATCACCGGCCGGCCGTCGGGCGTGTTCTCGATCACCCCGGCCCAGCTGCGGATCACGCGGATATGCCCGGCCTTCGGGAAAAGTTCGGCGAGCCGCTTGGCGACATTGCGGGCGAGCGGGCTCGACGGACGTGCCGCGACGGCGTCGTCCTGCGGCGCCAGCCATTCATGCGGGCCGCCGCCATAGGCGAGATTGCCGCGCAGTGTCTGGCGGCCGTAGAGATGATTGCCGTCGACGCCGCCGATCGGCATCAGCGGCAGCGGTTCGGTGACGATCATTTCGGCTCGCGCCGGGGTTACCGGCACCTCGCTGTCGAGCAGGGCGGAAAGTGTACCGGTCTGCGGCCCGGCCGCCAGGACCAGCGTGTCGCAGGCGAAGCTGCCGGCGTCGGTCTCGACCGCCACGACCTTGTCGCCCCGGCGCTGGAAGCCGGTGACGGCGGTGTGCTGGAGAATGCGCCCGCCGAGGTCCTGCAGCGCCCAGGCATAGGCCTGCACGGTGCGCTGCGGGTTGGCGTGGCCGCCGCGCTCGTAATAGACGCCGCCGACGACATTGTTGCCGGCGAGTGGGACCAGTTCGCGCACCTGCTTAGGATCGAGCCATTGCGCCGGAAAGCCCTGTCCGCGCGTATTGTCGACGCCGATCTGGAACTCTTCCATCTGGGCCTCGGTCAGGGCCATCCGGATGCGCTTGGGCTGAAACTCGGTCGGGTAGCCGAGCAGTTCGTCCATCTGCGGCCAGAGCCGCTGCTCTTCGGCGAAGAGCGGGCTCTGGTGATGCGTCGCCCCGCCGCCATTGCGGCCCGAGGCGCCCCAGCCGACGATGCCCTTCTCGATCACCATGACGTTGACGCCGGCGCGCGCCAGCCACCAGGCCGTGCTGAGGCCGGTCACGCCGCCGCCGACGACGATGACGGTGGCGCCCTTCGCTGGACTGCCCGCGGTCATCGCCGCTCCTCCACAGCCGCTGTCTCGGCGCCCAACGTCCAGAACGGGTCCCATTGGCCGGGAATGCCGAACCAGCCTTCCCAGTTCTGGCTGATCGCGCCCGGCTCGTGATCTTCGGCGAAGGCCGAAAGCGGCAGCGGCCGGACCGGGGCGCGGTAGCTCGGCAGCGGCAGGCGCTCGAGCGGCGTGCCCGAAGCGCGTGCCAGCACCGCGCCGACCTGCTCGCGGCAGCGCCGCCCCTGGCAGGGACCCATGCCGGCCCGTGTCAGCCGCTTGATCTGATCCTGGCTGACCAGCCCGTCATCGACGAGCGAGAGAAGATCGCGCGCCAGCATCGGCGCCTGGTCGCGCGGCAGATAGCGCGGCGGGCGGACGCCGAGCAGGTCCGGCAGGCTGACCTCCTCGCACTGGCAAAGATGGGTGTCGGCGCTGGCGACCGTCATCGCTGCCGCGACCCAGGCGGCGCGGATCGCCGCGACATCGTCCTGAGCGGCGATCGTCCCGGAGATGGCGACGGGATGCCAGGCAGCGTGCTTGCGGTCGGTTTCGAGTGCTGCACAGGCCGCGATTGCGGCGCGGCGGCCTTCCTCGGCGGCGATGCCGGCGTCGGCGGTCTTGCCGGCATGAATTCCGGCGCAGTCGCCGGCTGCGAAAATGCCGGGAACGGAGGTGCGGCCGTCCGCATCGATGGCCGGAACATGCCCGCCGCGACCTGCGCCGAAGACGATCTCGGCCCCGGCGACATCGAGCAATTCGATCACGGGGGCAGTGCCGATGGCGAGGACAAGCGTGTCGCAGTGCAGCGTGCGCATCTCGCCTGCGCCGCCGGGCGCTTGCAGTAAGACGCCGGTGAGCCCTTCCGGCCCGCTGATCGCCCGCGCCACCATGGTTCCGGTCAGGATCGGGATTCCGAGCGCGGCGAGTTCCTGGCAGGCGGCAGCATCGCGCGGCGCATCCGCCACCTCGACGATTGCCACGATTTCGCGGCCGGCCGCGAGCGCCGCCATGGCGAAGCCGGTCGCTTCGGCGCCCGAGCCGAGGATGACCAGGCGTTCGCTCTCGAGCGCGTCATAGCGCTGCAGCAGGGCCTGAGCCGCGGTCACCCCCATCACGCCCGGCGCCTCCCAACCGGGGAAGGCGAGGCCGATGTCGCGCCGGCCCGTGGCGACGATCGCGGCATCGAACGAAAGGAACCAGCAGCTCTCGCCATCGGTCAGGCCGGCGACGTGCTGGGTGATCCAGCGCAGACCGGGGCGATGCGAGAACAGGCCCCAGACCGCCATGCCGAGGCGGACATCGACGCCGGCCTCGAAGGCCTCGGCGATCCGCTCGTCGGCGGCGATCACCGCCTCGATCATGCTCGCCTTGCTGCGAACTGCGCCGCTCATGCGCTGGCCGAAATGGAAGGGAACGTCGAGCCCCATCAGGGCGTGGTCAACCGGGTGCTCGTCGACCAGGACCACTTCGACACCGCGCCGTGCCGCCTCGATCGCGGCGGCGAGGCCGGCGGGGCCGGCACCGATGACCAGCAGGCGCGCATGTTCCCGTACAGGCAACGGCTTGCCAGCCGTCGACCGCTCATCCGGACGGATCATCAGCGAATAGACTCCCCCGCGCCCTTTCGACGGGCAGCATTGGTCTTGAGAGGAGGCTAAGTGCCGCTTTGGGGCGGTACTTTCACAAAAGCGTCATGATTTATGGAAATCCGACACGTCGTCCTTCGCTACTGCGGTGCCGGCGCGTGCTGCAGCGCAGCGGGCAGCCTGGCCGGGGCGCCGCGTCGTGGCGCTGCCGTCCGAAGCGGGAAAGGGCCCATCTCTCTGGAATTATTCGGATTATCGACAACGACGCTCCTAGCCGCGTGCCTGCTGCCGGTAGCGCAGTGGCGGTTTGGCGAAGACCGTCCGGAAGCGGGTCGAGAGCTGTGCCTGGGAAGCATAGCCGCATTGCAGGGCAACGTCGGAGAGCGGAATATCGGTCTCGACCAGCAGCTTGCGGGCGTGCCGCAGCCGGATGTCGTCATAATGGCGCTTCGGCGATACGCCCAATGCTTCGATGAACAGCCTTTCGAGCTGCCGCGTCGAGCGGCCGACGCTGTCGGCGATCACCTCGATCGGCAATGTCGTGCCGATATTGCGTTCCATCAGGGTGACGGCGCGCTTGACGGTTCGCGACATCCCGGCCGGCCCGGTGCCGCTCTCCCGCTGCTTCTCGTCCGATGAGCGGATGCGGGCGTGGATCAGCAGATCGGCCACACTGTCCGCCATGGCGACGCCGAACTGCAGGGCGATGAGGTAGAGGATCATGTCGATGACCGAGACGCCGCCGGCGCAGGTCAGCCTGCGTCGGTCGTGCACGAAGATCTCGGAGCGAACCTCGACGAGCGGAAAGGTCGCCGAGAAGGACGGCACATCGTCCCAATGCACGGCGCAGCGATAGGAATCGAGCAGGCCGGCACGAGCGATCTGCCAGATGCCCGTGGAGATCGCGCCGATGATCGCGCCATGGCTGTCGAGATCGCGCAGCCAGGCCCTGAGATTGCGCTCATTGTGGAGATGGCCGCCGATCCCGCCGCAGATGATGGCGATGTCGGCATTCTTGCCATGCGCATCGGCCAGCGGCGCGTCCGCGACGACGCCGATGCCGCAGGAGGAGACGACCTGCTCCTGCAACCCGTAAACCGTCCAGCGATAGGCCTGCCGGCCGAGCGCGCGGTTGGCCAGCCGCAGCGTGTCGACGATGCAGGACAGCGCCAGCATCGTGAAGTTCGGCAGGGGCACGATCGCGACGTGGTATTCGCTGTTCATCTTTGTCCGGCGGGCCTGCGGGAGCGGCGTCGTGCCGGGCCGCGGGCCATGAAGGCGGGTTCGGAACCGACGACTGTCGCGCCGCGCCTCGCTCAGCCGTCGACGATGTCGTCGTATTCGGGATGCCGGCTCGCCCAGCCCGCCATGAAGGAACAGCGCGGCACGACCTTGCGTCCGCTTGCGCGGATCTGCTCGAACACACCCTTCGCCAGCCGGGAGCCGACACCCTGGCCCGAGAGAGCCTGGGGAACTTCGGTATGGGTGAGGATGATCCGGTTGCCCTCGATCCGGTAATAGGCGAGGGCAACCTCTCCTGCGACGGCCAGCTCGAAGCGGCTCTGACCCGGCTTGTCTACGACGACATTGTCCATCAGCGGTTCTTCCTGCGGCTACGGATCCACGCGGCAGTGCGACCGGCTCCCCGATCGAGTCTCGGCATGCAGCGCTCGATGACGCCGGTCGGCGCCTCGCCGGCCTCAGGTGACCAGCAGGCAGCCCGCTGCGTCAACCTGAAAAGGCGGCCCTTGCTCGGGAAGGGTAGGGAGGTTCCGCGATGACTTCTCTTTGGAGGCGAGCGGCCGGCGAATGATGAGGCCGGTCGCTGAGCCCTCCGCCCAGTGCAGCGCGTTGTTCGGCACGCTTGCCGGGAATGTCAGCAGGCGCGGGCCATGCCGCTTTTTGCGCGGAACGGTCATGACCAGGCTGGGGGCGTTACGGTCGGTCAGCTAGGTGTAAGCATGAACCTGAATGGTGCCTGCCGGCAGAGCCGGGCGAGCTGCATGACTTATTCGGTGAGGAACGGGCCAACGCGATGATTCCGGAGCATGGACGTGAAATTCTGGGCGGCTGCATCGTCGATGTGCCCGGCATCAAGCTCGGCCATCACACGCTGACGGCGCGCCCCACCGGCTGCTCGGTCATCCTTTGCGAGGACGGCGCGGTTGCAGGCGTCGATGTCCGCGGCGCGGCGCCCGGCACGCGCGAGACCGATCTGCTCGACCCGAGCAACTACGTCCAGAAGGTCCAGGCGATCCTGCTTTCTGGCGGCAGCGCCTATGGGCTGGCGGCTGCGACCGGCGTGGTGCGCTATCTTGAAGAGAAAGGCCTCGGCTTCCCGATCGGCTCCGGCGTTGTCCCGATCGTGCCGGGAGCCGTGCTGATGGACCTCGGCGTCGGCGATTTTTCGATCCGCCCCGATGCGGCGGCAGGCTACGCAGCTTGCCTTGCCGCGACGAGCGAGCCATCGGCTGAGGGCAATGTCGGCGCCGGTGCCGGCGCGAGCGTCGGCAAGCTCTTTGGCCCGGGCTTTGCGATGAAGGGTGGGCTCGGCACGGCGAGTTGGAGCGTGCCGGGCACCGGGATCGTCGTCGGCGCGATCGTTGCCGTCAACGCCGTCGGCGATGTCTATGACCCCCGCACCGGCCGGATTCTCGCCGGCGCGCGCAGCGGGGAGGGGGCGGGCTTCCGCGATACCGTCGCTGCGATGATGGGAGGTTATGGCGCGACCGGCTTCGGCGGCGCCAACACCACGATCGGCGCGATCGCGACCAACGCTCCGTTCAGCAAGGCGGAGCTGCGCAAGATCGCGCAGATGGCGCATGACGGCTTCGCACGCAGCATCAACCCGATCCATACCATGTATGATGGCGACACGATCTTCGCGCTTTCGACCGGCAAGGCGGCCGATGTCGTGGCCGATGTCACGGTCATCGGCACGATTGCGGCCATGGTGATGGCGCATGCGGTCGCGCGCGCCATCATGCAAGCGCAGAGCCTGCCGGAGTTCGATCTCCCCGCCTGGCGCGATTACGATGGCGGGACCGCCGCGCCGTCACGAGGCTGAAGCGCGGTGTTCGCGTTTACCGCCATGCTTAGCTAGCTCCGCGCTGCGTTCGAAGTCCTGAGGGAGTCCGTCTTGCGGCTTCAGGCGCAAGAGAATGCGGTCTTGACAATAGGAAATTAAACCTATATCAGGATGAGGGCAGGAGGCTCGTATGTCCAGCACCGTCCGTCTCGGGTTACCCCATATCGCCGCCGGGCAAGCGCAGAAGCACGTGACTCACAATGACGCGCTTGAGATTATCGACGCGCTCGTTCACCTGGCAGTGGAAAGCCGTGGCTGGACGGCGCCTCCGTCTGCCCCTCCCGCAGGTCTGCGCTATCTCGTTCCTGCTGGCGCAACTGGCGCGTGGTCGAACCATTCCCATGAGATCGCCTCTGCGGACGCCGGGGGCTGGGCCTTTTACCGGCCGCAGTTGGGCTGGCGCGCTTTCGTGAAGGATGAGGCACAGCTTGTCGTCTTTGACGGCAGCGTTTGGGGGCCGCTGCTTCGTCGCACCGCAACGTTGGGCGTCAATACCGACGCGGACGCGACCAACCGGCTTGCGGTGTCCTCCCCCGCCGCGCTGTTTACTCACGCGGGTTCCGACGCGCGGCTCGTTCTCAACAAGGCTGCCGTGACTGATGTCGGAGCCTTGCAGTTTCACTCCGGCTTTGCCGCTCAAGCAGAGGTCGGCCTCGCCGGTGATAATGACCTGCGCATCAAGGTCAGAGATGGGACGGCTTTGAGACAGGCGCTCGTCGTCAAATCGGGTACCGGCCGTGTCGGTGTCGGTCTCGCCGAACCCTCCACCGAGCTTGAGGTGGCTGATAGCAGTGGCACTGGTGATTGTCGCATTCAGCTCAGGGCCAATGCAGCGGAGATCGCGCAGCTCGGCGTGTCGTCGACGCAGGTGTTCGTGGACACGGTTAGTGCCAAGCCATTCGTCGTTTACGTCGATGGCGCGGCCCGCGCGCATTTCGACAGTGCCGGGAATGTCGGCATCGGAGTCTATCCTCCTTCGGCTCGGCTCGACGTGGCCGGTCCAATCAAGGTGAAATCCTATGCTGCCTCGGCGTTGCCGAGCGCCAGCAGCATCGGAGCCGGCGCGCTGATCTATGTATCCGACGAATCCGGCGGGCCGGTAATGGCGTTCTCTGACGGTTCAAGCTGGCGTCGGCTGACCGACCGCGCCCCAGTCAGTTAAAGCGAGCGAGGCGCTTTGCTCGGATGACGCTGGCGACTGCCGCGGCGAACAGCGAGAGAAAACCGGACGCAGGCGTCGAGCGCTGGTCCCTCGGGGCGATGCGAGGGGGCGCTTCCTGAACAGAGTCGGGCGGCGGGTTCGAACCGTTCAGCGGTAGGGTGAAAGCAGGCCGGATTGCCTCTCGGCGATCACTGGCGGCAGCGAGTTCCGGGACGCCGGCATGCGCGACAAAGGGGAGGGGCTAATGTTGCCCCTGACCGTCCTCCCGCCGAACGGGCACTTGCGGGCGCGATCGAGACGGCCGTGCAGAAGGCGGCGCCGCAGCTCTGCCGTGGACCTCCGAAAGAGGCCGCTCCGAGGGGCGTTTTCGGGCCGTTTTTGCGTGATGCTCTTTCTGTCTAAAAAACTTCATGAAGGTTGTTGACAGGGGAAAAGGGTTGCCCCTATAAAGCGGCCATCGAGACGGCGACGCCGCTGGCGCCGCCGCTCACCGCTTCATTGGAACGTTGGGCCT
>JAKFDB010000195.1:0-12420 GCA_036676315.1 Bradyrhizobiaceae bacterium
CCCGCCCGCCGGTCGTGACGATCATGGGTCACGTCGACCACGGCAAGACGCGTCTTCTCGACGCGATCCGGGTCACCGACGTGGTCAAGGGCGAGGCCGGTGGCATCACGCAGCACATCGGCGCCTACCAGGTGCACCACCCCGTCGAGGGCGGCGTGCGCGAGCTGACCTTCATCGACACCCCGGGCCACGAGGCGTTCACCGCCATGCGCGCCCGCGGTGCGAAGGTCACCGACATCGCCGTGCTCGTCGTGGCGGCCGACGACGGCGTCAAGCCGCAGACCATCGAGGCGCTCAACCACGCGCAGGCGGCCGACGTCCCGATCGTGGTGGCCGTCAACAAGGTCGACAAGCCCGGCGCCGACCCGGCCAAGGTCCGCGGTCAGCTCACCGAGTACGGCCTGGTCGCCGAGGAGTACGGCGGCACGACGATGTTCGTGGACGTCTCCGCGAAGGCCGGCACCGGCCTCGAGGAGCTCCTCGACGCGATCCTGCTGACGACCGACGCGGCGCTCGAGCTGCTCGAGGACGCCAGCGTGAACGCGCAGGGCGTGGCCATCGAGGCCCGCCTGGACAAGGGCCGCGGCGCCGTCGCGACCGTGCTGGTCCAGCGCGGCACCCTGCGCACCGGCGACATCGTCGTCGCCGGCTCCGAATGGGGCCGCGTCAGGGCGCTGATCGGCGATACCGGGGCCCAGATCAAGGAGGCGCCGCCTTCGCTGCCGGTCGAGGTCCTCGGCTTCAACGGCACGCCCGAGGCCGGTGACCGCGTTGCGGTCGTCGAATCCGAGGCGCGCGCCCGCGAGATCACCGATTACCGCGAGCGCCAGAAGCGCGATCGTCTCGCCGCCCGCGGCGCCGGCTCGGGCGCTGGCCGCTCGCTCGCCGAGATGATGCGCGAGCTCAAGGAAGGCGCTGGCCGCAAGGAGTTCCCGCTCGTCGTCAAGGGCGACGTGCAGGGTTCGGTCGAGGCCATCGTCGGTTCGCTCGAGAAGGTCGGCAACGACGAGGTGCGCGCCCGCGTGCTGCAGTCGGGCGTCGGCGCGATCACCGAATCCGACGTCACGCTGGCGCAGGCTTCCGGTGCGGTCGTGGTCGGCTTCAACGTGCGCGCCCATAAGGAAGCGCGCGAGGCGGCCGAGCGGGCCGGCGTCGAGATCCGTTACTACAACATCATCTACAACCTGATGGATGACGTTAAGGACGCGATGTCGGGCCTGCTGGCGCCGACGCTGCGCGAGACCATGCTCGGCAATGCCCAGATCCTCGAGATCTTCAACGTCTCGAAGGTCGGCAAGATCGCCGGTTGCCGCGTCACCGACGGCACGATCGAGCGCGGCGCCAATGTCCGCCTGATCCGCGACGGTGTCGTGGTTCACGAGGGCAAGCTCTCCCAGCTCAAGCGCTTCAAGGACGACGCCAAGGAAGTGGTGGCCGGCCAGGAGTGCGGCATGTCCTTCGAGAGCTACCAGGACATGCGCGCTGGCGACGTCATCGAGTGCTACCGCGTCGAGGAGATCAAGCGGACGCTCTGAGCGTCCGCTTGCAGCGACGTCATGGCCGGGCTTGACCCGGCCATCTCGTGACGAAAGAGCGCCGTCCGGTGCCTCGCCTTTCAAGAGATGCTCGGGCCTGGCCCGAGCATGACGTTTGATCCGGTCCGATCCCGGAGAACGAGAACCATGGCAAAACCTGTAAAATCCGCCGGCCCGTCGCAGCGCCAATTGCGTGTCGGCGAACTGATCCGCCACGCGCTTGCCGAGATGCTGGCGCGCGGCGAAATTCATGACGACGTGCTGGCAAAGTACGTCATCACCGTGCCCGAGGTCCGGCTCTCGCCCGATCTGCGGCTCGCGACCTGCTACATCATGCCGCTCGGCGGCCAGGACGTGGCGCCGGTGCTGAAGGCGCTGACCGGCCACAAGCGCTATATCCGGGGCGAGATCGCGCATCGCGTGAACCTGAAATACGCGCCGGACGTCCGTTTCCTGCAGGATGAGAGCTTCGCCGAGGCCGAGCGCGTCGACGCGCTGCTCTATTCCGACAAGGTCCGCCAGGACATCCTGAAGCAGCCGCTCCGCCTCGAACGCGACGACCTCGATCAAGACAAGCCCCAAGACAAGCTCAATGACGACGACTGAAGAGAACGGCGCCGCCACCGAAGGTGGCAAGGAATCGGGCGGCAGGGAATTCGCGCCGCGCCCGAAGAAGCGCGACGTCCATGGCTGGGTCGTGCTCGACAAGCCCGTGGGCATGACCTCGACCCATGCGGTCAGCGTCGTCAAGCGCGCCTTCGCCGCCAAGAAGGCCGGCCATGCCGGCACGCTCGACCCGCTTGCCTCCGGCCTGCTGCCGATCGCGCTCGGCGAGGCCACCAAGACCGTCCCCTTCGTCATGGATGGCCGCAAGGCCTATCAGTTCACCGTGGCCTGGGGCTCGCAGACCAATACCGACGATACCGAGGGCAGCGTCATCGCCACCTCCGAGGCACGGCCCGAGGAGGCGGCGATCGCGGCGCTCCTGCCGCGCTTCACCGGCACGATCCAGCAGGTGCCGCCGAAGTTCTCGGCCATCAAGATCGCCGGCGAGCGTGCCTATGACCTCGCCCGCGAGGGTGAGGAGGTGACGCTGCAGGCCCGCCCGGTCGAAATCACCTCGCTGCGCATCGTCACCCATACGCCGGAGACGACGACCTTCGAGGCCGAATGCGGCAAGGGCACCTATGTCCGCGCCATTGCCCGCGATCTCGGGCTGGCGCTCGGCTGCCTCGGCCATGTCGCGCATCTCAGGCGCACCCGGGTCGGGCCGTTCGCGATCGAAGATGCGGTGACGGTCGAGACCTTGCGCGAAAGTCCCGAGTCGGCCAGCGCCGCCTTGCGCCCCGTCGCCGACGCGCTGACGCTGATCGAGGAGATCGTCATCCATCGCGACGCCGCGCTGCGGCTGAAGCGTGGCCAGAGCATCCTGCTGCGCGGGCGCGATGCGCCGGTGGCGGCACAGGCGGTCTATGCCGTCTGCGGCGGTGTCCTGATCGCCACCGGCTCGATCGAGCAGGGCGAGTTCGTCCCGCACCGGGTCTTCAACCTCTAGATCGCCGTGCATCCTATCGGACGCAATTTGGCGATCTATCTCTTTGTAAAAGCATCAGATTCGTCCGAAAAGTGGAATCCGCTTTTCGGTCCGATGCTCTAGGCTGCGCCGCCAGGCTTCGCTTCACGCCGGCCTGCTATCCCTGCAGCCTGAGCTGCAATCGACACTGCGGGGCCGGGCGCTCTCACCGCGTTGCATTTCCCTGTCTCGCCGGCGAGCGCGGCTGCTAGCCTGTCGCAGCTGTCCGGCGGCTGCCGGCATGCCGGCCCCAGGGAGAATGCGATGCGCCTTGCCTATGTCGACTATCACACCTGCGGCGAGCCGGTCCGGATCGTCACGTCAGGCTATCCGGAATTGGACGGCGCGACCATCCTGGAGAAGCGCCGGCAGGCGCGCGAGCACCATGACGGGCTGCGCCGCGCAATGATGCTGGAGCCGCGCGGTCATGACGGCATGTATGGCGTCATCCCGGTTGCCGCGAGCCATCCCGAGGCGGCGTTCGGTGTGCTCTTCACCCATAACGAGGGCTATTCGACGATGTGCGGCCACGCCACGATCGCGCTTGGCCGCTATGCGATCGAGCACGGCCTGGTGCCGCCGGTCGAGCCGGTGACGCGGTTCTGCATCGAGGCGCCTTGCGGCCTGCTGCGGCTCGCCTGCGAGGTCGAAGGCGGCAAGGTCGGGGCGGTCGGCTTCGAGAGCGTGCCGGCCTTCGTCGAGGCGCGCGATCTTGCGGTCGAACTGCCCGGCTTCGGCCGGGTCGTCACCGATATCGCCTATGGCGGCGCCTATTACTGCATCCTGCCGGCCTCGCGCTTCGGGCTCGATCTGTTCGAGACACCCGTCGAGGAGATCGTCGCGGCCGCTGGCGCGCTCACCGATCGGCTGCGTGCCACCAGGGCGATCACGCATCCGCTCGAGCCCGATCTCGGCTTCCTCTATGGCACCATCGTCACCGACGAGGCCGGGCCGGATGCCGAGAGCTTCAATCTCTGCGTCTTCGCCGAGCGCCAGATCGACCGCTCGCCGACCGGCTCCGGCGTGACCGCGCGCATGGCGCTCGACCATGCCAGGGGCGCGGTCCCGGCCGGCCGCAGCCGCAGCTTCCGCAGCATCACCGGCGGGGCCTTCACCGGCCGGGTCGTCGCTCCAGCCGCCTTTCCCGTCGCCGGGGCCGTCACGGTCGCCGTCGGCGGCACGAGCCATCTTGCCGGCGAGGGCAGCTTCGTCATCGAGCCGGACGATCCGCTGGGCCATGGCTTTTCCCTGCCGCGGCGCTTCGCGGAGATCTCGGGCGCTTCGGCGCGGGGCTGAGCTGGCGGGTTCGGGGCTCGAAGACGCCGCGTGGCGCCGGCATTCGGCGATTCTCCGCAGGCTCCCGGTAAGGTTTTTCTGCCAGTCTCGCGCGCGACCAGGAAGGCGGGCAGGGCGATGGACACTGTGAAAGCGCAGCAAGGACTCGCCACGGGCGGCATTGCCGCCTGGAGTCTGCGCCGGCTCGTTGTCAGCCCCGGCTTCTGGCTCGCGGCCTTCCTCGCCTTCGTCCTGGCCGGGCTTCTCCTGCCGCTGCGCCTGCCGCTCGGCCCGAACTACTGGGACACGGCGGTCTATTTCGACGCGGCCCAGCGCATCCATGAGGGCCAGGTCCCGAGCATCGATTTCTTCGCGCCGGTCGGGCCGCTCGGCTACTACCTCGTCGCCGGCCTCGATTTCGTCTTCCCGAAAGCCCACCCGATCCTGCTTGCCAATTGGGGCCTGCTGCCGGTGGCTTTGCCCCTGCTCGCGATCGTCGTCGTCCATGTCGGGCAGCGCTCGCGCGGGCAGGCCTTGGCGCTCCTGCTGCCCTTCCTGCTCTTCGCCTCGCTGCCGATCAACCTGCACGAGCTCTACCCGCTGCCGGGTTTTGACGGCTACGGCCACTACAACCGGCACATTTGCCTGCTGCTTTATGTCCTGGTGGCGGCGCTGTTCTTCGTGCGCAGCGGCCGGCTGCTGACCGGGCTGGTCGCGGCGCTGATGCTGGCGCTGTTTCTGGTCAAGGTCACCGGTGCCGTCAGCGCGACCATGCTGGTCGGCTATGCCGTGCTGACCGGGCGGATGCGCTTTCGTGACGCCGCCTTCGCCGCCGCGGCCGTCATCGGCATCCTCGCGATCATCGAGATCGGCACGGGGCTGATCCGGGCCTATGTCGAGGACATCCTGGTCCTGCTCTCGCTCAACACCGGGGCGCTGCTGCCGCGCTTTCTGACCGTCGCCTCGGTCAAGTTCAACGTCGTCGGATCGACGCTCGCTTTGCTCGGCGTGCTGCTCTGGGCGGCCTGGCGCGATCGGGGCGAAGCGACTTCCGGCGCCTGGCTGCGGGCGCTGGCCGCCTCGACGACCGGCTGGCTCGCGGTGACGCTTTTTTCCCTGACCTTCTTCGAGACGCAGAACACCGGCAGCCTCGAATTCATCGCGCTCTGGCCGTTGCTGCTGGCGATCCTGCTCGAATGGCGCGGGCGGTCGGACCGGCTTCGCCCTGTCGTTCTGGTGCTGCTCTGCGCGGCTTCCATGCCCTCGGCCCTGATCTTCGTCGAGCGTAGCGCCCGCGCCATTCTCGGTGCGCCGACCTATCAGGCGCTGCGCGTCGACGATCTCGGCAGGATCGCCCGCATCAGCGTCAAGCGCGAGATCGCCGAGCGCGCGCCGCTGATGCTGGAGCATTATGCGCGCAACCAGGGCGCCTATGCAGACCTCGCCGCCAAGGGCCAGCTCGCCTCCTTCATCCTCTATTCCGAGATCGACTATCAGGCGGCCTGGCTGCTGGAGGCCGAGCAGGGCATCGAAGCGATCCGTGCCTGGGAGAGCGCCAACAAGCGCGAGCTGAACGGCTTCTTCACGCTCGATTTCGTCGATCTCTTCAATCGCCAGCTCGACCGCAGGCCGCCGCGCCATGTCCCGATCGGCATCGACCCGTTCCGCAGCAATCCGAAGATCGCCCTCCAGGCCCTGGAGGATCTGCGCGAGCTCGACGCGATCATGGCGCCGAAATGCCCTCCGACCACGGCTCGCGCCTTGATCTTCAGCCACTATGCCGCGGCGCTGGAAGGCCGGACCAAGGTTGCGCTGTCACCGTGCTGGGACATGTATCTCAAGCCCTGAGGGCTGCCCGCGCAGCCGTGAGCCTCAGTCCGCGGCGGCCGACCGCCGCGACAGCGCCTCGTCGACGGCGTCCCGGAGCGCGCGCGCGGCGGCGGTGATATCCTCGCCCCCGAAGATCGCCCCGATCACCGCCACGCCGTCGGCGCCGGCGGCGATGACGGAGCCGGCATTGCCGGCATCGATCCCGGCGATGGCGCCGATCGGCAGGTTCCCCAGCGCCTGCGCCGCGGCCCGCCGCAGGGCGGCGAAGCCCTCGAGGCCGAGCGGCGCCTTGGCGTTGTCCTTGTGCTGCGTGGAAAAGACGCCGCCGGCGCAGGCATAGTCGATCTTCGCCGCCGCCAGTTCCGGCAGCTCCTCCACGCGGTTCAGCGTCGCGCCGATGATGGCGCGCGGGCCGAGCAGCCTGCGGGCATCGCCGAGCTTCATGTCGTCGGCGCCGAGATGGACCCCGTCGGCACCGGCGGCGAGCGCCACGTCGACACGGTCATTGATCAGCAGCGGCACCTGCGTGCCGTGCAGGGCCGAGCGGATGGCCCGGGCCTCGCGCACCATCTCGCGCGTCGTCTCGTTCTTGGCGCGCAGCTGGATCAGCGTCGCGCCGCCTTCGACGGCCTCGCGGGCCATGTCGGCCAGCGAGCGGCCGCGCGCGATCTGCGGGTCGACGATGCCGTAGAGGCTGATGTCGACGGTCATGTCGGTCTTCCTGTTCTTGTCATGGCGGGCGCCTGTCGTTGCGGGCGCAGGGCAGCAAGCCGGCCTCTGCACCCGCAATGATAGCGGCGGGTATCATCCCGCCATATGTTGCGCCAGCGTCGCTTCGTCGATGCCGGCGAGGGCATCGATGAGCTCGACCGCGAAGCTACCCGGCCCGCGCGAGCGTTTCGCGGCGATTTCGCCGGCGATGCCATAGGCCGTCAAGGCGGCGGCCGCGGCGACGGCCGGATCGGGCTCGACGGCGCAGCAGGCCGCGATCAGGGCCCCGGCCGCGCAGCCCACCCCCGTGACCCTGGTCATCAGCGGGTGACCATGGTGGATCGCGAAGCGGCTTTGCCCTCGCTCGATACGATCGACCTTGCCGGTGGTGACGCGGGTCACGCCCTCGGCGGCATCGAGCTCGCCGGCGAGCGCCGCCATCTCGGTGGCGTTGCCGCGCACCACGAGGTTTCGCAGGCGCAGCACCTGCCGGGCGATGTGCCGGCGCAGCGGCGAGAGCTCGACGAAGACCGGATCGAACACCAGCGGCTTGCCGCGGTCGCGGGCGGCCTCGAGCAGCTTGGGGATGGCAAGCTCGCTCTCGGCATTGATCGTGCCGATGTTGATCAGGACCGCGCCGGCGCCCTCCGCCATCGCCGCGACCTCGTCGACATGGATCGCCATGGACGGGATCGCGCCGAAGGCGAGCAGCATGTTGGCGGTGATGTTCTGCGCCACCGTATTGGTGAGGCATTGCACGCGCGGGCGGCTTTCGCTCACCCGCGCCAGTACGCCTGCGACGCTTTTCGCATCGAGGCGGCCGCTGGTCATGATGTCGCTCATTCGGCGGCCGGCAGGTAGAGCTGCGCGCCCTTGTCGAGAAACTCCTTCGACTTCTCGGCCATGCCCTGCTGAGCCATGCCCTCCAGCGCCGCGCGCTCGTTCTCGCCCATCGCCAGCACCTCGGCGCGCAGATCCTGCGTGATCTTCATCGAGCAGAATTTCGGGCCGCACATAGAGCAGAAATGCGCGACCTTGTGAGCGTCCTTCGGCAGGGTCTCGTCGTGGAAGGAGCGTGCCGTGTCGGGGTCGAGCGCCAGGTTGAACTGGTCTTCCCAGCGGAAGTCGAAGCGGGCGCGCGAGACGGCGTCGTCGCGGATCTTGGCTGCCGGATGGCCCTTGGCGAGATCGGCGGCGTGGGCGGCGATGCGGTAGGTGATCACGCCGACCTTGACGTCGTCGCGATTGGGCAGGCCGAGATGCTCCTTCGGCGTGACATAGCAGAGCATGGCACAGCCGAACCAGCCGATCATCGCGGCGCCGATACCGGAGGTGATGTGGTCGTAGCCCGGCGCGATGTCGGTGGTCAGCGGTCCGAGCGTGTAGAACGGGGCCTCGCCGCATTCGCGCAGCTGCTTGTCCATGTTCTCCTTGATCTTGTGCATCGGCACATGGCCGGGGCCCTCGATCATTACCTGGCAGCCCTTGTCCCAGGCGACCTTGGTCAGTTCGCCCAGCGTCTCCAGCTCGGCGAACTGGGCGCGGTCATTGGCGTCGGCGATCGAGCCGGGGCGCAGGCCGTCGCCGAGCGAGAACGAGACGTCGTATTTGCGCATGATCTCGCAAATCTCGTCGAAGCGCTCGTAGAGGAAGCTCTCCTTGTGGTGCGCCAGGCACCAGCGCGCCATGATCGAGCCGCCGCGCGAGACAATGCCGGTCACCCTGGAAGCCGTCAGCGGAACATAGGGAAGCCTGACGCCGGCATGGATGGTGAAGTAATCGACGCCCTGCTCAGCCTGCTCGATCAGCGTGTCCTTGAACACCTCCCAGTCGAGCTTGATCGGGTCGCCGCCGACCTTCTCCAGCGCCTGGTAGATCGGCACGGTGCCGATCGGCACCGGCGAGTTGCGCAGGATCCAGGAGCGGATGTTGTGGATGTTGCGGCCGGTGGAGAGGTCCATCACCGTGTCGGCGCCCCAGCGGATCGCCCAGACCAGCTTCTCGACCTCCTCGGCGGCGCCGGAAGTGACGGCCGAATTGCCGATATTGGCGTTGATCTTGACCAGGAAATTGCGGCCGATCGCCATCGGCTCGAGCTCGGGATGGTTGATGTTGGCCGGGATGATGGCGCGGCCGCGGGCGATCTCCTCGCGGACGAACTCCGGCGTAACGAACTCGGGAACCGAAGCGCCGAAGCTCTCGCCATCGGCATGGCGTTCCCTGGCGCCCTCCAGCATGGCGGCGCGGCCGAGATTTTCGCGATGCGCGACGTAGATCATCTCGGGGGTGATGATGCCGGCCTTGGCGAACTCGTACTGCGTCGCCATCTGGCCGGGCTTGGCCTCGAGGATCGGGCGCTGTGCCGGGCAGGCCGGAACGAGCTGCTCCTCGCTGATATGGCCGTTATCGGCCGCGGTGACGGCGCGGCCGGGCACGATCTGGAAGCCATGGGCATCGAGCCAGGCGCGGCGCGGCTGGACCAGGCCGGCATTGAGGTCGATCTGCGCATCGGTCTCGGTATAGGGGCCGGACGGGTCGTAGATGCGCACCGGCGGCTCGGCATCGGTGGTCAGCACCACCTCGCGGAACGGCACGCGCATCTCCGGATGCTCGGGCGCTGCGACATAGATCTTGCGCGAGCCGATGATCGGCCCGGTGGTCACGCTCTGGGGCGCGGCCTTGACGCTGTTCTTCTGGGGCTTGGTATGGGCGTTCATGGGATCTCCCCCTTGGTTCAAGGTTCAGGAGATCCGGGTTTGTAAAGCGGTCCAGTCGCTGTCTGCGGGTACGGGTGTGGCGCACGCCGCGTTCCAGTCCCTCCGCCGGTATGACCCGGATCAGGTTCGACGGGTTCGGCGTCGGACGCCATCTCAGCTCTTGCGAGCACCCCTCGGAACGGAGCGGAGGTTAGAGGCGGTCGAGAAAGGAAGCAAGCCGGCCTCGGATCGGCGGCCATGTGGTGGGGTCATGCCGGAAGGTCATCGCGCTCAGACCATTGCGAGAGCGAGCGTCGCTTCACATTCGCGGTAAAAGTCGGCGCGTTTCAGGCGGTGACGTCGACGTTCTGGCCCTGGCCAGCCGGAAGCGCGGCCTTCTGCTGCTCGGCGCTTTCCTGCAGGAGCTCGGCCATGGCGTGCTCGGCATTGGCCTGCTGCTTGACCATCTCGGTCTGCAGTGCCTGGCGGGTCGAGGCGGTCCGCATCGCCGCGAAGCTCTCGGCGACCAGGAAGGGGGAATCGCTCATGCTGGTTCTCCTCGCCGGCAGGATAGGCGGCGAGCCTTACGCAAATCTGAATCGCGTGCCGTGCTCTCGAACGATCAGGGCGCGATGATCGACGGCACCGGCTTCGGCATCGGCACCTCGCGGTTCGGCTCCGGCGGGCCGCCGCGATTGCGCGCCAGCCTGTCGCGCTCGGTCGCGTTTCCCGCACGCTCGCCCTGCGGCATCGTCTTTTGCGCCTCGTTCGCATTCGGCGCCAGCGGGACGCCGGGCGCGCGCTGGCGCTGGGTGGTGGTCGAGGTCGTGCCCGGTTGCTCCTGTGCGGCGGCCGCTTCGGCGGCGACCAGGCCAATGAGGACGAGACTCATCAGGAACCAACGATATCTGCGCATGGGGCCCTCCTGCAGTCGCAGGCCGGCTGGCTGCAGCCTCCCGGCCTGACAGGAAAACCAGCGGCGGAGGGCAAGGTTCCGTCGTGCTTTTCCATCGTACTTCTCCGTCGCGGCCCGGGCGCCCGGCAGCGGGCGCCCGGGCCTTTGCCTCACTGTGCGTTCTGGCCGGTGAGCAGCGGCGTGATCCGGCGCAGCGTCACGCGCCGGTTCTCGCGGGCCGCGTCCTGCGTCTGGACCTTGAGGTTCTGCTCGCCATAGCCCTGCGTCGTCAGGTTCTCGGCCGGCACGCCAAAGTCGCGCGTCAGGATCTCGCCGACCGACTGCGCCCGGCGATCCGACAGCGACAGGTTGTCGATGTCGGCGCCGACCGCGTCGGTATGCCCCTCGACCAGGAAGACCTCGTTCGGGGTGCGCTCCACCGCCTGCAGCACGGCCTGCGCCAGCACGCGCAGGCGCTGCGCCTGGTCCCTCGCGACCGTCCAGGACCCTGAGTCGAAGTTGATCGTGTCGACGTCGACGCTGCGCATATGGGCGCGCAGATCCGGCGAGTAACGCACCTCGTCCAGCGTATAGCGGCGCGGCACCGGCGCGACCGGCGGGGCGGTGATCGTCTCGTAGATCAGCCGCTCGTCGGCGTGCTCGGCATCGACGATGTAGCGCTCGCGCGGGATGCGCAGCGGCGGCGGCGGCAATTCGACCACCTCCTCGGCGAAGCGCGGGCGCGGCCCGTCGCGGCGCATATTGTCGATGATGATGATCTCGGCGCCGTCGCGCTGGCGCCGCGAGCGCCGCAGCAGGCGGCCATCGCCATCCGTCACCGTGACGATCTGCGTGCCGTCGGGGCGGTCATAGACCGTCACGGTCTCCTCGCCGCGGCGTTCGCTGCGGGTGTCGAGACCAAGATCGCGGAAGCGCTGGTTCTCGTCGCGGCGGATGATGACGCGGTCATCGTCGCCGCGGATGAGGGTGCGGCCGGGCTCGCGGATGATGGTGACATCGCCTTCGCGCGTTTCCTGCCGGCGGCTGCGGACATCGTCGAGCCGGTCGGCTCCTTGCGTCGCCATGATCCCGCCGATCGCCGCCGCACCGAGCCCGATCGCGGCTGCGCCGCCGAGGCCGATGCCGCCGCGCCGCCCCTGGCGGTCAGGAGGCGGCAACTGGCCAGGCGCTGTCTGAGGCGGGGTTCCCGGCTGCGACAACGATCCGGCCGGCTGGCCGGCATTGGGCGCCGTCGCGGGCTGGCCGGGGACGGCCTGCGAGGGAGCGGTTCCGGCTTGCGGCGGGGCTCCTGCCGGGCGGCCGGCATTGGGCGCCGTGGCGGGCTGGCCGGGGACGGCCTGCGAGGGAGCGGTTCCGGGCTGCAGCGGCGCTCCTGCCGGACGGCCGGCATTGGGCGCCGTGGCGGGCTGGCCGGGCGCCGTCCGGGCCGGTGCGGCGCCGGGCTGGGGCAACGATCCAGCAGGACGGCCGGCGTTGGGCGCTGTGGCAGGCTGGCCGGGCGCGGTCTGGACAGGAGCCGCGCCGGGTTGGGGCAGCGACCCGGTCGGGCGGCCGGCGCTCGGCGCAGGGGTAGGCGGGGCGCCGGGGCGGCGCGGATTGACGCTGCCATCATCGGAGCGCGTGCCGCCGGCCTGCGGTGCCGTTGGAACCGAGGGCTGGGTGACGCGTGGGACAGCGGGAGCGGCCGGGGCGCTCGGCGGAGTTGCCTGGGTCGGCGCGAGGCGTTGCGGCGCCTGCCCGGGGGCAGGCTGTGTCCTCGGGGCGCCCGGCGCCGGGGCGGGAGCGCCACGTGCCGGTGCATCGGTTGAAGGAGCGGCACGGCGCTGCTGCGGCGCCGTTTCCACAGGCGCGGCCTGTCCGGCGGGCGGTGCGGCTCGCGGCGCT
>JAKFDB010000196.1:0-8690 GCA_036676315.1 Bradyrhizobiaceae bacterium
AGTGGCGCGCAGCCGTCTCGTACTCGACATGCGAGGTCGAGATCGTGATCCCGCGCGCCTTCTCCTCAGGCGCCTTGTCGATCTGGTCATACGCCGTGAACGACGCTCCACCCGACTCGGCCAGAACCTTCGTGATCGCCGCCGTCAGCGACGTCTTGCCATGGTCAACGTGACCAATCGTGCCGATGTTGCAGTGCGGCTTCGTGCGGGCGAACTTCTCTTTGGCCATGACACCTTTGTCCTCGAAGGCGGCCTCGGGGGCCGGAAAGCGGGGTGGAATTAGGGGTTTTTGCCGCGTGATGCAAGCTGGCCCGCGCCTCTCGTGCCAGGAGCCGCCCGCTGGCCTCGCCACAGTCGGCGCGGCGGCATGTGCCGGCGCTTCTTGGCAAGCTGCCGTCGCGGGAGCAGAACCGTCGCGACCGGCGCCCCGCGGCGCCTACCTGGAGCCTTCGCCATGACCGAGACCAAGCCCCTGCCCCGCATCGCCATCACCTATTGCAGCATGTGCAACTGGCTGCTGCGCTCGGCCTGGATGGCGCAGGAACTGCTGCAGACCTTCGGCCAGGATCTCGGCGAGGTCGTGCTGATTCCGCGCACCGGGGGCATTTTCCAGATCCATTATGACGGCGAGCTGATCTGGGATCGCACGGTCGACGGCGGCTTCCCCGATGTGAAGCAGCTCAAGCAGCGAGTGCGCGACCGGCTCGATCCGGCGCGCGATCTCGGCCATCTCGACGGGCACAAGGCGCAGTCGGCCGAGGCCTGAGCCCCGGCGGGCCGTCCCGCTCGTCAGCGCAGATCAAGAGATCGCAATCGGAATAGCGGGGGGCCGAAGCGTGTTTGTCGAAGCGCGGCCGCTCGCATCACAACCCGAAGCCGACATAGACGGAGCTGCCGGTCAGCTCGCCGAACTTCTTGTCCGTGCGGCCATGGTTCTGCAGCGGATCGAAAGCGCTGAAATGCTCCTGCGAGGGTCGCCCTACGCCATAGACGACGTAAGTATGCCCCATGTCGCCGAAGGATGTCGCCATCAGTAGAAAATGACCTTTTGTCTTTAGTTTCTCGAAAACATAGTCGTAGGTGAAATCCCTTCTCGGAATACTCTGGATGCCGATGCCCATTTTGGCGAAGACGGTCTTCATGCCGCCCTTCTGGGCAGTCGGGTCGTCCGGCTCGCCTTCCGGCAGCGAGCCATCATTGTTGAGATAGCCGCCGTATTGCGCGACCAGATCCTCGACCGTTTCGGAGCCACGCCCTTTGACGCGCCGCCAAGAGGCTGCGCCGGCGGCCCAGCAATAAAGGCTCGTCTGAAAAATCTCCGGAGGTTCGGCCAGAATCACCGGCGATGGCGGGGCAAAGCCAGGCGTGGCGGCCTTCAGGATCTTGTACCTGCCGCGAAAATAGGTCGATTCATACCAGGTTTGGTCATTGCTCGGCGTCAAGGGCCGTCGCCAGGTTTCGCGGGTCGTGGAATCCTTCCAGGCGATATTCACCATCTTGTCGTTGGCCGCCCAACTGCCGGAGCCACTCTCCGGACTGCGGGTATCGCGCCATGCTGCCGTTCCGCCTTGGGAGAACTCGTATTCCCAAGTCCAGTCCTTGACCTTCACAGTCCATTTGCCGATCAGCAAGTCTAGGTCGCCGGCCATTCCCGCCTCCCTCGCATTGCCGTCTGCTCCGCAGTCCTGCAATTTTTAGATCAGCTGCGTCAGGCGGGAAGGGCAATCATGGTGCTGCCAATAATCGGCGGGCGCAATCCATATTGACCCACCGGCAGCCTGCGTCCGCGGCATTGCTACGAGACGAGGTGGCGACCACCGCGCTGGCGGGTCACGAAAGGCGACAGGATCATCGGACAGGAAATTGGAGCGGGCGGAGGGAATCGAACCCTCATAGCTAGCTTGGAAGGCTAGTGCTTTACCACTAAGCTACGCCCGCGCGTCTCAGACGCCTTATCAAACCCCCGACAGCGCTGCTAGCCCGAATTTGGCCACCTCGTCAGCTTGAACGTTTTCTGAGGTGGCGCATTAAGGCTGCTGCTCTACCATTGAGCTACACCCGCGCCGGGCGCCAAATTCCGCATCATGCGGGCGGGTGTCAACCCACCATGGCGAGATACCCACTGCCGGGCCGCGCCGTCTCGCTCGTTTGGCGGAAGGGCTCGCTGAACCGCTGCCGGCCGGCGAAGCTTGGTGGGGGAAGCAGGACTCGAACCTGCGAAGGCATAGCCAGCGGATTTACAGTCCGCCCCCTTTGCCGCTCGGGACATTCCCCCGCCTTGTCGCAGGCTGACCAGAAGGCCGGCCGCAACCGCCTGTTTCACTTTTGTGAAGGGCGGCAGGCGCGGCCGGACTTATGGTGAGAGGGCAGCCGCCTGTCAACGCCTAAAACGGCTGGTCCTCTCCAAGCCTCGTTTCAATCCACCGGCCGGGGTGCCACGTGCCGCCGCAGCCAGGCCTGTGCCGCAGGCACCAGCGCCTTGAACGGCGTCGTCTCCGGCCGCTCGATCGCATCGGCGAGATCGGGCGGCGGATGGATGAGCGAACGCACACCATGACGGTACAGCCAGACCGGCAGCGAGCCCTGGCGGACGAACATGGCGACCACCTGCCGGACCAGCGGGCTGCGCAGCGCCCGCGGCGTCCCGACCGGGCGCGCCACGACGCAAAAGCGCGCGAACGGATTGGCGTGATCCTGCTCGCCTTCGAGGCAGAAGATGACGCCGCAGCGATCCGGCCGGGCTTCGTCCGGCATCGCGTCGATTCGCCGCCACAGGCAGAACCAGCTCCGGCAGATGTCCGGCCGCGTCGCATGGATGCCGCAGCCGGCCCCCGTATTGTGGCGGCACATCACGCCGGCCGGCTTGCCGACCTGTGGATCGACGATGCGCAACACCTCGCAACAGGCGACGCAAGCGCCGCATTCGCGCCCCGGCGTGAGATGGTTCAGCGTCCGGCCGGCGCGCATCGCCCCAGCCTCCGGCATCTCGTCCATCGACATCTCCCCCGAAAGCGGGCGGAAGCCGGACGCTAGCCCAAATAGCGCGGCGCCGGAACCGGAAGCGCCTCCGACCGCCGGCGGCGACCGCCTCACCCCGCCGCGATTCGCGCTCGCACGAAGGCGACGCGCTCGGCGACGCTGGCGAGCGGCAGCTCGACCGGCTCGTAGCCGAAATCGCGATAGCTCCCGGTCACCGCCGCAAAGGTCCGCTCGGCTTCCGCGAAATCCTGCTTGCGCTCGGCATCCTGCGCGAAGATTTCGCGCCAGGGCGGCGCCGCGAAGACCAGGCGCCGATAGCGGATCTGGCGCGCCGCCCGCGCGACATGCGCGGGTATCGCCAGCCCCGAGAGCGCAAGGTAGCCGGCGACATCCGGCACGCCGCGATCGAACAGGACGAGGCCGCCCCGCTGCTGGGCCTCCGCATGCGAGCGCATGTCCCAGCCCAGCATCAGTTCGGCGAACAGGCCGCGCTCGCGCCAGGGCAGGCCCGGCCCGTCGATCGCGACCTGGTCGCGGATGATGGCCCGCCCGCCCTCCGGCGCCGTGGCGCAGCCATCCGCTGCCAGGGCGGAGAGGAGCGTGGTCTTGCCGGAACCCGGCCCGCCGGTGATGACGAAGAAGGCGTCGTCGTCCTGGATCATCTCTGTTTCCTTGCTTTACTGAATTGACTGCCAGCCGGCCCCTGGCCCCGGCTCCGGGCTGGCCAAGCGCGGCGCATCGTGGCAGGGCAGGCGCTCGACAATTCGGGAGTGCCCATGCCCGCCCCTTTTCGCCCACGCCCTGGCGGCAAGCCTGCCGGCCGCGGCTTCCGTCCGCGCCAGGATGGCCCTCCCCCGCATCGCCCGGGCGAGATCGACGAAGCGATCCTGTACGGCGCCCATCCGGTGATCGAGGCGCTGCGCAATCCGCAGCGGCGCTTCCGCAAGCTCCTCGCCACCGAGAACGCCCTGAAGCGCCTCGGCGAGGAGATCGGCGAATTGCCGATCACCCCCGAAATGGTCCGGCCTTCCGAGATCGATCGGTTGCTGACGCCCGATTCGGTGCATCAGGGCCTCTATCTCGTTTGCGATCCCCTGCCCTCGCCCGAGCTCGAGGCGCTGCCGGATGACGCGCTCGTGCTGGCGCTCGACCAGATCACCGATCCGCACAATGTCGGCGCGATCCTGCGCTCGGCGGCGGCCTTCGCGGTCACGGCAGTGATCGTCACCATCCGGCACTCGCCGGCCGCGACCGGCGTATTGGCAAAATCGGCCTCCGGCGCACTGGAACACGTGCCGCTGATCGCCGTGAAGAATCTGGGAGATGCGCTCGACAAGCTCGGCAAGCGCGGCTTCCTGCGCGTCGGCTTCGATTCGGAAGGGGACGTGTCGCTCGACGAGATCGGCCTGCGTCGCCCGCTTGTGATGGTCATGGGCGCCGAGGGCAAGGGTTTGCGCCAGCGCAGCCGCGAGCTTTGCGACCATCTCGCCAGGCTCGACATGCCGGGCGCGATCAAGAGCCTCAACGTCTCCAACGCCACCGCCATCGCGCTCTATGCGGCGACGCGGCAGCGCTGAAACCGCTCAGCGCTTCCCGACTGCGATCAGCCGGCCGCCGCCATCGATCGGCATGACGCCGTCGGCGCCGATTCGGATGACACGGGCGACCTGCCGCCCGCGCAGGCTCTCGATCCGGTAGATCACCGGATCCGCCGCCGGCGGGCGCTGGATGCCGACCGCCACGGGGATCGACGGCGGCTCGGCACGCTCGAATCGGTATTCCGGCTCGGCGGTGAGCACCGACAGGTTGAGCGAGGGGTCGTAGTAACCCGGGCCATAGCCGCCGAGGCCGTAGCCATAGCCCGGAAGATAGCGGCCCGGAAGATAGCGACCATGGCTGCGCAAGCCCGGACGGACGGGCCGCATAGTCCCCGCGAGCGCACGGACCTGCGGTGCCGAAGCCAGCGCCGGCGCGCGGACGCCCGCCGGAGCGACCGAGCCGGCAAGGGGCTTGCCGGAGGCGCCCGAACCGAGCGCCAGCACACCGCCCACGATGCAGACCAGACGGAAAACCGGGATGCCGACCATGTCGCCCCCTCCTGTCCTTCGGAAATGCCGCTGGCCGGAAACGCTAGCCGCCTTGGGCCTAGAAGGCGAGTCGGCGGCGGCGCAGCGGCGGCAAAGCGGGCCTATCCTGTTAATGAGTCGTTAGTCTTACACCCTTTGGTGCAAGACCAAGTGCCTGCTTGAAGGTCGGAGGTTCTGGCTCCATTCGTTCCCCATCAAACTTGTCTTTTCTAGGACCTTTCGTGAGTCGGCAACGCCCGGCTCCAAGGTAAAGACCGCTGCAAGGCGGCGTCGAGGCGCAGCGGGTGGTCCGCTGCGTCGGGGGAACGAACTACGGGAGCGGATCATGAGCATTGCACAGGCATCGGGGGCCGCCGGCCCACGGCCGATGACCAGGGAAGAGAAGCGGGTCATCCTCGCCTCCTCCCTGGGCACGGTCTTCGAGTGGTACGATTTCTATCTCTACGGTTCGCTCGCCGTGATGATCGGCGCGCATTTCTTCTCGGCCTTCGATCCGAATACGCGCGCCATCTTCGCGCTGCTCGCCTTCGCCGCCGGCTTCCTCGTCCGCCCCTTCGGCGCGCTGTTCTTCGGCCGCCTGGGTGACCTGATCGGCCGCAAGTACACCTTCCTCGTCACCATCGTGATCATGGGCGCCTCGACCTTCCTGGTCGGCCTGCTGCCCAGCTACAACTCGATCGGCTGGATCGCGCCGGTGATCCTGATCGCGCTGCGCATGCTCCAGGGCCTCGCCCTCGGCGGCGAATATGGCGGCGCCGCGGTCTATGTCGCCGAGCACGCGCCTCCGGGCCGTCGCGGCTTCTACACCTCCTGGATCCAGACCACGGCGACGCTCGGCCTGCTGCTCTCGCTGATCGTCATCCTCGGCATCCGCACCACCATGGGCGAGGCCGAGTTCACCGCCTGGGGCTGGCGCATTCCGTTCCTGGCCTCGATCTTCCTGCTCGCGATCTCGGTCTGGATCCGCCTGCAGATGCAGGAATCCCCGGCCTTCAAGAAGATGAAGGAAGAGGGCACCGGCTCGAAGGCGCCGCTTTCCGAGGCCTTCGGCCAGTGGAAGAACGCCAGGATCGCCCTGCTCGCACTGTTCGGCCTCACCGCCGGCCAGGCCGTCGTCTGGTACACTGGCCAGTTCTACGCCCTGTTCTTCATCCAGAGCATCCTCAAGGTCGATCTCTACAGCGCCAACGTGCTGATCGCCTGGTCGCTCATCCTCGGCACCGGCGGCTTCATCGTCTTCGGCGCCCTGTCCGACAAGGTCGGCCGCAAGCCGATCATCCTGGCCGGCTGCCTGATCGCGGCGCTGACCTACTTCCCGCTCTTCGGCGCCCTCACCAAGGCCGCCAATCCCGGCCTCGCCGCGGCGCATGCCAACGTCAAGGTCCAGGTCGTCGCCGATCCCGCCACCTGCGGCTCGGTGTTTGATCCGGTCGGCGTGCGCACCTTCACCGCCCCCTGCGACATCGCTCGGCGCACGCTCGCCACGCAGGCGATCGTCTACAGCCAGGCCCCGGCCCCGGCCGGCACCCCGGCCAAGGTCACGGTCAATGGCAAGGAGCTCGCGATCGATGCCAGCTTCGCCGCCAACCTCGCCAAGGAAGCGGTCGCGGCCGGCTACCCGGCGCCGGGCGACGCCCGCATCGTCAAGACCGGCTTCGTCGGCGCGCTGTTCAGCGCCCAGTCGCT
The DNA here is from genome assembly GCA_036676315.1 of Bradyrhizobiaceae bacterium. Taxonomy (GTDB): domain Bacteria; phylum Pseudomonadota; class Alphaproteobacteria; order Rhizobiales; family Beijerinckiaceae; genus Allobosea. Next base: position 6,753 of record JAKFDB010000196.1, read on the forward strand.
GACGGTCATCGCGATCCTGACCATCCTCGTCATCTATGTGACGATGGTCTACGGCCCGATCGCCGCGGCCCTGGTCGAGCTCTTCCCGACCCGCATCCGCTACACCGGCATGTCGCTGCCCTACCATATCGGCAATGGCTGGTTCGGCGGCCTGCTGCCGGCGACCTCGTTCGCCATGGTGGCCGGCACCGGCGACATCTACTATGGCCTCTGGTACCCGATCGTGATCGCGATGATGACCTTCGTCATCGGCATGCTCTTCGTGCCCGAGACCAAGGATCGCGACATCCTGACCTACGACCACTGATCGACTTCCGATCGGCCGGCCCTGCCGGCTGCCGAGCCCCGCCCTCGTGGCGGGGCTTTTTACGTTCGGCACGGCCACCCCTGCCCTTGCCCTCGCCGCGCCGGACTGGTACCGCAGCGCCGGAGCCGGCGTAGCACAGCGGTAGTGCAGCGGTTTTGTAAACCGAAGGTCGGGAGTTCAATCCTCTCCGCCGGCACCATCTCTCCCGCGCTGCCAGGCGCCCGTGCCGCAGCGACGCTGCAACGCATGATCGCCGGTCGAGCCAAGCCGAGAGGCCGCGCCAAAGCGGCATCCAAGATCCAGCGCGAAATCTGATCAGGCCGAAGAGCTCACAGGCTTGCCCGGACAGCTGTCCAAGGAAGCCTCGGAAACCATCGCAGGCAGGCTCCGGCCCCGGCGCGGGTACTCGGTCCAAGGCAGCGATGCCGGCCGTCATTCCATCGCGATCTCGATCCGCATCGGCGCATGAGCGATCTGCCGGCCGCCGGTTGGATCGCCGCTGCCGCCGGCATCCTGCCGCGCGCCTTTTCGAACGCCGTCCGGCGCCGGGGCCGAGCCTCATCGCCCTCGCTCGATGTCGCGATCGCGCCGCAGCCATCTTTTCGCCTTGTGGTAAATCTAGACGCACCAGCGAGACGGTTCAGCCAGACCAAGCGTTGGTGGCCTGAACTTCCCTTTCCCCTTGTCGAGTAGAGCATGCGTCGCGTTGTTTTGGCTGCACTCGTTGCGGCATCCGTACCCGTTTACGCCCGAGCGAATATCCCTGCCGAGAAGATTTCATTTCAACCACAGGTCAAGGGATTAGCCTGCCTCAAGCCCGAAACTCTGGCGATGATCAAGGAGCTTGTCGCCAAGATCGGTCCGATCCAGATCACCTCGACCTGCGGCGGTCGCCACGCCCGGCGCTCGCAGCACTACCGCGGCAACGCGATCGACTTCCGGCCGCTGGCGACCTCGACCCGCGCGGCGGTCGCGGCGGCAAAGGCTTTGAGCAGCACCGGTGGTGTCGGGTCCTATCCGAACGGGCTGATCCACGCCGATGTCGGCGAGCGCGAGCTTTCCTGGTACGGTCACAAGCGCTCGAAGCGCCAGGTCGCCTACGCAGCCAGCCGCAGCCGCTAGGAAAGGCCCTTGGCGGCAGCGACCAGCGTTTAACCCGCCTTCAGAACCTGACCTCGAATCTTCCCTTGAGGGCGTGGTCGCGGGTGCGTTCGCCGATGGCGGCGGAGTAGGCCAGGCCGAGCGTGGTCGCGGCGCTGACGCGCCAGTCGAGCCCCGCCTCGGCGACCAGGGCATTGCGGTCGATCTGCGTCGCGAAGACCCGCGCCGGGGTGGTGCCGGCGATGAAGCCGGTCATCGCCTGCGGGGTCAGGTCGCCAAAGCCGTAGCGCCAGCCGAGAAGGCCGCGGGCGAACAGCGGCATCGCGCCGAGCTGCGCCTCGGCCCGCAGGCCGAGCGTGGTGAAGTCGAGATTCTGCTCGCCGGAGAAGACCCGCAACGCCGCCGCCCCGCCCTGCTCGATCGCCGAGCCGGAGGAGACCCGCAGCAAGGCGAGCTGGGCGAAGGGTTCGAGTGCGAAGCGCTCGAAGCGGAAGGCATAGCCGAGCTCGGCGAAACCCTGCAGCAATTCG
>JAKFDB010000197.1:0-1646 GCA_036676315.1 Bradyrhizobiaceae bacterium
ACTTCGCGCTCGACCTCAGCTTCATCCTGGTGATGATCCTGGCGTACGTCGCGTTGTCGGTGAATCGCTCGACGTTGCTGTTCTAGAGTTCGCCATGGGCAGGCGACACGCCCTGCCTGCGCTCGGGGCCACGGCTGATGCGGCCTTCTCGGCAGCAGGCGCTAAGGTTCGCTGAGACAGTTTGTCCTTGTACTTCGAAGATAGGTGAGGTCATGCCGCTGACGCCTGAGGACGTGAGCAACAAGCGCTTTACGCCGGTCCGGCTGCGCGAGGGCTACGACATGGGCGAGGTCGACCAGTTCCTGGATGAGGTTGAGGCCGAGCTGGCTCGCCTGACCCAGGAGAACGACGACCTTCGTGCCAAGCTCTCTGCCGCACAGTCCGGATCGTCGGCTGCGTTTGATGCGCCGACACAGCTTGCGCCGGTTGCCGAGGTTGCTCCCGAGCCCGTCGCACCCGCGCCCGTCGAGGCTCCTGCCCCGGTGGAACCGGTCGTTGCTGCCGTGCCGAGCGTCGTGCCGTCCGGGGACCAGAAGATCCAGACGATCCGCGTCGAGACGGTTCCCGAGGCGTCCAACGCTGCTGCGCGACTCCTCGAGATCGCGACCCGCAACGCTGACGAGCTCGTCGAGGACGCCAAGAACGAGGCCGACAAGATCGTCGGCGAGGCGCGGACCAAGTCCGAGCGGCTGGAGTCCGAGGCGAAGGTCAAGTCCGACCGCCTCGAGTCCGACGCCCGTACCCGCGCCGAGATGCTCGACGGCGAGACTGCCGAGCGTCGCACTCAGCTCTTCGGTGACCTGGAGAAGGAGCGCGACAAGCTCTCCGCCGAGGTCGAGACCCTCCGGTCCTTCGAGCGTGAGTACCGCTCGCGCCTGAAGAGCTACTTCACCCAGCAGCTCGAGGCATTGCAGGCCCCGGGTGACACCCTCGCCCCCGTCGAGGAGGCTCCGGCGCCCAAGCGTCTGCGCTCGATCCTCGGCGAAGAGGACGCCTGAACGACACAACGACAACCGGTCGGTCCGCCCCTGGCGGACCGGCCGGTTTCGTCTTGTCCGGTGCGCCTGCTTGGTCCGGTTGGCTGCACTCGCTAACCTCCGCATCACGCCCGCAGCCTTCCGGTCGCGTGGTGCCCGTTCCAAGGAGTCCGTGATGGCCCGCAGCGCGAAGAAGTCTCTGGCCGGTCAGGCCGCATCTGCAGCGAGGAAGATGATCCGCCCGCGGAAGGAGGCCGCGGTGGCCGAAAAGGCCCCGCCGGCAAAGAAGACCGCTGCCAAGAAGCCGGCCCCGGCTGCAGCGAAGAAGGCCGCTCCGGCGAAGAAGGCGGCTGCTGCGCCCGCGAAGAAGGCCGCTCCCGCGCCCGCGAAGAAGGCGGCTCCCGCGCCCGCGAAGAAGGCGGCTCCGGCGAAGAAGGCGGCTCCGGCGAAGAAGGCTGCCGCTGCGCCCGCGAAGAAGGCGGCTCCGGCGAAGAAGGCTGCGCCCGTGAAGAAGGCGGCTCCGGCGAAGAAGGCGGCTGCTGCGCCCGCGAAGAAGGCCGCTCCCGCCCCCGCGAAGAAGGCAGCTCCGGCGAAGAAGGCCGCGCCCGCGAGGAAGAGCGCTCCCACCGCACTCGTCGTCCTGGAGCACGAGGAGGCGTGGTCGAAGGC
>JAKFDB010000198.1:0-18715 GCA_036676315.1 Bradyrhizobiaceae bacterium
CATCGACCTTGCGCTCGATCGCGGCCGCCTCGCGACCGGTCTTCCAGCCGACCGCCTGCTGGGCATTGGCGAGTGAGGCGAAGCCGCAGAACAGCAGCGCAGCGACGAGCCGCAGAAACATGGAACAGATCTCGCTGAGAGAAACAGGGGCAAGGCCGCCCTACAGGATCGGACCGCACGGCTCAACCACCGCAGCGCCGCCGGCCTTCCATCGCAACCGCCCCCTGAACGAAGCCTGAAGCACGGCTGTCATGCGCCAGCGCACCCAACGACCCGTTGCCTCCCGCGATATTCCATGCGACCGAGCGCAGCGAAGACAATCCGGACAAGGCGACCATGGCCCAGCTCTTGACCATCGAGGATCTGCGCATCCAGGCGAAGCGCCGCGTGCCGCGCATGTTCTACGACTATGCCGATTCAGGCGCCTGGACCGAGGGCACCTATCACGCCAACGAGAGCGATTTCGCCGGAATCAAGCTGCGCCAGCGCGTCGCCGTCGACATGACCAACCGCACGCTCGCCTCGACCATGGTCGGCCAGAGCGTCTCGATGCCGGTCGCGCTCGCCCCGACCGGCCTCACCGGCATGCAGCACGCCGATGGCGAGATTCTCGCCGCCCGCGCCGCAGCGAAGGCAGGCGTGCCCTTCACCCTCTCGACCATGAGCATCTGCTCGATCGAGGACGTCGCCGAGAACAGCGACGCGCCCTTCTGGTTCCAGCTCTATGTGATGAAGGACCGCGAGTTCATCGGCCGGCTGATCGACCGCGCCAAGGCGGCCGGCTGCTCGGCGCTGATGCTGACGCTCGACCTGCAGATCCTCGGTCAGCGCCACAAGGACATCCGCAACGGCCTCTCCGCCCCGCCGAAGCCGACGCTCGCCAACCTGATCAACCTCGCCATGAAGCCGCGCTGGTGCATGGGCATGCTCGGCACCAAGCGCCGCAGCTTCGGCAACATCGTCGGCCACGCCAAGGGCGTCGGCGATCTCTCCTCGCTCTCCTCCTGGACCGCCGAGCAGTTCGACCCGGCGCTGAGCTGGGACGATGTGAAGTGGATCAAGGATCGCTGGGGCGGCAAGCTGATCCTGAAGGGCATCCTCGACGCCGAGGACGCCGAGCTGGCGGCCCAGAGCGGCGCCGATGCGCTGATCGTCTCCAACCATGGCGGGCGCCAGCTCGACGGCGCGGTCTCCTCGATCGCGGCGCTGCCCGGCATCGTCGAGCAGGTCGGCGGCCGCATGGAGGTCTGGATGGATGGCGGCATCCGCTCGGGCCAGGACGTGATCAAGGCGGTAGCGCTCGGCGCCCGCGGCGTGCTGATCGGCCGCGCCTTCCTCTACGGGCTCGGCGCGCAGGGCGAGGAAGGCGTCACCCGCTGCCTCGACATCATCCGCAAGGAGCTCGACATCACCATGGCGCTCTGCGGCCTCAGGGACATCCAGGACGTCGACGGGCGGATCCTGGTGAAGGGCAAGGCCTGAGAGACCGCTCCTCACCGATCTTCACGGCTCGTGCGCGAAAGCCTCCAAGCGGCGGCTCGACGGGGAGGCGCGGCCATGAGTCGGGGTTCCTGATGTCCAGAGCCGCAACGGTTTGATCGAAGTGCAGTCATCCCGGCCGGAGCGCTCGGGTCCGACCTTCGGTCGGCCCAAGGATAAACTCCGCGCAGAGCCGGGTTCCATGCCTGCGCCTTGATCGGAAACGCTCCGGAATGGATCCCGGGTCAAGCCCGGGATGACCCACGCACTCGGAGCATTGCAGATTTCGGCACGAAAAAAGCCCGCGCCCCGTTTCCGGAGCGCGGGCCTTTTTTGAATCCTGCGCCGGTCTCAGCTCAGCGCGTGAACTTCTTGTACTGGATGCGCTTCGGGATGGTGGAGTCGATGCCGAGGCGGCGCTTCTTGTCTTCCTCGTAATCCTGGAAATTGCCCTCGAACCATTCGACATGGCTGTCGCCCTCGAAGGCGAGGATATGGGTCGCGATCCGGTCGAGGAACCAGCGATCGTGGCTGATGATCACGGCGCAGCCGGCATAATCCTCCAGCGCCTCTTCCAGCGCCCTGAGCGTATCGACGTCGAGGTCGTTGGTCGGCTCGTCGAGCAGCAGCAGATTGGCGCCGCTCTTCAGCATCTTGGCGAGATGGACGCGGTTGCGTTCGCCGCCCGAGAGCGAGCCGACCTTCTTCTGCTGGTCGCCGCCCTTGAAGTTGAAGGCCGAGCAATAGGCGCGCGAATTGATCTCGCGCTTGCCGAGATAGATGATGTCGTTGCCGCCGGAGATCTCCTCCCAGACGTTCTTCTTGTCGTCGAGCGAGTCGCGGCTCTGGTCGACATAGCCGAGCTGGACGCTCTCGCCGACCTTGATGGTGCCGGCATCAGGCTTCTCGACGCCGGTGATCATCTTGAACAGCGTCGTCTTGCCGGCACCGTTGGGGCCGATCACGCCGACGATGCCGCCCGGCGGCAGCTTGAAGGTGAGCCCGTCGATCAGCAGCTTGTCCTGGAAGCCCTTCGACAGATCCTCGAAGTCGACGACGTTGTTGCCGAGCCGCTCGGCGATCGGAATGATGATCTGCGCGGTGTCAGGCCCCTTGTTCGAGGCCTTCTGCACGAGTTCGTCATAGCGCTGGATGCGGGCCTTGCTCTTGGCCTGGCGCGCCTTCGGCGAGGCCGAGATCCATTCCTGCTCGCGCTCCAGCGTCTTCTGGCGCGAGACGTCCTCGCGGCCTTCCTGGGCGAGGCGCTTCTGCTTCTGCACCGACCAGGCCGAGTAGTTGCCCTCATAGGGGATGCCCTGGCCGCGATCGAGCTCGAGGATCCAGCTGGTGACGTTGTCGAGGAAGTAGCGATCGTGGGTGACGATCAGGATCGCGCCCGGATAGGTCCGCAGATGGCCCTCGAGCCAGGCGGTGGTCTCGGCGTCGAGATGGTTGGTCGGCTCGTCGAGCAGCAAGAGCTCGGGCTGCTCCAGCAAGAGCTTGCAGAGCGCGACGCGCCGGCGCTCGCCGCCCGAGAGCTTGCCGACTTCCCAGTCGTCCGGCGGGCAGCGCAGCGCGTCCATCGCCTGGTCGACCTTGGAATCGAGATCCCACAGGCCCTTGGCCTCGATCTCGTCCTGGAGATTGGTCATCTCATCGGCGGTCTCGTCCGAATAGTTCATGGCGAGTTCGTTGTAGCGGTCGAGGATCGCCTTCTGCGGCGCGACGCCGAGCATGACGTTGTCGCGGACGTTCAGCTCCTCATTGAGCTTCGGCTCCTGCGGCAGGTAGCCGACGCGCGCGCCGTCCGCGACCCAGGCCTCGCCGGTCCACTCCTTGTCGAAGCCGGCCATGATCTTGAGCAGGGTCGACTTGCCGGCGCCGTTGACGCCGAGCACGCCGATCTTGGCGTCGGGATAGAACGACAGGTGGATGTCCTTCAGGACCTGCTTGCCGCCCGGATAGGTCTTCGACAGGCCGCGCATATGATAGATGAACTGACGGGACATAAGCGTGCGAACTCCGCTCTCGGACGTGATGGCCTGAGGCTTTTGGGAAATCTGCCGCGTATGTAGCGACAGGGGCAGCGGGCTGCAACCGGGCGGTGGCTTTGGCTGGCTCGTTTGGCTGGACCTGCGCGGCTCCAGACCTTCGCCAGCGCGCTGGTGATCGCTCCTCCCGCCCGGCAAGCCTACCAGGCCTTCGAGGAGGGCGCTTCGGCATCCCCGGAACCGTTTCCCGCTTCCGCATGGCAGCGCCGGGCTTTAGAGAATCCCTCAGAGGCGGAGGGACGGACTGTGGCGGCCACGAATAGCAAGGGCGCCATAGAGCTGCGCCTGACCGACAGCGCCCAGCTCTTCAACAATCTCGACCCTTTTCCCTTCCGCGAGCGCGACCTTTCGGCCGAGGCGGAGCAATACATCCTCGAATGGGCCGAGGAGCTGCCGAAGAAGCAGCCGATCGAAATCCTGGTCCACCTGCAATCGCCCGGCTCTGTTCCGGATCCGAGCACCTATATCCCCGACGCGATCAAGGGCTGGTTCCGCGCCAAGGAACGCGAGCAGGCCCGCGCGATCCGCGAACTCTTCCGCGATGGCCGCCTCGCCTTCCTGATCGGCCTTGCCGGGCTTTCGCTCTGCATGGCGCTGATCTGGCTGCTGACCCAGGCCTTTGAGGGGCCGTTCACGCGGGTGATCCAGGAAAGCCTGGTCATCGTCGGCTGGGTGGTGATCTGGCGGCCGGCCGAGATGTTCCTCTACGACTGGCTGCCCCTGCTGCGGCGCAAGACCCTGTTCCGCCGCCTCGCCGACAGCGCGGTCTCGGTCCGGATCGACTGAACGCCCGGCGGTCACGAAACCGCCAGAGCGCGCTCCCGGACTTTCCACGGCCCGGCTTTTGCCTGAAGCTTTGCCTGGCTGGGGCAGCGGCGGAGAGCTTGCGATGGGCTTGTCGGACACTCTCTTGCGACATGGCATCGCCGTGCTGGGCGCGGCGCTGCTTTTGGCCTCGCCCGCCCGGTCGGAGAATGGCGAGCCCGGCTGCCGCCCGGAAATGGCGCGAAGCCGCCTGCCGATCAGCCTTGCCAATCTCGGCAAGGACGAGGTCCGCCTGACCTTTGTCGGTCACGCCACCTTCCTGATCGAGACGCCCGGCGGCGTGAAGGCGGCGACCGACTACAACGACTATGTCCGTCCGCGCGAGACGCCCGACATTGCCACCATGAACAAGGCGCATTCGACGCATTACTCGCGGGCGCCGGACCCGGCGATCAAGCGCGTGCTGCCCGGCTGGGACCCCGGCGGCACCGCCGCCGCGAAACATGACGTCACCTTCGGCGACCTGCGCGTGCGCAATGTCCCGACCAATATCCGCACCTATTCCGGCGGCACCGATTTCGACGGCAATTCAATGTTCGTCTTCGAGATCGGCGAGCTCTGCATCGCCCATCTCGGCCATCTCCACCACCCGCTCGAGCCCAGCCACTTACGCGCGCTCGGCCGCGTCGACATCGTGCTCTTCCCGGTCGACGGCAGCTACACGCTCGACCAGGAAGGCATGCTGGAGGTACTGAAATCGCTGCAGGCGCGCGCAATGATCCCGATGCACTTCTTCGGCGGCGGCACGCTCAACCGCTTTCTCGCGCGCTCGCAGGATTTCTGGCCGGTCGAGCGGCGCGAGCAATCGCAGATCGTCCTGTCCAAGGCTTCGCTGCCGGCAAAGCCGACGATCATCGTCCTGCCCGGGCATTGAGCTCCGAAGCGGCACCGTCTTCCGGTTCGAAGACCGGCATCGGCTCTGTAGGCTCGGCGCGATCATTGCCGGCCGATCTCAGCCTGAACCAGCGCGGACGCTCGAACAGGAAGGCAAGCGCCGTTCCCCGGACCAGCCGGTGCAGCGCCAGCGGCAACGCGACGCAAAGCACGGTGAGCAGCAGCGAGGCCGCGCCGACATCGAACGGCATTTCCGCCTTGATCAGCAGCACCCGCGTCAGCGCCATCGGAATGAAGAAGCCGAGATAGACCGGCAGGGAGTTGCGGCCGCAATAGGCGACCCAGCCGAGGCGCCCGGCCAGGACGACCGACAGGGCGACGATGCCGAGCGCCCCGGCATGACCCAGCACCAGATCGGCCCCGAAAGTCTCGTGCAGCGCCTCATAGCCGCCGAGGCTGATCAGGAAGGCGCTCGCCGCCGCCCAGCCGAGCCAGAGCCGCAGCGCAGCGGCGCGATGGTCCCGAACCCAATCGGCAAAACGGAAGATCGTCGGCGCGAACAGCGCCCCGCTCAGGAAGAAGACGTAGTAGCCCGCAAAGCGGTCGACCAGCAGCCAGCCGGTCGTCACCGGCACGGTCGCGAGCGCCGCCGCGATCAGCCAGGAGGCCACCGGATAGCCGCGCGCCGCCTTCGTCACCACGAAGAACACCGCCAGCAGATAGATGAACCAGAGCAGGCCGAAAGGCTGCACGAGCCCGAGCGTATAGGAGCCGAACAGCGTCGCCGCATCGCCCTGGCCCCAGGTCTGGAACTTGAGCAGGCAATGGATCGCCAGCCAGAGCAGGTAGAAATAGACGAAGGGCGCGACCTTCCGGTCGAGGAAATCCGGCCAGCTCTTCCCGATCAGGCGCGAGGCGAACAGCCCCGAGAGCAGGAAGAAGCCCGGCATCCGGAAGAGCTTGGCCCAGTCGATGAACGGGTCGATCCAGCTCTCGCGCTCCTGCGCGACCTCGAAGCCGACGACGACATGCATCAGCACGACCAGGATGATGCAGAACCCCTTGGCGGTATCGACCCAGTCCAGACGAGAAGGGACGCGGCTCTGGGCCAGTCCCGTGGTTTCCGACATGCTCTCGAAGGCTCCGCTCTGCCCCGGCACTCTGCCATGCCGGCTTTAGCGGGCGGTTAGGCCGATCGTCGAAACCACGGGTGATCCGGCAACGAATCGTCAAGCAAGCGCGCTGGGGCGACCGCAAATCGCCCCCTGATGCCTTGCGGGAGGCCTCAGCTGTTCACCCCGCCATCAATGGTGAACCCGGCTCCGGTGACGAAGCGCGCCTCCTCGCTCGCCAGATAGGCGACGAGGCCGGCAATGTCCTCCGGCTTGCCGAAGCGCGGGATCGCCATGCGGGCGCGCTGCTCGTCGGCCTGCTCGCCGGCGGCGGGGTTCATGTCCGTATCGGTCGAACCGGGATGGACGACGTTGACGGTGATGCCGCGCGGCCCAAGATCGCGCGCCAACCCCTTGGTGAAGCCGATCAGCGCCGCCTTGCTCATCGCGTAGAGCGCCACTCCCGGCTCGGTCACGCGTTCGGCGAGGCAGGAGCCGGTGGTGATGATGCGCCCGCCATCGGGCAGATGGGCGGCGGCAGCCTGCGAGGCGACGATCACGGCGCGGACATTGACCGAGAGGATCGCGTCGATCTCCTTGAGATCCCAGCTTCCGACCTCGCCATAATGCCAGATGCCGGCATTGTTGACGAGGATATCGAGCCCGCCGAGCTCCTTCGCGGCCGTATCGACCGCAGCCTTGACCGCTGCGGGATCGGCATTGTCGGCCTGCAGCGCTACCGCCTTGCGACCAAGCGCACGGATCTGGCCGACGACCGCCTCGGCCTTGTCGCGGGCGCGCTCATAGGTGATCGCGACATCCGCGCCCTCCTGCGCCAGTCTGAGCGCGATCGCCGCCCCGATGCCGCGGCTGCCGCCGGTCACCAGCGCCTTCTTTCCAGTCATTCTCGTCATCGCATCACCTATTGTGTATCGATTGATACATATCAGGTGATGCGCTTGCCGCGCTTCGTCAAGAGGATTATTTATCGATCGATACAGAAAGGAGATCGCCTTGGCAGAACGCGGCCGGCCACGCGCCTTCGACCGGAACCAGGCACTGCATCAGGCGATGATGCTGTTCTGGGAGAAAGGCTTCCAGGGCGCCTCGATGAGCGAGCTCACTGCGGCGATGAGCATCAATGCGCCGAGCCTCTACGCCGCCTTCGGCAGCAAGGACGCGCTCTATCGCGAGGCGATGGCCCTCTATGAAGAGGGCGACGGCGTCGTGCTCGGCCGCGAGATCGCCGAGGCACCGACCGCGAAGGCCGCCGTCGAGGCCTATCTGATGCGCTCGGCCGCGCTCTTCACCAGGCCCGGCAAGCCGGCCGGCTGCATGGTCGTGCTCTCCGTCGTCCATGGCGCCGGCACGAGCCCGCAGACCAGCGAGGCGCTGCGCGATGCGCGGAACGAGGCCCAGGCGGTGATCGAGGCGCGGCTGCGCCGGGCGCTCGAAGCGGGCGAGCTGCCGGCAACATGCGATCCGGCGATGATCGCCTCGTTCTACGTCACCGTGCAGCAGGGCATGTCGATCCGCGCCCGCGACGGCGCGACACGGCCAGAGCTGGAAGCGATCGCGCAGGCCTCGATGGCCGCCTGGGATGGTCTGACACAGATGCAGGGCTGAGCCAGGGCCGCATTCCGGCAGTGCGCTTAACCGCTTGCTCAGACTGAATCGAGGCTCCGCTGGGCAAGCCGGCGGAACTCCGGCAACCTCGCCGGCAGTCGATGGAGCCAGCGATGATCCGGATCCTTGCAGTCGCCACGCTTGCCGCCATGCTCGTGCCGGCCAGCGCCGAAGCCGCCAAGTTCAGGTTCGGCGGCAGCCGTTCGCAGAGCAGCCAGACGAGCCCGGCGAACCGCGACGGTTCTTCCGTCCTGATCACGCCCGGCCTGCGCAGCCGGCAGGCCAGCCAGCCGGCACAGGCCCAGCCGCCGCGCGCCGCCAGCCCGAGCCGGGCCACGGCCACCGAGCCGGTGCCCTTGCGGCTGACTTCGGCCGAGGAGCCCCGCATCTGGTGCCGCTCGCAGGTCGTGGTCGGCGGCTTCTGCGTCCTGAACTGACACGGGCTCACGCGGCCCGGTTCATCGCCCCGCACTGCATCGCCCACCAGCGCCCCGGCGAAAGCCCATAGGCCTGCCGGAACCGCCGCGTCATGTGGCTCTGATCGGCAAAGCCGCTCGCAGCCGCGGCCTCGGCCAGCCCATCGCCCCTGCGTATCAGCAGCCGGGCGCGCTCGAGCCGCCGCATCACCAGGTAGTGATAGGGGCTGGTGCCGTAGCGCCGGCGGAACTGCCGGGCCAGCGCATAGCGGTCGAGCCCGGTGATCGCCTCGAGCATCTGCGAGTCGACCGCCTCATCGAGGCTCTCTGCCAGGAAATCGCGGGCCTGCCGGCAGGCCCGCTCCGCCAGCGTTTCCGGCCGGCGCAGGGCGCAGGACGGGTCGAGCGCCAGCAGGGCCTCGGCCAGCGCGCCGACCGCCTGGTCGCGCTCCAGTGGTTCGAGCGCATGGTCGAGGTCGCCGAGCAGGCCGATGAGCGCCCGCAGCAACTCGCCATCGCGGCAGACCGCAGCGCCGACGAAGGGCGCGGCGCCGGCCCGGCCGGCGAGCGCCTCCATGACCAGCCCCGGCTCGACATAGGCCATGCGGTAGCGGAAGCCGCCTGCCATGCCGGCTCGCCCGTCATGCACCTCGTCGGGATGCAGGACGATCAGGTCCCCGGGCGTCGAGTCGCATTTGGCGCCGCGATAATCGAAGCTCTGCACGCCGCTGAGCGTGTAGCCGATCGCATAGGTGTCGTGCCGGTGCGGATCATAGGCATGGCCGCCGAAAAAGGCTTCGATCCGCTCCGGGCCGCTCTCGTCCGGCGCCGTGCGAATCCAGTCGCCCGCCGCGCACGAACGTTCAAGACCGGTCGGCCGCTCGCGCCCTATCGTGCTCGCCATGCGCTTCGACACCAAGATTGCCGTCATCGTCCACGAAGAGCTCGCCGCCTGGCAGAAGCTCAATGTCGCCTGCTTCCTGTCGGGCGGGCTCGTCGCCGCCGCGCCCGAACTCGGCGGACAAGCCTACCGCGACGGCTCGGGCAAGGTCTATGGCCCGTTGATCCGCCAGCCCGTCCTGGTCTTCGCGGCATCCTCGGCCGATCTCACCCGCGCCCTGCGCCGTGCCGGCGAGGCCGGACTGCATCCCTCGCTCTACACCCGCGAGCTCTTCGCCACCGGCCATGACGACGCCAACCGTGCTGCGGTCGAAGCGGTCACGACCGAAGCGCTCGACCTCGTCGGCTTAGCCCTCCATGGCGGGCGCAAGGCGGTCGACAAGGCGATCAAGGGGCTGAAGCTGCATCCGTGAGCCTACTCTCGGATTGCAGCCGCGTCGTCCCGGGCGACTGCAGGGAGACCCGGGACCCATGCCGGAACCTATGCCGGGCAAGCTCAGGCATGGATCCCGGCTCTCCGCTGCGCTCCGGCCGGGATGACCTCGCATTCGGTCGGTCCCATCAAACGCCAGCGGGCACATAGGCCGCGGCTTTTCACCCCGTCCGCGCCACCCGCCCCTCCAGCGGATAGGCCGGATCGGTATAACCCGGCGTCGAGGGGTGGCCGGCCGGCACCAGTTCGTCGACCAGGGCCTCGTCCTCGGCGCTGAAGCTGGCATCGAGGGCCGAGAGATAGGCCTGCCACTGCTCCATGGTGCGCGGCCCGGCGACCGCCGCGGTCAGGAGCTTGTTGTTGAGCACCCAGAGCACGGCGAACTGCACCGGCGTCATGCCGCGCGCCGCGGCGTGGTCGCGGATCTGGCGCGCGATCACCAGTGATTCCTCGCGCCATTCGGTCTGCAGCAGGCGCTTGTCGGCCCGCCCCGCCCGCGTGCCTTCCGGCGGCGCCTGGCCGGGCTCGTATTTGGCGGTGAGGATGCCGCGCGCCAGCGGTGAATAGCTGGCGACGCCGAGCCCGTAATGGCCGCAGGCCGGCAGGTGCTCGACCTCGGGCATGCGGTTCATCGCGTTGTAATAGGGCTGGCTGACTACCGGCCGGTCGATCCCGAGCTCGTCGCAGAGCCGGCAGATCTCGGCGACGCGCCAGGCGCGGAAATTCGAGACACCGAAATGCCGGATCTTGCCGGCCCGCACGAGATCGCCGATGGCGCGCACCGTCTCGGAGAGCGGCGTCTCGTGGTCCTCCTTGTGCAGGTAGTAGATGTCGATGAAATCGCTGCCGAGGCGCTTCAGGCTCGCCTCACAGGCCTGGAGCAGCCATTTGCGCGAGAGTCCGCGCTGGTTCGGCCCCGGCCCCATCGGATTCGCCGCCTTGGTCGCCAGCACCCAGTCATGGCGGTTACCGGCTATGGCGCGCCCGGTGATCTCCTCCGAGCGCCCATCGGAATAGGCGTCGGCCGTGTCGATGAAGTTGATCCCGGCCGCGGCGGCGTGGTCGATGATGGCCCGCGACTCAGGCTCCGGCGTCGCTGCACCGAACATCATCGTGCCCAGGCAGAGCGGCGAGACCTTGAGGCCGGAACGGCCGAGCTGGCGATAATTCATGACGATCTCCACGGCGAGGCGAAAGCCTGCCCGATACGGCCGGGCCGCACCAGCGCGGCCGGCGCAAGGCGACCTTGCGCAAGGAAATCCTCAATCTTTCGTGACAGGCTCCGCGCATGCCCGTTCAGCCGACCATCCAGGTGAACCTCGCCACGCTGGCGCAGAGCCAGAACTTCGCGACATTGCTCGCGGCGCTGAACAGCGCCGGCCTCGCCGCGGGCAAGACGGTCGAGGCGAAGCTGCTGTCGCTCGACGGCGAAGGCAACGCCACCGCTTTGGTCAACGGCGTCAAGATCGCGCTCCTGCTGGCGGGGCCGGAAGCCCGGCAGGCCAACCTGCAGCCGGGCGCCAGCCTGCTGCTCCGGTTCGACGAACCCGCAAAGCCGGGCGCTCCGCTTCAGGCCGTTCTGGTCGGTACCCGCCCTGCCCCTTCCGACCAGCCCGCCCCTGCCGCGAACGTAACGGCAAACCCGGCCCAGCCGGCCCTGCCGGCGACGCGCCCGGGCGCTCCGGCACCGCAGCCGGGGGCAACCACCCCCGCCCCTCTCCCGCTGGCCGGCGCAGTCACCGCATCGGTTTTGGCGTCTGCTACCGCTTCCGCGCCCCTTTTTGCACAACAGCCGAGCGCCGCCGCAATAGCCGCGCCGATCCCCGCCTCGCCCCGCTCGGTGGCCGGGCCGCTGCTCGGCGCCGCCATCGCCCGGCAGGACAGCCTCGCCCCGCTCTTCGCCAATCTCGGCGGGCTGGCGCAGGGCTCGGTCGCGCTGATCCTGCCAAAACCGCTGCTCGCGCTGGTCGACCAGATCCTCGCCCAGCGGCTGCCGGTCGAAGGCAAGCCATTGACCGCCGAGGCCCTGCGTGGCGCGGTTGCGCGCTCGGGCCTCTTCCTCGAAGCCCGCCAGGCGGCAGGAGAAGCCCGGCCTCCCCAGGTCGATCTCAAGGCCGGGCTGCTGGCGCTGCGCGACATGCTGCGGCCCGCCATCCAGGGACTGCCGGCCAGCGAGGCCCAATCTGCCGACGACGAGCCCGCCCTGGCGCGCGCGGGACAGTCGGGCGGCCCGAACGCCCCGGCGCCGCCGGCCGCCGATCCCCGCCCCGCGATGCCGCGCCCCGGCCTGCTGACGCCGCAACCGGCCCAGGAGCCGAGCCTGACGCCGGCGGCGCGCCCGGCGGCGATCGCCCAGACCCTGTTCGAGCAGGCCGAAGCGGGGCTCGACCGGATCGCGCTGGCGCAATACGCCTCGCTGCCGCCGGAGGCAGGACGCAGCGAGACGCAGGCGCCGACGCGCTGGCTCGCCGAGATCCCACTCGCCCTCCACAACGGCACCGCGGTGCTGCCCCTCGAAATCGAGCGCGACCCGCCGCAACCGGGCAGCAGTACGCCGGAAGCACCGGTCTGGCGCGTCCGCTTCGGGCTCGATGCCGAGCCGCTCGGCGCCCTCCAGGGCTTGGTGACCTTGCAGGGGCGCGCCATTGCCGTCTCGCTTTGGGCCGAGCGCGAGGAAACCAGCCGTCTGCTGCGCCAGGCCGGGCCGGACCTCGAGGCCTCGCTGGTCCAGGCTCGCTTCGACAGCGCCGAGCTCGAAGTGCGAACCGGCCATCCCCGCCAGACCAAGGCCGCGGCCGGCCAGTTCCTGGACCGCCGCTCATGACCGAACCGCTCTCCCGGCAGGTCGCCGTCGCGCTCGAATATGACGGGCACGGCGCCCCGCGCGTCACCGCCAAGGGCCGTGGCGAGATCGCGCAGAAGATCGTCGAGACCGCGCGCGAGCACGACGTCGCGATCGAGCAGAACGCGCTGCTGGCGCAGGCGCTGTCCGCCGTCGAGCTCGACGACTGCATTCCAGAAGATCTCTACCGCGCCACCGCGCAGGTCATCGGCTTCGTCCTGTCACTGCGGCGCGACTTGCAGCGGACATGAGCGACGCAATCGACGTCCGCCGCGTTTCCGCTGCGAGCTATGGCGAGATGGCGACGCCCTTCGCCGATCTGTGCCTGCGCGCCGAGGCGCCGAACCTGCACATGGCGCCCGCCGCCATCGCCGCGGCCCTGCCGAGCCGGGTGAAGCAGGCCGGCGATATCGTCATCCTTTGCGCAGAGGGCAGCAACGCCGAACTGCTCGGCGTCTGGGCCTTCCGCCGGATCCGGAACGCCCATACCGGCTTTGCCGCGATGCTGCAGGCGCCATTGGTGCCGCTCTACGAGGTCTCGTCCGCGCCGGTGCTGGATCGCAGCCGCGCCGGGCCGGCTGCCCTCGCCTTGCTGCGCTTCCTCGCCGCCGCGGGCGATCTGCCGAAGCTGCTGCGCCTGCCGCTGCTGCCGGTCGAGGGCGTCGTCTTCGCGGCTCTGGAGGCGGCCTGCGCCGAAACCGGCAGCGCGCTGCACCGCTTCGAGAGCTGGGAGCGGCCAATGGCGATCCCGGCGCCGGGCGACGATGCGCAGAGCTATCTGCGCCGTGCCCTCGGCCAGAGCCACAAGAAGCGCCTCCAGCAACACCGCCTGCTGGAACGCGCCGGGGCGCTGCGGCTCGTCCGCCATCGTGGCGCCGGTGTCGGAGCGGCTCTCGAGAGCTTCCTTGCACTCGAGGCGGCTGGCTGGAAGGGCAGGAACGGCACGGCGCTGGCGAAGCTGCCGGCCGATGCCGCCTATTTCCGCGAGATGATCGGCCGCTTCGTCGAAGCCGAGATGGCGCAGGTCGACCTGCTCCAGCTCGACGACACCCCGATCGCCGCCGGCGTCCTGCTCGACTTCGCCGGCCAGGCACATTTCCTCAAGATCGCCTATGACGAGGCGCTCGCCCGGCTCTCGCCCGGCCGCGGGCTGGCGATCGAGATGCTGCGCGCCGATTTCGCCGAAGCCGCGTTTTCGAGCGAGGCGGTGACCGGTTCGCGTGAGGAAAACGCGACCACACAAGAAGCCGGAGCAGTTGAACGATCCAATCGGAGCGGAAACTGCTCCGGCCTGCCCTTCCGGCTCGACAGCGGCGCCGGCGACCGGGTCGATGCCGGCGCCTATCCCTGGGGCGAGCGCCAGGCCATGGCGCATGTGGTGATCGAAGTCGGCGCAGCCCGCTCGCCGCTGCCTCGGCTCGCGGCACGCGGGCGCATGCTGCTGCGGCAATGGCGCGACCGCAGGCGCGTTTGAGCGCCCCGCGTTGACCGCGGCCCCGCACTGGCCGATAGACGACGCAAGAGCGGTCGGGAGCAGTTTGGGAAGGCGATGCGCGTTCTGGTGACGGGAGCGGCCGGGTTCATCGGCAACGAGACGGCCAAGGTCCTGCTCGAACGCGGCGACGAGGTCGTCGGCATCGACAACCTCAACGACTACTACGATCCCGCCTTGAAGCAGGCCCGGCTGGACCGCATCGCCGGGCATAACCGCTTCAGCTTCCAGAAGCTCGATCTCGCCGACCGCGAAGGCATGCAGGCCCTGTTCGCCGAAGGCCGTTTCGAGCGCGTCGTCCATCTCGGCGCCCAGGCCGGTGTTCGCTACTCGATCACCCATCCGCAGGCCTATCTCGACAGCAACCTCACCGGCTTCGGCCATGTCCTCGAGGGCTGTCGACGCAGCGGCGTCGAGCATCTGGTCTATGCCTCGTCCTCCTCGGTCTACGGTGCCAACACCCGCACGCCCTTCCGCGTCGAGGACAATGTCGACCACCCGGTCAGCCTCTACGCCGCGACCAAGAAGGCGAACGAGGCGATGGCCCATGCCTACAGCCATCTCTACGGCCTGCCGACGACGGGCCTGCGCTTCTTCACCGTCTACGGCCCCTGGGGGCGACCGGACATGGCGCCGCTGATCTTCACGCGGAAGATCCTGGCCGGCGAGCCGATCGAGGTCTTCAACGAGGGTCGGCACGAGCGCGACTTCACCTATGTCGACGACATTGTCGAAGGGGTTACCCGCGTGCTCGACAACATCGCCGCCCCGGATCCCGCCTGGTCGGGTAACGAGCCCAGCCCCGCGACCTCTTCGGCGCCCTGGCGGCTCTACAATATCGGCAATTCGGACCCCGTGCCGCTGATGGAATTCATCGCCACCATCGAGCAGGCTGTCGGCAGGAAGGCGGTGATGGAGATGAAACCGCGCCAGCCGGGCGACGTGCTGCGCACCGCGGCCGATGTCGGCGCGCTCGAGGCGGCCGTCGGTTTCCGGCCGAATACGCCGCTCGCCGAGGGCATCGCCCGCATGGTGCGCTGGTACCGCGACTTCCATCGCGTCTGAGGGAGCACAGGCAGTCATGACCAACCCGGCCAAGATCGGCATCGTCACCGTTTCGGACCGCGCCTCGGCCGGTGTCTATGCCGACGAAGGCGGACCGGCGATCGTCGAATACCTCAGCAAGGCCCTGGCGAGCCCATGGCAGGCGGTCTCGCGCGTCATTCCCGATGACCGCGCCGGCATCGCCCGCACGCTGACCGAACTGGCCGATGCGGAGGACTGCTGCCTGATCGTCACCACGGGCGGCACCGGCCCGGCCCCGCGCGACGTCACGCCGGAGGCGACGCAGGATGTGATCGACAAGCTGATGCCGGGCTTCGGCGAGCTGATGCGTCAGGTCAGCCTCGCCAAGGTACCGACCGCGATCCTGTCGCGCCAGCTCGCCGGCATCCGCGGCAAGTCCCTGATCGTCAACCTGCCGGGCCGCCCCCGCGCCATCGCCGAATGCCTCGATGCCGTGATGCCGGCGATCCCCTACTGCATCGACCTGATCGAAGGCCCCTATCTCGAGACCGATCCGGCCGTGATCGTCGCCTTCCGCCCGGGGCAGAAGCCGAAGGGCTGAGCTCGGCGTGGCGATGCGACTGCTTCGCCCGAGACCCGGTGTTTATCGGATGGTAGCTTCGCTGCCGTAGATGGAAGCGGATCACCGCTTCGCTCGCCGCCGGGAACGCAAGATGCCTTCGATCAAGATCGTCCCGCTCATCATGGCCGGTGGCGCCGGAACCCGGCTCTGGCCGCTCTCGCGCGACACCATGCCGAAGCAGTTCATCCCGCTGCTCGCGGGCGGGCTATCGACCTTCCAGACGACGCTGCAGCGGCTCGCCGATCCGGCCTTCGACATGCCGATCGTCATCACCAACAACGATTTCCGCTTCATCGCCGCCGAACAGATGCTCGCCTGCGGCATCGAGGGGGAGATCGTGCTCGAGCCCGAGCGCCGCGATTCGGCGGCGGCGATCGCCGTCGGCGCCGTGCTGGCGAGCCGGCGCGATCCCGAGGCGGTCGGCCTCGCCCTCGCCTCCGACCATGTCGTGGCCGATGCAGAGGCTTTCCGCCGCGACTGCAAGCTCGCCGCCGGCCTCGCCGCCACCGGGCTGATCATGACGCTGGGCATCCCGCCGACGCATCCCTCGACGGCCTATGGCTATCTCGCGCCGGGCGAGAAGCTGGCCGAGCCCGGCGCCAGCCGCCTCGCCCGCTTCGTCGAGAAGCCGAGGCTCGAACTGGCCACGCAATATCTCGCCGAGGGCTATCTCTGGAACAGCGGCAACTTCCTCTTCGCCGCCAGGACGATGCTGGACGAGCTTGCCCGCCATGCCCCCGAAGTGCTCGCCGCCGCCGAGGCCGCGGTCGACAAGGCAAAGCGCGACCTCGACTTCCTGCGCCTCGATCCCGCAAGCTTCGCCCGCGCCACCAAAATCTCGATCGACTACGCGGTGATGGAGCGTACGGCATCGGCCGGCATGCTCGCCGCCTCCTTCGACTGGTCGGACATCGGCGCCTGGGATTCGATCCACGAGATCAAGCCCAAGGACGCCGACGGCAACGTCCTCGAAGGGCCGGCGGTGGTCATCGACACCCATCGCTCGCTGGTGCGCAGCGACGAGATGCTGACCACGGTGGTCGGCCTCGACGATGTCGTCGTGGTCTCGACACGCGACGCGGTGCTGGTCGCTTCGATGGCGGCCGCCGGCAAGGTCAAGAATCTCGTCGAGCTGATGAAGGCGAGCGGCCGGCCCGAGGCCAGCGAGCATCTGCGCATCTACCGACCCTGGGGCTGGTATCAGCGCATCGACATCGGCAGCCGCTTCCAGGTCAAGCACATCCACGTCAAGGAAGCCGGCCAGCTCAGCCTGCAGAAGCACTTCCACCGCGCCGAGCACTGGGTCGTGGTCTCCGGCACCGCCGAGGTCACGATCGACGACCGCACCGTCATCGTCCACGAGAACGAGTCGGCCTATCTGCCAATCGGCTGCACGCACCGGCTGAAGAATCCGGGAAAGATCCCGCTCGAACTGATCGAGGTCCAGGTCGGCTCCTATACCGGCGAGGACGACATCATCCGGATCGAGGACATCTACGCCCGCGATTGAGAGCGAGCGCCGGCCACTCCCTCAGCGCCGCTTCTCCAGCGCCTGCCCGATCGCCTGCACCAGCTCGGGCGAGACTGGATCGGTGCGTGAACTGAAGCTGCCGGCAAGACTGCCGTCGCGGCCGATCAGGTATTTGTGGAAATTCCAGCTCGGCGTCTCGGCCGGGCGCTGGCTCGCCGCCCAGCGGTAGAACGGATGGGCGGTCTCGCCGCGCACCGCGACCTTTTCGGTGATCAGATAGCTCGCACCGTGGCTCTGACGCACCGCCTCGGCGATCGCCGCCCCGGCGAGCGGTTCCTGTCCGCCGAAATCATTGCTCGGCACGGCGATCAGCATCAGCCCGCGCGTGCGATAACGCTGCCAGAGCTGCTCGAGGCCGGCGAACTGCCCCGCCAGCCCGCAGCGGGTCGCGGTGTTGACGATCAGGATCGGCTTGCCGCGATAGGCCTCGAGCGGGACCCGCCCGCCTTCGGCCCTGTCGAAGCTGAAGGCATAGGCGTTCGAATCGCCTTGCGCCGCGTTCACCTCGGCGACCAAGGGGCAGGCGAGCAGGGCAAGGACCTGACGGCGATGGAGGCGCATGGGCTGGCTCCGGCGAGATCGGGCTGCAGTCTAGAGCAGGATGCGAAAAGGTGGGAGCAGGTTTTTCGCATCGCAGAACGACGAAGCCCCGGCACGGTGGCCGGGGCTTCGCGAGATCGCCGTCATGGGCAGGCGTTCAGCAGGCCAGGACCTTCTTGACCCGGACCTCGAGGTCACGCAGCTCATAGGGCTTCACGACATAATGGTCGGCGCCATTGGTCGTCGCCTCGTCCATCTTGTCGACCGAGCGCTCGGAGGTCGCCATGATGATCTTGATCTGGTTGAGCTCGGGCACGGAGCGGATGGCGCGCAGCAGGTCGATGCCGCTCATGCCGTCCATGTTCCAGTCGAGCAGCAGCAGGTCGTAGCGCTTGGTCTGCATCTTCATCAACGCTTCGCGGGCGTTCTCCGCCTCATCGATGTCCTGAAACTCGATCTGCTTCAGGAAATAGGTCGCGAGTCCGCGCATGCTTTTCTGGTCGTCGACCACGAGGATGCGATAATCGCTTCTCGCCTTTGTCATCACACTCTCCTTACGCGGTGCGCTGATGCGGCCTCTCGCCGATCAGCCCCGCGACGACGCCACCGATCTGGTCGAGCGCGACGGCCCGGTCAGCGGCGCCGATCTCGAACGCGGCTTTCGGCATCCCGTTTACCACACAGGTCTCGCCACTTTGGATTAATGTCTCCGCCCCGGCTTTGCGCATGGCTAACAAACCGTCAGCGCCGTCGCGTCCCATGCCGGTGAGCAGGACGCCGACCGCCTGGGCGCCGGCCGAGCGCGCCACCGAATGGAACATCACGTCGACCGAGGGACAGTGCCCGCTGACCAGCGGCCCCTCCCTGAGCAGGCAGACGAATTCGCCGCGGCGCTCCTCGATTTCGAGATGGCGATGGCCCCCGGGCGCGACCACGGCCATGCCGGGCCGCAAACGGTCGCCATCCACCGCCTCCCGGACGTCGAG